>NZ_JBNWCH010000003.1:0-677142 GCF_053522485.1 Agrobacterium sp. 22-209-1
TGAGTTCGTAGCGGCGGCGTGTCATCATAGCTCCTAATTCGGAAGCCTTGAATCACGCGGAACGCAATGCGCCAAGAGAATTTATGAGTTTACCGCCTAGGATGACTTTCTTCGCCTGCTGTGCTTGCGCTTTCGCGCCTGCTTTCAACAATGCGTTGCTCTTGGCCTGCTTTGCGGTGAAGTCCTGCTGCTCAAGGCCTCGCCGTTCAGCTTCAGTAATGGCACCCTTGTTATCGGGGTTATCCCAGAACTCTTGCAGCCTATCTTTGTCGAGATTTCCGTTCTCAGCCTGCATCCAGAAGTCTTGCTTGGCGTAGGTGGTTTCACGGTCGCGAATTTTCCCATACTGGTCATCGGCGGCAGCTAGAAGCTTGGCGACATCGGGACCTAGTGCAGCGCTGTCGAGCAGCGTTCCAATCTTCGTGCCGTCCGACCCCGTTCGGTCTTGCGTCGCGATTTCTTTGATGACTTCCAGATAGCGTTTCGCGTTTCCGGGTTCGCGCTCCATCCCCATTGTGAGGGACTGCATGACACCGACCATCGCCTTGTCTTGGTCCTTGTAGTCCACAAAGAGAAGGTCTTTGTTGGCGTCATAGGACTGGCGCAAGGCGGTGGCGATAGCGGATGGATCATTACCAGCGGCGATACCCGCCTTCACGGTGCCTAGCCAAGAGCCGTGAACGGTTTCCTGAACGCGGTCTTCAGTGGCCTTGGTCTTGTAGCTTAGCTGCTGCTCTCTCAGTTTCCCGGCGATGGGGCCGAAGACTGTGCTGAACTCCTGCGCAAAGAACGGGTTGTTCGGATTTGCCTCAATGGCCTTACGCTGGGCTTCGTTCAAGAAGGCGTCAATGTCGCCGTTCTCCTTGTCGAAACCGTTCTCATACTGAGAGATAACGTTCTGCGCCACCTGCTCAGCAACCGAGCGGCCAGCATGAGATGCGATGAGGCGCTGGCCCATAGTGGACTTCATGTCCGGGTCGTTCTTCATCATCTCAAGCTGTTCTTCTGCAGTACGCCCGCTGTAACGCTGAGCAAGCCGTGCCGGGAGAAGTTCATCGTCCTGTTGCTTCTCAGCCTGAGCGTACCGCTGAAGGGCCGGATTAAGGGAGCCAAGAGCGTCCGCTAGGTCGGCCAAGCGGTTGTCGATCGGTGCACGCTCTGGGCGCGCATACATGTCCACCGGGGCCGCGACAGGGCGCAAGCCGGGAGTTCTGGGCGGCTGGTAATTTGTCACCACGCGGCCTGTGTTCGCCGTTGCGCCAGCACGTGCTAGAATATCATCATTACCGGAGAGGCCGGGTAGTTTGGTTGCCATCGTGTTTCCTTCAGGCGTCTAGTTCGATTTCAGATGATTTGATCAAGGACCATTCACGACCTTTCGCACCGCTGCGGCGGTCGGCCACGTAGATGTTTTTCCGGCGCAGGTTCAGCGCGCAGCCATCAAGATATCGGACGGTGAGGCCACGGAAGGGCACCGGACGGATAAGTCGGGCAATGGTCACGAGATTGCCAGTCCAGCCATTGGCGGCGGGCATATGGGCGCGCACATAGGGAAACTGACCAGCACCATCCAAGTTGAGAAACCAGTTCGGAGAAACCCCAAGGACTATGAGGCGATGGAAATCGTCAGCGTTCAGGACAGCAGAGTGGCCACAACGAAGGCCGACACGAACAACTTCTGTGCCCTCATCATCGGTGAAGAGAACAATGGGGCGCTTGGCAGATGGATACTTTTCGTTCAGAGAGGTGTGCATAGAATGCCCATAGATTGACCGCTCACGGCCCCGCGGAGGGCCGCGTTAGATGGCGGTTGAGGTTTTGATTGAGGGTGAAGGCAGGCCGTTTTTCGAACGCCTACTTTTCTATGGGTGGCGGCTAATGATGCCTCACTCCGGTCAATCCCCTGACTCTATTCAGGAAACGGTCTTTTCTATCTTCCGCTGCCAAGCTGCATCGTCCAATGCCTGAAGGGACGGATATTCGCTAATGCGCTGCTGAAGAATTTCCACGAAGCACCACGTCAGTTCGAACGGGTACGTATTCGGCCACACAGCGGGAATGTCAGGCATCGGCCGCAAAGGTTGCCCGCCCTGCGCAAAGTAGCGCATGCCGTTGTCGAGGGCGTACAGCATACCTTCTGCCCGTTCTCTTGGATTGCCTTCAAGGGTCTTGAGACCTAATCCACCGCGATACGCAATCAGCATCTGGAACGTTACCCACGAAGTCCAGCGGAGGACAGTCGCTAATTCCTTCCGGCTCATGTCTACCTGCGGTCTGAAAACTGGGTTCGCAGGGCGGCTGCAATACTGGTGTGCTGTTGCCGGAAATGGCATTGACCTAGACATGCGCGATACCTGCGAATAATTTGCGCAGTGCGCGGATGCCATGAAACTCCAGTACAAGGTGAACGTGCCCGCACCAAAGCGCGACACCATCATGTAGGAACTCAGCATCCATGAAATAGCCGGGACGCGATGAGCTAGCATCATTCGTGCAAAACCAGAAATCACACAGGTAGGGGATATTTCGGGAAAGGGTGAGAAGGGGCGTTTTATCGGTCGTTGACATGACGGAAACTCGGTTGAAGGAAGCGTTATTGCCTGCCTTGAGTGCCCTATAGATCAGTCTGCGCAACAAGTAAATTTAATAAAAACAACCACTTATGGGTTATTGCCGCATGTGGTTAGGTCATCCAAATTGGTACTGTTTCCATTGCGAAATTTTTTATATGCCTACCAAAAATAATTCTCACCATTCCGGATATCGGCGCTGTCGGCTCAAGCAAGCATGTAGCCACCTGTCTTGCGGATGGCCGGAAGGACTTCGCGAATAACCCAGTCTTGGAAGGCGATAGCTTCGGCCTTATCTAACCGCATGATGATTTTGTAGAGACCGCTTTCGGAGTTGATCATTGCTTTCGAAGAGCGCTTCTGCTCACCCACAATCAGATTGCGGTGAGGATTACTATTTGCTTTTCGTCATCACCTAGTCGGTGAGTGTGTCGGGCCGCTCCGCCTTGGAGGGTAAGACCAAAGTTGGCTCGACCAACATAGCTCCGCTCGTCAGTGGTCAAGCTTGGTTTTGATAGGGGTATGTTTCCGATAAATACTGGTGTCATCCCGCGTCAGCCGCCCACACAGCTAACGGGATGGTTGACTTTGATACTCGCTACCATAGCGTCAGGTATTTTAGAGGGGCAGGCTGAAATGACGATTGTGAAGTGGGGAAGCTGGTCGCTATTCTTCGGTCTTTGGCTCTTAATTGCGCTGGCACGGTGGCAAGCGCTCATGGCGGCGGCTGTTTTTGCGTTTGTCGGCGGCTATGTGGCTGGGAAGGTGAGAGCTTAAGGGTTTCGCTATGTGGCAGCTTTCGGGCCAGTGAAGCCCATTATAAGGAGCGTGAATCCGTCCTCGGCCATTTCAGATGGGCGGTACGTTTGGCCCTTCTGGGCGTGTGTGTAGGGGGCTTGCTGAAAATCCAGTACACCCCACCATTGAGCTTATCGATGTCAGCACGTGGTCATCATGACGCTTGCCGAAAAGCTCATCCACATCACCATAAAAAGGATTGATTCATCCCGTCATTCATAGACGCAAAAACTAAAATCGCGATATGGCACCATATACGTACCTTAAAGGTGACGTTAAAAGGAAGTTCATCTGTCATTGTGAGGGAGAGTCCATAAGATCATCATGATAGAAACATCTTCAGAATTTCTTTCCTGAACTCCACCTATCATACCCCTTATCTACACCATAGATGGTCTATTCCTATAGTGGCGGGTAATTGACGGCTATCTAGTGGCGGGTAATTGTCATGCGGTCTCGCTAGACCGTTTCGCCAGACGCGCCAACGTTGAACGGCTACAACCAGTGGCCGCCGCTATCCTGCTCCATGTGAGACCATTGGCAAGCATCTCAATAATTGCAGCATTCCGCGCCGTGTCTTCTGGTCTTCCTTTGTACGCGCCCGACGCCTTGGCCTTAGCTATGCCTTGGGCCTGTCGCCTACGCCTGTCCTCATAATCCTTGCGTGCTATGGCCGCTAACATATCCAGCATCATGCCATTGATTGCGTCCAACATTCGGCTTTGAATGTCGTCCGTCCCAGCCGTGGCGAGGCTCCACGATGTCGGCAGGTCCAGAGCGACTACGCGAACACGGCGCGACCTAATTTGGTCTTTAAGCCTCTCCCAGTCGGCGGCATTCAGGCGGCTAAGGCGGTCAACCTGTTCAACAAGAATGGTATCGCCCGGTTGGCAATCAGATAGTAGGCGGAAAAGCTCAGGCCGCTTCAGTGACGCGCCGCTCTCATTCTCAATATAGTACGCCGCAATCTTTAGCCCACGCTCGTCAGCGAAGCTCTGAAGGTCTGCTCTAGCGCGGCTCGCATCCTGCTCTTGAGTTGATGCGCGAAGGTAGGCACGGACGAACATATTAGACCTCTGCGGTTCGTTTTAGATGGTGTCATATTCAATGGTTCGATTTAGGTTGTCAACCTGGTATTTTGACACCGCTTCTCTAATGGTTCGCGAAAGGCATACCCAAAAAATGTAGTTTCCCGTGAAAATTCTTATCGCAGCAACTTACGCATGAGGTAAGTACTATGTCGCGGGCATCTGAGTGCCTGCGCAAGCCGATTCCAGAGAGATCCAATGTCCTATATCTTCTTAAGCCATTCTCACGCAGACAAGCCTTTTGCTAGGAAGCTCGCTGCTGACCTACGTTCGCACGGGCATTCGGTTTGGATTGATGAGGCGGAGATTAATATTGGCGACTCATTAATTGAAAAGATCAGGGAGGGCTTGGATAAGGTCGACTATGTTTGCGCAGTACTTTCCAAGTCATCGGTTGGAAGCGCGTGGGTGCAACGGGAACTAGACCTAGCAAGCAACAGAGAAATCGATGAGAAGCGTGTAGTTGTGCTCCCTGTGCTCATTGAGGATGTTCAGCTACCGGGGTTCCTGAAGGGCAAATTTTATGGCGATTGTCGGACGGAGGAAAAGTATCCTGATGTGGTATTATCACTGGTGCGCGCTGTGGGCGGCTCACTAGTTGTTGGCACCGCAGATAAGGATGAAATTGCAGCATTGAAGGAGGCATTGGAGCACGCGCGCAGACAAGCTGCTGCAAACCAACAAGCGGCGCAAAGGGCCGAAAATGCGGCATTCCGGTCTAAGTCTGACAAGGTGAAAGCCGCTATCGCTCAGGCAAATAAGAAGTTTCCTACCCACGCAGCAATCAACAATACCTACGCCTTTGAGATCAACGGCGATGGGATTCCCATCACTCTCGATTATCTTTTTTGGGCAATCTCCAAATCCATACGAAGAGGCGCGCCACATCCATTGGATGCGCTTCTCACCATCACTAACCAATGGCCTGATGCTGAAAACATGCTTTCGGCTTACAAGGACATGATCGACCAAGACGTTGCCCAAAAACGCGTATAGGGGCAGGTGGCGCGACCGCGTGCAAGGGGTGCATTGTTGATGATAAATGAAGGCAACTTACCCGAATCCATGATCGAACGCGCAACCATGCTAGAGGGCATCTTGGTTGACCGGGCTACAGGCGGCAGCGGTGAAAACGCTCTCTATGAATACCTCCGCCGCGAGTTTATGCAGAATGATGAATTCAAGAACCTACTGCCGAGTTTCGTCCGCACCTACCGCAACCTCTCCGCTTTCTGGGGTTGGATTAAGTATGAGGAAGAGACGTACCAAGGTAGACGAAATCTCATAGGCAAAGCATTCACGCCTCTGATGGATCACCTTGAAGGAAATGCAACCGTCCCGGCTGACGCGTCTGTATCTGACACCCTCGCCACGTTTGACGGGGAAGGCGTCCATGCAGTTTGGGTGAAAGCTCTAGAGCAGATCCTGTGATCGATGAATCGATTGTGAAGTGACGGGGCGAGCGGAAGCTGATTCAACATCCACTGCGAAAGAGGTGGATGATGGGACGAGCACTGAGCGATGATCTTCGACTACGCGTGTTAAAAGCGTCTGCGGCGGGCATGTCTGCGCGCCAGTCGGCGGCGCGGTTCGGGGTTGGGATTTCGACGGCGATCCGGTGGATCGCACGAGCGAGTGACGGTGAACCTACGTCCCGGCCGCAAGGCTGGCGACGGCCATCGGTCCTTGATGCACATGAGACGTTTGTCGTGGCCATGATCGACGACCGGAAGGACGTGACGCTCGATGAAATGGTCGAGCGTCTGTCTGTTGAGCGGCAGGTAGGTATCAGCCGAAGCGCGCTCGGTGCCTGGCTGCGGGGCCGCGGCTGGACGTTTAAAAAAAGTCCGCACATGCATTGGAGCAAGACCGGCCGGACGTCCTGAAACGCCGGCGAGCCTGGTTTGAAGGGCAGCTCGACCTCGATCCGGAGAAGCTGATCTTTATAGACGAAACCGGTCTCTCGACGAAGATGGCGCGTCTGCGAGGGCGTGCCATTCGAGGTGAGCGTTGCCGAGCTGGCGTGCCACATGGCCACTGGAAAACAACGACATTCACCGGCGCGCTCCGCCTCACCGGCATGACCGCACCCTTCGTTTATGATGGAGCGATGAACGGCAATGTCTTCCTGGCCTATGTCGAGCAAGTGCTCTCGCCGACCCTTCAGACCGGCGACGTCGTCGTTATGGATAACCTGCCGGCCCACAAGGCAGCCGGGGTGCGCGACGCCATCGAGCGCGCCGGCGCTAAACTCATGTTCCTGCCACCCTATAGTCCCGACTTTAATCCCATCGAAAACGCATTCTCGAAATTGAAAGCTATGCTACGGGCTCGAGCGGAGCGGAAAATCGACGCCCTATGGGATGCCGTCGGCACATTGATCCCCCGATTCACATCGGAGGAATGCGCAAACTACTTCAGGGCTGCAGGCTATGACCCGGATTGAGCAGGATCTGCTCTAGATAGCGAACAAACATCATCGAGTGCCAGAGGCGCCGAAATAGGAGAAAGAAGTCCGGCGCAATACCAGGTTTCTTTTTTGTTCACGGCACCTTGATTAGCCGTTGCACTAGGCGCAAAATTTGATTCCGCGTGCTTAGGGCCAGCACAACAATAAAACTAAGATAAACAGCATCTACTTGCACATAACTTGCCCGGCACAGTCAACCATTCACAGTAACATCCATGCGGCCCCAGGGAACATGCGAGGGATGTTGCGGACATAAAATGCGAAGCGCAGGCATGAAATTCTGTTGGGTTTTACACGATGCTTCGACGATTTTGCTTGGGGAGGCAAAAGCATGAGTGAACTGATCTTCTACACCAATCCCATGTCGCGCGGGCGCATTGCGCGATGGATGCTCGAGGAAGTGGGCGTTACCTATAAGACCGAAATACTTGGTTTCGAAACCTCGATGAAATCGCCCGCCTACCGGCTGATAAACCCGATGGCGAAGGTGCCGGCGATCAAGCACGGCGATACCATCGTCACCGAGGCGGCGGCGATCTGCGCTTATCTGGCTGACGCCTTTCCGGGCGCAAACCTTGCCCCGACGCCGAAGGCGCGCGGCCTTTATTACCGCTGGATGTTTTTCGCCGCCGGCCCCCTGGAAATGGCGGCAAGCATGAAGGCCATGGGTTTTGAAGTGTCCAAGGAGAAGTTGCGCATGGCCGGCTGCGGCAGCTATGCGGATGTGATGAATACGCTCGAACGCGCGGTCAGTGAAAACCGCTTCATCGCCGGTGATCTCTTTACCGCCGCGGATGTCTATGTCGGCGCGCATGTCGGTTGGGGGCTGCATTTCGGCACGATCGAAAAACGCCCGGCGTTTCTGGAATACATGGCGCATCTCACTGACCGACCGGCCTTCAAGCGCGCCGCCCAGCTTGACGAAGAGGCAGCGAAGGACTTGCAGGCGACGGGATAATCGCCCCTGTTTCGCCAAAAACAAACCATGGCCCGTCCGAAAATCACCCACAGGGTCGATCTTCGCGGCGGGTCTATACGTCGGACAGGCGGAGTGGCTCTCCGATCTCGATTGCATGCCCGTCCGGATCATAAAAGCGGAATACCCTCTGTCCCCAGGCCTGTTTCTGAACGGGATGGATGAGCTCCACATACGGCGCGATATTTCGAAAAGCCGCATCCACATCTTCATGCTCAAAGTAAAGCAGCAGGTTTCGCCTGCCATAGGGCTCTTCCGTGCCTGACGTTATCTGCCAGACAGTCTCCTCGAGCGAGCGTCCCTCATGGATGGCGAAGCCGCCCTCAAAGAGAACGAAACTTCCGAAATCCTGCAATATTTTGAGGCCGAGCCGGTCGCGATAAAACGCTCTGGAGCGGTCTATGTCGCGCGCAAAAGGGATGGGATTTACAAAGCGCATTACCTTCCCCGTCTTCCGTGCTCGCGAGCCTCAGCCTAGAATTAAAAAAGGCGGGGTAAAAGCCCCGCCCTCTTCAATTTTCTCGCATCAGGCAGCCAGTGCCGCCGCCACCGCTTCGATGGCCTCCTGCGCCTTGGCGCCGTCAGGGCCGCCGGCCTGCGCCATATCAGGGCGTCCGCCGCCGCCCTTGCCGCCGAGGGCGGCGGAAGCGGTGCGGACGATATCAACAGCGCTGAAACGGCCCGTCAGATCTTCGGTCACGGCCGCAACAGCACTTGCCTTGCCGTCTTCGGAAACGGCAATCAGCAGCACGACGCCGGAGCCGAGATTAGCCTTGGCCTCATCGGCAAGCCCCTTCAAATCCTTGGCATCGATGCCGGACATGGATTTTGCCAGGAAGTTGACGCCCGCGACCTGCTTGACGTCGCTTGCGCCGGCATCCGCCGAGCCGCCGCCCATGGCGAGTTTGCGGCGGGCATCGGCAAGCTCACGCTCAAGCTTCTTGCGCTCGTCCAGCAGGCCTTCAACGCGCGACAGAACATCGCCCGGCTGAACTTTCAGCGATGAGGCCAGCGCTTTCACTCGCTCATCCTGTTCAGAAAGATAGGCAAGCGCGCCCTGCCCCGTGACAGCCTCGAGACGACGAACGCCAGCACCGACGGCGCTTTCACCGAGGATGCGGATGAGACCGATCTGGCCGGTCGCGCCCACATGCGTACCGCCGCAGAGTTCGACCGAATAAGGACGGTTGGCTTTTGCGCCATGCAGGCCAGTGCCCATCGAAACGACACGAACTTCATCACCGTATTTTTCGCCGAACAACGCCATAGCGCCCTCGGCAATAGCGTCATCGACGCTCATCAGACGGGTGACGACTGGCGAGTTCTGCAACACGATTTCGTTGGCCATTTCTTCAACGACCTTCAACTCCTCGGCCGACATCGGCTTCGGATGCGAGACGTCAAAGCGCAGGCGCTCGGGCGCGACCAGCGACCCTTTCTGCGCGACATGGGTGCCGAGCACTTCGCGCAGCGCCTCATGCAGCAGGTGAGTGGCGGAATGGTTGGCACGCAAGCGCGAGCGGCGGTCATGATCGACCGTCAGCTGAACGGCGTCGCCCACTTTCAGACCACCCTTGGAAACGGTGCCCATGTGGACGAAGAGGCCTTCGCCCCGCTTCTGGGTATCGGAAACGGCAAAGGCACCATTATCGCCGGTGATAACGCCGGTATCGCCCATCTGGCCGCCGGACTCGCCATAAAACGGCGTCTGGTTGACGACGACCTGAACGGCCTCACCATCCGCAGCGCTTTCGACAGCCTTGCCGTCCTTGACGATCGCCTGCACAACGCCCTCTGCCGTTTCCGTGTCGTAACCGAGAAACTCGGTGGCGCCGAGCTTTTCCTTGAGCTCGAACCAGATCGTTTCGGTGGCCTTGTCGCCGGAACCGGCCCAATGCGAGCGGGCTTCCGCCTTCTGACGCTCCATCGCATCCGTGAAGCCGGAAATATCGACGCCGATTTCGCGGGCGCGCAACGCGTCCTGCGTCAGATCGAGCGGGAAGCCGTAGGTGTCATAGAGCTTGAAGGCGGTTTCGCCATCCAGCATGTCGCCCTTGTGCAACGTCGAAGTGGCATCGGACAGCAGCGACAGGCCGCGCTCCAGCGTCTTGCGGAAACGGGTTTCCTCAAGCTTCAGCGTTTCGGAGATCAGCGCCTCGGCGCGAACCAGTTCCGGGTAGGCGCGGCCCATCTGCTGCACCAGCGACGGCAGCAACCTGTAGATCAGCGGCTCGCGCGCGCCGAGAAGTTCGGCGTGGCGCATGGCGCGGCGCATGATACGGCGCAGAACATAACCGCGCCCTTCATTGGACGGCAGCACGCCATCGGCAATGAGGAAGGCGGACGAGCGCAGATGGTCGGCGATGACGCGGTGGCTGGCGCGCTTTTCGCCTTCGGCGGGAACGCCGGTCGCTTCGACGGAAGCGGCGATCAGTGCACGGAACAGGTCCGTATCGTAATTGTCATGCTTGCCCTGCAGCAGCGCGGAAATACGCTCCAGCCCCATGCCGGTGTCGATCGACGGGCGCGGCAGGTCGATGCGCTCTTCCTTCGTCACCTGCTCATATTGCATGAAGACGAGGTTCCAGATTTCGATGAAGCGATCACCATCCTCATCCGGCGAGCCGGGCGGGCCGCCCCAGATATGATCGCCGTGATCATAGAAGATTTCCGAACAGGGGCCGCACGGACCGGTATCGCCCATCGCCCAGAAATTGTCGCTGGTCGGGATGCGGATGATGCGGTCGTCGGAGAAACCGGCAATCTTCTTCCAGAGGTTAAAGGCCTCGTCGTCGGTGTGATAGACCGTGACCAGCAGACGGTTGCGGTCGATGCCGTATTCCTTGGTGATCAGGTTCCAGGCATGCGTGATCGCCTCTTCCTTGAAATAATCGCCGAAGGAGAAATTGCCGAGCATTTCGAAGAAAGTGTGGTGGCGGGCAGTATAACCGACATTGTCGAGGTCATTATGCTTGCCGCCAGCGCGCACGCATTTCTGCGCGGATGCCGCGGTGGAATAGGGACGGCTTTCAA
The DNA here is from genome assembly GCF_053522485.1 of Agrobacterium sp. 22-209-1. NCBI lineage: Bacteria > Pseudomonadati > Pseudomonadota > Alphaproteobacteria > Hyphomicrobiales > Rhizobiaceae > Agrobacterium > Agrobacterium sp. 22-209-1. Next base: position 10,936 of record NZ_JBNWCH010000003.1, read on the forward strand.
GACCGGTAAAGACGTTCTTGAACTGCACCATGCCGGCATTGGTGAACATCAGCGTCGGATCGTTGCGCGGCACCAGCGGGCTGGAGGGCACAATCTCGTGTCCGTTCTTCTTGAAGTAGTCGAGGAAGGTCGACCGAATTTCATTTACACCGCTCATGCCCACACACCGCTCACAACTGGAGTCCATCACCGCCATCGGCAACGATGGCTATATTGCAAAATCAATGGCTTTTATCGTCCGTATCCAGCCCTGTCCAGCCATGGAGACCGGTGAAGGCGCAGCGACAAACAAAAAGGGCCACACGACAGAAATCGCACGGCCCATTTTGTTCAATCAATTCACATCAAGACAGGCGAACCTGCATCGGATTCCTGAAACTCAACGACAGGATCAACCCTCGTCACCGTCGCCGTCATCGCCGGCATCAGGACCGCCATTCTGCAGGAAACGATCCGCAATCAGGCCGGCATTCTGGCGCAGCGCCAGTTCGATCTCGTTTGCCGTATCCGGATTGTCGCGCAGGAAGGTTTTGGCGTTTTCACGCCCCTGCCCCAGACGCTGGCTGTTATAAGAGAACCAGGCGCCGGATTTCTCGACGATACCGGCCTTAACACCGAGATCGACCAGCTCACCGGTCTTGGAAACGCCTTCGCCATACATGATGTCGAATTCCACCTGCTTGAAGGGCGGTGCCATCTTGTTCTTGACGACCTTGACGCGCGTCTGGTTGCCGACAACCTCTTCACGTTCCTTGACCGCGCCGATACGGCGGATGTCGAGACGCACCGAGGCGTAGAACTTGAGAGCGTTACCGCCGGTCGTCGTTTCCGGCGAACCGAACATGACGCCGATTTTCATACGGATCTGGTTGATGAAGATGACCATGCACTTCGACTTGGAGATCGAAGCCGTCAGCTTGCGCAGCGCCTGGCTCATCAGACGCGCCTGAAGACCCGGCAGGCTGTCGCCCATCTCGCCTTCGATTTCCGCCCGCGGCGTCAGCGCCGCAACGGAGTCGACCACAAGAACGTCCACCGCGCCGGAGCGCACCAGCGTATCGGTGATCTCAAGCGCCTGCTCGCCCGTATCCGGCTGCGAGATCAACAGGCTCTGCAAATCCACGCCAAGTTTGCGGGCATAGACCGGATCGAGCGCATGTTCGGCATCGACGAAGGCGCAGATGCCGCCCTTCTTCTGGGCTTCCGCGATTGTCTGCAGCGCCAGCGTCGTTTTACCCGAGCTTTCCGGACCGTAAATTTCAATGATGCGCCCCTTCGGCAGACCGCCGATGCCGAGCGCGATATCCAGGCTGAGCGAACCCGTCGAAACGGTCTCCACCTCAACCACATTTTCATTGGAACCGAGCTTCATGATCGATCCCTTGCCGAACGACCGTTCGATCTGGGAGAGCGCCGCTTCCAGTGCCTTGCTTTTATCCACCGATTTATCCTCTACGAGACGCAAAGAATTTTGTGCCATCCGAACCACCTTTAGGTTATTGAAGCCGCACAGGCAATGAAGCAGTATGGAAACGGTATGTACTCTATTTGTTCTCATTTCACAAGGCTGAGCCAGCATATTGAAAACAAATAGTGATAAGTCGTTTGTTCTGCTTTCGTTTTTCTGTGCGTGGCCCATAGCCGCAAACCGGAGGCGAGGTCAGGAAGACGTCAGTTTAGGCCGAATCGTCCGGTCTTTCCATCCGCCAGAGAGGGAAACGCAAGCGTGAAGAAAATACTCGTTCTGGGCGGCGCGCATATCGACAGACGCGGCATGATCGAGACTGAAACGGCGCCGGGCGCCAGCAACCCCGGCTCGTGGATGGAAGAGGCGGGCGGCGGCGGTTTCAACGCCGCGCGCAATCTTTCCCGGCTCGGCTTTCAGGTCCGCATTATCGCGCCGCGCGGCGGCGACGTGACGGGCGAAGCGGTGGCGGAGGCCGCACGTCAGGCGGGCGTGGAAGACACGCCGTTCACCTTCCTCGACCGGCGCACGCCAAGCTACACGGCCATTCTGGAGCGCGATGGCAACCTCGTCATCGCGCTTGCCGATATGGATCTCTACAAACTCTTCACCCCGCGCCGCCTCAAGATACGCGCCGTGCGCGAGGCAATAAGGACGAGCGATATCCTGCTTTGCGACGCCAACCTGCCCGAGGATACGCTGACGGCGCTTGGCCTCATCGCCCGCACCTGTGAGAAGCCGCTGGCGGCCATAGCCATTTCGCCGGCCAAGGCTGTGAAGCTGAAGGCGGCGCTCGGCGATATCGACATCCTCTTCATGAACGAAGCGGAAGCCCGCGCGCTGACCGGCGAGACGGCGGCCAATGTCCGTGACTGGCCGGACATTCTGCGCAAGGCCGGGCTTTCCGGCGGCGTCGTCACGCGCGGCGCAAGCGAAGTCGTGGCCTTCAACGGGACGGGAAAAGCAATCCTCCACCCACCCCTTATCCGCGAGGTGAAGGATGTCACCGGCGCCGGTGATGCCATGGCCTCCGGTTATCTCGCCGCCATTGCCGAGGGAGAAACAATCTCGGAGGCATTGAGACGGGGGGCTGCGGCAGCGGCTATCACCGTGCAATCGCCCTTCGCCACCTCGCAAGACCTATCAAAAGACAGTGTCGATGCCATGTTGGGGCTTGTTCCCCAGGCTGAAATGCTGGCATGAACCCGCTTTTAAAAACTGGAACAGATGAAATGACCCGCCCCATCTCCCCGCTCCTGCCCATCGTCTATTCTCAGGAAGTCGCCGCCGCCAAGCAGCGCGGCGCGCCGATCGTCGCGCTCGAATCGACCATCATCACCCACGGCATGCCTTACCCCGGCAATATCGAAATGGCGGAAAGCGTCGAACAGATCATCCGCGATCAGGGTGCGGTTCCGGCCACCATCGCCGTCATTCACGGCACCCTCCATATCGGCCTTGAGAAAGACCAGCTCGAGGCGCTGGCGAAGACCACCGACGCCATGAAGGTCTCGCGCGCCGATATCGCCTTTGCGATCGCCGAGCGCCGGACAGGCGCGACCACGGTTGCAGCGACCATGATCGCCGCCGCTCGCGCCGGCATTCGCGTTTTTGCCACCGGCGGCATCGGCGGCGTGCACAAGGGTGCTGAAGAGACCTTCGACATCTCCGCCGACCTGACCGAGCTTGCCAAGACCGGCGTGATCGTCGTGTGCGCTGGTGCCAAGGCTATCCTCGACATCCCGAAGACGCTTGAAGTCCTCGAAACCAACGGCGTGCCGGTCGTAACCTTCGGCTCGGAAGAATTCCCGGCTTTCTGGTCGCGCTCCTCTGGCCTGCCGAGCCCGCTCTCGCTCAACAGCCCCGCAGCCATTGCCAATTTCCAGGCGACCCGCGAACAGCTGGGTATCGATGGCGGAATGCTGGTGGCCAATCCCGTGCCGGAAGAGGATGAAATTCCGCGCGAGGAGATGGAAATCTACATCAACCGGGCCATATCCCACGCCGAACGCGACGAAGTGACCGGCAAGGAAGTTACCCCCTACCTGCTTGGCGACATCTTCCGCCTGACGGATGGCCGCAGCCTGGAAACCAATATCGCGCTGGTGCGCAACAATGCGCAGCTTGCTGCGGAAATCGCCGTGGCGTTGAACTGAGGCCATTTCTGCCCTCTTCGTTCCGTTTGACAGCAGAGAGGCTTCGTCAAAATAAAGAAGAGTCGCGAGCTTTTGACTTTCCGGAAGTCGCAGGTCGCAAACTTCCCCTCCGTCATGCTCGGGCCTGTCCCGGACATCTGCGACGCCTCGTCCGGTGAGACGTGATTGGATCCTCGGGACGAGCCCGAGGATGACGTCGAGTTGCAGGAAAGACCCGTCACGACAACAAAAAGGCCCGGAGAGCTTACGCCTTCCGGGCCCTTTTTTTTATCAGAACCCAATCAGTTCTGAGCGACCGGCTTCACCAGCGGCGTCACGCGGCGGATGGTGACGCGGCGGTTCTGCTGTTCCGGGCCGAGCGTCTGGACCTTCAGGTAGCGCTCGCCGTAGCCCTGTGTCGCGAGGTTTTCCGGCGGAATACCGTAGACATCGGTCAGCACATTGGCGACGGAGGCGGCGCGCTCGTCGGACAGAACGAGATTGCTTTCATCCGAACCGACGGCATCGGTATGACCTTCGATCAGGAAGGTTTCACCCGGATTTTTATCCAGCGCCTTGTTGATTGCATCCGCCACCTTGCGCAGCGAACGGGCTTGCGCCATCGGAATTTCGGCGCTGCCGGTGGCGAAGGTGATGGTATCGAGGTCGATACGGCGCACCTTGTCGCGGATACGGGCCGAATACCGCACTTCATCCAGCGAATAGACCCGCTCCACCGGCTCGACCGGCGGCTGTTCCAGGAAGCGATAATAATCGCGGTCCGGATCGCTCGAGGTGTCGATGATGTAGTCCGTCACGGGAATGCGCAGGCGCATCGGCGGCAGGTCGAGGCCCGGATCGCGATAGACGTAGTCGCGGTCGGGATCTTCCATCAGTTCCGGCGCATAGAACAGCACATATTCGCGGCCGCGATCGTCGATGCGCGAGCGCTGGATCACGTCGCCATAACGGTTGCGGATCGTCACCACCTGCGTTCCGTCACGGCGCTCCACGGTTTCGCGGACACGGCCGCCGGGCAGACGCTCGTAATAGGGCTCGCCACCATCGCGGATGAAGCGCTGGCTGTCGTCGCCGCGCACCACGACGCGGTCGCCGAATTGCAGGATGATCGGCGCATTGCGGTCGCGATCACGCGGGCGGCCTTCGCGTGGCTGCCATTCGCGCACGCCTTCCGGCCGCTCATATTGCGGGCGACGGTCGACACGCTCGCCCTGCTGCGAGGTGATGGCCTCCATCTTGACGGGCGGCGGCGGAGCCTTGCCTTCGGCCGCGCCGGCGCGCTGCGCCTCCGCGTCGGAGGTCGGAACCTTCACGTCACCCGCCTGTTCGCGTTCACGGCGGCGCTCCTCGCGGGTCTGGCGATTGCCGGAACGTTCCACTTCCTTGTCGCTGTCGAGAACGGCGGCGCCCTTGTCGACCGGCAGAATGACGGTATCGGCGGTCTTGGACGGGTCCTTGGCGATTGCCTTGGCCTTGTCCAGCTCTTCCTTCGTCATCGGCGGCGCTTCCGTTTGTGGAATAGCGACCTGATTGGGAACGGCTTCTCCGGCCGGCGCCTGTCCGGTCGTCGCACCGCTTGGCGGCGGCGTCGGTGTGCCCGGCAGTGGGGCTGCGGGTTCACCCTTAACCGGTGGCTGCTCTGAAGGCTGCTGGCCGGGAGCGGGGTTGGGCTGTGCTTCGGGCGCAGGCGGGCGTGCGGGCATGGGCGCCTCTGTCGGAACCGGTGCTTCTTTCGCAGCCGGCTCGGGCGCTGCGGGTTTCTTCTCGGGCACGGGTTTTTCGGCAGGTGCCGCTTTCTGCTCCGGTGCTTTTTCTTCTACCGGCTTCTTCTCGGGCGCGGGCTTGGCAGGCTGCTCGGAATTTTCAGGCCGCGCGGCAGGCTGCTGCTCGGCGGCCGGTTCCTTCGCTGGCTCCCTGCGCGGGCGCTCGGGTCGCTGCTCGCCCTCTGCGGCCGGCTGTTCAGCGCGGGCGGGCTTGCGCGGGCGTTCCTGCGGCTGCTGTTCGGCAGGCGCTGCTTCCGGGGCTGCTTCGCGCTGGCGGGCCGGGCGCTGTTCGCCCTCGCCCTGCGGTTCCTTCGCGCGCTCAGGCGTGCGGGGACGCTCCTGCGGCTGCTCGGCAGGTACCGGTTCGGGACGCGCCTCACGCTGCTGCGGTTCTGGAGGCGCCTCGCGCTTTGGCTCCGGCTCGCGCTGGGGCTCCGGGGCGCGTTCCTCACGCTTGGGCTCGGCCTGGGGCTGCGCCTCCTCCGCCTGCTGACGCTTCTTCTTGAGTTCCTCTTCCGGGTTTTCCTGTGCCGGCTCCGCCTGCGCCAGAATGATCTGTCCGGGCGCTACCTGCGAGATCGGCGCCTGCGCGCGGGACGCACCGGCAAAGCCCGCCGCTGCTGGCTCGACCGCGATCGCGAGAGACATGAGCGGAAAAACCACCCCGGTCAGCAATGTGTTTTTCTTCTTCAGCATCAGTGCTTCCTCATCTGCCGTCATTTATGGGTCGCAAATTATGCGACGTCGTGGGCCCGGCTTGGCACGCAGGCGCTGTTCAACGCCTAACACACGCTCCGGTTCCCATGATGACCAGATGCTTCTGTACCGGAAATGAACAGATCAAGGCCTTTTCGTGGAAGCTCTGCGGCACAAACGCGATCACTAATATTGCAGTTGCATTTTTTGACCAACCGGATGAATAATCCCAATCGCGCTCAGGCGGCAGGCGGTACACCGCTGCGCCCGGCGCCCATGGCGTCCGCACTGAAAACAACAACAGACCGCGGATGAACGACCAAAAGAGAGGATCGAAATGCCTATTTCCACCCGTCTGCTCGCAGCCGTATCGATTGCCGCCATCTCGCTGTTTTCGGGCGCTGCGCTTGCGCAGGACAAGATCGTCATCGGCACGGAAGGCGCCTACCCGCCCTTCAACAATCTCGAAGCCGACGGCACACTGACCGGCTTCGACATCGACATCGCCAAGGCTCTGTGCGAACAAATGAAGGCCGAGTGCACCTTCGTCACCAATGACTGGGACGGCATCATTCCCGCCCTTCAGGCCAAGAAGTTCGACGCCATCATCGCGTCCATGTCGATCACGCCCGAGCGTCTCGAGAAGGTCGACTTCTCCAAGAAATATTACAACACCCCGCCGGCCATCGCCGTGCCGAAGGATTCTCCGATCAAGTCCGTCGACGATCTGAAGGGCAAGGCGCTCGGCGCGCAAGGTTCCACCACCCACTCCAACTATGCAGAAAAGCATTTCCCGGATGCCGACGTGAAGATGTATCCGACCGCCGACGAATATAAGCTCGACATCGCCAATGGCCGTATCGACGCCGTCATCGACGATATCGTCGTGCTGTCGGAATGGCTGAAGACGGATGCGGGCGCCTGCTGCAAGATCCTGACGCCGCTTCCGGTCGATGTCGAGATCAACGGCAATGGTGCGGGCGTCGCCGTGCGCAAGGGTGACACGGCGCTTGCCGACAAGTTCACCGCCGCCATCGCCGCCATTCGTGCCAGCGGCAAGTATCAGGAGATCAACAAAAAGTACTTCGATTTCGACGTTTACGGCGAGTAAGCCCGTTCGGCCTGTTGAAATCTCGTGGCGGAAGGGTTGCCCTTCCGCCATTTTTGTTTGAAAACGTCACAATAACAATCACGGCGGCTTAAGACCGCAGGGGAAAATTGGCATGAGCGGAGCATTTTCCGCCATAGGTGCGTTCTGGACCTATGTCTCGACACTTCTCGATCCCTTTTGCGGGCCGGTCGGTCTCTTCTCGCTTTTCGGAAACGGCACTCTCGTCGCCTGCGGCGATGCGGGCTGGGGCGATGAAATCGCCTTCGGCGTCAAGGTCACCATCTCGTTGGCGCTTGCCACCCTGCCCGTGGGGCTGCTGATCGGTTTTCTCATCGCGCTCGCCGCACAATCGGAAGAAAAATCGCTGCGGTTGGCGACCGGCATCTACACCACCATCTTCCGCGGCCTGCCGGAACTGCTGACGCTCTTCATCGTTTATTACGGCATCCAGATGCTGCTGCAATCGGCGGCCGGTTATGTCGGCTTCACCGGTCCGATCGAGATCAACGCCTTCGTGGCCGGCATGGTGGCGCTCTCGGTGGTGTTTTCGTCCTATGCGTCTGAAGTGCTGCTCTCCGCCTTCAAGGCCATACCGAAGGGACAATATGAGGCGGGTGCGGCGCTGGGGCTTTCGCGGGGCCGCACAATGGTGCTCATCATCATTCCGCAACTTGTCCGCATCGCCCTGCCCGGCATGACCAATCTCTGGGTCATCCTGCTCAAAGACACGTCCTATGTGTCGATCATCGGCCTTGCCGATATCGTTCGCCAGACGGGCATCGCCGCCCGCGTCAGCAAGGAAGCCTTCTTCTTCTACAGCATCGCCTGCCTGCTCTACCTCATCCTCGCGCTGCTATCCTCCATTGGCATAGGCTTCATCGATCGCTGGTCGCGCAAGTCGGAGGCGAGCAGATGAGCCATATTCAGGAACTCATCCCGCCCCGCCCCGCACCGGCCGTCGCGGACAAGCCGCTCAATATTTCGCGCATCGTCGGCGTCGCCGTCATCACGCTCTGGCTGTTGCTCGCCGCCGCGCTGATCTTCGCCATGATCGAGGGCTGGGACTGGGACAAATTCCAGCGCTACGGACCGCGCTATATCGACGGTCTCATCACCACCATCACCCTCGTCGGCAGCTCGATCATTCTCGGCGCCATTCTTTCCGTGCCGATCGCCTTCGGCCGCATGTCGGAAAACCGCATCGTCGGCGCGCTGGCCTATGCCTATGTCTATGTCTTCCGCAGCACGCCGCTACTGGCGCAGCTTTTCCTGATCTATTACGGCCTCGGCAGTTTCCGCCAGGGGCTGGAAACCGTCGGCCTGTGGTGGTTCTTCCGGGAGGCCTGGTATTGCGGCCTGTTGTCGCTCACACTCAACACCGCCGCCTATCAGGCCGAAATCCTGCGCGGCGCGATCCGCAGCGTACCGCGCGGCCAGCATGAGGGCGCCGCCTCGCTCGGCCTGTCGAAACTCGTCACTTTCCGCAAGATCATCCTGCCGCAGGCGCTCATCGTGGCGCTGCGTCCCTATGGCAACGAGATCATCCTGATGATCAAGGGTTCGGCCGTGGTCTCGATCGTCACGGTCTTCGACCTGATGGGCCAGACCCGTTACGCCTTCTCCCGCACCTTCGACTATCAGGCCTACCTCTGGGCCGCGATCTTCTACCTGGCGATCGTCGAAACGCTGCGGCATGTCTGGGCATGGCTGGAAGCACGCCTGACCCGTCACCTCAAGCGCTAGCCGCAAAGTTGGCAGCACTCATCAGGAGAGGCTGCCAACACTCTGAAAAATATAACAAATTTGTGACGTATCCATGTCTTTGGCAAGCTTGGGTTAACCATGACGTGTTCCCATATTCGATACAGCGGCAACGCTGTGATCGGCAATCATGGAAACGGGAACCGCCGTCATGAACAAGGACATGGAAATGATGCTGAGGGGCTACGGCCTCACCACCGCCCAGATATTTTATCGCCTGCCGGATCATCCGCTGGTTCTCCAGACCTATGTCTGGCAGGACTATGATCTTGCCCCAGACTTCCCCGAAATGCATGGCTTCCTCCAATTCTGGAAGGAAAAGCTCGACGGACCGCTGCACTCCGTCCGCTACGTGCACCGGCAGGTAATCTCGGCGCAGGAATGGCGCGCGCTCAAAGGGGAGTTCATCATCCACTGAGCCGTCGCACCACATAAACATTGCGCCCGTCCCCGATGCGGCTTACAGCAAACCTCAACTGAAGATGCTGACGGATAAGGCACGATGACGAAGAACCAGAAAATCGACGAAGAGGCGCTTGCCGAGGCCTATAACCGTGCGCTCGCGCTTGAAAAAGCCGGCGATGTGGACGCGGCGGTCAAGGCCTATGAAGAGGTTCTGGCCATCGATCCGGACGATCACGGCGGCGCGGCCGTGCGCATCGCCGCCATGGGCCGGGGCGAAACCCCGCCGAAAGCGCCTGACGCCTATGTCGAAACCCTGTTCGACCAGCACGCCGAAGCTTTCGAGGACATTCTTGTCGAGCAGCTCGGTTACGCCGTGCCGATGATGGTGCGCCAGCGGCTGCAGACGCTGAACCTCGGTCCCTTCAAGCGCCTGCTCGATCTCGGCTGCGGCACCGGCCTCACCGGCGAAGCGTTGCGCGATATGGCAGACGACATCACCGGCATCGACATTTCCGAAAACATGGTCGAAATCGCCCACGAGAAAGACCTCTACGAGACGCTCTACGTCGCCGAAGCCGAGGATTTTCTTGAAGACAATGACGACGAACCTTTCGACATCATCACTGCCACCGATGTGCTGCCCTATCTCGGCGCGCTGGAGCCACTGTTTTTCGGCGCCGCCGAAAACCTCAACGCCCGTGGCCTGCTGATCTTCTCGTCGGAAACCCTGCCCGAAGATACCCTGGCCGGACGTCCCTATATGGTCGGCCCGCACCAGCGTTTCGCCCATGCGGAAACCTATGTTCGGGAAAGACTGGCCGCGACCGGTTTCGAGGTCGTTGAAGTGACCGACATCAACGTGCGCATGCAGGACGGCAATCCGACGCCCGGCCATCTGATTATCGCCAAGCTCAAAGGCTGAGGCAGCGTCGCGGCATCTTTCTTCTCTCCGCCGGGGAGAAGAAACAAGCGGCGGACGCTCGTTTCAACGCCACGTCTGCTTCTTTGCTGAATCAATATCTCATCAAGACCACCCAGCGGCTTGAAGAGATTCGATTTTCCGTCACCTAAACCCGCAAAACGAAAAATGCCCTCCCCGACTACCGGAAAGGGCATTGCTCCAAAACCGGATTGGCGGCGGATCACTCCTCGCCGGATTTTGGATTGTCCAGCAGCATGTAATCGAGCGGCAGCTCGGTCGTATATTTGATCTGCTCCATCGCGAAGGCGGAGGAGACATCGCGAATTTCGATCTTGGCGATCATGCGCTTATAGAAGGCGTCATAGGCCGCAATATCGGGCACTACCACGCGCAGCAGATAATCGACATCGCCGCTCATGCGGTAAAATTCGACGACTTCCGGAAACTCGGAAACCACCTCGGAGAAACGCTTCAGCCACTCAATGGAATGGGAGGCTGTGCGGATGGAAACAAATACCGTGACCTTGGTATTGACCTTGACCGGATCGAGCAAGGCCACGCGCCGGCGGATGACGCCGTCTTCCTCCATCTTCTGGATACGCCGCCAACAGGGCGTCGTGGAAAGACCGACCTTTTTCGCCAGATCGGCAACGGCCAGCGTGGAATCCTCTTGCAGAATGCGCAAAATCTTACGGTCAAGGCGATCCAATGCGTCTATCCTCCTGAATTAATTTCCTTTCAATACACTAATTTTCGCAAAAAAACAGAAAATTGTTTCACTAAAGCCGCATTTCCACATATTGCCGCAGAACTGGCAGCAGTTCCGACGTGAACCACGGGTTCTTCTTCAGCCAGCCGGTATTGCGCCAGCTTGGATGCGGCAAGGGAAGAATTCCGGGACCGGAATTCGCGTGGAGATAGCTGCGCCAGTCCTGCACCGTTTCCGTCATGGTCTTGCGCCGCCTTTCCCCCAGGTGAAACGCCTGCGCATATTGGCCGACAGCGAGGATCAGCTCCACCTGCGGCATCGCCGCCATTACCCGCTCACGCCATTGCGGCGCACATTCGCGCCGGGGCGGCAGGTCGCTGCCCTTCTCGTCATAACCGGGAAAACAAAAGCCCATGGGCACGATGGCGAAACGATCCGGATCGTAGAACGTCTGCCGATCGACGTTCAGCCACAGGCGCAGCCTGTCGCCCGAGGCGTCGTTGAACGGCAGCCCTGTTTCATGTACGCGAAGCCCCGGCGCCTGCCCTGCAATCAGGATGCGCGCCTTGGTCGACATGACGACCACCGGCCTGGGTTCGTGCGGCAGGCGATCGGCCATTCCCTTGAGCGGCTTGTCGCGACAGAGCCGACAGCGCGCGATTTCGCCGCGTAATCCGTCCAGCCCGTCATCACGCACCGGCGCCAGCTCAACCATGATCCCACCCCAGAAGATGACGGACAATTGTGAGAAAACCCCACGGCGGCGTTTCCAGATCCGCGCCGCGATGCTCCCGCCGCCATTGCGACGGTTTTTCGAATTCTCCCGCCCAGATTCCGCGTTCCCGCCTGCGCGCCGCCGCCTGCTCGCTGGAAAACTGGAAATAACCGGATGCGACGGCAAAACCCGCCGACACCATTTCCGACGAGACATCCCTGCCGCCGGCGGAACAATAAACCAGCCGCCGCCCGTAACTGTCCCTGGAACTGCCGGAACAGGAAAAGTCGGCCACCCCGGCCAGCCTTTGCAGAACACGACGCGCCTCCTCGCCGCACGGCCAGCTTTCGCTGCCACGCAGGCATGTCTGCGCAAGCTCGGGTGCATCGATGCCAAGCAGCCGGAAACGTTCCTCACCCATCGAGAGCGTATCGCCGTCGATCACGAAGAAGCGGCCGTTATAGGTCTCGCTGTTGATCTGGTCGAGCTTGGCGGCAATCAGAATGCCGAGAAAAACCGTGGCGACAAAAAGTCCGCCATCGCGAAATGCAGAAAAACGCCTGCTCTTGCCTCCATTTCGTCTCATGTAACAACAAACCCTTGTCAGAAATGGCAAACAAATCCTTTCCGAGCAGCATCTTCTTAAGATTTTGCGCGTAGTCTGCAAGGGTTCATGTCACCCTGCGTTGTAACAATGAGTAAAAGCGTCAGCACGTCCACCGACAAGATCATCGTCGACCGGTCGAAAAAACACCGCAACAAGGCGGTTTTCGACACGGTGAAGACGACGCGTGAACGCCTGCAACAAGGGGCCGGCGCAAGCGACGCCTATGAACGCGAAATGCTGACCATGCACATCGCCGAAACCCTGCAGGGCGCGATGATCATGCCGCTTTTCATCGTGCTCGCCTCCATCATCGGCCTTTACATCACCCGCGACATCAGTCTGATCATCTGGTCGTTGATGGCGCTGAGCTTCCACGCTTTCTCTCTGCTCTTGGCCAAGCGTGCGGCAAAACAGGAAATCACGGCCGACAATCTTAAGCGCTGGAAAAGCCTCTTCCTCGGCATGCAGATACTCATCGGCTGCGCCTGGGCGATGTTTGCGCTGACCGAACCGGTTCGCAACGACCCGACGCTCGTCCTTTTCTTCAAGGGCTCGACGCTGCTGATCGCGCTTTCGCTCACCGCCATGGCCAATTTCATGCTGCGGCGGGCGACCTTCATGACCTTTTTGCCGGTGCTTGCGGCTCTCTGCATGACTTCGGCAATCTCGCGCAATCCTTTCGATGTCGGTCTCGCGCTGATGTTCGGCATGGCCATCCTCTTCTGTCATCGCATCACCAGCCGGCTTTACCAGACCAGCATCAAGCTCCTGTCATCTCAGACGGAGAAAGACGACCTGATCGCCGAACTCGAAGTCGCCAATTCGATGTCCGACGAGGCGCGGCGACGTGCGGAAGAAGCCAATCTGGCGAAATCGCGCTTTCTCGCCTCCATGTCGCATGAGCTCAGAACCCCGCTCAACGCCATTCTCGGCTTCTCCGAGGTCATGTCTTCAGAGGTGCTCGGTCCGCTCAACAATCCGCTCTACAAGGAATATTCCGGCGATATCCACCGCTCCGGCCAGCATCTGCTCGACCTCATCAACGAAATCCTCGACCTGTCGCGCATTGAGGCCGGCCGTTACGATCTCAACGAGGAATCCATCTCCATGCTGGAAATCGCCGAGGACTGCATCGGCATGATCCAGCTGCGCGCCCGCGCCAAGAATATCCGGATTTCCCAGCAGTTCGAAAGCAGCCTGCCGCAGGTCTGGGCCGACGAGAAATCCATCCGTCAGGTCATTCTCAACCTGCTCTCCAATGCGGTGAAATTCACCCCGCAGGGCGGCGAGATTCTGGTGAAGGCCGGCTGGACGGCGGGCGGCGGGCAATATGTTTCGATCAGGGATAACGGCCCCGGCATTCCCGAAGATGAAATTCCGGTGGTGCTGTCCGCCTTCGGTCAAGGATCGATTGCGATCAAGAGCGCGGAACAGGGAACCGGCCTTGGCCTGCCCATCGTCCAGGCCATCCTCGCCAAGCATGATGGCCAGTTCATCCTGAAATCGAAGTTGCGCGAAGGCACCGAAGGGATCGCCATCCTGCCGGCAAAACGTGTGTTGCAGAGCCTGCCGGCCGTGGAAGAAACCCACGCCATCCAGCCGCGCCGGCGCTCCTTCGCTTGAGCCGCAAAGACGCTTTTAGAAGAACAGCATCGTCACCAGCGAATACAGCACGAAAAGTCCGTTCGCCAGCAACAGGCAGAAGACGGCAAAGGAGCCGAGATCCTTGGCGTGCCGTCCGACCGAGGAGATTTCCGGCGAAATGCGGTCCACCAGCTCCTCGATCGCCGTATTCAGCGCCTCAACCGAAAACAGGAGCAGCATCAGCACCGTGAAAACGAGAAGATGCGCGAACGGCGCGCCGGCCACCAGAAGCAGCGCGAGCCCCACGCCGAAGGCGAGAACTTCGTGCCGGAACGCCGCCTCCTGCCACAGCCGGCCAAGCCCCTGCACGGAATAGCGGGCGGCGGCAAAAAGATGCCGCCAGCCTTTTTCCTTGCGAAAGACGGGTTCCGGTTGCGGTTTTTGCGGCGTCGCGTCCATTTTTGACCTCAATGCTCGGTGGGCGGGCTGATGCGGGTGTCCACACCCGCCGCTTCGAACGTCGCCATGCCGGAATGGCAGGCGGCGGCGGCCTTGACGATACCGGCGGCAAGCGCTGCCCCCGTGCCTTCACCGAGACGCATACCAAGCGCCAGGAGCGGCGTCTTGCCGAGCTTTTCGACGGCGGCCAGATGGCCGGGCTCGCCCGAGACATGGCCGATCAGGCAATGGTCGAGCGCCGAAGGATTGGCAGCCTTGAGGAGAGCGGCAGCAGCCGTCGCCACATAACCGTCGATCAGGACGGGGATGCGCTGCACGCGCGCCGCAAGGATCGCACCGGCAATCGCCGCGATTTCGCGTCCGCCGAGACGGCGCATGATTTCGAGCGGATCGGACAGATGGTCCTTGTGGAACTCCACCGCGGCCTTCACGGCGGCGATCTTGCGGGCCATGACGTCGCCTTCCGAGCCGGTGCCGGGACCGGTCCATTCTTCCGCCGTGCCGCCATAAAGCGCAAGATTGATCGCAGCCGCAATCGTGGTGTTGCCAATGCCCATTTCACCGACGCAGAGCAGATCGGTGCCGCCGGCAATCGCTTCCATGCCGAAGGCCATGGTGGCGGCACAGTCGCGCTCCGAAAGCGCCGGTTCGCAGGTAATGTCGCCGGTCGGATAATCCAGCGCCAGATCGAAAATCTTCAGGCCAAGATCGTTTGCAACACAGATCTGGTTGATTGCCGCACCGCCTGCCGCAAAATTCTCCACCATCTGCTGGGTAACCGATGTCGGATAGGGCGTAACCCCATGCCGGGTGACGCCGTGGTTGCCGGCGAAAATCGCCACCAGCGGACGGGTGACGGCGGGCGAACGGCCGGACCATGCGGCGAGCCACATGGCGATTTCCTCCAGACGTCCGAGCGAACCGGCAGGCTTGGTCAGCTGCGCATTGCGCTCCTTGGCCGCCACAAGCGCATGGGTATCCGGGCCGGGAAGCTCGCGCAGCAGCGCGCGAAAATCGTCGAAGGGCAATCCGCTCATGCTCATGATATCTGTCTCTCTCATCGCCGGGTTGGCTTTCGCATCGGCTCATGCGTCCGGAACTTGTGTTTTCCGGCAAATCGGTCTTTGTTGCGCCTCTCATAATCGCGGATGCGCCGCGGAACAACCGGAAATGCAGCGACGGCAACGGAGAGAGCATGAAGGCCGGGGATTTTATAACAGATGTCATGCATTCCGTTGCCTTTCTCAGCCGCCTGCCGGTTCCCTCACGGTTTTTCGACAATACCGACGGCGTGTCGATGCGTCGCACTGCCCGCGCCTTTCCAGCCGCCGGCCTGCTGATCGCCCTGCCCGCCGCTTTCCTGGTGGTGGTTTTCGCCGGTTTCGACGCGTCACCGCAGCTCACGGGCTGGCTTGCCATCGGCCTGACAGCGCTCATCACAGGCGCATTGCATGAGGACGGGCTGGCCGACACGGCTGACGGTTTCGGCAGCGGCAAGGACAAGGCCCGCACCCTTGAGATCATGAAAGACAGCCGCATTGGCAGCTATGGCACCATCGCCATGGTCCTGTCCTTCGCGCTGCGCGCCACGGCACTCGCATCGCTGGTCGAGACCCTGCCGGGAAAAACCGCCGCCGCCTGCCTGATTGCCGCACTCGTCCTCAGCCGCGCCCCGATGGTGTGGCACTGGCAGTCCCTGCCCGCTGCCAAAACCTCCGGAATCGCTGCCGGCGCCGGCCAGCCGGGAACAAACGAGCGCAACATCGCGCTGGTGATCGGGCTGCTGCTTTTCACACTCTTCACGCTGCACGCCCTGCCTCTTCTGTCGATTGCCCTTGTGCTGGCGGCAGCCTTTCTGGCGGCGGCGTTTTTCGGCAGGCTCTGCGACAGCAAGATCGGCGGCCATACCGGCGACACCATCGGCGCCTGCCAGCAGATCACGGAGATCGTGATTCTCGTCGCCCTTGCCCTTGCAGCGTGACGGCCTGATATAAATCATCATGGAAACACCCTGCATTCATATCTGCCGCCTCGATGAAACCGTGAGCCTCTGCATCGGCTGCGGCCGTACGCTGGATGAAATCGGCGGCTGGGCGGGATATAGCGACGAGAAGAGGCGCGAAATCATGGCGTTGCTGCCGCAAAGACTGGCAAACCTGCCCAAGACCGCCAAGGAGACACATACCGCATGAACAGGCTGACCATCGTTCTCCTTCTGCTGGCCGTCGGCCTTGGCCTGCTTCTCATCAATCACGACGGCGGCCGAACGCTCGGTATCGACAATGATCAATTCGCCCACGTGCTTTATCTTCTGCCGATTGCCGGCCTGTTATCCGCCGGCATTCTGGCGGGAAGACGCGGCAGCCTCAGTACCGTCATCCGCCAGCTCGCTGTCTGGCTCGTCATCATTCTCGGCCTCGTCTCGCTCTATCTCTATCGCTACGATCTGCAATCCTTCGGCGACCGGCTGCTCGGCGGCCTGATGCCCGGTCGTGCCGTGGTAGTGACGACATCAGGCGGTGAACAGGAGATCGTGCTGCATAAATCGATGAGCGGCCATTTCGAGGCGAATGTCACCGTCGAGGGCAAGACGATCCATATGCTGGTCGATACCGGCGCAAGCTCGGTGGTCCTCGCCAATGCGGATGCGGCAGCAATCGGCATCGACACCACAAACCTCCGCTATACCGTACCTGTCATGACCGCGAATGGCCGCACGGCGGCTGCCCCCGTTACGCTCTCCGAAATCGGCATCGGCCCCATAGCCAGACGCAACATCCCCGCCCTCGTCGCGCAGGATGGCCAATTGGGCCAGAGCCTGCTCGGCATGAGCTTCTTGTCGACGCTCGGCTCACTGCAGATGCAGACCGATGAATTGCGTTTGCGGGATCGGTAAGCTTCTCTCGGAGAAGGCTCTTATCTTGCGATCAAACGCTTTCATCACAATATATGTGAAGTAACGAGGGAAAGGTTGGCCGACACTGACCGCTGAAACCGGCGGCTTACTCGCAAATTTTGTCACTTCGGCAAATCATTGACATGCCACACTGATCATGAGACAAGATTACATATTCAACGCGGGAGTTCTCAACATGATCGGTCCAGATCCTATCCTACTTTGATCTAAGCGTGCTTCCACTGTAAGAAGCGAAGCGTCGAACTATGGTTTCGGCGCTTTTTGTTTTTTTGAGATGCCCGGCGAACGGATTTTTCGCTTTAGTTTGTATCCCCTGTATTTTCGTTCCATCGTCTGCAAAAGATTCTCGCCGGTTTTCTTTGCCTCTTCCGCGTGTTCGTAGAGGCTGCGAATGGCACTTTCTCGACCCTCGAGTGAAATATTGGTGAAACTCTTCCGGTATATTCCATCTATCTTGGCGCGAATTTTATCCAGAACACCATAGAAATAGACGACATCGCCAATATACTCTCTTCCAGTGGCCGATATTGAATCGATATTCTTCAGATAGAAATGGGTGTGTCGTGCATCTGTAATGTGCGGAACGAAATCTTTGTTTTCCATGATACGCTCCCTGAAAGTCACATAGGAAATAGGCGCGGCAAGAAAGATCGCCATATCGGCTGTATTAAAGTCGATCTCAGCATAGAGAGACCTAATAAATTTCTCTTTTTCTCGGGACTTTTTCCAGAATCCTACCCCCACCGCTACAAACTGTCCAAGTATCCACAGTGTAAAAGCAGTGGACGCCGCGACCATCGCGGCGAGCAATTGCGGACTTTCAGATATTTGCTGCGTCGCTGACATGCAACAATCCTTTTAAATATAAATTATATTTACTTTTAATAAATGAAATATAAAAATCACAAACAAAATTAACAATATAAATATAACAATTCAAATGGCGGGCAACGGTTTTTTACACCAATATCGGGCTTGTTTCGACGGAAATATTGAGCAGGAACTCGACCTGAACCACGCTGAAATAAAATGCTCGCAGGAACCATTTTCCGAGAGATTTCTTTCTGTGCGATTCTTGTTCGACGAACCATCGCCCCTTGATTCCTCCCCATTGGATAAATTATGTTGGTTCCGTTCTCAGGGCGGGGTGCAATTCCCCACCGGCGGTATCGGGATTTTTCCCGGAGCCCGCGAGCGCTTCCGGTCTCCAAAGCCGGAAGGTCAGCAGATCCGGTGAGAGGCCGGAGCCGACGGTATAGTCCGGATGGAAGAGGACAAGGCATAGGACGCACGCGCGTGAGCGGGCTCCGCATTGCATTGTTCGCCCAAGGGATATTTGGCGCTTCTCTAAGCGCGAAAATGCCGCAAAACGGCATAACCCTTGAAAGGCTTGAAAGAAAATGACCATTGCTAGAATTGAAGACGCCATCGAAGCCATTTCCCGTGGCGAGATGGTGATTGTCGTTGACGACGAAGACCGCGAAAATGAAGGCGATATCATCGCCGCCTCCGACAGCATCACCCCACAACAGATCGCCTTCATGATGAACCATGCGCGCGGGTTGATCTGCGTCGCCATGCCGGGCGAGCGTCTCGATGCGCTCGACATTCCGCTGATGGTGTCGCGCAATACCGAATCCCTCAAGACGGCCTTCACCGTCTCGGTGGACTATATTCCAGGCACCACGACCGGCATTTCCGCCGCCGACCGGGCAAAGACTGTTCGCGCGCTGGTCTCCGAGGAATCGCGCCCGGAAGATTTCGCCCGTCCCGGCCACATCTTCCCGCTGCGTGCCAACCCTCAGGGCGTCCTTGGCCGCACCGGTCATACCGAAGCCGCCGTGGACCTCTGCCGCCTCGCCGGAAAATACCCCTCCGGCACCATCTGCGAAGTCGCCAATGACGACGGAACGATGGCCCGCCTGCCCCAGCTCAAGGTTTTCGCCGAACGCCACGGCCTGCTCGTCGTGACCATCAAGGACCTTGTCGCTTACCTCAAGGGCGAGGTTGTCGAGGAAGTGGCGCAGAAGCAGGTTGCGTGAGCTGCTGCTCGTGTTGTGAGTACGAAAACGCCCGGCGCAAGCCGGGCGTGAAATCGGTAACTGAAGTGCTGAAACCTCCCAGCTCCGTCATCCTCGGGCTTGACCCGAGGATGACGTGGAGTGTGGTGAACCGTCGGTTGGCACGGACGTCCATGTTTATCAGACCAGGAAGCTCAATACTTCCGCGTCGAAAACCCTACCAGCAGCAGAAACCGCCATCCACCAGCAGATCCACGCCCGTCACGAAACTAGCCGCATCTGACAGCAGGAAGATCGCCGGACCGACCATCTCATCCACGCCCGCCATGCGCTGCATTGGCGTTTGCTCTTCGAACAGCTTGGTCTGGTGCACCATTTCCGGCCGCGTATTCATCGGCGTCGCCGTGTAGCCCGGCGAGATGGTGTTGACGCGGATGCCGCGCCCCACCCACTCCATCGCCATGGATTTCGACATGTGGATGACGCCTGCCTTCGAGGCATTGTAATGGCACTGCATCAGCCCGCGATTGACGATGACGCCCGACATGGAGGCAATGTTGACGATTGCGCCGCGGCCGTTTTTCAGCATGGCATTGGCTTCCGCCTGGCAGGAGAGGAAAACGCCCTTCAGGTTGATATCCATCATCGTCTGGAACTGGCTTTCTTCCATCTCCTCGGCCGGATTGGCATTGGCGATGCCGGCCGCATTGACGGCGAGCGAAAGTGCGCCGAGTTCTGCCTCCGTGCGGGCAACCGCTTCAGTCAGCGCCTGCTTGCTGGTGACATCGGCAGCAATCTGGATCGACTTGCGCCCGGCCTTGGCGATGAAATCAGCCGTCTGCGCCAGACCGTCATCGGTACGGCGATCGAGCAGCGCGACATTGGCGCCCGACTGGGCAAGCCCCATGGCAATACGCTGGCCGATGCCCGAGCCGGCGCCGGTGACAAGCGCCACCTGACCGGAAAGATCGAACAATTTCGGCGCGTTGAGGGTGATGGTGGACATTTTTATTTCCTTCTTCAGATCGTCGCCAGTTCCATGACAGAGACATCGTTTGCTTCGTCGCGGTTGAGGATGCCGGCCTGTTTTCCCTGCGCGAGCACGAGAATGCGGTTCGAAACGCCCAGCACCTCTTCCAGATCGGAGCTGACGACGATGACGGCCACGCCGTCTTTCGCCAGACCGACAATGATATCGTAGATTCCCGCGCGCGCGCCGACATCGATGCCGCGCGTCGGCTCGTCCAGCACCACCACGCGCGGATTTCGGGCAAGCCATTTGGCGATGACCACCTTCTGCTGGTTGCCGCCGGAAAGATCGGAGGCAGGCTGTTCGCTACGGCCCTTGACCCCAAATCTGGCGATGGCCTCTCTTGTAAAGGCGCGCTTGATGCGCGGCGTGATCCAGCCGGTGCCGACACGGTCGAGATTGGCATAGATCAGGTTTTCACCGATCTCGTGCTCCACCACCAGCCCCTGCAACTTGCGGTCTTCCGGCACCATGACGATGCCCTTGGCGATAGCGTCTGCCGGGCTTTTCAGCGTCAGCACCTTTCCGTCAAGCAGGACCTCACCTGCAAAAGTCGGATCGGCACCGGAAATGGCCCGCACCAACTCGGTGCGTCCCGCGCCGATCAAACCGGCAATACCAAGGATTTCACCGGCGCGGACGCTGAAGCTGATGTCGCGGAAAGCATTGTCCGCGCCAGTCAACCGTTTCACTTCCAGCACCGTCTTGTCCTGCGGCTCCGGCAGCGCCGGGAACAGGCGTTCCAGCGAGCGGCCGACCATGCTTTCAACAATGGTGCGCACCGGCGTCGCGCTGTCGGCAAATTCATGCACCCGCTCGCCGTCGCGCAACACGACGATACGGTCGGTAATCTGTTTGATCTCTTCCATGCGGTGGGAAATATAGATGATGCCCACGCCCTCGGCGCGCAGCTTGCGCACCTGCTCGAACAGCGCCTGCGTTTCCGCACCGCCAAGCGCGGCCGTCGGCTCGTCGAGGATCAGGAGTTTAGCATCCAGCGCCAGCGCCTTGGCGATTTCGATCAGTTGCTGGTTCGCGGTCGAGAGACCCGCCACCTTGCGGGTTGCGGGAATGTGGAGGTTGAGGCGCGCCAGCTGCTGCTGGGCTCTGCGCACCATCTCGGCGCGGTCGACAACCCCGTTTTTCATCGGCCAGCGGCCAATGAAGACGTTTTCGGCGATGGAAAGCTCCGGCAGAAGCTTCAATTCCTGATGAATGAGGACGACACCCTTGTCGATCGCCTCGCGTGGCGACGACGGCGCAAAGGGCTCACCGAGCCACGTCATCTTGCCCTCGGACGGCTCACGCGAACCGGCGATGATGCCGGACAGCGTGGACTTGCCCGCACCGTTTTCACCCAGCAACGCGACCACCTCGCCCGGATAGACGTCGAGATCGACCGCTTTCAGAACCTCGAGCGGACCGTAACGTTTGCTGATGCCACGGAGCGAAAGAACCGGCTCGCGCATGACGGGACCTCCCAGGACATAATCGCAGTGGCGATACACCACGGCTCCGTGTCCGAAATTGCGTAAAGACAAACCAATGAATGCCCCGCGCATCCAGTCGGACGCGCGGGGCATAGGGATCAGGGATGGTTGGCGATGAAGCCTTCGACATTTTCCTTGGTGGTCAGCGTCGCATCGGAGAGCTGCACCGCCGGAACCTTCTCGCCGCCGACGATCTTGACCGCCATGTCAACAGCCATGCGGCCCATCTTCTGGGTCTGCTGTGTCGCAGTCACGTCGAACACGCCGTTCTTCAGCGCCTCAAGCGCGGCCGTGTCACCATCGAAGCCACCGACGACGATCTTCTGCGAAGGGTTGGCGACCTTGATCGCCTGTGCCGCGCCGAGCGCCAGACCGTCCGCCTGCGCAAAGACGATCGAGACATCAGGATTGGCCTGCAGCATGTTCTGCATGATCTGGAAGCCTTCGTCCTGGCTCCACATGTTGGACCACTGTTCGGCAACGATCTTCACGCCGGAATTGGCATTTACCGATTCCATGCAGCCCTTGGTGCGGTCGACTTCCGGTGTCGTGCCCTTCTGGCCGTGAATGATGACCATCTTGCCCGAACCGCCAGCCTGCTTGATGATGTAATCGCAAACCGCCTTGGCGGAAGCGACGGAATCGGTGGCGAGGAAGGTATCGCCCGGCGCGCCATCGGCATTGCGGTCGATATTGATGACCGGAACGCCGGCGGCTTTGGCAAGCTTCACCGGAACGGTCGCGGCGGCGGCACCGGCCGGGATATAGATCAGCGCATCGATATTCTGAGTCAGCAGATCCTGGATCTGGTTGACCTGCGTCGGGCCGTCGCCCTTGGCGTCGACGGTAACGACGGCAATGCCGCGCGTCTTGGCTTCGGCTTCGACGGCCTGCTTGATCTGGTTGAAGAAGTTCGCCTGCAGATTGGCGACGGCAAGGCCGATCTTCTTGACTTCTGCGGCATTGGCAGAGCCGAGCGACAGGGCGAGAAGGGCGGCGGATGTCAGCAGAATGCGTGAAAATTTCATGATTATTCCTCCATTTGTTGATTTTTGACCTTCGGGCAGATCAAACCTCCTCCCCTCCGGCCGTTTTTTCACGCCTCCCATGCCGGGAGGGTCGTTTATTGCGCGGACGGCTCAGCACCGTCCGCAGGCAAATTCAGCTTCTGCGGCGACGCAATGTTTCAGCACCCACGGCCAGCACGATGACCACACCGATGATGACCTGCTGGAGAAAGGGAGAGACGTTGAGCAGGTTGAGGCCGTTGCGCAGCACGCCGATGATCAGCACGCCGATCAGCGTTCCGCCGATGCCGCCCGCACCGCCCGAAAGCGAGGTTCCACCGATGACAACGGCCGCAATCGTATCCAGCTCGTAACCGAAGCCGCTGGAGGGCTGAACCGAGTCGAGACGTGCGGCAAGAACGATGCCGGCAAGACCGGCAAGAACCGCGCAGGCGACATAAACGCAAATCGTCACTAGCGGCACGTTGATGCCGGCAAGACGTGCCACTTCCGGATTACCGCCCACCGCATAGACGGTACGGCCCTCGGAGCGGAAACGCAGGAAAGCCCAGGAAACCAGCACCACGATCAGCATCAGTAGCACGGTCGCGGTCAGCACGCCGAAATGGCGCTCAATCGCCAGCATCATGAACCAGTCGGGAAACCCGACGATCTGCTGTCCGTCCGTGATCATGTTGGCGAGACCGCGCGCCACAGACATCATGGCCAGCGTGGCAATGAACGCCGGCACCCGAAAGGCCGTAACCAGAATACCGACAACAAGGCCGCAGGCGGCAGAGGCGATCAGCGCCAGCACGATGGCCATGCCCATCGGCATGCCCGCGACATTGGCCGTCCAGCCCATGATCATCATCGACAGCGCCAGCACCGAGCCGACGGACAGATCGATGCCGCCGAGCAGGATCACGAAGGTCATGCCAACGGCCATGATGCCGAGAACGGTGATCTGGTCGAGAATGTTGAGACCATTTCTGAGCGAGAGGAAATTCTCGCTGGCGAAGGTCAGAAACACGCAGAGCAGCAGCAGGCCCAAAAGAGGTCCGGTCGCGCCGCTCAGCCAGGCAAGCGGGCTCCTGGTATGCGTGACCCCCTCGTTGCGTTCAATCGCGGACATGGCTCCTCCCGGTGACTGCCTTGCACTTTTTAAACCGATTAGAATAATTATTCATGACCGGTGAAACATGCATAAGCCAGTTCCGCGAAGCTTGTCAATAGGGCGTTAATGGCAGAAGGGACCCTGCGGAGGATGGCAAGGCGGTCGACTTACGTTCCTGTCCTCATTCCTGTGCCAGTCACAGGAAACCAGCCGACGCGCGTCTACGCGGCGGAAGGAATCCTTTCGACCCCAGGACTTTGGCTGGCGGAATCCCTGTTACAAATACGGGGATGAGGACGCCGCGAATATCCTTCCGTAAGAAAAATTCTGCGACACCGGAACAGAGCGGCTCGACCGAAACAAGACAATCCACAATTCCGGCTTGACAGAAACGCCATCTCTGCAATTATATAAACATCTGTATAAATATTCACACGCATGTTTTGAAGAGGATTCCATGCAGCCCCAGGAGCTAGAGCGCATTGCGCGCCAGATTCGCCTTCGCGACGTACAGGCTGTTTTTGAAGCGGGTGCGGGCCATGTCGGCGGCGAAATGTCGGCTATCGACATCATGACAGCCCTTTATTTCCGCGTCCTGCGCATCTGGCCGGATGATCCGAAGAACCCTACCCGCGACCGTTTCGTGCTTTCCAAGGGCCATACGGCCTGTGCGCTTTATGTGACACTGGCCAAGCGCGGCTTCATTCCGGAAGAGGAAATCTCGACCTTCCTGCAGCCGAATTCGCGCCTCAACGGCCATCCGAACTGCAACAAGGTGCCGGGTGTGGAAACCAATACCGGCCCGCTCGGCCATGGATTGCCTGTTGCCGTCGGCATGGCCAAGGCGGCCAAGCTTTCCGGTGCGGACTATCACACCTATGTCATGACCGGCGACGGCGAGATGCAGGAAGGCTCCAACTGGGAAGCCATCATGTCCGCAGCGCAGTTCGGCCTGAACAATCTGACGCTGATCGTCGACCACAACCGCTTCCAGCAGGGTGCGGCGCTCTCGGAAACCAATGATGTCGCGCCGCTCCGCCCGAAGCTCGAGGCTTTCGGCTGGGAAGTGAGCGAAATCAACGGCAACGCCATGGCGGACGTCGTGCCGGCGCTGGAGCATCGCGGCGACCGCCCGCATTGCATCGTCGCCCACACCAACAAGGGTCACGGCATTTCCTTCATGCAGGACAGTGTCGACTGGCACCATAAGGTTCCGAGCAGGGAACAATATGAAATCGCCGTCAAAGAACTTTCGGAGACATTGTGATGAACGCGCCCGTAACCGCCGCCAAGCTGTATGACTGCCGCGACGCTTTCGCCGAGACACTGGAAGCGCTGGCTACCAACAATGACAAGGTCGTCGCCGTTTGCAACGATTCGGTCGGCTCTTCGAAGCTCGGCGGCTTCAAGTCGAAATTCCCCGAACGCCTCGTCAATGTCGGCATTGCTGAACAGAATATGGTCGGCGTTGGCGCCGGCCTCGCCAATGGCGGCCAGCTGCCCTTCGTCTGCGGCGCATCCTGCTTCCTCACCGGCCGCGCGCTGGAGCAAATCAAGGCGGACCTTGCCTATTCGAACGCCAATGTGAAGCTGGTCGGCATCTCCTCCGGCATGGCCTATGGCGAACTCGGCCCGACGCATCATTCCATCGAGGACTTCGCCTGGACCCGCGTTCTGCCGAACCTGCCGGTAATCGCCCCCTGTGACCGTATCGAAACGGCAGCCGCCGTCAAATGGGCGGCGGACTATGCCGGCCCCTGCTTCCTGCGCCTGTCGCGTGTCGGCGTGCCGGACCTGCTGCCGGAAGGTCACGTCTTCGAACTCGGCCGCGCCAACCTGTTGCGCGAGGGTTCCGACCTGACGCTGATTGCCAACGGCACGCTGACGCACCGTATCGTCAAGGCCGCCGACATTCTGGCCAGCCGCGGTGTCAAGGTGCGCGTACTGAACATGGCAACGGTGCGTCCCATTGATGAGGCGGCCATCGTAGCAGCAGCAAAGGAAACCGGCGCGATCCTGACGGCCGAGGAACATTCGATCTTCGGCGGCCTCGGTTCAGCCGTCGCCGAAGTCGTGGTCGATCATGCACCTGTGCCGATGAAGCGTCTCGGCGTTCCCGGCGTCTTCGCCCATACCGGTTCAGCCGAATGGCTGCTCGATGAATTCGGCATGGCACCGTCCGCCGTTGCCGATGCCGCTGAAGCGCTGATCAAGAGAAAATAAGGTCTCCTCCCAGAGTCGTCGCGTGTCTTCGGATGCGCGGCGACACCCTTTCTGCAATATCGTCGTTGAATCGCCGCAAGGCAGAAACGAAAAACTGCCGACGAAAGACCCATCATGCGCGCTATTTTGTCCATCGATCAGGGCACCACCAATTCCAAGGCCATTCTTGTTTCAGAAACCGGCGAATTGCTGGCGCGCGGCTCATCGCCCGTCGGCATCACCTATCCGCAGCCCGGCTGGGTGGAACAGGAGCCGCAGCGCATCTGGGCCTCGGTCTGCGAGGCAATCTCCGCCTGCCTTGCCGCCGCGCCCTCCGCCGTCGATGTCGCAGCCATCGCCATTTCCAACCAGCGCGAATCCGTGACCATCTGGGACGGCGAAACCGGCGAGCCGCTCGGACCAGTGCTCAGCTGGCAATGCCGCCGCACGGCGCAGGACTGCGCCGAACTGATCGAAAAGGGCCATTCCAAGCGTGTGATGGCGCTGACCGGCCTGCCGATTGACCCGATGTTTCCGGGCGCAAAAATGCGCTGGCTGCTGAAGCGCGCGCCGCAAGGCCGCCAGCTCCGCCTCGGCACCATCGATAGCTGGCTCATCCATCGTTTCACAGGGGGCAAGGTCCATGCCTGCGATGCCTCCAACGCCGCCCGCAGCCAGGTGCTCGATCTCAACCGCCAGGTCTGGAGCGAGGAGCTTTGCGAGCTCTTTGGCATCGACATCAACACACTGCCAGACCTGCGCGACAGCAGCGGCGATTTTGGCGTCACATCAGGCGTTCTCGGCATCAAGGACGGTACGCGGATCCTCGCCGCCATCGGTGACAGCCACGCCGCCCTCTTCGGCCATGGCGCATTTAACCCCGGCGACGGCAAGGTGACCTTCGGCACCGGTTCTTCCGTCATGACGACGCTTCCGCATTTCATCGCGCCCGAACGCGGCATCACGACGACCGTCGCATGGCGGCTGGGCGGCAAACCAACCTTCGCCTTCGAAGGCAATATTCTCGTCTCGGCCGCCTCCCTGCCCTGGATGACGGATATCCTCGGCCTGCCCGATGTCGCGGCCCTTGTCGAGCTTGCCGCCACTGCCGAGCCAAACGGCCCCGGTTTCGTGCCGGCCTTCGTGGGTCTCGGTGCGCCCTATTGGGATACGAATGCACGTGCGCTTTTCTCTCAGATCAATTTCAGCACCACCCGCGCCCAGATGGCCCGCGCCGTCACCGATTCCATCGCCTTTCAGGTCCACGACGTATTCGCCGCCATGCGCGCGCAATCGCCTTCGGGCTTTGGACGGCTGTTCGTGGATGGCGGGCCGAGCCAGAACCGTTTCCTGATGCAGTGCGTCGCCAATATGCTGGAACACCCGGTCATCCAGCGCGATGCGCCGGAAGCCTCCGCGCTGGGTGCGGCCTATCTCGCCGGCCTCGCCCTCGGTTTCTGGAGCGATCTTACGGCCATCGCCGCCCTTGCCAGCCAAGGCAACACGATCGCGCCGG
This sequence comes from Agrobacterium sp. 22-209-1, assembly GCF_053522485.1. Taxonomy (NCBI): domain Bacteria; kingdom Pseudomonadati; phylum Pseudomonadota; class Alphaproteobacteria; order Hyphomicrobiales; family Rhizobiaceae; genus Agrobacterium; species Agrobacterium sp. 22-209-1. Next base: position 38,589 of record NZ_JBNWCH010000003.1, read on the forward strand.
CAAACGGCGAAAGCCGGCAGCGGCTTGGCATCTGGCGCGATGCGATTGCCCGCTCGACCTTGCCTGTAACCTCGGGTAATGGTGAATAAAAATTCACCCTGGAGGGCTTATGGGCAGGCTAAACGAACTTCGAATGATTTCCCGCGTGGCGCAGATGTATTTCAGCGAGCATAAACGTCAGGCGGAAATCGCCCAGCATCTCAACCTTTCCCAAGCCACCGTCTCGCGCATGCTGAAGCGTGCGGAGGCGGAAGGCATCGTCCGCACCAGCATCATTCCCCCGCCCGGCACCTATAGCGATCTGGAGGCGCAACTGCGCGAACGTTTCGACCTGCCGGAGGCCATCGTTGTCGATTGCAGCGAGGACCGTGACGGCGCCATCATGGCCCGCATCGGTGAAGCGGCGGCGCACTTTCTCGAGGTGACGCTGTCGCAGAACGAGATCATCGGCGTTTCCAGCTGGAGCCAGACGATCTTCAAGATGGTGGAAAACATCCACCCGCTTAAAGGCGCCAAGGCGCGTTATATCGTCCAGACGCTGGGCGGCATGGGCGATCCCTCGGTCCAGACTCATGCGACCCAGATCACCACCCGGCTGGCGCGGCTGACGGAGGCCGAACCAAAGCTGCTGCCAGTACCCGGCGTCGCCACTTCGCGGGAAGCCAAGCTTCTGATGCTCGCAGACCCCTTCGTGCGCGAAACCATCGATCTCTTCGGGTCCATCACTCTCGCCATCGTCGGCGTCGGCGCGGTGGAGCCATCGGAACTTCTCGCCCGCTCCGGCAACATCTTTTCCGCCAAGGAACTGGCCGATCTCGCCCAGGCAGGCGCCGTGGGCGACATATCTCTACGATTCTTCGACAGGCAAGGCAAACCGGTAAAGACGCCGCTCGATGACCGGGTCATCGGCCTGCCGCTGGAAAACCTCTCGAATGTCGACCGTGTCATTGCGCTCGCCGGCGGCTCGAAGAAGACAGAGGCCATTGCCGGGGCGCTCAGAACCGGTGTGATCGATGTGCTCGTCACCGACAAATTCACTGCCGAACGACTGGTCGGTCAGGAAACATAGCCAAGTTCCCATAAAGGAGGAGACATGAGGCGCTTTGAAGGTCAATCCGTATTCGTGACCGGAGGCAACAAGGGCATCGGTTACGGCATAGCCCGCCGTTTTGCCGATGAAGGCGCAAAAGTCGCCATCGCCTCAGTCGACAAGGACACGCATGACGCCGCCAGAAAACTGGCGGACGAAACCGGCACCGTTACCCATGGCGTCATCCTCGATGTGCGCGACGCGGCAGCGGTGCGCGAGGCCTATGGCGCCGCCGAAGAGGCGATCGGCCCGCTTTCCATTTCCGTCCAGAATGCCGGCGTCATCACCATTTCGAAAATCGAAGAGCTGACGCAGGAACAGTGGGACTTCAATCTTGACGTCAACACCAAGGGCGCGTTCCTCTGCTGCCAGGAAGCGATCCGCCGCTTCCGCGCAAGCGGCACCAAAGGCCGCCTCGTCAACACCGCCTCGGGCCAGGCGCGTCAGGGATTCATCTATACACCGCACTATGCCGCCTCAAAATTCGGCGTTGTGGGCCTGACGCAAAGTCTTGCCAAGGAGCTCGCGCCTGAGGGCATTACCGTCAACGCCATCTGCCCCGGCATCATCCACACCGAAATGTGGGACTATAACGACCGCGTCTGGGGCCGGATGCTGGGTGAGTACAAGCCCGGCGAGCTGATGGCCGAATGGGTGCGCAACATCCCCATGCGCCGCGCCGGAACGCCCGCCGAAGTGGCCGCACTGGTGGCGTTTCTGGCTTCCGACGATGCGGCTTATATCACCGGCCAGACGATCAATGTCGATGGTGGGTTGATTATGTCGTAAAGGGGCTTGCTAAAGCCTCTCCTCCGTCATCCTCGGGCTTGTCCGAGGATCTAATCACGTCCAATAAAATCAATCGGTTGCAGATCCTCGGGACAAGCCCGAGGATGACGTAGCGTGTGAGGGGAAGCTTTCCGCTATCTCTAACGATTGAGCCGTCAGTTGCGCAGCCTATACCCCGTCTTGAAGATCCAGCTAACAACACCGAGGCACAGCGCCAGAAACAGCGTGATCATCGCAAGGCTGATGGCGGGATTGACGTCGGCGATCTCATAAAAACTCCAGCGGAAACCGCTGATGAGATAAAGCACCGGATTGAAATGGCTGACCGTCTGCCAGAAGGGCGGCAGCATGTCGATGGAATAGAAGCTGCCGCCAAGGAAAGTCAAAGGCGGCACCACCAGCATGGGAATAAGGTTCAGCTGCTCGAAATTCGTCGCCCAGATGCCGATGATGAAGCCGAACAGGCTGAAACTGACAGCCGTCAGCACGAAAAACAGCACCATCATGAACGGATGAGCAATCGTGATATCCACGAAGAAGGTCGCCGTTATCAGAATGATCGTCCCGATCATCAGGCCCTTGGTCGCCGCCGCCCCGACATAGCCGGCGACAATTTCCGTCATCGATACGGGCGCGGACAATATCTCATAGACCGTGCCGGTGAATTTCGGGAAATAAATGCCGAAGGACCCGTTGCCGATACATTGCGTCAGCAACGTCAGCATGATGAGACCGGGCGTTATGAAGGCGCCATAGGAAACTCCGCCAACTTCCTGAATCCGCGAACCGATCGCGGTTCCGAAGACGATGAAATAAAGGGAGGTGGAAATGACGGGCGAGACCACGCTTTGCAGCAGGGTGCGACGCGTGCGCGCCATTTCGAACAGATAGATGGCCTTGATGGCTTCGAAGTTCATTTCTGGCCTCCCACCAGCGAAACGAAAATATCCTCAAGCGAACTCTGCCGCGTGGAAATATCCCTGAAATGGATGTTGGCGGCGAAAAGGGCATTCAGAACATCCGCGATGCGGACCTGCTCGCCATTATCCTCGATTTCATAGGTGATGGTGGAGCGGTCATCGGAAAGCGTCAGACCGAAGGGCGCAAGACTGTCAGGCAATTGCTCCACGGGCTGGGCAAGCTCCAGGAAAAGCTGCTTGCGGCCGAGTTTTTTCATCAGCGCCGTCTTTTCTTCCACCAGCAGCAATTCGCCGCCATTGATGACGCCCACCCGGTCGGCGATTTCTTCCGCCTCTTCGATGTAATGTGTGGTGAGGATGATGGTGACGCCTTTGGCGCGCAGCTCGGAAACCACATTCCACATGTCGCGGCGCAGCGCCACATCCACACCGGCCGTCGGCTCGTCAAGGAACAGAACCTTCGGCTCATGCGCCAGCGCCTTGGCGATCAGCACGCGCCGTTTCATACCGCCGGAAAGCTCCCGCAGCATATTGTCCTTCTTGTTCCAGAGCGACAAGGATTTCAGGATACGCTCGATCAGCTCCGGGTTCTTCTTCTGCCCGTGCAGGCCGCGCGAGAAGCTGACGGTGTTCCACACCGTCTCGAACTGGTCTGTTGTCAGCTCCTGCGGCACGAGGCCGATCAGGGCGCGGGTCTGGCGAAAATCCTTCACCACATCGTGCCCGCCGACAAGCACCGAACCTTCACCCGGATTGACGAGACCGCAGACAATCGAGATCAATGTCGTCTTGCCAGCACCGTTCGGACCGAGAAGAGCGAGGATTTCCCCCTGTTTGATATCGAGGCTGACACCTTTGAGCGCCTGAAAGCCGTTTGCGTAGGATTTTGTCAGATTCCGTATCGAAACAATGGCATTCATGGCGAATTCTTTCGAAAAAACCGAGTAAGATGATCGCCATATAGACCGCAGAGGTTGCAAATGCCACCCCAGCGGACCGAACACTGCGTTCGGCAGAGACGGAAAATCAGCTGTAGATGCTATAGAAAAACTGCGCTGCGACGAAGACCAGAAATACCCCGAAGGCCCGCTCCAGCTGCTTTTTGCTGAGCGCATGGGCGAGCCTAGCGCCATAGGGCGCAACGACAAGCGTGATGGGGATCAGCAACACCACGGCGATCCAGTTGATGAAACCGGTGGAAAACGGCGGCAGGCCCGCATCACCCCAGCCAGCCCAGATGTAACCCAGAAGCCCCGGCAGCGAAATCAGCACGCCGACACCGGAAGAGGTGGCGACCGCCTGATGGATCGTGCGTCCGTAAAGCGTCATGAAGGTATTGTTCATCACCCCGCCGCCCACGCCCATCAGGCCGGAAAAGAGCCCGATGCCGGTGCCAACAAGAAAACGGCCCGGATTTTTCGGCAGGTCGGAGCCGAGATGCCAGCTCGCCCGGTTGAAGATCATCCGGAAGGCGAGCACCAGCGCGATGAAGGCGAAGATCAGCCGCAGCGCGACGCTCGAGGCATGGGCAGCAACCACGGATGCGAGGATGGCGCCGAGCGGCACGGCGACAATCCAGCCCTTCAGCAGATCGACATCGACCGCGCCCTTTTGACGATGCGCCAGGAACGAACGAATGGAAGTGGGCACGATGATGGCAAGCGACGTGCCAAGCGACAGATGCATGCGCACCGCCTCCGGCACATCCAGCAGCCCAAAGACCTGGTAGAAGACGGGCACCAGCACCGCGCCGCCACCAATGCCGAATAGCCCCGCCAGAAGACCGGCGACCACACCCGCTGCCGCAAGCGCCGCAGCAAAGACCATCAGCTCTGAAACAGGGGGCATAAAGGCAGGCTCCCGAAGGCCGTTGTCACAAACATGTGACCCTCATAGCGTATCTGAAAGGTGCGGCAAGCCATGTTGGCCGCAGGTCAGTACGGTGCGATGTCTTTTGCCGCTATCCGCGCCGGATGGACCACTCTATGGGATCGTTTTCCCATTGCATGCCCTTGCAAAGACGCCGATATCCCCCCGATAAGGCTGTCTTTTTCAACCGGCCTTCGGGCCGGTCTTTTTTTGGGGTGTGACGGGCGATTATCGAGTTAGCGGGTAGAGAAGCATCCTCAACCGTCGTCATTACGGCCTTATCCAAAAATCCGCCGCCTATGTCATCGGCGGCAGCCCGATAACAAGCCGCACTCCGTATTCGACGTCATCCTCGGCCTTTTGCCAAGGATCTGCCAACATATCGCCAATAACGACGTTGCAGTTACTCGGTACAGGCCCGAGCATGACGGCGGAGACGCTTTCAAACTCAGCCGTTAACGTCCACCAGCGCGGCCTAATCGCAATGCCTGTAACCTGACTTGCGCGTGCGCAAGTCGAAATGAAAATGGTTCCAGTGGTTGGGATCGCTGCCCGGCCCGAGAACGGTCGAGAAATATTTGCAGCTGTCAGACCTCACCGCCTTCAGCAGCGCTTTTTCGCGGAAGGCGAAGAAGCTTTTCTTGCGAACATCGATTTCCTTGCCGTTCTTCAGCGTGATGGTGCCGATATCGATGGCATTACCGCGTGCATGTTCTGACCACGGGTTGCTGGAGCGCGAATTCATCTTGCGGCAGGAATAACCGCCCATCGGCGTGATACGGCCGACGCCCGAAAGATAACGGAAGCGGGAGGATGGCACGAGCTCGAACTTCACCCATTTGGCGAAGGCAAGCGTGACCTGGCAATTGAGCTTTACTGCCGGCCGGACGGCGACACCACTGGCGAGGCCACTGAGTTCGATCGGATAGTCGATACCGCAGGTCGGACCGTCAGCAATACGCGCGACATCACGGAAAGCGACGCCGAGACGGCGAAGTTCGGAGCGGCAGGCAACTTCGGAAGGCGGCATGACGCCGGGCGGCATGGACCGGTTGCTTTGCAGCCCGCCGCCCGCCATCGGATTATCAGGCATCAGCATGGCCACTTCTTCCACCGGCTGGCGACGGGAAGAGGAGCCGAGCGGCGGCGGTGGGACGAGCCGCGATTGGCTGGCCCGTTGCGTCTGGCGGGCCGGAGAGACGGCGACGGGATTATCCGTACCGATACCATCCACCACCGGCTGCGCTGAAGCGCCTTCGGCGATATCCGCATCCTGTTCTTCGGCAAGTCCGCGAACCGGCTCCACGCCCAGCATGGAATCCATATTCACGCCGCCTTCACCTTCGGCGATCTGGTTGCTGGCCATCTGCTGCGCCGGCATCGCCTGGCCCTGCATGGTCTGCGCCGGCGCAGTTGTATGGCCGCTGGCCGCCATGCGCGCCTGATGCTGGGAATCGAGTGTCGAATAACCCTTCCCGCCCTGCGGCGATTGCAACAGGGGGTCCTGCGAAGCGTAAGGCTCCGGCATCGGCTGTGAGACGGCGGCAGGATAATCGGTAGCCTGCCCGGCCCGCTCGGCCTGATACACCGCACCAGCCGGCGCGCTGTAACCTTGCTGCCGCGAGGAACGGATGGCGCTGACGCGCGTGGTGCCATCCACCTCCGCCGGCGGCACGAGGCCCTCCGCCGAACACGACACCATGACCGTGGAAATCATCAGCAACGTCACAAGACGACGCGGAAGGGAAACATACGCCATACGAGAACCTGTACCTTCAGCGGCCGCAATTCGCGGCAATACAGGATAAATTTTAAAGAAATGAGGTAAACGAAACCTTATTGGTTGCCGGAAATAACGAATGGCTGGTTCTGAAGGCTCAAAACAAAAAGGCGCGGCCAGGACCGCGCCTTTCAATCAGATCTAGATGCCTGACATTACGCGGCCCGCGAAACCTCCCGCCCCGCACCATGTCCAAGTTCGAAACGCGAAAGCAGCGAGCGCAGCTGGCGGCTTTCCTCGGCGAGCGTCTGGCTGGCCGCCGTCGTTTCTTCCACCATGGCGGCATTCTGCTGTGTCATCTGGTCCATGTGGTTGACGGAGGTGTTGATCTCCTGCAGGCCCGTTGCCTGCTCGCGCGCGGCCGTGGCGATGGAGTTCACATGGCCGTCGACACGATTGACCAGCGCCACGATCTCCTCCAGCGCATCGCCCGTCGAGCGCACGAGTGCGACACCGCCGCCGACTTCTTCGGCCGAACGGTTGATAAGGGTCTTGATTTCCTTCGCCGCATTGGCGGAGCGTTGCGCCAGTTCGCGAACCTCCTGCGCCACCACGGCAAAACCACGCCCGGCCTCACCGGCACGCGCCGCCTCCACACCGGCGTTCAGCGCCAGAAGATTGGTCTGAAAGGCTATTTCATCGATGACCGAGATGATCTGGCCGATGCGTTTCGAAGATTCCTCGATACGGCCCATGGCGTCGACGGCATTGCGCACGATCTCGCCCGAGCGGCCGGCGCTGGTTTTCGTGTCCTGCACCATCTGCCGGGCCTCGTTGGCACGCTCGGAAGCGGTACGCACCGTGGCGGTGATCTCGTCCAGAGCAGCCGCTGTCTCCTCCAGCGCCGCCGCCTGCTGTTCGGTCCGGCGGGAAAGATTGCCGGTCGCACCGCTGATGTCGGAGGCGCTGTCATTGACCACATGCCCGGTTCTGGCGATCGCCTCGATCGCACCGTGCAACGCACCGACGGCACGATTGAAGTCCATGCGCAGCTTTTCGTAATCCTCGCCAATATCTCTGAGTGAGACGGTCAGATCGCCATTGGCAAGCGCTTCGAGCGCATTGCCCAATTGCTCCATGGCATGCGCCTGCCGTTCGGATGCGGAGCGTAGAACCATCTCGTTACCATGCCGCTCCTCCTCCAGCGCCCGCTGCTGATCCGCCTCCCGCGCCTGCAGCGCGCTGCGCTCATTGACGCTGTCGCGCAGTACCAGCAGCGTCTTGGCAATCGCGCCGATTTCATTGCGACGGTCGGCGAACTGGATATCTGCCGCGCCGTCACCATCGGCGATCCGTCGCATGCTTTGGCGGATGAGGTCGATCGGCCGCGTTACGCTCCGCACGACGGCTGCTGCCACGCCAATAACCAGAAGACCCGCGGCGATGCACAGACCGCCGTTAAAATAGACCTCGCGCCAGAACACCGATTCAAGATCGTCAACATAAACACCGGTGCCGACAATCCAGCCCCAGGGAGCGAAACCGGCGACATGGGAAAATTTCTCGACCGGCTCCGGCGCACCGGGCTTCGGCCAGTAATAATCGACAAAGCCCTTGCCGCCCGCCTTGACCGTGTTCACGAACTCGACAAACAGCGCCTTGCCGTTCGGGTCCTTGTTGGCGGTAAGGTCCGTGCCATTCATCTCGGGCTTGATCGGATGCATCACCATTTTGGGATGCATGTCGTTGATCCAGAAATAGCCGCTGCCATTGCCATAGCGCATGGCCGCAATGGTCGTCTTGGCCTGCTGTTGTGCCGCCTCCCGCGACAGGCTTCCGCCCTGCTCCAGCCGGTAATATTGATCGAGAATGGCAACAGCGGTTTCGTTCATGGCCGCGAGGCCGGATTTCCGTTCGCGCTCCATTTCACTGTAACCCTCAAACAGGCTGAATGTCAGCGCCGCGACCAATATTGCCAGAAACAATGCGACCAGCGCATAAAGGCGCATAGATATCGTTACGTTTTTCATGTTCCCCCTCGACGTCGCTGATGCACTTCGACCAGCTGATGTTAAAGGGAAAAACTTTATTATTATTAAATACACCTATTATACGTCGGTATTATTCTTCTATCCTCATATTCCTTGGCGTTTTTATGCCGGACAGGCACAGCACGCGTGAATTTTCAAACCAGCTGGCGGCATTTAAAGACACCGTTAACCGTGTGACTCCTATCTTCTTTGACCGAAATTACTTTACAGGGAGGCGCGCGATGGCCCGGCCGAATTTTCGCTATACGCATTATGACCTGAAGGAATTGCGGGCAGGCACCATCCTTGAAATATCCCTGTCCGCCGTCAACAATGTCCGGCTGATGACGGGCGCCAATTTTCAGCGTTTCACCGAACTGCTCGATTTCAAATATCTCGGCGGCGTCGCGAAAAAATCGCCGATCCGCATCGCCGTTCCCGAGACATTGCACTGGCATCTGGTGATCGATGCCGAAGGCCATAGCGGCCTGGCGGAATCCTCGGTCAAGATGCTGCCCGCGCAGCCCCAGGCGGCGCCACATCGCAAGGCGTCCTGATCGCATTTACAAACAATCAGTTACGCCCATTTTCCGACTCAATCTACCAGCGACTTGAATCTCTTTCTCAAGATCGCCCGCGGCGCACTTTCCGGCCGGGACGCCGCAAACCCTAGCGCGTCGCGCGCTCGCGACGCAGCTTCGCCCACCAGTCGAGGCGCTTGCGGATTTCCCTTTCGAAGCCTCGATCCGGCGGATCGTAAAAGGTCGTGCGCCCCATCTTCTCCGGGAAGTAATCTTGCCCCGAAAAAGCATCCGGCTCATCATGGTCGTAACGGTAACCATCGCCATAACCCTCGCCCTTCATGAGCTTGGTTGGCGCGTTCAGAATATGTTTCGGCGGCACCAGCGAGCCGTTTTCCTTGGCCGCCCGCATGGCCGACTTGAAGGCGGTATAAACGGCGTTCGATTTCGGCGCGGTCGCGAGATAGACGCAAGCCTGCGCCAGCGCCAACTCACCCTCGGGTGAGCCGAGATAGTCATAGGCGTCCTTGGCGGCGTTGCAGACGGTCAAAGCCTGGGGATCGGCAAGGCCGATATCCTCAACGGCCATACGGACCAGCCGCCGCCCAAGATAAAGCGGGTCCTCGCCGGCATCGAACATGCGCGCGAGATAATAAAGTGCCGCATCCGGGTCCGAACCGCGCACCGACTTATGCAGCGCGGAGATGAGATTGTAATGGCCGTCCTGGCTCTTGTCGTAAACGGGCGCACGGCGCTGCACGATGCGCGTCAGCCCTTCGGTATCGAAGGTCTCGTCCTTGCGCGCCGCGCGCCAGACCTCCTCGGCAAGCGTCAGCACGGCGCGGCCATCGCCGTCGGCCATGCGGATCAGGCTGGCCCGTGCCTCTTCCGTCAACGGCAGGGACTTGCCCTCCGCCTCCTCGGCGCGCTTGAGAAGCTCGCTCAGGCTATCCTCGTCATGCGAGCGGAATGTCAACACACGCGCCCGCGACAACAGAGCGGCATTCAGTTCGAAAGACGGGTTTTCGGTGGTGGCGCCCACCAGAATAATGGTACCGTCCTCCATGACAGGCAGAAAACTGTCCTGCTGGGCGCGGTTGAAGCGATGAATCTCGTCTACGAAAAGCAGCGTCTGCCGGCCATTCATCCGCCGTGTGCGCGCCGCCTCGAAAACCTTCTTGAGATCGGCGACACCGGAAAAGATCGCCGAGATTTGCTCGAAAGCCAGCCCCGCTTCGCCGGAAAGCAACCGGGCAACCGTGGTCTTGCCGGTGCCGGGCGGCCCCCAGAAGATCATCGACCCCAGTGAGCCGCTATCGATCATGCGGCGCAGCACGCCCTCCTCGCCCGTCAGATGCGGCTGCCCGCTCACCTCCGCCAGCGTCTTGGGACGCAGACGATCGGCAAGAGGCCGCCGGTTGGCGACCTCGACGGGCACTTGCGGGGCGAAGAGATCGTCGCTCATCGCAGGAACTGCCGGATGCGCTGCCCGTCACGCAGGATTTCCACCCGCCAGAAGCCGGGATTGTCGTCCAGCGCCTTCTCGACAGCGGCGGTGGTGCCGATATCCGCGCCGTTCAGCGACAGGATCACGTCTTTCGGCTGGAAACCGACACGATAAGCCGGGGAACCGCGCTTCACATCGGTAATGACAACGCCGGTCACCTGCGACGGCATACGCAATTCATCGGCAAGCTTTGGCGAAAGATTGGCGACAGTCGCGCCGGCGAAGGGATTGCGCCCCTCAATCAGCCGTTCATCGCGCGGTGCGGTTTCCGGCGCGGTATCGAGCGCGATGGTCACCTTCTTCTCTTTCCCCTTGTCCATGACGGTCAGTTCGGCGGATTTGCCGATGCCGGCGGTCGTCAGGCGATAACCCAGCGCATCCGGATGCTCCACCTCGAAGCCGTTGACGGCGGTAACCACCTGCCCCGGCTCGATGCCCGCCTTCTCCGCCGGCCCACCCTTGATGACGCTGACGACCAGCGCGCCACGGGCGCGATGCAGACCAAGCGCCTCGGCGACATCCGATGTCACCGGATCGAAAGTTGCGCCGATATAGGGCCGCTGGAAGCTTGCATCGCCACGCTCGGCGGCAGCGACGAAAACCCGGACAAGATTGGCGGGAATGGCGAAACCGATGCCGTTCGAGCCGCCGCCCTTGGAGAAGATGGCCGTGTTGATGCCAATCAGCTCACCCGCCATGTTCATCAACGCACCGCCGGAGTTGCCGGGGTTGATGGAGGCGTCGGTCTGGATGAAGAAACCGAAATCGCCCTGCGTCACCTGGTTACGCGCAAGGCCGGAAACGATGCCGCTCGTCACCGTCTGGCCGACACCGAAGGGATTGCCGATGGCGAGCACCAGATCACCGACCTCGATCTTGTCAGAATTTCCGAGCGACAGTACCGGGAACTGTTCCTTCGCATCGATCTGCAGAACGGCGAGATCGACGCGATCATCCTTTAGCAGCACCTTTGACGAAAATTCACGCCCATCCGCCAGCGCCACCTTGATGTCATCGGCGCCGTCGATGACGTGATTGTTGGTCACCACGAGGCCGCCGGCGGTCACGATGACGCCGGAGCCGAGCGATGACTGCTTCTCCGTACGGTTCGGCATCTGCTGGCCGAAGAACTGTTCGAAGAAAGGATCACCAGCAAACGGCGACAGACGCCGTTGCACGACGCGTTCGGCATAAACATTCACCACCGCGCCTGCGGTGCGCTTGACCAGCGGCGCGAAAGAAAGCTGCATTTCCGTGTGGCTCGACGGCACGGTCCTGTTATCCTGCGCCGCAGCACCCACGGGCAGGAGAATGAGCGCGGCGAGAAAGCCGGTGGACAGATACTTCAACACGCTTCGCATGTGATTCCTCATCGTCATCAGTATGATGGAGTTATAACGTCAAAGCCTGTAAAGCAAAGAGCGGCAAGATGATGGCCGTCCTTTTCCAGGCATGATATCGGCGGGCGACATTGGAACCAACAGCGCCCCTTTTCGGTTTCACCGGCACCTGACTGCCCTTTAAAAGAGACGACCCATGCATCTGAAACCGATCCTCCTTGCCTGCGGCATCCTTTTCACATCCTCCCTCGTTTCACCGGCCAGCGCGGCAAGCTTCGATTGCGCCAAGCCCGATCTGGCGGCGGATGAAAAAGCGATCTGTGACAACCGCGCGCTGAACGACCAGGATGTGAAGATGGCCACCACCTTCGACATTCTGACCCAGTTGATGGCGATGGGCGCGCGTGACACTTTGCGCGACGAACAGAGCCAATGGCTGAAGCAACGCCAGGAATGCGCAGCCGATGTGGCTTGCCTGACGCGTTCTTACGAGGAACGTATGAAGCGCCTCGGGGAAGCCTTCCAGAGCATCAATCGACCGCTCTGACCGTTAAGCCTGCCCTCAGACCGCACGAATGATGTTTTCCAGGAGGCCATGCAGCTGGTCGCGATAGCCGGTTCTGGCGGAAGGAGCATCTTCCCGCGAGGTCATGACCACGGAAAGTCGTCTGGCGGGCACGATATAGAGCATCTGCCCGCCATAACCCCAGGCGTAATAGACAATCTCCCCCGCCATCTCCTTGATGAACCAGCAATACCCATAACCATCGCCATTGAAGACGGAATTGGTGCGCTGCTGCCAGGACTGGCTGATCCATTCCTGTGAGATGAGCCGCTCGCCATCAGGCGTTACGCCGCCAAGACGATAAAGCTCGCCAAAGGCCAGCAGGGAACGCGCCGTCATCGCCATCTGGTTGCCACCGAGATAGATGCCCTGCGGATCGCGCTCCCACCCGCCGATCGCGAACCCCTCAAGTGGCCGGAACCAGTCTCGGGCGAGAGAAAGCGTCGAGCGGCCGGAAGCCTTGGTCAATATCGCCGAGAGCAGATGTGTTGATGCCGTGGAATAGAGCATGCCGCCGCCGGGCTCCCCGGCAAAACCTGAACCCAGCGCCATCCTCACCCAGTTGCGGCTGGCGACCCAGCGGCCGTAATTCGGACCGGACATGCGCTCCAGACCGGATTGCATCGACAGGAGATGACCAATGGTGATCCGCTCCAGCCGCGGATCGGGGTTAGGCGGAAAATCTCCGCGCAGTACGGTCGCGACCGGCTGATCGGCGCCCGACAGAATCTTGCGGTCGATCGCCATGCCGACCAGCGCCGAGATGACCGATTTCGACGCCGACTTGATATTGGTGGAGCCGTTGAGGCTGGCACCGTGATAGGCGCGGCTTGCCACCTCTGCGCCATCGATGCTGACGATCACCGCCTTGAGGCTGGAAAGCGCCTCCGCCTGCCTCAGCAAAGGATCGAAACGGATATTGTTTCCGGCGTCCTGCGCCTGGGCAAGCCGAGCAAAAGGCAGCGACGCGATAAGGGTGAGTGCGGTTCGTCTTTTCATGATGCTGAGCTAGGAAGCAATACGGCGATGAAAAGAGGAAACGCCGCCAATCACTCCAATGTGACCTTACTTCAAGCGCCGGATTTGCAGACTGTCACTCGTAAATATCGCAGAATCCCCATGAAAACAATGTGTTGCCACGCATTCCGGAATCGAGATGCGAAGCGCTTGAATCAGTTTCTGATCTTGAGGACTATCGCCCTGCCATAAATACAAAAGACTGGAGAAAGATGCAGCAACTGAAATCGTCACGCCTTATCCTGCGATTTTTCAAAATGACGGACTCGCCACCGCTTGCCCGGTTGACGAACGACCCACTCATTTTGCGCAATCTGCTGCGCACGGCCTACCCTTTCGAACCTGATGATGCCCGGCGCCTCATCAGGCGCATTGCTGAGCGTCGGCTACCGGTATGGGCGGTGGATGATGGCAGGCTGCTCGGTCTCATCGGCCTTTCAGGCGAATTCGGCCTTTGGCTTGATCGTCGTGTTTGGGGAAAAGGCTACGGAGAAGAAGCCGGACGCCTCGTCATCGATTATGCTTTTCAGCACATGAGTATCGAAACCCTGCTAGCCAATCCCCTGTTTGACAACAGGGCGTCGCATCGCCTGCTGGAAAAGCTGGGCTTTGCCGCAACCGGCCGCGGAAATGCCTTTTGCACACAACGTGGGAAAATCGTGCCAATTCGACGTTATCGGCTCGATAAATAATGACAGGCATAAAAAGGCCGCCGTTTATCAGCGGCGGCTCTTTATTATCCCGCAAATCCGGAAATCACTCCGGCAGAATCCGCACAGCACCTTTGTCCGCGCTCGACGCAAAGGCCGCATAGGCCTTCAGTGCCGTCGTGACATTGCGCTTGCGTGGTGCTTCCGGCTTCCAGCCCTTTTCTTCCTGCTCGGCACGGCGCGATGCCAGTTCGGCATCCGGCACGCTGAGGTTGATCGTGCGGTTCGGAATGTCGATCTCGATCAGGTCACCCTGACGCACGAGGCCGATGGCGCCGCCCTGTGCCGCTTCCGGCGAGGCATGGCCGATGGAGAGGCCCGAAGTGCCGCCGGAGAAACGACCGTCGGTGATGAGCGCGCAGGCTTTGCCGAGGCCTTTGGATTTCAGGTAGCTGGTCGGATAGAGCATTTCCTGCATGCCCGGCCCGCCCTTCGGCCCTTCGTAACGGATGACAACGACGTCGCCCGCCTTGACCTCGTTGCCGAGAATGCCCTTCACGGCCGCGTCCTGGCTCTCGTAAACGACCGCCGGACCGGTGAATTTCAGAATGGATTCGTCCACACCCGCCGTCTTTACGATGCAGCCGTCGAGCGCGATGTTGCCATAAAGCACGGCGAGACCGCCATCCTTGGAGAAAGGCTTTTCGACCGAGCGGATGACGCCATTATCGCTGTCGGTATCCAGATCGTCCCAGCGCGAGGACTGGCTGAAGGCAACCTGCGTCGGTACGCCGCCGGGGGCAGCCTTGAAGAATTCCCGCACCGTCTCGCTGTTGGTGCGGGTAATGTCCCAGCGGTCGATGGCGTCGCCCAGCGTCGCTTCGTGCACCGTATAGGTATCGCGGTTGATGAGACCGCCGCGCTCCAGCTCACCGAGAATACGCATGATGCCGCCGGCGCGGTGTACGTCTTCCATGTGCACGTCCTGCTTGGCGGGCGCGACCTTGGAAAGGCAGGGAACCTTGCGGGAAAGACGGTCGATGTCTTCCATGCCGAAATCGACGCCGCCTTCATGGGCGGCCGCCAGAATATGCAGAACCGTGTTGGTGGAGCCGCCCATGGCGATATCAAGCGACATGGCGTTTTCGAACGCCGCCTTGTTGGCAATGGTGCGCGGCAGGACGGTTTCGTCCTCCTGCTCGTAGTAACGGCGCGCCAGATCGACGATCAGGTGGCCGGCCTCGACGAACAGGCGCTTGCGATCCGAGTGAGTGGCAAGTGTCGAGCCGTTGCCGGGCAGTGACAGGCCGAGAGCCTCGGTCAGACAGTTCATGGAATTGGCGGTGAACATGCCGGAACAGGAACCGCAGGTCGGGCAGGCGGAACGTTCGATGACCTTGACGTCTTCGTCAGAAATCTTGTCGTCGGCGGCAGCCACCATGGCGTCGACCAGATCAAGCGCGACCGTCTTGCCGTGCAGAACGACCTTGCCCGCTTCCATCGGGCCGCCGGACACGAAGACGGCGGGGATGTTGAGGCGCATGGCCGCATTCAGCATGCCGGGGGTGATCTTGTCGCAGTTGGAAATGCAAACCATGGCATCGGCGCAATGGGCATTGACCATATATTCAACCGAGTCAGCGATGATCTCGCGCGACGGCAGCGAGTAGAGCATGCCGTCATGGCCCATGGCGATACCGTCATCGACCGCGATGGTGTTGAATTCCTTGGCAACACCGCCGGCCGCCTCGATTTCGCGGGCAACCAGCTGGCCGAGATCTTTCAGATGCACATGGCCGGGCACGAACTGCGTGAAGGAATTGACCACCGCGATGATCGGCTTGCCGAAATCGCTGTCCTTCATGCCGGTGGCGCGCCAAAGGCCGCGCGCGCCCGCCATGTTGCGGCCGTGGGTTGTCGTTCTGGAGCGATAGGCTGGCATGGTGTTTTCCTCGATCTCTTGGGCAAAGACGCGTCTTCCGCAGCGCGGTCAAAACGGCCTCGGCCCTAATTTGCGGTTTTTCTAGCGCAAACCGTGAGCCCTGTCACTGTCACCTTGAGGCAAAACAGTACGGTTCGGTACGGTACGCTTTCTCTTCAGCGTGCTATCTGGCCGCGCCTTTCATCACAAATGCGCGATTTCCGCCGCTCCACCGTTGTTTTTCCGCAGATCGCTGAAACATAACTGTGCAGCGGCCGTATTGGCTATCATAGTCGATTTATCGCCGATGCACCCGGCTTTTGTGGAGGTTCCAATGCCCGCCTATCGTCCGCCCATCATCTCGGCAAATGAAATCACGCCGAAGAATATCTACCTGTCCAGACGTGGCTTCCTCGGCACGGCGGCGGGGCTGGCGGCAATCGGGCTGGCCGGGCGTGAGGCTGTTGCCGCGCCGCTTTCCGCAAAACCCGGCGCCTACAAGCTCGATGAGAAGCTCACCCCGCTCGACGCCGTCACCAGCTATAATAATTTCTACGAATTCGGCGTCGGAAAATCCGACCCGAAGGAAAATTCCGGCAAGTTCAAGCCGACCCCCTGGACTGTGAAGGTGGATGGCCTCGTTTCCAAACCGCAGGAATTCGGCATTGAAGACCTGATGAAATATCCTCTCGAAGAGCGCACCTATCGCATGCGCTGTGTCGAGGGCTGGTCGATGGTCATTCCGTGGATCGGCTTCCCGCTCGCCGCCCTTCTCGACAAGGTGGAGCCGCTTGGCAGCGCGAAATACGTGTCCTTCGAGACGGTTGTGCGGCCGGAGGAAATGCCCGGCCAGAGCGGCTTGTTCCAGCCTCTTTCATGGCCCTATGTCGAGGGCCTGCGTCTCGATGAAGCGCGCCATCCGCTCACCATCCTCGCCGTTGGGCTTTATGGCGAAACCCTGCCGAACCAGAACGGCGCGCCGATCCGCCTCGTGGTCCCGTGGAAATATGGTTTCAAGGGCATCAAATCCATCGTCCGTATTTCGCTTGTCGAGAAACAGCCGGAAACGACGTGGAAAAACTCCAATGCCCGCGAATATGGCTTCTACTCCAACGTCAATCCGCATGTGGACCATCCCCGCTGGAGCCAGGCGACGGAACAACGCATCGGCGAAGGCGGCTTTTTCGGCACGCAGAACCGCCCGACCCTGATGTTTAACGGTTACGACGAGGTCGCAAGCCTCTATGCCGGCATGGACCTGAAAGCGAATTACTGACCATGGCCTTAGCGCTGCCTCTTCCCTCGCTGCCGAAGCGTTACCAACCGGCAGCCATCTGGGCGCTGTATATCGCCGGCCTTTCTCCCGGTGTCTGGTATTTCTATCTCGCCGCAACCGGCGGCCTCGGCTTTAATCCGGTCAAGGAATTCGAGCACCTGCTCGGCATCTGGGCGCTGCGCTTCCTGTGTATCGGCTTACTGGTGACGCCGATGCGCGATCTCTTCAACATCAACCTCATCGCCTATCGTCGCGCTCTGGGGCTGATCGCCTTTTATTATGTGCTCGCCCATTTCACCGTCTATCTGGTGCTGGATCGCGGCTTGATCCTCAGCTCCATCGCAGGCGATATCCTGAAACGCCCCTATATCATGCTCGGCATGGCCGGCCTTCTCATGCTCATTCCTCTGGCGCTCACCTCCAACCGCTGGTCGATCCGCAAACTCGGCAGCCGCTGGAACACGCTGCACAAGCTTGTCTACCTCGTCCTCATCGTCGGCGTGCTGCATTTCGTGCTGGCGCGAAAATCAATCACGCTGGAGCCGGTGTTTTATATCACGACGATGGTGGTGCTGTTGGGGTATCGGCTGGTGCGGCCGACGATCATGGCTCGGAAACGCAGCAGGAAGGCCGCTGGCAGGCCTGTGCATCAATAGTGCAAAATTTAAGGCGGCTCATGGCGAATGGAGTTGCGTGGGGCCTGCCCCCCTCTGCCCTGCCGGGCATCTCCCCCTCAAGGGGGGAGATCCGCAAGACGCTCTACCGCCACTTCATCCGTAACGGTTGATATACTAGAGACTTTGCGGTGTCTCGATCTCCCCCCTTGAGGGGGAGATGCCCGGCAGGGCAGAGGGGGGTCAGCCACACGCACCGCCCTCAATGCAAAAAACCGCAAAACAAAAAAAGCCGGGCGATCTCTCGCCCGGCTTTTTAACTCGCGACGCCGGAAAGGCGTCAGATATTATGCAGCTTCGGCAGCAGCAGCTTCTGCAGCGACGCGAGCCTTGTCGGCTGCGCCCTTGGCGTCAACGTCGCGCTCGACGAATTCGATGACGGCGAGAGCGGCATTGTCGCCCTGGCGGAAGCCGGCTTTCATGATACGCAGGTAGCCGCCATTGCGGTTTGCGTAGCGAGCTGCGATCGCGTCGAACAGCTTGCGAACAGCGTCCTGATCCTTGATCTGCGAGATCGCCTGACGACGAGCGTGCAGGTCGCCCCGCTTGCCGAGGGTGACGAGCTTCTCAACGATCGGGCGAATTTCCTTCGCCTTCGGAAGCGTGGTGACGATCTGCTCATGGGTGATGAGCGAAGCAGCCATGTTGGCAAACATTGCCTTGCGGTGGCTGGCAGTTCTATTGAGCTTGCGGCCTGAATTACCGTGGCGCATTGCTATTCTCCTTCTACGCAGGTTCCTTCTCTAAGGCCTGCCGTTTCCTGGCACATGCAGATGACTTATCTGCTGTTTGACGGGGAAAGGCAGTCTTTGAGGTCTGCCTTCTTGTTTGTTAGTACTGGTCTTCGTAACGCTTTGCGAGATCTTCGATGTTCTCAGGCGGCCATGCCGGCACTTCCATACCGAGGTGCAGACCCATGGAAGCGAGAACTTCCTTGATTTCGTTAAGCGACTTGCGACCGAAGTTCGGCGTGCGAAGCATTTCGGCCTCGGTCTTCTGGATCAGGTCGCCGATATAAACGATGTTGTCGTTCTTCAGGCAATTTGCCGAACGAACGGACAGCTCGAGCTCGTCGACCTTCTTGAGAAGCGCCGGGTTGAACGCAAGTTCGGTAACCGATTCTTCTTCTGCTTCCTTCTGCGGCTCGTCAAAGTTGACGAAGACGCCCAGCTGGTCCTGAAGAATGCGAGCGGCGAAGGCAACGGCGTCTTCGCCGGAAACCGAACCGTTGGTCTCGATCGTCATGATCAGCTTGTCGTAGTCGAGAACCTGGCCTTCACGGGTGTTTTCCACCTTGTAGGACACTTTCTTGACCGGAGAATAGAGGCTGTCCACCGGAATGAGGCCGATAGGGGCATCTTCCGCACGGTTGCGCTCAGCCGGTACGTAACCCTTGCCGTTGTTGACGGTGAATTCCATGCGGATTTCAGCGCCATCGTCCAGCGTGCAGATCACGTGGTCGGGGTTCAGGATTTCGATGTCGCCAACCGTCTGGATGTCACCAGCGGTTACGGCACCCGGACCCTGCTTGCGCACGACCATGCGCTTGGAATCATCGCCGTCCATCTTGATGGCGATTTCCTTGATGTTGAGCACGATATCCGTCACATCTTCCCGAACACCGGGGATGGAGGAGAATTCGTGCAGGACACCGTCGATCTGCACGGCCGTTACAGCGGCGCCACGCAGAGAAGACAACAGAACGCGACGCAGCGCGTTGCCGAGGGTAAGACCGAAACCACGCTCCAGCGGCTCGGCAACCAGCGTTGCCTTGGTGCGGCTGGACGAGGTGAACTCGACCTTGTTCGGCTTGATAAGTTCCTGCCAGTTCTTCTGAATCATCTTTAAACCTTCCGTTCGCCGCCACCATCCAATCGTGACGGACCGAGCATGAAAACACCGAGAGGAACCAAATTCAGGGGTTCATCGGTGGGTTCTTGAGCGCAAGTCCGTCGATCGAAATCGACGCGCACACGCCAGATACACGAAAATTCCGCCAGACCGAAGGAAAGGCGGAATTTCCGAACCACGGTCGCGTCAGACGCGGCGCTTCTTGCGCGGACGGCAACCGTTGTGCGGGATCGGCGTGACGTCGCGAATGGAGGTGATCATGAAACCGGCAGCCTGCAGAGCGCGAAGTGCCGATTCACGGCCGGAACCCGGACCGCAAACTTCAACTTCAAGCGACTTCATGCCGTGTTCCTGAGCCTTCTTCGCGCAATCTTCAGCAGCGATCTGGGCAGCGAACGGAGTCGACTTGCGCGAACCCTTGAAGCCCTTGGCACCAGCAGACGACCAGGCAATAGCATTGCCCTGTGCGTCGGTGATGGTGATCATCGTGTTGTTGAAGGTCGAGTTGACGTGCGCGACGCCAGACGTGATATTTTTGCGTTCGCGACGACGGACGCGTGCGGCTTCCTTGGCCATTTTATACCTTTCATTGATCTCTTCACCGCCGTAACACCAGCGGCTACACCGGCGATCAGCCCTTCTGGAGCCTTACGCCAAACTCAGAAAGGCTGGCGCGGACTGCACCAGCCTCCCCTTTCCGGAGACCCGGAAAATTACTTCTTCTTACCAGCGATAGCCTTCGCCGGACCCTTGCGGGTGCGGGCGTTGGTGTGCGTGCGCTGACCGCGGACCGGAAGGCCACGACGGTGACGCAGGCCGCGGTAGCAACCGAGGTCCATCAGACGCTTGATGTTCATCGAGGTCTCACGACGCAGGTCGCCTTCGACCTGGTAGTCGCGGTCGATGGCTTCACGGATCTGAAGAACTTCAGCATCCGTCAGCTGATGAACGCGCTTCTCAGCCGGAAGACCGACCTTGTCCATGATTTCCTGCGCGAATTTCGGACCGATCCCGTGAATGTAGGTCAGCGCAATAACAACGCGCTTCGCAGTCGGGATGTTGACGCCAGCGATACGTGCCACGTCTCTTCTCCTTGGTTCCAGTTGCCATCCGGCAAGTGGTGATTCCATTTGAGCGGCCGAAAGACCGCCAGTTCAAATTGGTGTCCGTGACAAGTCAAAACGACTGAACCCGGATCTCCCTTCCCTAAGGGAAATCCGCGCCAGTCGCTTGGGATGTCGCGAGTTGGCGCGGTGTTTAACGGAATCAGCGCAAAAAAGCAACCGGCTCCGCCAAGATTCTTTTACGATCCAGAGGATCAGCCGCCTTTCGGAAATGGAAGATGGGCAAGAACGTAACGGCCCTCACCCATTCATTCTCTCGATCAGGCAGAGGCTTTCTCGAGAACGCGCTCGATGGCCTCAGTGACGGCATCGACATCAGCCATGCCATCCAGCGCCACAAGCTCGCCCTGCTCGCTGTAATAGGCAGACAGCGGCGCGGTCTTCTCGCGATATTCCGTAAGACGCTTGCGGAAAGCTTCCGGATTGTCATCCGAACGGACAGTGCCGCCAGCCGCGATGGTCTCAGCGACGCGGTTTTCGATTCGGCGAATCAACGCCTCTTCGTCCACCTTGAGTTCGATGACGGCGTCGAGAACCAGGTTCTTCTTGCGCATGTTGTCGGCAAGAGCCTTGGCCTGCGGAACGGTGCGCGGATAACCGTCGAGAATGAAACCCTTGGCACAGTCCGGTGCTTCGATGCGCTCGGAAACGATCTGATTGACGATATCGTCGGATACCAGCCCGCCGGCATCCATGACGGCCTTGGCGCGCTTGCCGATTTCGGTGCCCGCGCTGACCGCAGCGCGCAGCATGTCACCGGTGGAAAGCTGCGGGATCCCGTACTTGTCCGTCAGCCGCTTGGCCTGGGTTCCCTTGCCCGCACCCGGCGGACCCAAAAATATCAGTCTCATCGTCCCCTCTTTCCTCCACGCAACTTCGACTTCTTGATCAGGCCTTCATACTGCTGGGCGATCAGGTGACCCTGAATCTGCGCAACCGTATCCAGAGTTACACTGACAACGATCAAAAGCGAAGTACCACCAAGGGCTAATGGAATGCCCGTCCGTGCGATAAGTGTCTCAGGAAGGATACACACGAAGACCAGATAAATCGCGCCGACCACCGTGATGCGGGTCAGGACGTAATCAATGTACTCCGCGGTGCGCTCGCCCGGACGGATGCCCGGAATGAAGCCGCCATGCTTCTTGAGGTTATCTGCGGTGTCCTTCGGATTGAAGACGATCGCCGTATAGAAAAACGCGAAGAACGCGATCAGCAGGCCGTAGAGCGCCATGAACAACGGCTGTCCGTGCTGCAGCGACGCAATGATCGACGTCGCCCAGCCCGGCAGGTTGGTGTTTCCGGCAAAACCCGCAGCCGTTGCCGGCAAAAGCAGCAGCGACGATGCGAAGATCGCGGGAATGACGCCGGCGGTGTTGAGCTTCAGCGGCAAATGCGAGGTATCGCCCTGGAACATCCGGTTGCCGACCTGGCGCTTCGGATATTGGATCAACAGGCGGCGCTGCGCGCGCTCCACGAAGACGATAAGCGCGATGACGCCGATAGCGATGATGACGACCATCAGAATGAGAGGGGTCGACAGCGCGCCGGTGCGGCCAAGTTCCAGCGTGCCGGCCAGCGCCTTGGGCAGGCCCGCGGCAATGCCCGCGAAGATGATCAGCGAAATACCGTTACCGATACCGCGCGAGGTGATCTGTTCGCCGAGCCACATGAGGAACATCGTACCACCGAGCAGCGTGATGACGGTGGAGATGCGGAAGAACATGCCCGGATCCACCACGAGACCGTTGCCGCTTTCAAGCCCGACCGCAATACCATAGGCCTGCAGCGTGCCGAGCAGCACCGTACCGTAGCGCGTGTACTGGTTGATGATCTTGCGGCCGGCTTCGCCTTCCTTCTTCAACGCTTCGAGCGAGGGCACGACCGAGGTCATGAGCTGCACGATGATCGAAGCGGAGATGTAAGGCATGATGCCGAGGGCGAAAATCGCCATGCGCTCGACAGCGCCACCCGCAAACATGTTGAAAAGACCAAGAATACCGTTGGCCTGACCGCGGAAGGCCTGCGCATAGGCTTCGGGGTTCAGGCCCGGAAGCGGAATATGGGTGCCGAGACGGTAGACGAGAAGTGCGGCAAGAGTAAACCAGAGACGCTTTTTCAGATCCTCCGCCTTAGCGAAGGTCGAAAAATTCAGGTTCGAAGCCAGTTGTTCCGCTGCTGAAGCCATAAATTTCTCCGAATGACCCTTGCCAGCCAGCAACACCGGCCAATGCGGAAAGGTCTAAAAGATACTGGTCAAAACCGGGCTTCGGACGAATGCAGCTCTTGGCCGCCATCATGCCTCACCCTGTTTTTTATGTCCTATCCCCTCCCCTACGGAAGTTCAAGAACTGTGAGGCTCTCCCTGCGGCACTTTCTGCCGCAAGCGGGGCCAAGAAAGCACACCGCGAAGAGATTGCCCTGATGCTCTATAAATCGATTTAGATCGAAAGCAACAGTGGCCAGGGAGCGCAAACGCCCGGAGCGACATGCGCACCGGGCGTCTGAAGTTTATATATTACTCGGCGGCTTCCGCTGCAACAGCGAGAAGCTTGATCGAGCCGCCAGCCTTTTCGATCTTTTCGATCGCAGGCTTGGAAGCGCCGGCAACTTCGAAAGCGACCTTTGCCTTCAGCTCGCCGTCGGCGAGAATGCGTACGCCGTCCTTGGCGCGGCGGATAACGCCGGCAGCCTTGAGAGCAGCGGCATCGATCGTTGCGGAAGCGTCAAGCTTCTTGGCGTCGATGGCGGTCTGAATGCGGCCGAGCGACACAACAGCATATTCGGAACCGAAAATGTTGTTAAAGCCGCGCTTCGGCAGACGACGGTAGATGGGCATCTGACCGCCTTCGAAGCCGTTGATCGCGACGCCCGAACGAGCCTTCTGACCCTTCACACCGCGACCACCGGTCTTGCCCTTGCCGGAACCGATACCGCGACCTACGCGGATACGATCCTTGGAGGCGCCTTCGTTGTCTCTGATTTCATTGAGTTTCATGATAGGTTACTCCGTCTCACTTCTCGTCAACGACGCGAACGAGATGCTGGACCGCACGGATCATGCCGCGAACCGCAGGAGTGTCTTCCAGGGTGCGCTGACGATGCATCTTGTTGAGACCCAGACCGACCAGCGTCTGACGCTGGATTGCCGGGCGGCGAATAGGGCTGCCGATCTGTTCGACCGTAACAGTCTTCTTGGCTTCAGTAGTCTTCTTGGCCATGATCCAGCTCCTTATTCTTCAGAAGCGTTGCCGGAAGCGGCACGGCGAGCCTGAAGGGTCGCATACTTCAGACCGCGCTGTGCAGCGATGTCCTTCGGGTGAACCTGATGCTTCAGAGCGTCGAACGTAGCACGAACCATGTTGTACGGGTTCGACGAACCGGTCGACTTTGCAACAACGTCATGAACGCCGAGCGTTTCGAAAACGGCGCGCATCGGACCACCGGCGATGATACCGGTACCGGCCTTGGCCGAACGCAGCAGAACCTTGCCTGCGCCGTGACGGCCATTGACGTCGTGATGCAGCGTGCGGCCATCGCGCAGCGGAACGAAGATCAGATCGCGCTTTGCGCTTTCCGTTGCCTTGCGGATCGCTTCCGGAACTTCACGAGCCTTGCCGTGACCGAAGCCAACGCGGCCCTTCTGGTCGCCAACGACGACGAGAGCGGCGAAGCCGAAGCGACGGCCACCCTTAACAACCTTTGCAACGCGGTTGATCGCGACCAGCTTGTCGACGAATTCGCTATCGCGCTCTTCACGGTTCTGGCGGTCGTCGCGAGAACCTCTTTTTTCCTGTGCCATTGTCCTTGTCCTTTTTCTTTTACGGGTGGAACGGCAAACGAAAAGACCAGCGGCCTCGAGAACGAGATCCGCATGGTCCGGTGAAATTCCGCCCGGATCGATGCCCGGGCGGAAAAAACTTAGAAGTTCAGACCGCCTTCGCGGGCAGCTTCAGCCACGGCCTTGATGCGGCCATGATAAATGAACGCGCCACGGTCGAATACGACATCCTTGACGCCGGCCTTGACGCCACGCTCGGCAACCAGCTTGCCGACAACAGCCGCTGCTGCAACGTCGGCGCCGGTCTTGAGCGAACCGCGCAGATCAGCTTCGAGCGTGGAGGCAGACGCAAGCGTCTTGCCAGCAACGTCATCGATGATCTGGGCATAGATGTTCTTCGACGAGCGATGAACCGACAGGCGCGGACGGCCGTTGGCAACCGCCTTGATCTGGCGGCGCACACGGCTCGCGCGACGTGCAAGTGCTTCTTTCCTGCTAGCCATTTCGCGTGATCCTTACTTCTTCTTGCCTTCTTTGCGGACAATACGCTCTTCAGCGTACTTCACGCCCTTGCCCTTGTAGGGCTCGGGACCGCGGTATTCACGGATTTCCGCGGCTACCTGGCCAACCTGCTGCTTGTTGATGCCGGAAACGATGATTTCCGTCGGCTTCGGAACGGCAATGGTGATGCCGACCGGAGGCTCGTAAACAACGTCATGGGAAAAGCCGAGAGCCAGCTGCAGGTTCTTGCCCTGCATGGCGGCACGGTAACCAACGCCGTTGATTTCGAGCTTGCGCTCATAGCCGTCCTTAACACCCTTGAAGATGTTCTCGATCATCGTGCGGGACATGCCCCACTTCGAACGAGCTTCCTTGGTGCCGTTAGCCGGCGTTACGGAAACGCCGTTATCTTCGAGCTTCAGCTGAATGTCGTCGTTAGCGACGAAAAACAGTTCACCCTTCGGGCCCTTAGCAGTAACCTTCTGGCCGTCGACATTGGCCGTCACACCTGCTGGAACCGGAACGGGCTTTTTACCGATACGAGACATTATTCAATCCTGTCTGTTCGTTATGGAGATCCTGCTCGGGTCTTAGAAGACCGAGCAAAGAACCTCGCCACCAACGTTCTGTTCGCGAGCCTGGTGATCGGCCATCACGCCCTTCGGGGTCGAAAGGATGGTGATGCCGAGGCCGTTCGCGACCTGCGGAATGGACTTTACCGAGACATAAACCCGGCGGCCCGGCTTGGAAACGCGGCCGATCTCACGGATCACCGACGCACCTTCGTAGTACTTCAGCTCGA
The DNA here is from genome assembly GCF_053522485.1 of Agrobacterium sp. 22-209-1. Classification (NCBI taxonomy): domain Bacteria; kingdom Pseudomonadati; phylum Pseudomonadota; class Alphaproteobacteria; order Hyphomicrobiales; family Rhizobiaceae; genus Agrobacterium; species Agrobacterium sp. 22-209-1. Next base: position 64,537 of record NZ_JBNWCH010000003.1, read on the forward strand.
TGGTGAACTCGGACTTGCCGTTTTCAAAATCGACCTTGGAATAACCGCGAATGTAGCCTTCAGACTGCAGCACGTCGAGAACGCGTGCGCGCAGGCTGGAAGCAGGCGTGCTTACCGAAGACTTACGGCGAGCAGCACCATTGCGGATGCGGGTGAGCATATCACCCAAAGGATCAGTCATGGTCATGTGCCCGTCTCCTTACCAGCTCGACTTGACAATGCCCGGCACCTTGCCGGAATTGCCCAGCTCACGAAGCGCGATACGCGACATCTTGAGCTTGCGATAGAACGCGCGCGGACGGCCCGTTACTTCGCAGCGGTTGCGGATACGCGTCTTCGAGCCGTCACGCGGCAGCGAAGCGAGCTTCAGAGTGGCCTTGAACCGGTCTTCGATCGGAAGGGACTGGTTCATCACGATCGCCTTGAGAGCAGCGCGCTTGGCAGCCTGCTGGGCGACCGACTTGCGGCGGCGCTTGTTCTTTTCAACTGCGCTTGTTTTCGCCATATCGGAGTTCCTTTTCTACGCTCGTCGTTACGGTTAGTGACGGAACGGGAAGTTGAACTCTGTCAGCAGAGCCCGAGCTTCGTCGTCCGACGTCGCCGTCGTGCAAACGATGATGTCCATGCCCCACATCTGATCAACCTTATCGTAGTTGATCTCAGGGAACACAATGTGTTCCTTGATGCCCATGGCGAAGTTGCCACGGCCGTCAAAGCTCTTCGGGTTCAGACCCCGGAAGTCGCGAACGCGCGGCAGCGCGATGTTGACCAGACGATCAAGGAATTCGTACATGCGGGCGCCACGAAGGGTAACCTTCGCACCGATCGGCATGCCTTCGCGAACCTTGAAACCAGCGATCGAGTTGCGAGCGCGGGTAACGACCGGCTTCTGGCCGGCAATCGCAGCCAGATCACCGGCAGCGATCGTGGGCTTCTTGGAATCGGCAGTCGCTTCGCCAACGCCCATGTTGATCACGATCTTTTCAAGCTTCGGGATCATCATGACGTTTGCGTAGGAGAACTTCTCCTGCATGGCGCCACGGATACGGGAAACGTATTCCGTCTTGAGACGCGGCTCGTACTTATCAGCCATCGATCACTTCTCCCGAACGCTTGGCCACGCGGACCTTCTTGCCATCCACAACAGAGAAGCCAACGCGGGTCGGCTTGCCATCCTTGTCGACGATGGCGATGTTGGAGATGTGCAAGGATGCTTCCTTGTTGATGATGCCGGCTTCCTGAGCCTGGGTCTGGCGCTGGTGACGCTTCACCATGTTCACGCCACGCACAACGGCACGGTCTTCTTTCGGCATTACCTGGATTACTTCGCCGGTACGGCCCTTGTCCTTACCGGTCAATACGACAACCTTGTCGCCTTTACGAATTTTCTGCATCGCATACGCTCCTTACAGTACTTCCGGAGCCAGCGAGATGATCTTCATGTGGTTCTTGGCGCGAAGTTCGCGCGGAACCGGTCCGAAGATACGGGTGCCGATGGGCTCTTTCTTGTTGTCGATAAGAACGGCTGCGTTATTATCGAAACGGATGACGCTGCCGTCAGCGCGGCGGATGTCCTTGGCGGTGCGCACGACAACCGCCTTCATCACGTCGCCCTTCTTGACGCGGCCGCGCGGAATAGCTTCCTTGATGGAAACGACAATAATGTCGCCAACAGAAGCATATTTGCGCTTCGAGCCGCCCAGCACCTTGATGCACATGACACGACGTGCGCCGGAATTATCCGCCACGTCGAGGTTTGTTTGCATCTGAATCATGTCAGGTCGCCTTCTTGTTGTTACCGGAACGGTTGGGCAAACTCTCCCGAGCGAGCCCCCTGCCCCAGCTTATGAATGTCTCTTTTTTTGCGCGGAAAAATCGTGACAGGGTGGTTTCCCGAAGGACCTTCCGTGCGCATCAAAGCAAAAGACGCCCGGGTCACGAGCGTCCTTGCGCTGCTTCATACAGGAATTCGCGCCAAGTGCAAGACACAAGGCGCGATTCTGATGAAATTAAGCCTGGGCGGAAACGACCGTCCAGCGCTTGTCCTTGGAGATCGGTGCGCATTCCTCGATGGAAACGACATCGCCGACCTTATACTGATTGTTTTCGTCGTGTGCCTTGTACTTCTTCGAACGACGAACGGTCTTTTGCATGAGCGGGTGAGCGAATCGACGCTCAACCCGGACCACGACAGTCTTCTCGTTCTTGTCGGACACAACGACGCCCTGCAGAATGCGTTTCGGCATATTATTCTTCCTTAGGCCTTGGCTTCTGCCGCCTTCTGGCGGGCAATGGTTTTGACGCGGGCGATGTCCTTGCGGACTTCGTTGATGCGCGAGGACTTCTCCAGCTGGCCAGTCGCCTTCTGGAAGCGCAGGTTGAACTGCTCCTTCTTCAGATCGGCGAGCTTGTCCTTGAGCTGGTCGGCGCTGAGGCCGCGAACTTCATCGGCTTTCATGTGCCTTGCTCCTTACTCTGCGATGCGCTGTACGAAGCGCGTCTTGACCGAGAGCTTGGCAGCTCCGAGACGAAGCGCCTCGCGGGCGATCTCCTCGGTAACACCGTCGATCTCGAACATCATACGACCGGGCTTGACCTTGCATGCCCAGTAATCGACCGAACCCTTGCCCTTACCCATACGAACTTCGGTCGGCTTTGCCGTAACCGGAACGTCGGGGAATACGCGGATCCACACGCGACCTGCGCGCTTCATGTAACGCGTGATCGCGCGGCGGGCCGCTTCGATCTCGCGTGCATTCACGCGGTTCGGTTCCTGCGACTTCAAGCCGAATTCACCGAATGCCAGGTCAAAGCCGCCCTTGGCGACGCCCTTGATGCGTCCCTTGAACTGCTTACGGTACTTAGTACGCTTTGGCTGCAACATTTTCTTACTTCTCCGAGCTTATCTTTCGCCAGCGTCAATCAAGCGTTTTCGCGACGACGATCGCCACGATCGCCACGCTCACGGCTTGCAGGGCCCTGTGCGTCGCCTTCGAGACCGCGACGCTCAGAAGCCATCGGATCGTGCTCAAGGATTTCGCCCTTGAAGATCCAGACCTTGATGCCGCAGATGCCGAATGCGGTTTCAGCTTCAGCTGTGCCGTAGTCGATGTCCGCACGCAGCGTGTGCAGCGGAACGCGACCTTCGCGGTACCATTCGGTACGAGCGATTTCAGCACCGCCGAGACGGCCGCCGCAGGTGATCTTGATGCCTTCGGCGCCAAGACGCATTGCGGACTGAACAGCACGCTTCATCGCACGGCGGAAAGCCACGCGGCGCTCGAGCTGCTGAGCGATCGACTGGGCAACCAGCGTCGCGTCGATTTCCGGCTTGCGCACTTCAACGATGTTGAGGTGCGTTTCGGAGTTGGTCATCTCGGAAAGCTTCTTGCGAAGCTTCTCGATGTCTGCACCCTTCTTGCCGATGATCAGACCCGGACGAGCCGAGTGGATCGTGACGCGGCACTTCTTGTGCGGACGCTCGATGACGACCTTTGCGATACCGGCCTGCTTGAGTTCCTTGATCAGGTAAGCCCGGATCTTGAGATCTTCATGCAGCAGCTTGCCGTATTCTGCGGTGTCAGCGTACCAGCGGCTGTCCCAGGTACGGTTGATGCCGAGGCGGAAGCCGATCGGATTGATTTTCTGACCCATTATGCGGCCTCCCCTTTTTCCTCGACTTCACGAACAACGATCGTGAGGTGAGAGAACGGCTTTTCGATGCGGGAAGCACGACCACGGCCACGAGCGTGGAAACGCTTCATGGTGATGGACTTGCCAACATAGGCCTCGGCGACGACGAGAGCGTCGACGTCGAGGTCGTGGTTGTTTTCCGCATTGGCAATTGCAGATTCCAGCGTCTTCTTGACGGTGCCTGCAATGCGCTTGCGGGAGAATTCGAGCTCGGCGAGAGCGCGATCAACCTTCTTGCCACGGATAAGAGCGGCAACCAGGTTCAGTTTCTGGGGGCTGACGCGGAGCGTACGGGCAACGGCCTGAGCCTCGTTGTCCTTCAGCCGGCGTTCGGTCTTAGCCTTCGCCATGATTACTTCCTCTTTGCCTTCTTGTCCGCGCCGTGACCGTAATAGGTACGGGTCGGAGAGAATTCACCGAACTTGTGTCCGACCATGTCTTCGTTGACCGAGACGGGCACATGCTTGCTGCCGTTGTAGACGCCAAACGTCAGACCGACGAACTGCGGCAGGATCGTGGAGCGACGGCTCCAGATCTTGATTACTTCATTACGTCCGCTCTCGCGCACCTTCTCAGCCTTGGTGAGAAGATAGCCGTCAACAAACGGACCTTTCCATACTGAACGAGCCATGAGTGACTACCTCTCTTACTTCTTACGCTGATGGCGCGAGCGCATGATGAACTTGTCGGTCGACTTGTTCGAACGGGTGCGCTTGCCCTTCGTGGGCTTGCCCCACGGAGTAACCGGGTGGCGACCACCCGACGTGCGACCTTCACCACCACCGTGCGGGTGGTCGACCGGGTTCATGACGACGCCGCGAACGTGCGGACGCTTGCCGCGCCAACGCGAACGACCGGCCTTACCGTCGTTGATGTTGCCGTGGTCCGCGTTCGAAACAGCACCGATCGATGCGAGGCAGGAGCCGTGCACCAGACGCTGTTCGCCCGAGTTGAGACGCAGGATGGCCATACCGGCATCGCGGCCGACGAGCTGGACATACGTACCGGCGGAGCGAGCGATCTGACCGCCCTTGCCCGGCTTCATCTCGACGTTGTGGATGATCGAACCGACCGGAATGTACTGAAGCGGCATGGTGTTGCCGGGCTTCACGTCCACTGCCTTGTCGGAGGCGATCACCTTGTCACCAGCAGCAAGACGCTGTGGCGCGAGAATGTAAGCCTGTTCGCCGTCGGTATACGTAACCAGCGCGATGAATGCGGTGCGGTTGGGGTCGTATTCCAAACGTTCAACGGTGCCTTCAACGTCAAACTTGCGACGCTTGAAGTCAACCAGACGGTAGGTCCGCTTGTGACCGCCACCCTGGAAACGGACGGTGATCCGGCCCTGGTTGTTACGGCCACCCTTGGAGCTGAGGCCCTGGGTGAGAGCCTTTACCGGCTTGCCCTTGTAGAGCGAAGCGCGGTCCACGATAACCAGCTGACGCTGGCTCGGCGTGGTCGGATTGAAACTTTTCAATGCCATATTCTTGTTCCCTTTTGGGTCTTTGCCCGCTTGGGCCTAACCTTTAGAGTCCGGTGGACACGTCGATGGATTGACCTTCGGCGAGCGTAACGACGGCTTTCTTGACGTCCTTCAGCTTACCGGCGAACCCACGGAAACGACGGGTCTTACCCTTGCGGATAAGCGTGTTCACAGCCGTGACTTTGACGCCGAAGAGAGCTTCCACGGCAGCCTTGATTTCAGGCTTGGAAGCATCCTTGGCGACGTTGAATACGACCTGGTTCTGTTCGGATACCAGCGTCGACTTTTCCGTGATCGAAGGAGATACGATCACATCGTAGTGGCGAAGATCCGTCATTTGAACCGCTCCTCCAGAGCCTCTACAGCAGCCTTGGAAAGCACCAGCTTGCCACGGCGCAGGATGTCGTAAACATTGATGCCCTGCACCGGCAGAACGTCCACATTCGGGATGTTCTGAGCAGCGAGCTTGAAGTTGCCATCAAGTTCGGCGCCGCCGATTACGAGAGCGTTGGTCAGGCCAAGCGAAGCGAAGCTGCCCAGCAGAGCCTTGGTCTTTGCTTCGGACGCGACGAGCTGATCGACGATGATCAGTTCTTCAGCCTTCAGCTTTGCAGACAGGGCGTGACGCAGGGCGAGCGCACGAACCTTCTTGGGAAGGTCATGGGCGTGGCTGCGAACGACCGGGCCGTGGGCCTTGCCGCCGCCGCGGAACTGCGGTGCGCGAGCCGAATGGTGACGAGCGCGGCCCGTACCCTTCTGCTTGTACATCTTCGCGCCGGTGCGGGAAACTTCCGACCGGTTCTTGGATTTGTGCGTTCCCTGCTGCTTCTTTGCAAGCTGCCAGCGAACCATGCGGGCCAGGATGTCCTGGCGGGGGTCGAGGCCGAAGATCTCATCCGACAGAGAAACCTTGCCGGCGTCTTTTCCCTCGAGGGTCTTGACGTTCAATTCCATGATAAGGCTCCCTTACTTCGCAGCCGACTTGACGGCGTCGCGGACGATGATCCAGGAACCCTTCGAGCCGGGAACTGCACCCTTCACGAGGATGAGGCCACGGTCTTCATCAGTCGAAACGACTTCAAGGTTCTGGGTCGTAACGCGGGTCTGGCCCATATGACCAGCCATGCGCTTGCCCTTCCAGACGCGGCCCGGATCCTGGTTGGAACCGGTCGAACCGTGTGCACGGTGCGAGATCGAGTTACCGTGCGAAGCGCGACCACCACCGAAGTTGTGACGCTTCATAGCACCGGCGAAACCCTTACCGATCGTGGTTCCGGTGACATCGACCAACTGGCCGGACTGAAAATGATTTGCGGTCAGTGTTGCACCGATGTCGATCAGGTTCTCGGGGGAAACCCGGAACTCGACGAGCTTTGCTTTCGGTTCGACATTGGCAGCGGCAAAGTGACCGCGAAGAGCCTTCGTCGTGTTCTTGACCTTGGACTGGCCGGCACCGAGCTGAACTGCGGTGTAGCCATTCTTGTCTTCCGTGCGCTGGGCAACGACTTGTACGTTATCCAGTCGCAATACTGTTACAGGGATATGTTCACCTGCGTCGTTGTAGACGCGTGTCATACCCACTTTCTGTGCAATCACACCTGAACGCATTGGTTCATCCTCTTGCGAGCCTTGAAGGGAAAACCCTCTCTGGCCTTTGTTAAGGAGTGCCCTTCGACATCTCACGATGTTTCCGGTCTCCGGTTTGGAAGTCGTTGGATTGCTCCACGTACCTTCCTTGTTATTGGCCCTCACCCAAGAGTGAGGTCCGGCCTTGTTATTTCAGCCCTCACCTTGGACGGTTCGGGCCGGGTCTTAGAGCTTGATTTCCACGTCAACGCCAGCAGCGAGGTCGAGCTTCATCAGAGCATCGACAGTCTGCGGGGTGGGATCAACGATATCCAGAAGACGCTTGTGCGTCCGCATTTCGAACTGTTCACGGCTCTTCTTGTCAACGTGAGGAGAGCGGTTGACGGTAAACTTTTCGATGCGGGTGGGGAGCGGAACCGGGCCGCGAACGCTGGCGCCGGTGCGCTTTGCGGTCGACACGATTTCACGGGTAGAGGCATCGAGGATCCGGTGATCGAACGCCTTGAGGCGGATACGGATATTCTGGCCGTTCATTCGTCTTGTCCTTGTTCTTTGTTATTCGTTTCCGCACGCGGAAACACATGAACTTCTATTGATCGTGGCGCCGCAGATTTTCAAAAATCGAGAGGGATGCGCGTCACACCCCAATCATTTCGGTAGTCTGTATTGCTAAAAAAACCGCGTTTCGCAATCGCTTACGAATCCAGCGGTGATTGTGAGTGCGCGTTTACGCGCTTTCACCGAATTTTTCAAGCACTAAAAATGCAACGCCGCCAGGCTTTTTACCAAAAGTCCGGCGGCGGTGTTGTTCACACCGCCGCCAGTCAGAATTTCAAAGGTCGAAATTACTCGACGATCGAGGCAACGATGCCGGCGCCGACGGTACGGCCGCCTTCGCGGATAGCGAAGCGCAGCTTTTCTTCCATCGCGATCGGAACGATCAGCTCGACGTCAACGGTGACGTTGTCGCCAGGCATAACCATTTCCGTGCCTTCAGGAAGCGTAACGATGCCCGTCACGTCCGTCGTGCGGAAGTAGAACTGCGGACGGTAGTTCGTGAAGAACGGCGTATGACGGCCGCCTTCTTCCTTCGTCAGGATGTAGGCTTCGGCCTTGAACTTCTTGTGCGGCTTGACCGAACCCGGCTTGCACAGGATCTGACCACGCTCGACGCCGTCACGGTTAACACCGCGAACCAGTGCGCCGATGTTGTCGCCGGCCTGGCCCTGGTCGAGCAGCTTGCGGAACATTTCAACGCCGGTAACCGTCGTCTTCGACGTCGGACGGATGCCGACGATTTCGACTTCTTCACCAACCTTGACGATACCGCGCTCAACGCGACCCGTCACAACCGTACCACGACCCGAGATCGAGAACACGTCTTCGATCGGCATCAGGAACGGCTGGTCGATCGGACGCTCAGGCGTCGGGATGTAGGCGTCAACCGCTGCCATCAGCTCGCGGATCGCGTCTTCACCGATCTTCTTGTCGCTGTCTTCAAGAGCAGCAAGCGCCGAACCCTTGATGATCGGAATATCGTCGCCCGGGAAGTCGTAGGACGACAGAAGTTCACGAACTTCAAGCTCGACGAGCTCCAGAAGCTCGGCGTCGTCAACCTGGTCGACCTTGTTCAGGAACACGACGATCGCAGGAACGCCAACCTGACGGGCAAGCAGGATGTGCTCGCGGGTCTGCGGCATCGGGCCGTCAGCAGCCGAGCAAACCAGGATCGCGCCGTCCATCTGCGCTGCACCCGTGATCATGTTCTTCACGTAGTCGGCGTGGCCGGGGCAGTCAACGTGAGCGTAGTGACGGTTCGGCGTCTCATACTCAACGTGCGCCGTCGAAATCGTGATACCACGCGCCTTTTCTTCAGGAGCGGCGTCGATCTGGTCATACGCCTTGAACTCGCCGAAGAACTTCGTGATTGCCGCCGTCAGCGACGTCTTGCCATGGTCAACGTGACCGATCGTGCCAATGTTGACGTGCGGCTTCGTCCGCTCAAACTTGCTCTTTGCCATTAGTGGCTCTCCATTCTTGTCCCTTGACGGGAATAATCTTCAAAATTCGGTGGGGCGTACCCCGATCACTTCTGACCGGAGTACTTAGCCTGGATTTCCTGCGCCACGTTCGACGGAACCGGCGAATAGTGGTCGAACGTCATCGAGTACTGCGCGCGACCCTGCGACATGGAGCGCAGGTTGTCGACGTACTTGAACATGTTCGCGAGCGGAACATGCGCGTTGATGACGACGGCGATACCACGGCTTTCCTGGCCCTGGATCTGACCACGACGGGAGTTCAGGTCGCCGATAACGTCGCCGACATAGTCTTCCGGCGTTACGACTTCGACCTTCATCATCGGCTCGAGAAGCTGTGCGCCAGCCTTCTTCGCTGCTTCACGGAAGCAAGCGCGCGATGCGATTTCGAAGGCGAGAACCGACGAGTCGACATCGTGGAATGCACCGTCAACCAGCGTCGCCTTGACGCCGAGCATCGGGAAGCCAGCCAGCGGACCGGAAGACAGAACGCTTTCGATACCCTTCTGAACGCCCGGGATGTATTCCTTCGGAACAGCACCGCCGACGATCTTCGACTCGAACTTGAAGTCTTCGCCTTCGGGGTTCGGTTCGAAGATGATCTTCACGCGGGCGAACTGGCCGGTACCACCGGACTGCTTCTTGTGCGTGTAGTCTTCTTCGTGCTGACGGGTGATCGTTTCGCGGTAGGCAACCTGCGGCGCGCCGACGGTAGCTTCAACCTTGAACTCGCGACGCATGCGGTCGACGATGATGTCGAGGTGAAGTTCGCCCATGCCGGCAATGATGGTCTGGCCGGATTCGTCGTCGGTCTTGACGCGGAAGGACGGATCTTCTGCAGCCAGACGGTTGAGCGCGAGGCCCATCTTTTCCTGGTCGCCCTTGGTCTTCGGCTCGATCGCGATCTGGATGACCGGCTCGGGGAATTCCATGCGCTCGAGGATAACCGGCTTCAGCGGATCGCAGAGCGTGTCACCCGTGGTGGTTTCCTTCAGACCGGCCAGAGCAACGATGTCGCCTGCATAGGCTTCTTCGATGTCTTCACGGCTGTTGGAGTGCATCTGCAGCATACGGCCGACGCGCTCGCGCTTGTCCTTGACCGTGTTCATGACCGACGTGCCCTTTTCGAGCTTGCCGGAGTAGATGCGTGCGAAGGTGAGCGAACCGACGAAGGGGTCGTTCATGATCTTGAAGGCCAGCATGGACAGCGGCTCGGAATCGTCAGCGTGACGCTCGATTTCGGCTTCCGTCTTGGCGTCGATGCCCTTGATCGCCGGAATATCCAGCGGCGAAGGCAGGTAGTCGACGACGGCGTCGAGCAGCGGCTGAACGCCCTTGTTCTTGAACGCGGTACCGCAGAACATCGGGTGGAACTTCACGTCGATGGTGCCGCGGCGAACCAGTTCACGAATCTTGTCGTTATCCGGATAGTTACCTTCGAGGTAGGCTTCCATCGCTTCTTCGTCGATCTCAACAACAGTTTCGATCAGCTTTTCGCGATATTCTTCAGCCTTGGCCTTCATGTCCTCGGGGATTTCGACGACGTCCCACTGAGCGCCGAGCGATTCGTCGCGCCATACGAGAGCATTCATTTCGACCAGGTCGATGACGCCCTTGAACTCGGTCTCAGCGCCGATCGGCAGCTGCATGACGACGGCGGTAGCGCCGAGACGGGTCTTGATCATTTCTACCGAGCGGTAGAAGTCAGCACCGGTCTTGTCCATCTTGTTGCAGAAGATCATGCGCGGAACATGATACTTCTCAGCCTGACGCCAGACGGTTTCCGTCTGCGGCTCAACACCGGCGTTGGCGTCGAGCAGAGCGATCGCGCCGTCGAGAACGCGCAGCGAACGCTCGACTTCGATGGTGAAGTCGACGTGGCCGGGGGTGTCGATGATGTTGAAGCGGCGGGTCTTGCCGTCACGGCCTTTCCAGAAGGTCGTGGTCGCAGCAGACGTGATGGTGATACCACGCTCCTGCTCCTGCTCCATCCAGTCCATCGTGGCTGCGCCATCGTGAACTTCGCCGATCTTGTGCGACTTACCGGTGTAATAAAGAATACGCTCGGTGGTCGTCGTCTTGCCGGCGTCGATATGCGCCATGATACCGAAATTGCGGTAGTCTTCGATTTTATATTCGCGAGCCATAATGGACTGCCTTTCGATATGCGACCGGTTAAGATTACCAGCGGTAATGCGAGAATGCGCGGTTGGCGTCGGCCATCTTGTGCGTGTCTTCGCGCTTCTTGACAGCGGAACCGCGGTTGTTCGCAGCGTCCATGAGTTCGCCGGAAAGGCGATCGACCATGGTCGTTTCGTTGCGCTTGCGGGCAGCCGTGATCAGCCAGCGGATAGCGAGGGCCTGACGGCGCTCGGGGCGAACGTCGACCGGGACCTGGTAGGTTGCACCACCAACGCGGCGCGAACGCACTTCAACGTGCGGAGCGACGTTGTCGAGGGCGGAGTGGAACACGCCGAGCGGCTCCTGCTTCGTCTTGCCCTGAACGACGTCGAATGCGCCGTAAACGATGCTTTCTGCGACCGACTTCTTGCCGTGAAGCATGATGGCGTTCATGAACTTGGTGACGACCAGATCGCCGAACTTCGGGTCCGGGTTGATCTCACGCTTTTCTGCACTATGGCGACGGGACATATTCTTTGTCTCTCAATGTTATTGACGCTAAACCACGCGGAGAACCTCGCGCAGCGCCGGAATTTGTTTAAACCGAATTACTTCGGACGCTTCGCACCGTACTTGGAGCGGCGCTGCTTGCGGTTCTTGACGCCCTGGGTATCGAGAACACCGCGGATGATGTGGTAACGCACACCCGGCAAGTCCTTTACGCGGCCGCCGCGGATCATGACCACGGAGTGTTCCTGAAGGTTGTGACCTTCGCCCGGAATGTAGCCGATAACTTCAAAGCCGTTGGTGAGACGGATCTTGGCAACCTTACGCAGAGCCGAGTTCGGCTTCTTCGGGGTCGTCGTGTAAACGCGGGTGCAAACGCCACGCTTCTGCGGGTTTTCCTGAAGAGCAGGAACCTTGTTGCGCTTTACCTGTGCCTGGCGAGGCTTGCGGATCAGCTGGTTTACGGTAGGCATATAACCATCCCTTGCAAAAACTACTTTAGCCACCCTCACGGGTGGCGGCTATGCCGTTGCCGGCGACGATGCACGCATATATCCTCATGCGCAAAACGTGGCCCGATCCGTTTTCACGGATGGACCACCAAGAGCAGAGGACACCGGATGAGGCGTCTTGCGTGCAACATTCGTGTCTTCTACGTGCAATGGAGACCCGTTTGAGATGATGTTCGGGAAAAAGCTTACCGAACGGCCAGCACCCACAGAGGCTCCGATGGCGGGCGTACTACTGTTTTAGCCAGCTTTCGTCAAGGGTGAATCCACATTTTGCGCCGCCACCCCTGGCCGCAAAGCCCAAGCCCGGGGCATTTCCAACGCCCTTTAACATAAGTCTGCGCAGAAGGCAGCGATTTTAACCTCCGCGCTTTGGCTTTTCATAAAATCCGTCTATTGATTCCCTCAGGGCGGGCCGGATCGGTCTCGCCACCCGCGGGACCGATTCCATCGGCCCGCATGACAGCAACGATAGATCAAGGAACGCGTCATGAGCACCCTCCCCGACAACGACAACGGACGCGACGAGCCGATGGTCTTCATCGTCATCGGCAAGGCATATGAGACCGACAACTCCGAGGGTATCGACATTCACGTCATCCTCAGGGCGCCGGACGACGATACCGCCGTGCGCGAAACGCTGAACGCGCTTTCCGAGGAAGGCTTCATCGAAGCCGATCTCGACCAGATCGGCATGCTGACCGATATCCCGGATGAAGAGCCGCACGCCTCCGCCTATCAGGGAGCTCTCGAAGGCGAAGTCGCCATCATCCGCTTCGCCTGAGGTTCAAGCCATGGCGGTCAGACGTGTCGTCGCCAATATAGCAACGCCAGAGCCCGCGCGGGCTCAGGCGTTCTACGGTGACATTCTCGGCATGCCCGTCGCCATGGATCATGGCTGGATCGTCACCCATGCGAGCCCGCTCGAAGCGCGGGCTCAGGTGAGTTTCGCACGCGAAGGTGGCGCCGGCACGGATGTGCCGGACCTCTCCATCGAGGTCGACGATTTCGACGAGGTCCACGCCCGAATCCTGACGGCCGAGTTGCCGATCGAATACGGCCCCGCAGTCGAGGCGTGGGGTGTACGGCGCCTGTTCGTGCGCGATCCCTTCGGCAAACTCATCAATATATTAAGTCACTCATAGATTATATACTTTGGATACAATAGTATTAATTCTTTATACATTGAACATCTGGCCCGCATCAGCCTAGAATAGTTCCGACGCAAATTTTCGGTGGCGGGTTGGATACTATATCGTCGGCAGACATCATCGATAACATTTATGAAGCGGCGCTTTTTCCTGACCGCTGGATGCAGGTTCTGGTAGCTGTTTGCCGCCATCTGAATTTCTGGGGCGGCGCGATTACCTGGGGCAAGGGAGAAGACCAGGTCTGGCTTTACACGCCCAGCTTTCAGGAACTGATGAAGGACTTCGTGGCGGGCGGCTGGAACCATCGCAATGATCGCCTCAGCCGCATCGCGCGGGAAGGCCAATTCTCTTTCGCGCAGGATTTGGACGTCTTCAACCATGAGGAATGGGCCGAGTTGCCGATCGTTCGTGACTTTCTCGTGCCCCGCGGTCTGGGCTACGGCGCAGCAACGCAGGTCGCTCCACCCGGCCATCCGGAAATGACAGTGCTGTTTGAACGCAGGCTCGACGCAGGCGTCATCACGCCTGAGACCATGGCTGCACTCGGCGGACTGAGGCCGCATATCGCCCGCAGCCTCACCCTCGCAACACAGTTGCAGCGTCAGAAGGCTGATGCGATGACCTTTGGTCTCAACGCCATTGGCGCGCCGGCCGCCGTGCTGCAGACGAGCGGCCGCATCCTCTCGGCCAACGATCTGTTCCTGTCATTACAGAAATGCTTTTCCGCCCGCACGCGCGACAGGATCTCCATTGCCGATGAGGGAGTGAACCGACTGCTCTACAAGGCACTCTCCGGGCAAGACGCCGGCTCCTTCCCTCTCCCCGCCAGCGCTGACGGCGCCTGCATTCTTCACCTCATACCGCTGCGCAAGAGCGCAATGGATTTTTCACCCAACGGCAACGCCATCGTGCTCGTATCGCAACCGACGGGTGCCATTGCCGATGCAAACACATTGCTGAAGGGTCTCTACGATCTCACCAATGGCGAAGCGCGGGTAGCGCTGGAAATCATGAAGGGGCTTTCGCTTCCAGCCGTGGCGAAGCAACTGAAAGTCTCCCACGAAACCGTTCGAAGCAACGCCAAGTCGATCTATGCAAAGACCGGCAGCACCGGCAAGACCGATCTCGTTCGCCGGCTTTCCGTTCTCACCCGCTATAACATCCCCGGGCAGGGCTAACCCATCGCGCCGGGATGAATATCCGAGTTCACTGACGAGGGATGACCAACCCCGAATTCCGCAAAACAAAAAACGCCCGGATTGCTCCGGGCGTCTTGCTCTGAATTTCGGAGGGGCTTCGCAAAGCCCCTGCCCTTCCCGCCTTATTCGGCGGCCGGAGCCTGGTCCGTCATGTCCTGCAGCATCTGGTTCGCAGAGCCTGCGCCCGTACCCTTGCGGCGTTCCTCGAGAATGAGGTCGTCGCGCGAGGTGGCGATGCGGCGGATCTGCGTCATGGTGCCGCCGGTACCGGCCGGGATGAGACGGCCGACGATGACGTTTTCCTTGAGGCCCTGCAGCGTGTCCGTCTTGCCGGCAATCGCAGCTTCCGTGAGAACCTTGGTGGTCTCCTGGAAGGATGCGGCCGAGATGAAGGACGGCGTCTGCAGCGAAGCCTTGGTGATGCCGAGCAGAACCGGCTCGCCATACGCAGGCTTCTTGCCCTCTTCGATCAGACGGTCGTTCATGTCTTCCATCTCGATACGGTCGACATTGTCGCCAACGATATACTGGCTGTCACCGGCATCGGTGATCTCAACCTTCTGCAGCATCTGGCGAACGATCACCTCGATGTGCTTGTCGTTGATCACAACGCCCTGCAGTCGGTAGACTTCCTGGATTTCGTTCACGAGGTAGGAAGCCAGAGCCTCCACACCCTTGATCGCCAGAATGTCGTGCGGTGCCGGGTTACCGTCGAGGATGTATTCACCCTTTTCGATATAGTCGCCTTCCTGAAGGTGGAAGGGCTTGCCCTTCGGGATCAGGTATTCGACTGGCTCGACGCCGTCTTCCGCAGGTTCGATCATCACGCGACGCTTGTTCTTGTAGTCGCGGCCGAGGCGGATCGTACCATCGATCTCTGCGATGATGGCGTGGTCCTTCGGACGACGGGCTTCGAACAGTTCGGCAACGCGCGGCAGACCACCGGTGATGTCCTTCGTCTTGGCGCTTTCCAGCGGCGAACGTGCAAGCACGTCGCCCTGGGAGACCTTCGCACCCGGCTCGACCGACAGGATGGCGTCAACCGAAAGCTGGAAGCGGGCTTCGCCACCACGGGCAAGCTTCGCAACAGCACCGGACGCGTCCTTGATGACGATCGCAGGCTTGAGATCCGAACCGCGCGGCGTCGAACGCCAGTCAATGACCTGACGCTTGGTGATGCCGGTGGATTCGTCGGTCGCTTCCAGAACGGAGAGGCCGTCAACGAGGTCTTCGAAGTGAACGGTACCTTCCACTTCCGTCATCATCGGACGGGTGTAGGGGTCCCACTCTGCAAGACGCTGGCCACGCTTTACCTTGTCGCCATCGTCCACGAAGATCTTCGAACCATAAGCGACACGCTGCGTGGAACGTTCCGCGCCGCGCTCGTCAAGGATCGTAACGGACATGTTACGGCCCATGGCGATGAGAACGCCTTCGGAGTTCCGCAGGATGTTGCGGTTCTTGATCTGGATCGTGCCTTCATACGACGCTTCGAGGAACGACTGGTCGACCACGTTTGCCGTACCGCCAAGGTGGAAGGTACGCATGGTGAGCTGCGTGCCCGGTTCACCGATCGACTGCGCGGCGATGACGCCAACGGCTTCGCCCATGTTGACAGGCGTACCGCGTGCAAGGTCACGACCGTAGCAGACGCCGCAGACGCCGATCTGCACTTCGCAGGTAAGCGCAGAGCGGATGCGGACGGACTGGATGCCGGCCTTTTCGATGGTCGCAACGTCCGCTTCGTCGATCAGAGTCCCAGCCTTGACGATGTTTTCGCCGGTGACCGGGTTGTCGATATCGTCCAGAGCCGTACGACCGAGGATACGTGCGCCGAGCGAAGCAACGACCTGACCGGCATCGACGATGGCCGTCATGGTGAGGCCCTTGTCGGTGCCGCAATCCCTGGAGTTGACGATGCAATCCTGCGCGACGTCGACGAGACGACGGGTCAGGTAACCGGAGTTCGCGGTCTTCAGGGCGGTGTCTGCGAGACCCTTACGGGCACCGTGGGTCGAGTTGAAGTACTCGTTAACGGTCAGGCCTTCCTTAAAGTTCGAGATGATCGGCGTCTCGATGATTTCACCCGACGGCTTCGCCATCAGGCCGCGCATGCCGCCCAGCTGACGCATCTGGTTCGGAGAACCACGAGCACCCGAGTGGGACATCATGTAGATGGAGTTCATCGGCTTCTGGCGGCCCGTTTCCGGATCGAACTCGACAGCCTTGATGCGTGCCATCATTTCTTCGGCGACCTTTTCGGTAGCCTTGCCCCAGGCGTCGACAACCTTGTTGTACTTTTCGCCCTGGGTGATGAGACCATCATTGTACTGCTGTTCGTATTCCTTCACGAGAGCTTCGGTGTCGCCAACGATCTTCACCTTGCTGTCCGGAATGACCATGTCGTCCTTGCCGAACGAAATGCCGGCGCGGCAGGCGTGGCTGAAGCCGAGCTGCATGATGCGGTCGCAGAAGATGACCGTGTCTTTCTGGCCGCAATGACGGTAGACCGTGTCGATCATCTTGGAGATGTTCTTCTTGGTCATTTCCTGGTTGCAGACGTCGAAAGGCACGTTGACGTTCTTCGGCAGAAGTTCGCCGATGAGCATACGGCCAGGGGTTGTCTCATGGATCTTCGAAACCGGCTTGCCATCGGCATCCACGGTCTTGAAGCGTCCACGAATCTTAGCATGCAACGTCACGACCTTGTTTTCAAGCGCGTGATGCAACTCACCGATGTCGGAGAAGGCCATGCCTTCGCCCGGCTCGTTCTGGTTCATGATCGACAGGTAATACAGGCCGAGAACCATGTCCTGCGAAGGAACGATGATCGGGTGGCCGTTTGCCGGATGCAGGATGTTGTTGGTCGACATCATCAGCACGCGCGCTTCCAGCTGGGCTTCCAGCGAAAGCGGAACGTGAACAGCCATCTGGTCACCGTCGAAGTCGGCGTTGAAGGCCGTGCAGACGAGCGGGTGCAGCTGGATGGCCTTGCCTTCGACCAGCATCGGTTCGAAAGCCTGGATGCCCAGACGGTGCAGCGTCGGTGCGCGGTTCAGGAGAACCGGATGTTCGCGGATCACCTCGTCGAGGATATCCCAGACCTCAGGCTTTTCCTTTTCAACCAGCTTCTTGGCCTGCTTGACGGTCGAGGAGTAACCCTTGGCGTCGAGGCGGGCGTAGATGAATGGCTTAAACAGTTCGAGAGCCATCTTCTTCGGCAGGCCGCACTGGTGCAGCTTCAGTTCCGGACCGGTCACGATGACCGAACGGCCGGAATAGTCGACGCGCTTGCCGAGAAGGTTCTGGCGGAAGCGGCCCTGCTTGCCCTTGAGCATGTCGGAGAGCGACTTCAGCGGACGCTTGTTGGCACCCGTGATGACGCGACCGCGACGACCGTTATCGAAGAGCGCATCGACGGATTCCTGCAACATACGCTTTTCGTTGCGGATGATGATGCCAGGCGCACGAAGCTCGATCAGGCGCTTCAGACGGTTGTTACGGTTGATGACGCGGCGATAGAGATCGTTGAGGTCGGACGTCGCGAAACGGCCGCCATCCAGCGGAACCAGCGGACGCAGGTCCGGCGGGATCACGGGAACGACCTTCATGATCATCCATTCCGGGCGGTTGCCGGATTCCATGAAGTTCTCGACGATCTTCAGGCGCTTCATCAGCTTCTTCTGCTTGAGATCGGACGTGGTCTCAGCAAGTTCGGCACGCAGGTCGCCGGCGATCTTTTCAAGGTTCATCGAAGCCAGCATCTCGTAGATGGCTTCAGCGCCGATCATGGCGGTGAACTGGTCTTCGCCGAACTCGTCGACGGCAATCATGTACTCTTCTTCAGACAGAAGCTGGTTCTGCTTGAGCGAGGTAAGGCCGGGTTCGGTGACGATGTAGTTCTCGAAATAGAGAACACGCTCGACATCCTTCAGCGTCATGTCGAGCAGGGTCGAGATACGCGAAGGAAGCGACTTCAGGAACCAGATGTGGGCAACCGGCGCTGCGAGCTCGATATGGCCCATGCGCTCACGGCGAACGCGCGACAGCGTCACTTCGACGCCGCACTTTTCGCAGATGATGCCCTTGTACTTCATGCGCTTGTACTTGCCGCACAGGCACTCATAGTCCTTGATCGGTCCGAAGATACGCGCGCAGAAAAGACCGTCACGCTCAGGCTTGAACGTACGGTAGTTGATGGTTTCCGGCTTCTTGATCTCGCCGTAGGACCACGACAGGATTTTTTCCGGCGAAGCGATCGAAATCCGGATGGAATCGAAATGCTGCGCAGGCACCTGAGGATTGAAAAGATTCATGACCTCTTGGTTCATGCCTTGTCTCCTTGAGAGGCTAGCTGCTGCCCCTGTTTGCATCCGGACCGGCTTCTTCCCGGGTCGCCGTCCAGAGCTTTAAATACGGATTAACCGCATAATGCGGCGAAAGTGTCCCGAACCGGTCAATACCGTCCGGGAAACCGGCAGGCGCCCTTGCAGGCGCCCGCCTCTATCGTCTTATTCCGCCGCGTCGGGCAGCTGGTCTTCGGGCTGGTTCTCGATCTTCGAGTTTTCCAGTTCGACCGAAAGACCCAGCGACCGCATTTCCTTGACGAGAACGTTGAAGCTCTCCGGAATACCGGCCTCGAAGGTGTCGTCGCCACGGACGATCGCTTCGTAGACCTTGGTGCGGCCCGCCACGTCGTCCGACTTGACGGTGAGCATTTCCTGCAGCGTGTAAGCCGCGCCGTATGCTTCCAGAGCCCAGACTTCCATTTCCCCGAAGCGCTGACCGCCGAACTGCGCCTTGCCGCCCAGCGGCTGCTGGGTAACGAGCGAGTAAGGACCGATCGAACGAGCGTGGATCTTGTCGTCAACAAGGTGGTTCAGCTTGATCATGTACATGTAGCCGACGGTGACCTTACGGTCGAACGGCTCACCGGTACGACCGTCATAAAGAACGGACTGACCGGATTCATGCAGACCTGCCTTCTTCAGCATCGCGGCGACGTCAGGCTCATGCGCGCCATCGAAGACCGGGGTCGCGATGGAAACACCGCGCTTGGCTTCTTCGGCAAGCTTGACAAGCGAGTCGTCATCGAAACTCTGAACCTCGTCATTGGCTTCAGACGCGTAGATTTCCGTCAGCTCGCTGCGAAGCTCGCTGATGTCCATCGTCTTGCGATACTCTTCGAGCATCTCGCCGATCTTCTTGCCCATGCCTGCGCATGCCCATGCGAGGTGGGTTTCGAGGATCTGGCCGACGTTCATGCGCGAAGGCACGCCGAGCGGGTTCAAGCAGATGTCGACATGCGTGCCGTCTTCGAGGAACGGCATGTCCTCGACCGGAACGATGCGCGACACAACGCCCTTGTTGCCGTGACGGCCGGCCATCTTGTCGCCCGGCTGGATCTTGCGCTTAACGGCAACGAAGACCTTGACCATCTTCATGACGCCC
Organism: Agrobacterium sp. 22-209-1; assembly: GCF_053522485.1. Classification (NCBI taxonomy): domain Bacteria; kingdom Pseudomonadati; phylum Pseudomonadota; class Alphaproteobacteria; order Hyphomicrobiales; family Rhizobiaceae; genus Agrobacterium; species Agrobacterium sp. 22-209-1. The sequence goes on from NZ_JBNWCH010000003.1 coordinate 84,277, forward strand.
GGAGGCATTTCATCGCCACGCTGGACTTTTTCGACCTTGTCCATGAAGCGCTGTTCAAGGCGCGACTTGGATTCGTCGTACTGGCCGCGAAGCGCTTCCAGCTCGGACTGAGCCTTCTCGTCTTCGACAGCGAACATCCACCACTGCGAGCGGGGATATTCGGAGACGACGGCGTTGGAGAGCTCGACGCCCTTCTTGAAGCCCTTCGGACCGGCAATCGAAACCTGACCACGCAGCATGTCGATCAGACGGCCATAGACGTTACGGTCGAGGATCGCCTGCTCGTCGTCGCGGTCCTTCGCCAGACGCTCGATCTCTTCGCGCTCGATAGCCATCGCGCGCTCGTCCTTCTCCACACCGTGACGGTTGAAGACGCGGACTTCCACGACCGTACCGAACGTGCCCGGAGGCATGCGCATGGAGGTGTCGCGAACGTCGGAAGCCTTTTCACCGAAGATGGCGCGCAGAAGCTTTTCTTCCGGCGTCATCGGGCTTTCGCCCTTCGGCGTGATCTTGCCGACGAGGATGTCGCCCGGCTGAACTTCCGCACCGATGTACACGATACCGGCTTCGTCGAGGTTCTTCAGCGCTTCTTCCGAAACGTTCGGAATGTCGCGCGTGATTTCTTCCGGACCAAGCTTCGTGTCTCGCGCCATCACTTCGAATTCTTCGATGTGGATGGAGGTGAACACGTCGTCGGAAACGATACGCTCCGACATCAGGATCGAGTCTTCGTAGTTGTAGCCGTTCCAGGGCATGAACGCGACGAGCGCGTTGCGGCCGAGAGCCAGATCGCCGAGGTCGGTCGACGGACCGTCCGCGATGATATCGCCCTTGGAGATGATGTCGCCGACGGAAACCAGCGGACGCTGGTTGACGCAGGTGTTCTGGTTCGAACGCTGGAACTTCTGCAGACGATAGATGTCAACACCGGACTTGCCGGCATCGAGGTCTTCCGTGGCGCGGATAACGATACGGGTCGCATCCACCTGATCGACGACACCGCCGCGACGGGACGCAATGGCAGCGCCGGAGTCACGGGCGACGATCGGCTCCATGCCGGTACCGACGAACGGCGCCTCGGCGCGCAGAAGCGGAACGGCCTGACGCTGCATGTTCGAGCCCATGAGAGCGCGGTTGGCGTCGTCGTTTTCCAGGAACGGAATGAGCGCCGCTGCGACCGAAACGAGCTGCTTCGGCGAAACGTCCATCAGGTTGATGTTGTCACGCGGTGCGAGCATAACTTCGCCCGAGTGACGGCAGACGACGAACTCTTCCGAGAACGAACCGTCTTCATTGAGCGGCGCGTTGGCCTGCGCGACGTAATACTTGGCCTCTTCCATCGCGGAAAGGTAGATCACGTCATTGGTCACCTTACCTTCGACGATCTTGCGGTACGGGCTTTCGATGAAGCCGTACTTGTTGACGCGGGCGAAGGTTGCAAGCGAGTTGATCAGACCGATGTTCGGGCCTTCCGGCGTTTCGATCGGGCAAATACGGCCGTAATGGGTCGGGTGAACGTCGCGGACTTCGAAGCCTGCGCGCTCGCGGGTCAGACCACCCGGTCCAAGAGCAGAAAGACGGCGCTTGTGGGTGATTTCCGAAAGCGGGTTCACCTGGTCCATGAACTGCGAAAGCTGCGAGGAACCGAAGAATTCGCGAACAGCGGCGGCCGCCGGCTTCGCGTTGATCAGGTCCTGCGGCATCACGGTGTCGATTTCGATCGAGGACATACGTTCCTTGATCGCACGTTCCATCCGCAGAAGGCCCAGACGATACTGGTTTTCCATCAGTTCGCCGACAGAGCGAACACGGCGGTTGCCGAGGTTGTCGATGTCGTCGATTTCGCCCTTGCCGTCGCGCAGTTCGACCAGCATCTTGACAACCGCGAGGATGTCTTCCTTGCGCAGCGTGCGCACGGTGTCTTCCGCATCGAGGTCGAGGCGCATGTTCATCTTGACGCGGCCGACGGCCGACAGATCGTAACGCTCTGCATCGAAGAACAGCGAGTTGAACATCGCTTCCGCCGATTCCATGGTCGGCGGCTCACCCGGACGCATGACGCGGTAGATGTCGAACAGGGCTTCCTGACGGTTCTCGTTCTTGTCCGCAGACAGCGTGTTGCGGATATAGGCACCAACATTGACGTGGTCGATGTTGAGGACCGGAATCTCGTCGAAGCCCGACTGCAGGATGAGACCGAGGGTCTTCTCGTCGATTTCGTCGCCGGCTTCGAGATAGATTTCACCCGTCTCGTAGTTGACGATGTCTTCGGCCAGATAGTTGCCGTAAAGGTCTTCGTCGGTCGCCTTCAGCGCCTTCAGGCCCTTCTCCGTCAGCTGGCGGATCAGGCGCGGGGTCAGCTTCTTGCCGCCTTCGACCACGACTTCGCCGGTATCGGCGTCGATCATGTCGGTGATGACCTTGGCGTTCTTCAGCGTCTCGGGCTGGAAGGGAATGCGCCAGCCGTCGCCGTCGCGCTCATAGGAAGCCTTGGTGTAGAAGGTCGACAGAATGTCTTCGCCGTCCATGCCAAGCGCCATCAGCAGCGAGGTCACGGGGATCTTGCGGCGGCGGTCGATACGCGCATAGACGATGTCCTTGGCGTCGAACTCGATGTCGAGCCAGGAACCGCGATACGGGATGACGCGGGCAGCAAACAGCAGCTTGCCGGAAGAATGGCTCTTGCCCTTGTCGTGATCGAAGAACACGCCCGGCGAACGGTGCATCTGCGAAACGATGACGCGCTCGGTGCCGTTGACGATGAACGTACCGTTATTGGTCATGAGCGGCATATCGCCCATGTAGACGGACTGTTCCTTGATGTCCTTGATGGACTTCGCGCCCGTATCTTCATCGATATCGAACACGATGAGACGCAGAGTCACCTTGAGCGGCGCTGCATAGGTCAGATCGCGCTGACGGCATTCCTCGACGTCGAACTTCGGCGCTTCGAATTCGTAGGACACGAATTCAAGCATGGACGCGCCCGAGAAATCGGTGATCGGGAATACGGATTTGAATACGGCATTCAATCCCTCGTCGGGACGGCCACCCTTGGGCTCGTCAACCATGAGAAACTGGTCATACGAAGCCTTCTGAACCTCGATGAGGTTCGGCATTTCCGCTACTTCTGGAATTTTGCCGAAAAACTTGCGTACGCGCCTGCGACCGTTAAACGAAAGGGTCTGAGCCATCGTCGCTCCTTTAAAATTGCATCCGGGCCTGCAACGGACGGGAACCGATGGCCAGTCGATCCCGTCAAGCAATGGGTATCATCAATCTCGTTCCACATCCCGGATCGATCAGGCCGGATTGCCTAGATGAGCCGGTTCGGAACCATTCTCTTGAAGAACCCATTACCCAAAAGCCATTTTCACGCGGCTTTTGGGTAATGAGTTTTAAAAACGATGACGACGGAAAGGGACATAAAGCCCCTTCCCGCCAGCAATCGCAAGATTACTTAACGTCAACCTTGGCGCCTGCGTCCTCAAGCTTCTTCTTGAGATCAGCAGCTTCAGCCTTGGAAACAGCTTCCTTGACCGGCTTCGGAGCGCCTTCGACGAGGTCCTTGGCTTCCTTGAGGCCGAGGCCGGTGATGCCGCGAACTTCCTTGATGACGTTGATCTTGTTGGCGCCAGCGTCAACCAGGATAACGTCGAACTCGGTCTTTTCTTCTTCAACAGCAGCAGCAACGCCAGCACCGCCAGCAGCAGCAACAGCTACCGGAGCAGCAGCGGAAACGCCCCACTTTTCTTCAAGAAGCTTCGACAGTTCTGCAGCTTCCAGAACGGTCAGCGAGGAGAGGTCTTCTACGATCTTTGCGAGATCAGCCATTTTGATAGTTCCTTTTGTTCAGTTCGAACCAGTTTGAATATTTACAGCGAAAAACCGCCTTAAGCGGCTTCGTCCTTCTTGGCGTAAGCCGAGAACACGCGGGCAAGCTGGCTTGCCGGTGCTGCAACAACCGTTGCGACGCGAGTTGCCGGGGCATTGAGAAGGCCCAGCAGCTTTGCACGCAGCTCGTCGAGCGAAGGCAGGGTCGCAAGCGACTTGACTGCTTCGGCGTTGAGCGTGGTTGCGCCCATGGCGCCGCCCAAAACAACGACCTTGTCGTTGGTCTTGGCGAAATCCATGACGACTTTCGGAGCGATCATCGGGTCAGTGCTGTATGCAATCAGCGTCTGTCCCTTGAAGAGATTGGTCATCCCTTCCGACTCCGTACCCTGAAGAGCGATCTTGGCCAGGCGGTTCTTCGCGACCTTGACGGTGCCTCCGGCAGCGCGCATCTTCGAACGGAAGTCGTTCATCTGCGCAACGGTGACACCAGCATAGTGGGCCACGACAACCGAACCGGAAGCCTTGAAGACTTCGTTCAGCTCCGTGACGAATTCGCGTTTTTCCGCTCTTTCCACTGTCTGTCTCCAGTAGACGGGACCACATGATTGTGAACCCGTCGGGTTTGCCTTTGCCCCAAGGGACCTTTTTTACAAAGATCCCGAGCGACGCTCGAGGATCCTGTCCCCCGCTCTGTCGCCGCAAACGGCTTCAGGCACAGGCACACCAGGTTCGAACCGGACAGTCAGGCATCGAAAGATGCCTCAAATCCAGCCTCACCCGTCTCATGCAGGCTAAACGATTAAGGCCAAATCCCGAAAGACAAGGCCACCCGCAATCTCGGACAGGAGTTCCGGGTTTCCCCGGAAATCTCCGGCTCCCTGGGAGCCGGAAATTCTTTTATTCACACTCCCCTGGGGAGCGCGAGAATTTATTAAGCGGTGACCGACGAAGGGTCGATCTTGACGCCCGGACCCATGGTCGAGGAGATCGCCACGCGCTTGACGTAGTTACCCTTGGCGCCAGCCGGCTTTGCCTTGATGACGGCATCGGCAAAAGCCTTGATGTTTTCTTCAAGAGCCTTGGCGTCGAACGAAGCCTTGCCAACGCCAGCGTGTACGATACCGGCCTTTTCGACGCGGAATTCGACAGCGCCGCCCTTGGATGCCTTGACGGCACCGGCAACGTCCATGGTCACGGTTCCGACCTTCGGGTTCGGCATCATGCCACGCGGGCCGAGTACCTTGCCGAGACGGCCGACGAGCGGCATCATGTCCGGGGTCGCGATGCAGCGATCGAAGTCGATCTTGCCGCCCTGAACGATTTCAACCAGTTCCTCTGCACCAACAACGTCAGCACCAGCAGCCGTGGCTTCATCGGCCTTGGCGCCACGTGCGAAGACGGCGACGCGAACGTCACGGCCGGTGCCGTTCGGCAGGTTGACAACGCCACGAACCATCTGGTCCGCATGGCGCGGGTCAACGCCGAGGTTCATCGAAACTTCAACGGTTTCGTCGAACTTGGCGACTGCACGTTCCTTGACCATCGAAATGGCGTCGGTGAGAACGTAGAGCTTGTTGGAATCCACGCCTTCGCGGATCTTCTGAATGCGCTTTGCTACCTTGGCCATGATCAACCTACCACTTCCAGGCCCATGGCGCGGGCAGAGCCCTCAACCATCGCCATTGCGCCTTCGATGTCGGCTGCGTTCAGATCCTTCATCTTGGCTTCAGCAATCGTCTTGACCTGAGCCTTGGTGATGGAGCCGACCTTGGCGCCCTTGCCGGGCGTCTTGGAACCGGAGGTGATCTTAGCTTCCTTCTTCAGCCAATACGTCATCGGCGGCTGCTTCATGACGAAGGTGAAGGACTTGTCCTGGTAATAGGTGATGACGACCGGAATCGGCATACCCTTTTCCATTTCCTGCGTGGCGGCGTTGAACGCCTTGCAGAATTCCATGATGTTAATGCCACGCTGACCAAGTGCCGGACCGATCGGCGGGGACGGATTGGCCGCCCCGGCCTTTACCTGCAACTTGAGCTGGCCTGCAACTTTCTTAGCCATATCTCTCTGCCTTTCAATTCAAACCGGTTACCCGGCTTCTCTCAAGCCGGATTGCTCCGGCGGCTGCGGTTGCGTGGTGCGGCGCCCTGCCCCGGCTTAAAGAGCCAGTTAGCCTTCCACGCGCTTGGGGCTTCACCCCGCCAATCAGACCTTTTCGACCTGATTGTATTCCAGCTCGACCGGTGTCGCGCGGCCGAAAATCGAAACTTCCACCTTCAGGCGCGAACGCTCTTCGTCGACATCCTGCACCACGCCGTTGAACGACGCGAAAGGACCGTCGGAAACGCGAACCTGCTCGCCGATCTCGAACGAAACCGAAGACTTCGGACGCTCGACACCTTCCTGAACCTGACCGAGGATACGCTCGGCTTCATAATCGGGAATCGGAACAGGCTTGCTGTCCGAACCGAGGAAACCGGTAACCTTCGGCGTGTTCTTGATGAGGTGATAGGCCTCATCCGTCAGGTTGGCGCGCACAAGCACGTAACCTGGAAAAAACTTGCGCTCGCTATCGACTTTGCGGCCGCGACGCACCTCGACCACCTTTTCGGTCGGCACGAGGATTTTCTCGAAAAGATGATCCAGACCCTTCTGACGGGCTTTTTCCTCGATCGACTCCGCGACCTTCTTTTCAAAATTCGAATATGCGTGAACGATATACCAGCGCGCTGCCATTTTTATTCTCCGTTCGATCCTTCTACCGGGCCCTTGAGCGTGCCGTTACCGGCCCACACTCAGCACCAGGCTGAGCAGCCAGCCGATGAGCTGGTCCGCAGCAAAGAAGAACAGAGCCGCAAAAATGACCATCACCAGCACCATAGCCGTCGAAATCATGGTCTCGCGGCGCGACGGCCAAGTGATCTTTGACGCTTCGGCGCGAACCTGCTGCAGAAACGTAAACGGATTGGTTTTGGATGCCATTGACTGCCCACGCAATTACGGCGCGTAAAGCCGATACTGATCAGCCCCACGCACCGCGTGTCTGTTTTGACCCTACATAAACATCGATTCCACTTTTAACAAGAGGAAATCGACATTCGGCGAAATTCGCCGGTAAACCGGCCCCATCTGCCATGCAGCGAAAACCGCGCTTGCGAATGGAAAGTGGCAGGGGCAGAGGGGCTCGAACCCCCGACCTGCGGTTTTGGAGACCGCCGCTCTACCAACTGAGCTATACCCCTTCATCACCTGAACCGGCCGCGAAATCGCTTGGCCAATTCGGTATGCGCTCCTTTAAGGTGCAGGGGAAAGAATGGCAAGTGTGTTTTTTGTTTTTTCCACTCCGCCCCCGAAAATCGTGCACCCGTCAGGGTTTGACGTATTTCCGCCAGTCATGTTCTTCCCTGAAACCCAGAACTTCGCGAATCTTGCGGTTGGAGATCAATCCCTCATGGTCCCCGATATCGCGACGAAATTGCACGCCAGGGAAATATGTCCGCGCAAGCTCTCGCGTGGGAACCGTCGCCGTCGCACTATCATTGACGGCGTTGAAGACCTGATAGCCGAGACCGTCCTTCTCGACGCACAAATGACAGATCTGACCGAGATCACGCGCGTCGATGTAACCCCAGGCATTGCGTTTACGCGTCTCAGGACGGGCAAAGAAGTCGGGAAATTTCTCATATTCATGAGGTTCGATGACATTACCGATTCGCAGCGCGTAAATGTCGTATCCGCTTCGCTCTGCAAAGGCCCGCGCGGTCTTTTCATTCACCACTTTCGACAGTCCGTATGAATCCATCGGATCGACGTCGTAGTCCTCCTCAAGCGGGAAATGATGGAAATCTTTATCGCCTTCGGCAAAGCAGACGCCATAGGTGGTCTCGCTTGATGCGATGACGATCTTGCGAATACCAAGCTTCACCGCGGCTTCGATAACATTGTAGGTTCCCATCGTATTGATGCGGAACGTCTCGTTATCAGGCTTTATCAAAATGCGGGGAACGGCGGCAAAATGGATCACCGCGTCATAGGGCAGAACGCCCTTCCCGCCTTCAAGCTCGGCAAAGTTGCTATGCATCGACAAGGCATTAAAGACCTGCCCGCTGTCGCTGATATCGACGATGAGATTGGTCACGCCCGGCCTGTCGAGAGGCACGAGATCGATGTTGTGAACCTCATACCCTTTGTCGATAAGCCAAGGAATAACATGCCTTCCCGCCTTGCCGGAACCGCCGGTAAATAGAATGCGCTTTTTCATGATACTCCCCATTATCTCCCCGGCAATGACGTAGCAGCCCGGAGAGAAGAACGAAAGCTATTCTCTCCTCTGAGCCGTGCGGCACAAAACAAAAAACCCCGCTGTCTCCAGCGGGGTTTTCTCAAATCCCTTGCGGGAAAAGATTACTCGACGATCGAAGCCACGATGCCGGCGCCGCGTGCAAATCGCGCTTGCGCGCCATTTGCACATCTTAATTGCCGTCGGCAGGCTTACGGCATCGTTAGCGATCGTTATTCAACGATCGAGGCAACGATGCCGGCGCCGACGGTACGGCCGCCTTCGCGGATAGCGAAGCGCAGCTTTTCTTCCATCGCGATCGGAACGATCAGCTCGACGTCAACGGTGACGTTGTCGCCAGGCATAACCATTTCCGTGCCTTCAGGAAGCGTAACGATGCCCGTCACGTCCGTCGTGCGGAAGTAGAACTGCGGACGGTAGTTCGTGAAGAACGGCGTATGACGGCCGCCTTCTTCCTTCGTCAGGATGTAGGCTTCGGCCTTGAACTTCTTGTGCGGCTTGACCGAACCCGGCTTGCACAGGATCTGACCACGCTCGACGCCGTCACGGTTAACACCGCGAACCAGTGCGCCGATGTTGTCGCCGGCCTGGCCCTGGTCGAGCAGCTTGCGGAACATTTCAACGCCGGTAACCGTCGTCTTCGACGTCGGACGGATGCCGACGATTTCGACTTCTTCACCAACCTTGACGATACCGCGCTCAACGCGACCCGTCACAACCGTACCACGACCCGAGATCGAGAACACGTCTTCGATCGGCATCAGGAACGGCTGGTCGATCGGACGCTCAGGCGTCGGGATGTAGGCGTCAACCGCTGCCATCAGCTCGCGGATCGCGTCTTCACCGATCTTCTTGTCGCTGTCTTCAAGAGCAGCAAGCGCCGAACCCTTGATGATCGGAATATCGTCGCCCGGGAAGTCGTAGGACGACAGAAGTTCACGAACTTCAAGCTCGACGAGCTCCAGAAGCTCGGCGTCGTCAACCTGGTCGACCTTGTTCAGGAACACGACGATCGCAGGAACGCCAACCTGACGGGCAAGCAGGATGTGCTCGCGGGTCTGCGGCATCGGGCCGTCAGCAGCCGAGCAAACCAGGATCGCGCCGTCCATCTGCGCTGCACCCGTGATCATGTTCTTCACGTAGTCGGCGTGGCCGGGGCAGTCAACGTGAGCGTAGTGACGGTTCGGCGTCTCATACTCAACGTGCGCCGTCGAAATCGTGATACCACGCGCCTTTTCTTCAGGAGCGGCGTCGATCTGGTCATACGCCTTGAACTCGCCGAAGAACTTCGTGATTGCCGCCGTCAGCGACGTCTTGCCATGGTCAACGTGACCGATCGTGCCAATGTTGACGTGCGGCTTCGTCCGCTCAAACTTGCTCTTTGCCATGTGAATTGCTTCCTGTGAACGTGAAGTAGTTTCCCCGGCGCACCGGTTTGGTGTCGCCGTTTAAGGCTTTGTAAGCGAATGCGCAAGACTTAATTGTGAAAGCGTCTTCGCGCGCGCCCAAAGCGTGCCTTGAGGCCCGTATATGGTATCTGATCTGCGACATTCAAACCGTCGCGAGGACGAAGCCGACGCCGGCCCGGCGGCTCCCTTCTACGGAATAGTCGATCACTAAATAAGATATTTCCATCACAACTTCTTTACCTGCACCGGCATGATGGCTTAAGGACATGTCATCGCCGGGGAGAGACGGGCGACTGGAATCCGTCGCGGGCGCGCCATCCACGCCATACCTCGATCCGTCGCCTCCTTCGCGACCTCTGCACCGCCTCAGGACCATCCCATGGAAATCTTCACAGCCGCCGGCTTCACGGCATTCCTACAGGTTATCGCAATCGACCTCGTGCTGGCGGGCGACAACGCCATCGTCATCGGCCTTGCCGCAGCCGGTCTGCCCGCTCACCTTCGCCGCAAGGCGATCCTGGTGGGCATCATCGCCGCCACGGTTCTTCGCATCGGTTTTGCCGCCGTCACCGTGCAGCTTCTCGCCATTGTCGGCCTGCAATTGTTCGGTGGCCTGCTGCTTGCCTGGGTGTGCTGGAAGATGTGGGTCGAACTGCGTGAGGCCGCAGGTTCCATCGAAGACGAGGTGACGGACGAAGAGGCCGACCTGACCAAGGGTCATAAGACTTTTTTCCAGGCCGCGACCCAGATCGTCATCGCCGATGTTTCCATGTCGCTGGACAACGTCCTTGCCGTCGCCGGCGCTGCGCAGGAACATGTGACGGTGCTTATCATCGGCCTCGTCGTTTCAATTGCGCTCATGGGCCTTGCCGCCAACTTCGTCGCCAAGCTGCTGCACCGCTATCGCTGGATTTCCTATCTCGGCCTAATGGTCATCATCTATGTGGCCCTTAACATGCTGTATCACGGTACGCTCGAGGTTCTGCCCCATCTCCAGACCTATCTGAGTTGAAACAGCTACCAGAAACGCTTCTACAGAAGGCCCGGAAACACCCGTTTCCGGGCCTTTTCCATGACTTGCGTCCATGAAGCCGCCTCACTGTCGAGGGACAGGAAGAATCAATCGAAGCACTTGCTGCAACATCGGGAGAGAACAGGAAAATCGTGAATTTTCGCCGATGGATTCTGGCAATTGAGGTCAGGCACGGGCAAGCCTAGGGAGCTAATCAATAAGTCATAATAATAAAAAGAAAGGTAAAGCTGCCAATGGCTTATGACTGGAGCGGCGGACGTACCCGCCGCCTTCGCAGGGTGAGGCTCGGCGTTGTCGCCAGTTCTCTCATCCTGCTGGCGCTTCTTGCGTCGCTCGTTCTTGGCTGAACGCGCCGCGCGCGCACTTCCACGCTGACCGGCGGCATGGCAAGGTTGTCACAAACCGCCCTGCCGCCGCTCCTTTGCGGAAACGAGCAGACGTTTAGGATTTTTTGGTCTCGATGCAATGAACCGGCTGCTTCATCTGCGGATCGGCCATCAGATCGTAAAGATCCGCCTCATCACCCTTCGACCACCAGACATACATGCCGCCCTGATATTTCGCTCCCGAGCCGGAAATGACATTTGCGGCAACGGTGACGCCATCCTTCAGCCCCAGCCGAACGAGGCTGATCTCACCGGCATTGAAATAGACGGCCTCCACCTTGTCGGCAGCGCATTGGTAGACGGTCTCAACCTTTTCGACCGTCGTGTCTTTCGGAAGAGGAATCACCAGGTCTTCAGCCATGGCGCCGGTCGCAATCGACGTAGAGAAAACTGCAAGGCATGTCGCGGCAACGGATTTTTTCATGATGACCCTTTCCTGATTTCACCGAACCATAGGGGCACGCCAGCAAAGCCGAAATGGGGCGGACGTCTCTCAACACCTCAAATTTTTTGGGAATATCGGCCTCATAGGCGAACCTGGGGCTTTCTCACCAAACAAGCCTTGCGGCAGTTTCATTCAGGCCGGCAAGCCTGGTGGAAACTATCGAAACAGCCAATAAACCACGCCAAGGATCACCGTCCACATCAACAGCGATATGGCCAGCACGGTGAGATAGTTTCGAAATCGTCTGGTCATCAGCCCACATTGCCAGCGAACCGTCATCGGACAGCCGCAGCCGTTGAATTGCTGGCTGCGGATCAACCCGCAGCATCAGATCTTTCTATCAAGAGACTGAATCGCAAGCCATTCGCAGATTTTACCCGCCCGAAAACGGGGTTGCTCCCAACCACGGATTTCCCACCGTCAAGGAACGGACTGATCCGCGACAAGTCTTGATCGCGGACAAGATGCGATATCCGCATCTGCCGGCCAATGGCGGCAGGGAAAAGGCCCAAGGGAAACGATCACGACCCAACGACTAATGCGTTATCCGAAGCCGTGTCGGATAACGCGCCAATGCCGGCGGTACTTGGCCAGCCGCCCGCCTGTCTCAGCTCTTCAGGGCCGTGTTGCACAGGCTCCAGTAGCCGCCGCCCTTCTGGATCCATTTCAGATCGCCGAGCGTGCCGTCATTCTTGTTCTTGTGGTAGGAGTCGGCACAGGTTTTCAGGCGTGCCTTTGCGGGCGTCTCGCTTGAATATTTCTTATCGACAGCACGCGGAAAAGCGACGCCCTTCGGGGCCTTTGTCGTCGCTTTTTCGGGTTCTTTTTCGGTGGTGGCCGCGACCTGCTTGTCGTCGGCCGCATCCTCGGCTGCCGCCTCGCTGCCGCAGAACTTGGCGCGATAGTCGTTCCACTTGACGTCCTTGGCAGACCCGTCGGCTTTCGCCGCCTGATATTTCGCGCTGCACTCCTTCATGGTGAGTGCGGCTGCGGGGGAGACAAACGCCGCCGATGTCAGCAGCGCAAAGGATGAGAGAATGACAACCCTGTTAAACATTGAAGGCTCCCGTTTGCATGATTGCCGGGCGACTATCCGACCGGATTTTGCGCTTGTCAACGAGCCGTGCGGCACGGATACAAAGTCCGGTTGAACGGGCATAAAACGCGCTCATCGCGGACAGCGTTTTACCGATGAAGCCGACGTCGCAGAATCACGTCTTCGTGTGACGTCAAGCCTCCAGCGGAACGAATTTCCTAAGTTTTCGTTAGCATACCGAACGAATAACGAGGATTTATCGATGTTGAGGATGCCGAAGACCATCTCCGCGCTCGCTCTTGGCGTCGCGATATCTGCCGCTGCGGTCGTTCCCGCCAACGCGCTGAGCCTCATACCGCCGGCCTACAAAGTTCAGGCACAGGCTTCAGATGAGCGAGGCTATCCCGCCTCTGCCTTTGCAGCGGGCAAAGGTGAAGAGGCCGTGTCCAACGGCTACGCCTTGTCGCCAGCCGAGATCAACCATATAAAATGGTGTGCGGCGCGTTACACGTCCTACCACCCCACGGATAACAGCTATATGGCGCCTGCCGGGACACGAACGCAATGCCGCTCGCCCTATTGAAAAGACCGAGGCCTGGGCTGGATCTCCAGCCGGGCCGATGCGGGGAAGATAAAATTTACCTTAAATTCTATTGATCTGAACCTTTATCCCTGCAAGCCGTTCATGCAGCTGCCAACGGGGAAAACGCGATGTTATGGAATCTGGAAAAGCTGGAGCAGGAGCGACTTGACCTGATCGAGGTGATTTCCGCCCTGCGCCATGTTGAGCGCCTGTCGCAAACGGACCGGACCTCGGTCTTTGAGGAAATTACGGCCCATATGGGACGGTTGAGCGAGCTGGACGCGGAAAAACTGCGAATCCAGTCTGCCCTTGAGGCATACTGAAGACGATTGAGCATGGCCAAAACCCACAGATGCAGTCAGACCCCATCGCAAAGCGCAGGCGGAACGCCATCCCACAGTTGAAAAGTGTCAACAGTCGAAAAGTGCCCAAAGACGGGCGCATGTTTCCGCCGAAAAAACAGGGCGACGAAATAAGCGTAAAAGAAGATCGAGTGATGATGGGAAGAGTCGCTGGAGCGGGTAGCGGGAATCGAACCCGCGTATTCAGCTTGGAAGGCTGCTGCTCTACCATTGAGCTATACCCGCGGTGGTGATTTCGATCCGTGCAGAATGGTGGAGGGAGTTGGATTTGAACCAACGTAGGCGTAGCCAACGGATTTACAGTCCGTCCCCTTTAACCACTCGGGCATCCCTCCAGCTTTCTGCTAGGATCGAGCGACCAAGCTCTTCAGATTTCGCTGCGGCGAAGCGCCGTTGCGTCGTCTGTGGCGCGTATATGACGGCCTCGTTCGTTTCTGTCAACACGCCCATTCACGAATTTTCGGGAAAAAATTCAAACCTCTTTACCGCCCTGTGGATTATCGCGGGGGCTGGTGCGCGCCTCGTCCCGGAGATATAAGGCGCCATGAGCAAAGACGATCCCAAGAACAAATCCACCCGCGACACGCACTATGCCAACCTGCGCCGCGCCGTGCGCGACGCCAAGCGCGAGCGCGGCGAAATTCCCACCCCGCAGCAGCCGAAGCGCAAGAACCGCGGCGCAGACGACTGGAAGCCGCCGCAGCTTGCGCCCGACCAGGTGCATCTTTACGGCCTGCATACCGTGCGTGCGGCACTCGCCAATCCCGAACGGCAGATCGTCAAGCTCTCCGTCACCCAGAACGCCTTTGCGCGGCTGGATATCGGCGAGGCGGATGCCCAGCCCTTCCCGGTCGAGATGGTCTCGCCTCAGGATATCGACCGTGTGCTCGGCCCCGAGGCCATCCACCAGGGCGTGATGCTGGAAACCCGGCCGCTGCCGGTCAAGCGTCTCGGCGCGCTGAAGGACAGCCCGCTCATCCTCGTGCTCGATCAGGTCACCGATCCGCACAATGTCGGCGCGATCATGCGCTCGGCGGTCGCCTTCAACGCCGGCGCCGTCATCACCACCATGCGCCACAGCCCGACCGAGTCGGGCGTGCTGGCGAAATCGGCCTCCGGCGCGCTGGAACTCATTCCCTATATCCAGATCACCAATCTGGCCGATGCGCTAGGCGAACTTCACAAGCTCGGCTTCTTCTCCGTCGGCCTGGATTCCGAAGGCCCCGCCCCTATCGAGCGGACCTTCAGCGGTGATAAAATCGCGCTGGTGCTGGGCGCCGAGGGCAAGGGCCTGCGCCAGAAAACGCGCGAAACCGTCTCGGCACTCGCCCGGCTCGATATGCCCGGCGAGATCAAATCGCTCAACGTTTCGAATGCGGCAGCCATCGCCCTTTATGCAACGCAGCAATTTCTGGGCAAAGCGTCGTCCTGACGCTTTCCCTTCCTTGCGAAATCGCAAAGCGCAACGCATGCTGCGCCTTTGTCATTCGCACGGAGCACATCTCAACATGACCGACCAGACCATCAAACCGACCGGCGAGCTGACGCTCAGAACGCTCGCCATGCCGGCCGACGCCAATCCGGCCGGCGATATTTTCGGCGGCTGGGTCATGTCGCAGATGGACTTGGCGAGCGGCATCCGCGCCGCGGAGCGTTCCCGCTGTCGCGTGGTCACAGCGGCGGTCAAGGAAATGGCCTTCGAGCTGCCGGTGAAGATCGGCGATACCCTGTCGATCTATACCGATATCGCCCGCGTTGGCCGCACCTCCATCACGCTGACGGTGGAAGCCTGGGCGCAGCGGTCGCGTTATGACAAGCTGGAAAAAGTCACCGCCGGAACCTTCATCATGGTGGCGATGGACGAGAACGGACAACCCACTCCCATTCCGGCAGCGGAATGATTGGCGGAGCGGCGCTGGGTCCAGCGCCGCTCCGCATGCTCGGCAAGCGCGCCAGCACCCTGCCGTCATTGTGTCGCGGTGACATTTCTCCGCAAATGTGACATTGCGACTGCATGGGATTCATTCGCATGATCATGCAAGACAGAAGTTCGGCTGGCGCCATCGCCATGCTGGCGGTTTTGCTTTTCCTTTTGCAGGGTCTCGCCAACGGTCTGACCAGCGGCAACATGGCGATGGCCGCGCTCGCAGCGGATGAAGTCATCTGCTCCAGCCATATGCCGGAAGGCGGCTCCGGCAAACAGAACCCAGCCGGCAAGATAGCCGACGATTGCTGCGGCACGCTCTGCCGTCTGGCTTCGGCCACGGCCGCCGCTCTTCCGGTTATTCCCATCGAGCGCGCGGACAATATTCTCCCCGCGGTCGAAGTCGCCTTCCTGAACGTCGACGCGGCGTTGCCGCCATCGCCGCCCAATCTGGAATCGCGCCCACGCGCACCTCCCTCCGCTCCGCAGCGCTAGAACACTGTCCGGCCTGCCGGAAAATCAATTCTCTTGCGGAGACATCCATGTCCGTTACGACCTCTTTCGAGGGCGAGCGTGCGCCTGCGCATTCCTCGTCCATAAATCTTTACCGCGCCGTATGGCGCTGGCATTTTTATGCCGGTCTTCTCGTCCTGCCCTTCATGATATCGCTCGCCGTCACCGGTGCGCTTTATCTCTTCCGGGATGAGTTCGATAATCTCATCCATGCGGACCTGAAGCGTGTGGAGGTGGTGCAAAACGCGCCGAAAGCCCTGCCTTCCGAGATCGTGGCCGCAGCGCTTGCGGCCGTTCCCGGCACAGCCGTCAAATATACCACTCCCGCCGATCCGGGCGCGTCGACGGAAATCACCGTCAATACGGCGGATGGAAAGCGGGCCGTCTATGTCAACACCTATACCGGAGAGGTGGCCGGTTCCCTCCCGGATCGCGGCACCGTCATGTGGACGATCCGCTACCTCCACAGCCTGAAATATTTCGGTACCTATGCCCGCTATCTGATCGAAATCGCCGCCGGCTGGTCCATCCTTCTTGTCGCTACCGGCATCTATCTCTGGTGGCCGCGAAAGCAGACCGGCGGTGTCGTGACCGTGCGCGGCACACCGAAAAAAAGGGTATTCTGGCGCGATACCCATGCCGTCACCGGCATTTTCGTCGGTTTTTTCATCGTTTTCCTTGCGGTCACCGGCATGCCCTGGTCGGGCGTCTGGGGCGCCAAGGTCAATGAATGGGCGAATGGTAGCAACTTCGGATATCCGGCGGGCATTCGCACCGATGTTCCGATGTCGGGAGACCATCTCGACCACGTCGCGAAGACGAGCTGGTCGCTGGAGCAGGCGAAAATACCGGAATCCACCCATTCCGCCGCAGGCCAGCCAATCGGGATCGACGAGGCGATAGCACGTTTCGACGCGCTCGGCCTTGCCGCCGGTTACGCTGTCGCCCTGCCAGGAAAACCGACGGGCGTCTATAGCGGCTCCGTCTATCCCGACGATCTGGCGCAGCAACGTGTCATCCATCTCGATCAATATAGCGGCAAACCGCTGATCGATATGAGCTACGCCGATTACGGCCCGCTCGGCAAGGCGCTGGAATGGGGCATCAACGTGCATCTGGGCCAGCAATATGGCCTTGCCAACCAGATCGTACTTCTGGCGGCCTGTATCGGCATTGTGCTGCTTGCCGTGTCTGCCGGCGTCATGTGGTGGAAACGCCGTCCGAAAGGGTCACTCGGCGTGCCGCCTTTGCCGCAGGAAAAACGCGTCCTGTACGGTCTGCTCGCCATACTCGCCATCGGCGGCGTCATTTTCCCGCTGGTGGGCGCGAGCCTGCTGGCCATGCTGGTGCTGGATTTGATCGTACAGTCGCGCCAGAAACGACGTGCAATCTGAAAATGAAAACAGCCGGGCGAAAATCCCGGCTGTTCCCCTGCTATTGGCAATGCGACGGCGACGGCCCTCAGAACATCGTATTATTGTTCGCCGCTGTTTCCGGAACAGGCTGGATCACGTCCCAATGCTCGGTGATCTTGCCATCGGTGACGCGGAAGATATCGACGATGGCCCTGCCGCGATCGCCTTCATTTTCCGTCGAATGGATGTGCAGATAGACCAGATCGCCATCCGTGGCGCTACGCACGATCCGCGCTTTCGACTGCGGGTTTTCCTTGAAGAAGCCGGTAAAATAATTAACGAACGGCGCCTTGCCATCCGGCACCATCGGGTTGTGCTGCTTGTAGCTGTCGACAAGGACGGCAGCTCCCTTCTCCACTTCATGCTTGTTGAAGACCGTGTCGTAAAACTCGATCACCAGCTTGCGGTTGGCCTCTTCCTGCGCGAAATCCCGCGTTGCGGTTTGCGCCAGAACCGGTGCGGCCAGCAGCGCGGGTGCAAGGGCAAGGGTGGCGACGGCAAGACGACGTGTCACAAAATTCATGGGCGATACCTCTCAATAACCGACGGTGAAACGCTGGCGGGAATGCTGCGGCTTCTCGATTTCATCGACAAGCGCGATGGCGTAGTCTTCGAAGGAAATGCGGCTGCCCTCATCGTTGCTGAGGAGACTATCCCTGCCGATGCGGAATTTGCCGGTTCTTTCGCCCGGCACGAATTCGGCGGAGGGCGACAGGAAGGTCCAGTCGAGCTGCTTTTCCTGTTTCAGGCGGTCCAGGAACTCCGCCCCCTTTGTCGCTTCGGCCTTATAGGCAGCCGGGAAATCCGGCAGATCGACCACACGCTTTCCCGGTTCGATTTCAAGGCTGCCGGCGCCGCCGACGACGAGATAGCGCTGAACGCCGGAGGCGCGCACGGCCTCGATCAGCGTTGCCGGATCGCTGGCGGTGAAATGCACCGAACTGATCACGGCATCGTGACCTTTGAGCAGTCCCGAAAGCCCTGCCTGATCGAAAACATCGCCCTTCTTTGCCACCACATTCGGCAGGCTGGCGATCTTTTCTGGATTGCGGGCGATTGCCGTCACCTGATGTCCCCGGTCGGAAAGTTCCTTCAGGATACGGGACCCGGCATTGCCGGAAGCGCCGATGAGCGCGATTTTAGCCATGGCTTCTTTCCTCTGCTGTTATCGTCATTAGTCTAAATAATAGACCGTAGAGCAAAGCTATGGTATAGCGAAGTTTACCGCAAGAAGTCAGCCGCCGGTGATCTGGTCACACGGCGATGACCTTGAAGGCACAAAAAACGGGCAAGGGGTAAGGACAATGCCGGATACGCAGACCAGGGAAATCTTCACTTTCGAGCAGCCCTGCCCCATCCGCGACGTGCTGGACCGCATCGGCGATCAATGGAGTCTGCTGGTTCTCGAAGCCCTCCAGGGCGGCGTTCTGCGCTTCAACGAGCTGAACCGGAGGATCAACGATATTTCCAAGCAGATGCTGTCACGCACGCTGAAGCGGCTGGAGGAAGACGGCTTCATTCGCCGCACGCTCTATGCGCAGGTACCGCCGCGCGTGGAATATGAGTTGACCAATCTCGGCCGCTCGTTTCTGGTGCCTATGCAATTGCTGGTGCAATGGGCCGATGAGAACCATGTCCGCATCTGCAAGGCGCGTTTGGAATATTCGGAAAACGACAATGGCGGCTGAGGCACGTCTCCAGCCGCCCCGCAACGCATGCATCCGAATTTCGTTCCGCCGCTTCGTTTCCTTTTTGTACTCATTTTTTCACCGCCTCCCCTTCACTTTGCGAAGGACTCCCTCCATATTTCGCCCATGGCCAGATCACCGAAAAACTCCACCTCCTCGCCCTCCGGCTTCGAGGAAGCTCCGCAATCGTCATTCGAAGGTGCGCCGCTCAGCGGCAGCGTCGCCGATTGGGTGAAGCAGCTCGAGGCTGAAGCCGAGGCCGGCTCGGTGGAAACCCAGCGCGAAATCGCTTCGAAGGCGGGCAAGCACCGCAAGAAGATCGAGATCGAGGCGCGCAAGGAAGCGCAGAAAGCCGCGTCGAAGACGGCCAAAAACACCACGGCCTCCAAGACATCTCGCGGCGTATCGATCGGCGCATCGAGCGATCCGAAAACCCGCGCCGCCGCCGGTCTCAATCCGGTCGCCGGCATGGACGTATCGCTGGAGGACGCGGCCAACCTCGCGCCGGGCGCCGTCACCGCAACCGTGGATGCATTGTCGAAGCTGATCGAGAGCGGCAATCCGCTGTTCAAGGACGGCAAGCTGTGGACGCCGCATCGGCCGGCCCGCCCGCCGAAATCCGAAGGCGGCGTCGCCATCCGCATGGCCTCGGACTACCAGCCCGCCGGCGACCAGCCGACCGCCATTGCCGACCTCGTGGAAGGCATCAATTCGGGCGAACGCAGCCAGGTCCTGCTCGGCGTTACGGGCTCGGGCAAGACCTTCACCATGGCCAAGGTGATCGAGGCCACACAGCGCCCGGCTGTCATCCTTGCGCCCAACAAGACGCTGGCCGCACAGCTCTATTCGGAGTTCAAGAATTTCTTCCCCGACAATGCGGTGGAATATTTCGTCTCCTATTACGATTATTATCAGCCGGAAGCCTATGTGCCGCGCTCCGACACCTTCATCGAGAAGGAATCCTCGATCAACGAACAGATCGACCGGATGCGCCACTCCGCCACCCGCTCGCTGCTGGAGCGCGATGACTGCATCATCGTCGCCTCGGTTTCCTGCATCTACGGTATCGGCTCGGTGGAAACCTACACCGCCATGACCTTCCAGATGCAGGTGGGCGACCGGCTGGACCAGCGCCAGCTTCTGGCCGACCTCGTGGCCCAGCAATACAAACGCCGCGACATGGATTTCCAGCGCGGCTCCTTCCGCGTGCGCGGCGATACCATCGAAATCTTTCCCGCCCACCTAGAGGATGCCGCATGGCGCATCTCGATGTTTGGCGACGAGATCGATTCCATCACCGAATTCGACCCGCTGACCGGCCAGAAGACCGGCGATCTGCAATCGGTCAAGATTTACGCCAATTCCCACTATGTCACCCCGCGCCCGACGCTGAACGGTGCGATCAAGTCGATCAAGGAAGAGCTGAAGGTCCGCCTCGCCGAGCTTGAAAAGGCCGGACGCCTGCTGGAAGCCCAGCGGCTGGAGCAGCGCACCCGCTACGACATCGAGATGCTGGAAGCGACCGGCTCCTGCGCCGGCATCGAAAACTATTCGCGTTATCTCACCGGCCGCAACCCCGGAGAGCCGCCGCCGACGCTGTTCGAATATATCCCTGACAACGCGCTCCTCTTCATCGACGAAAGCCATGTCTCCGTCAGCCAGATCGGCGGCATGTATCGCGGCGACTTCAGACGCAAGGCGACGCTGGCCGAATATGGCTTCCGCCTGCCCTCCTGCATGGATAACCGCCCACTGCGCTTTGAGGAATGGGACGCGATGCGCCCGCTCACCGTCGCGGTTTCTGCTACCCCCGGCTCATGGGAGATGGAACAGTCCGGCGGCGTCTTTGCCGAACAGGTCATCCGTCCGACAGGCCTGATCGACCCGCCGGTGGAGGTGCGCTCCGCCCGCAGCCAGGTGGACGATGTTCTCGGCGAAATCCGTGAGACGGCGGCCAAGGGTTACCGCACGCTCTGCACCGTGTTGACCAAGCGCATGGCTGAGGACTTGACCGAATATCTACACGAGCAGGGCGTCCGCGTCCGTTACATGCACTCGGATATCGACACGCTGGAGCGCATCGAGATCATCCGCGACCTGCGCCTTGGCGCTTTCGACGTGCTTGTCGGTATCAACCTCTTGCGCGAGGGTCTCGATATCCCGGAATGCGGTTTCGTGGCCATCCTCGATGCCGACAAGGAAGGTTTCCTGCGCTCGGAAACCTCGCTGATCCAGACCATCGGCCGCGCCGCCCGCAACGTCGACGGCAAGGTCATCCTTTATGCCGACAACATCACCGGCTCGATGAAGCGGGCGATGGAGGAAACCGCCCGCCGCCGCGAGAAGCAGATGGCCTACAACGCCGAACACGGCATCACGCCGGAATCGGTCAAGGCGAAGATTTCCGATATTCTTGATTCTGTTTATGAGCGCGACCACGTAAGGGCCGATATTTCTGGCGTTTCCGGCAAGGGCTTCGCCGATGGCGGCCATCTGGTCGGCAACAATCTGCAGGCCCATCTCAACGCGCTGGAAAAATCCATGCGCGACGCCGCCGCCGATCTCGACTTCGAAAAAGCCGCCCGCCTGCGCGACGAAATCAAACGCCTCAAGGCCGCCGAACTGGCGACCATGGACGACCCGATGGCGAAGGAAGAGGCCAAATCGCTCGAGGGTGGCGGCAAGTCCCGGAAAAGCGGAACGAGCGCCCGCCACGAGTCGATCTCCCCCCTTGAGGGGGAGATGTCCGGCAGGACAGAGGGGGGTAACGCCGCGAACGAAAGCAGCAACTCCCTCTTCGCCAAACCCTCTCTGGATGAAATGGGCCCTGGCTCGGATGCGGGAAAACCGCTGTTCCGCAGGAACACGCTGGACGAGATGACGGTGGGAAGAACCGAAAAGCCCGTGCGCGGCGCGGTGCCCGACAAGCCCGAAACCGAGGCCGGAAAACGCTTCTCACCGCTTATGGAGGGCCAGCCGGAACGGACCACGGACGATCCAAGACCGCTGGTCCGCGGCAAGATCGGTGCGGGTTCCTATGAGGATGCCGGGGAGCAGAAGCGCAAGAGCCGAACCAAGGGCAAGACGGGCCGGCCGGGGCGGTAAGGTGTATGCGAAGGTTGCAAGGATGCAGTTAACGACGCTGGAAGTGGGAAGGAATATGCATCGACATTACCTTGCCGCATCGTTCCTTCTCCTGTTCAGTAACTCAGCGCTTGCCGGCCAGATCGAAGACGCCACCTTCCACAGTGCGGCCCTGAACGCGCCGCTTCCCGTCAATATCTACCGCCCGGATGGTGTACCGCCCGAAAACGGCTGGCCGGTGCTCTATCTGCTGCACGGCCATGATGGCGACCAGAACAGCTGGCGTGATCTCGGCAATATTGAAAAGACCCTCGACACGCTCATCGCAGCAGGCGCCATTCGCCCGCTGGTGGTCGTCATGCCCGGTGTCAAGAACAGCTGGTACGTCGATTCCGCCGCTGTCGGCGGCCCCGGTGACTACGAAGCCGCGCTGACGGGTAACCTGCGCCACCAGATCGAAAGAACCCTGCCCGTGCGCAAGGACCGTGAAGGCCGCGCCATTGCCGGTCTCTCCATGGGCGGTTTCGGCGCCCTGCATCTGGCCTATGGCCATGAGGACCTCTATGGCGCCGTCGCCAGCCTGTCCGGCGCCATCTGGCAGAACGTCCCCGTCTCCGATCTCGACAAGACGCCCACCGAATTGAAGCTCATTCAGGACAGCGCCTTTTTCCATCAGGTCGACCGCACCACAATCACCAGCGGCATCGTGCTGCCGTCCACCGGCGACCATTTCTCCGGGGCCTTCGGCACGCCTTTCGATGCGAGGCTCTTTAACGAGAAAAACGTCTTCACCCTCGTCGCCCAGCATGTCGCCGAAAACGAGGATCTGCCCGCCACCTATTTGACCGTCGGCGATGATGACGGCTTCTTCCTCTGGCGCGGCGCCATCGCCCTGCACGAGACTCTGCAGGCCGACAAGCGCAAATCCGAGCTGCGGGTGACCGATGGCGATCACGTCTGGTCGGTGTGGAAGGTTTCGATCATCGATGCACTGAAGTTTATCGATGGGGAGTGGGACAAGGCTGCGGATATCGCCGGGGATTGAGGCGCGACCCACCCTTTCAAAAGAGACAGACCGATCATCTCATGGGCCGCTTCTTCCCGCTCTTTTCCGCAAGGTTCAACGCCACCGCAGCCCGTATCAACCCCGCCAACGCCTCCTCATTCACGACATCCCCGTCGTGAAAATCAATCGCCCGCCGCGTATTGCCTTCCAGGCTGGAATTGAACAGGCTGGCCGGGTCTTCAAGCGAAGCGCCCTTCATAAATGTCATCTTCACGGCGCTCTTGTAAGTTTCACCCGTGCAGAGGATTCCGGCATGTGACCAGACCGGCACGCCGCGCCATTTCACTTCCTCAATCACCCCTGGATCGGCCTTCAGGATCACCGCACGGATGCGTGAGAGTAGATCGCCGCGCCAGTCGGCCAGTTCCGCAATTTTTCGGTCGATGAGGTCGGAGGCCGCGATCTCCTCCGCGTCTTTTTCCGTAACCTTTTTTGCCATGATGCCCTCCTGATTTCGCCGCGAGGCCACTCCCGACCTGCTGTGCCTCTGTTCCGGCTTTCAACATAGACGAAATTTTCCTGTCCTCCCATGAGGAACCAAATCCGCCTCCCATCGTTTCCTCCCCGAACGCAACGTTCAGCATACAAAGGGAAGAAACATCATGAAAATCAATGTCATCGCTCTCGCTGCGGCAGCAGCGCTCTCCTCTTCCGTGGCTTTTGCCCAGACGGCCACGACTGCTCCTGCTGCCGGCGCGGACGCCGCTTTGTCCGGCCCCGGTATTACCATGGGCACCAAGGCCAGCGCCCCGCTGAAGTTCGTCAACGTTCAGAAGACCGACCTTACCGCCTCCCAGCTCGATGGCATGGACATCTATAACGCCCAGAACGAAAACATCGGTGAAATCGAAGATGTCGTCATCGGCGACGGCAAGTCGGTGATCGGCCTTGTGGCCAGTGTCGGCGGCTTCCTCGGCATCGACAAGAGCTATGTGGTGCTCGACCCGGCTTCCGTCGCTGTTCACAACGACAACGGCACCTGGAAGGCCTATGTCGACACCACAAAGGAATCGCTTCAGAACGCTCCGAAGCTCGATTACGACAAGCTGGACGACTGATTACCCCTGCAGTCCGCAAGCTTGTCCCCCCGCGCCCTGTCGCGGGGGTTTTCATATGTGGCGAGTTATCGGAAAACCCGGTGCTCCCCGCCGGACGGCACTTGCCTGACGGCGCGCCTCTCGCCTATCTTCGGCGCGCCAATCACCAAGGATCGTTGCGTGCCCGCCAATAGCCTCTTTTCCTTTGCCATCAGCACCATCATCGCGCTCTGCGCCCTGCCGCTGTCAGCGCAGGCGGCCGACTGGAAACCGGCCGAGCAGATAAAAACCTATGCCATCAGCGGCAATACGGGCGGTGCGCTTTATCAGTCGATCGGCGAGCGCGGTCCGACCGCCGGTGTGCAGGCGATTGCCCACACGACCTTCAAGCTGACATGGCGGCGGGACTATCGTCCGCAGCCGGATGGCGCCTGCGTGCTGGCCACCGCGAGGCCCAATCTCACCATCATCTACACCTGGCCGAAAGCGCCCGCCAATCTGCCGCCCGCCGTCGCCGCCAGCTGGAGGAGCTTCATTTCCGGCGTGGAGACCCACGAACGCGTCCATGGTGACCACATTCTCGACATGGTGAAAAAGATCGAAGCCTTCAGCATCGGGCTGCGGGCGGAGAACGATCCAAAATGCCAGAAGGTGCGCGCCGTTCTGCAACAACGCCTGGGTGAGCTTTCCAACGAGCAGCGCCAGCGCGGCCGCGATTTCGACCGGGACGAGCTTTCTCCCGGCGGGCGGGTGCATCAACTCATCCTCGCCCTCGTCAACGGCCCCTGAACGGCCCCTGAACGGTCGTCTATTCGGCCGCCTCGCCTTTCAGCAAGGGCTCGGCCAGCGTCACGCTTTCCAGCTCGTAGGAATAACCTTCAAGCATCGTATAGGCCTGCTCGATCGCCTCGATCTGGATTTCGGCATTGCGGATGGCTTCGGCGATGGACTGGCTGCGGGCACGCAGCATGGAACTCAGCACATCGGTTTCCGGCTTGCGGCCCAGACGGTCCATATGTTTGCGAACCCGGGTACGATGCCGTTCCAGCTCGAGAATATGGAAACGGCTTTTCAGAATATCGTCGGTCAGCTTGCGGCGCATGGCGGCCACGGGGTCGAAACTGCCG
This sequence comes from Agrobacterium sp. 22-209-1, assembly GCF_053522485.1. NCBI lineage: Bacteria > Pseudomonadati > Pseudomonadota > Alphaproteobacteria > Hyphomicrobiales > Rhizobiaceae > Agrobacterium > Agrobacterium sp. 22-209-1. Next base: position 109,525 of record NZ_JBNWCH010000003.1, read on the forward strand.
GGTTCGCGCTCATCCAGAATGAATTCATTCACCAGCGTTTCCAGCATCAGCAGGCCCTTGAGGTCCTTGGCGTCGGCAAGCTGCGGATCATAGCCAGTATCGTCGAATACCTTGCGACGCACCGGATCCTTCAGCAGCTCATAGGCCGTCTGCAGGCGCGCGAATTGCTCGCCATCGCCACCGCTGTCGGGATGGGCGGCCTTGGCCACCTTGCGGTAGGCCGACTTGATCGCCGCCTCGTCGGCATCGCGCTCCACGCCAAGCAAAACATAGGGATCAATCACAAAAACACCTTCAAACGCAAACTGTTACCCGCACGCCAACACCGCTCCCGTCTGGCACGCGGGCGGATCATAGGCCAATTCCGCCCGGCGCGGCACCCCGCCCCTGCGGTTAAACCGGCAAAGCCCACACAAAGCCTCGCGGCACGCCGCATCGCAACGGACGGAAAAGCCCTTGATGCCGAAATTTGTCCGACCCAAGGCGACTATAATGACAGGCGGGACAAAATTGTGGAAAGCCGTGCAAAACATGCCGCACGGTTTTGCACAGCGCCTGCCGCAACCGGCCGGAAAACACCACCGGGAGAAGCGTAACAGGCGCGTTTTCAGGGGGTTATGGTGGAAAGACGCCAACGGGTGTAAGCTTGGCTTTTGGATTGGGAGGGAGGACGATCCGATGCCGCAAACGATTACCCAGACCGTCACGGACTACATCCATGCCATGGCCTATGCGGATGAGAGCCTGATGCGCGACGTTTTCGATCCGCGCGCCAGCATCGTCGGAACCTTCGAAGGCGAAATCGAATGGTTGTCCCTGGAGGATTTTGTCGACCAGTTGCGCAAAAGCGAACGCGGCCTGCCCGATCACGATCCCGCTTTTGAAATCATGGGCATCGACAAGGAAGGCGACAGCGCTTCTGTGAAGCTGACGACCCGTTTCGACGGTATGGATTTTTACGAATATCTCTCCCTGCTGGAACGCGACGGCAACTGGTTTATCGTGCACAAGCTCTATCACATAAAGCCGTAGGCCTCGTCGAAACCGCCACCCCGCATTGTGCGCTTGCGCATTCAACTTGCAGCAGCGGCTCGCGATCCGGTTATTCTGCCGCTGAATGAACTAGAACAGGTCGCTGTAGATCGCCGTTATCCAGAGGGCGTTAAAGAAGAGCCAGATAACACCGAGCCACATGATTTTGCGGCTGCTATCGGTTCTCATCGCCACGACAGCAATCAGCAGACCGCCGACTATCCTTGCCAGATACCATGGCCCAAGCTGTTCGAAATGCTCCCTGCCCTTGATGTAGGTGTCCACCAGATCGAAGACGAACGAGGCGGCAAACAGGGCAAAGAACGCATGTCGCCTGCGCACGAAAAAACTTTCCCGTTCGGACAATTCCTGAATGTGATCGGGATAAAGCAGCGTGGACATCAAAAAGAAAAGCGACGTGTAGACCAGAACGAAGATGTATATCCAGAAATTCCAGTTCTGGATGAGCCGCAGGGCAAACTCCCACCACCAGAAATGGACAGCTCCAAGAAGAAGGGCAATCGACCATACGATCTGCGCATGCATACGGTCGGTTTTCTGCGGCTCTTGCAGCCTTCTGGAAAGTCCGGACAACACCCTGGTAATGGCCAGACCGAGGATGAGGCTTACCAATATCCGCAAATGACCATATGCATCCATTGAAAGCGCCCGCTGTTGCTCAACTTATCCGCCGAACAATATGCTTAAACCTTCGGGCTTTACAACTCTGGCGGACGCCCCGCCCTTGCCGATCTCGCCTTATGGTGGGAAGGACCGGCCTCCTGAAGCGAAAGTCCCGCGGGACTGGCAGGACGGAAGCCGCAAAGCCCGCCCGTCACGCGGCGCGTTCAAGCAAATAGATTTCAAGATAAAGGGATTGATTTTACTGGTGCCCCCGGCAGGGTTCGAACCCGCGACCCCCTGATTACAAATCAGGTGCTCTACCAACTGAGCTACAAGGGCAAGCCAGTGCCTTGCCAACTATCAGATTCTGACTTGGTGTAAAGCAAAAACTGACGCCATGGCATCGACAGACCGCTTTTCCACACCGTTGCCAGCCGGTCTGTTTGCATGATCGCGATTGTAGCAAAGGGCCCGGAAAATAAGCGAAGTATTTACGCAGCGTCACTAGAATGGCGATGAAACATGACCATTCCAGTGAGAACAACGCATCATATGCGCGCGAGCATACAGAAAATCCAGCTGACAGGCACGATCATCATCGCCGTAAGCTCAATCCTGCTGGCAACCCTTGCCGCGCTGCCCAGCGTCTACAATTATATACGTTATCGCACCAATGCCGCGCAGCTCACCCGCTTTGAAACCGCTCTCCAGTCCGCATGGCTGGTATCGGCAGAGCGAGGCCCCGCCAATAATCTGATGGGCGCATCCGTGCCGGATGAGGGGCTGATCGAAGGGCTTGCGACCGCGCGCAAGGCAACGGACGACAAGCTGTCGGAGCTGGAGAATTCCTTCACCGAAGATATCAGAACGCAGCCCGAACTGGCGAAGTCACTTGCTGAAACCCGCCAGGCTCTCGAACAATCGCGAGAACTGGTCGATCAGGTCGCCGCGCTCTCCCCTGACATACGCAACCACGGCGCGATGTCCAACGCGATTTCATCGATGTTCAGGGCGGCGGACAGCGTCAACTTGCTGCGCGGCAGGGCCGCACGCGCCATCATCAAGGCAACGCCCGACGTGGCGATCGACATCGCACTGACGGGTACGGCGGGCGTGATGCGGGACCGGATCGGCCGCCTCGGCTCTTATGTCATCATGAGTCTCAAGGCGAACAGGCAGGAAAAGCTCCGTTATCGCGCCAAGTTCGACACCGAGATGCAGAGCCTGCTGTCGCTGAAAGCATCGCTGACCAATTATACCGCCGCCTATCTGTCGACGCCGCGACTGGACGCGGCATTGCGCGATCTTGAAACCCAATATTTCAGTCAGGCTTTGCTTTACGCGCAGAATACGATCGTGATGGCCGTGCCATCCGCCCAGCCAAGCGCTCTTGAATTCTCCAGAAACTATATTGCAGGCATGCGGTCGTCCGACACGTTGCGCGACCTCATTCTGTCCGAAACGCGCGCGCGGATCGAAAGGAAAAAGCACGAGGCCCTGATCTACGGCGGAACGTCGCTCTTTCTCGCCGGCATTGCTGTGCTGGTGCTGTTGCGGCTGACATCGGTTTACAAAACCGCGCTGTTCCGGCCGATGCAATCCGTTCAGGCGCAGATCGCCGCCATCGCCGGCGGTGATCTTTCCGAGGGCAATCATGAGGACAGGGTTGCTCCGGAAGTGAAGAAGATGTTCGAGGAACTGGATTTCCTGCGCGAACAGCTTCGCCAGAAGGGCGAAATGGAAAACCAGCAGCGTGCGCTGGCCGAACAGTTGCGCACCCTTTCCGAAACCGATGCGCTGACGGGCGTTTTCAACCGCCGCGCACTCGAAAAGGCGGTTCGCTCCATATTGACGGGCGAGGAGCAATGTCAGTCGCTCGGCGTGATGATTGTCGATATCGACCATTTCAAATCGATCAACGACCGTTACGGCCATGCCATGGGTGACATCGCGCTTCAGAAGACCGCGAGCCTGTTGCGCAGCGCTTTGCGCAAGGATGATATTCTTGCCCGATATGGCGGCGAGGAATTCGTCGTCGTGTTGCAGAATGTCAGCCACGCCACGGCGACGGCGACGGCCGACCGTCTTCGCCGCCTGATCGAATCCCAGACCATCGACGCGCAAAGCGGCCTGTCACTGACGGCAAGTTTCGGCGTGGTCTGGCAGGAAGCACGCGCGATCAACAGTTGGGACGAGTTGATCGCCATCGCCGACGACCGGCTTTACGAAGCCAAGCGTGCGGGCCGCAACCGGGTCTGGGCAACCTATTTTCCAAAGGTCGCGAACGGCTAGGAGCATCGCCTAGATCAAATCCAGCGTCATGACCACGGGGCAATGATCGGAAGCCTTCGGGCGATCCCAGCCGGTGCGGGGATAACGTTCGACCTCTTGTCCCGGCGGGAATATCGTCCGGAAAGGCTGTCCATTGCGAATGATGTCGGGAACATGTGTGGCGTTCGTCTCCGCCAAACGCGGGGACAGCCAGATATAGTCGAGCTGGCACAGATGCTGTTCCTGCGGCCCGCGTGAATGGTAGAGCGTCCAGCGATCCATGACGTCACGGCGCGTCATCGGATTGACCACGAAACCATCGGCGGTGAAGATATCGAGCGCGCTGCGCTCCTCCTCGACGGGCTCGAAGCTGTAGCCACTGCGCCTGTCGCCGGAAATCGCGACACGCTCTTGATAATCATTCATATCGCCGCAGATCGCGAAATTCTTGTTGCGGGTACTGCCCACGCCCCAGCGGTTTTCAATGATGCGGCGCACGGCCATGGCCTCCGCCTCGCGGATGGGCATGGTGGCGATGCGGGCGTCGACCGCATCGCGGGCATTGGTCATGGATTTGAAATGCGTGACGTAAAGCGTCAGCGGCTTGCCGCCGATCCGCAGATCGATTTCCAGGCAATCCCGTTTGAAAATCTTGTCGTCGATCTGGTTTGTGGCGGCAAGCGCGGGATTGAAGAGATCGAGATTGCGATAGGTGAGCGCGGCATGGCTCTTGATATCGACCACCTCGATCCTGTCGCCGTCGCGCGTCTCCTCGCGCATGACGACGGCCACATCGATGCCGCGGCCGTCATTGCCCTCAACCAGATATTTCTGCAGGTAGCCATTGCCGACCATACGATAGAGATAACCATATTCGAAGGCCTGCAACGCGGCCATGTTGTCCACTTCCTGCAGGCAGAGAATATCCGCATCCGCATCCGCAATGGCGAGCGCCGAAAGCTGGCGCGTATCGTCGGTGGAAGCCACCATCCGCGCGCTTTCCAGCGCCTGATAGGTCGCCTCATCCCTGATATCGAAGAGCTGGATCGCCCTGTCGCGCCGCGTCTGGTTGCGAAAACCGGTGAAATCGAAACGGGTGAGAAGATTTTCGATGTTGAAAGTGGCAAGCCGAAGCGACATGTTTCATTCCTATTGCTGGACGGAAAGCTTAGCCGCTCCCGTTCGACCTCGCCAGTGATTTGGGGCATGGCGCGCTTTACCGGATTAGCCAAAGCGCGACGTCGGTTTTGGTGAGCCGCGTGCCGATGCTCCCCCACGTCATTCCTGTGCTTGTCACAGGAATCCAGTCGACGCGCGTCTGCGCGGCGGGAGGACTCTTTTCAGCACAAGGACTTGGGCTGGCTGGATCCCTGTGACAAGCACAGGGATGAGGAAGGCATCCTTTTTAGTTAAAGCCGCCAGCCCACACGAATGGCAACCGGAAGGCTATCACCGACAGCAACCGCCTCGCGCGAATAGGCCCGGAGCGCCTGCCCATCCGGCAGATCGAGACGAAGGGCATACCGCTCCCCCTCGTAGAGAACCGAGGTGACGGTGCAATCGATACCCTCGGCATCCCGCAACACATCCTGCGGCCGCACGAGAATATCCGCCAGCGGTAATTGCGCGCCGCTCTCCATCGCGGCCCGAAGCCCGGCCCAGTCGAGATCGCGCGATGCTCCGTCCGGCACCGGCAGGCGGAGGATAGCACCCTGCCCCACCAGCGAGCCGACGAGCCTGCCTTCAGGCCGCGCATAAAGCTCCGCCGGCGGCGCAATCTGCAGCAGCTTGCCCTGCGACATGACGGCGACATCGGTTGCCAGCGCCATGGCTTCGGCCTGATCATGAGTGACATAGATCATCGTCGCGCCGGAACGGATGTGAAACTCGCGGAATGTCTCCTCCATCTCCTGCCGCAGATGCCGGTCGAGATTGGCGAGCGGCTCGTCGAGCAGCACCACGTCAGGCTCGGTAACGAGGCAGCGGGCAAGCGCCACACGCTGCCGCTGGCCGCCGGACAATTCGGCGGGACGGCGCTCCGCAAAACTCTCGAGGCGGACAGCGGATAGCGCCTGGCGCACCTTCTCGCGATATTTCTCGCCCGAAATACCACGCACCTTCAGGGGATAACCGGCATTGTCGGCAACCGACATATGCGGCCACAGCGCATAGGACTGGAACACCATCGCCATATTGCGACGCTCCGGCGGTACCATGCTGCCGGCATCGGCCAGCACCCGCTCGCCGAGCAGGATGGAACCGTCGGTCGGTTGTTCGAAACCGGCGATCATGCGCAGCACGGTCGTCTTGCCGCAGCCGGAAGGCCCGAGCAGAGCGAGAAAACCGCCTTCCCGCACGGTAAGCGAAACATCGTCGACGGCTGGCTTTGAACCGGCATCGAAACTTTTCGACAGGCGGTTGAGGATCAGTTTCGCCAAGGGACCACTCCTTTCGGCAGATAGCGCCCCAGAATTTCCAGCAGAGCCATGAGGAAAATCACCATGATGACGACGAGCACCGAAAGTGCGGAGGCAAGATCGAAGCTGCCGCTGTCATCGAGATTGTAGATGAGCACGCCGAGCGTCTGCGTGCCGGCGGACCACAGCAGCGCCGACACCGTCAACTCGTTGCAGGCGATCAGGAAGACGAGAATGACCGAAGCGCCCGCCGCAGGCCCGACCAGCGGCAGGATGATATCCTTCAACCGCCGCCAGAAACCGGCGCCGGAGAGCCTTGCTGCCTCTTCCAGCGATGGATCGAATTGCAGGAAGGCGCTGACCATGGGTTTCAGGCTGACGGCGAAGAAGGAGGAGAAATAGGCGAGCAGAATGATCCAGATCGTGCCGTAGAGCGTGATGCCGACAAGCGGGATGGGAGCGGCGAAAAGCAGCACGAAGGAGACGGAAATCACCACCCCCGGCAACGCATAGGGAATATCCACCAGCGCCGAGAGCAGGAACATGAAACGGCTTTTGCCACGCACCAGGAAATAAGCCGTCAGCACCGTCACCGCAAGGAGACATAAGGATGTCGCCGTCGCCAGAAACAGCGAATTGCGGAACGCCGTGCGGGTCACGCTCTGCCGATAGAGCAACTCCTCATAGGCATGCAGCGTCGCCGTCTTGAGGCTGAGCGGCACGCCATAGGCGGGCGCAAGCGAGCTTGCCACCAACGCCGTCAGCGGCGCCACCAGCATGAAGAACAGCACAAGCCACAGGGCAAGCTCCGCTGGCAACCGCCACAGCCCAAGCCGGAATGTCGCCGCCTTGCCGGAAAGACCGATGATGCGATAGTCCCTGCCCTTCATCGCCCGTTCCTGAAGCGCAAGCCCGGCGACGGAGATGATGGCGATCATGGTGGAGAGAATGGCGATATCGCCGAATGTGCTGGTGCCGAAACTGGCAAAACGGCTGTAAATCAAGGTCGGCAAAGTGAAGATCGAGGCGGGGATGCCAAGGATCGCCGGAATGCCGAAATTGCCGACATTGGAGACGAAGGAGATCGCCGCCCCGGCGATCAATCCCGGCGTCGACAGCGGCAGGATAATATCGAACAGCACCCGGTACGGCGAAGCGCCGGAAAGCTTGGCAGCCTCGATGCCGTCCTGCGGCAAAGCCAGCAGACCGGCGCGCAGCGACAGATAGACGAGCGGCGCATGCTGCACACCGAGCAGAAGCGCGATGCCCGTAACCGAATAAAGCGGCTGCGGCGACCCCATCGCCGGCGCAAGGCCGATCGCCTTCAACAGCGTGCTCGACGGGCCGGTCATGCCGATCCACGACAGCGCCGTCACCTGCGGCGGGATCATCATCGGCAGCATGAACAGGAAACTTAAGATCGACTTGCCGCGGATGTCGCAGAGCGTCAGCGCAAGCGCAAAGGCGCCGCCGATGGCAAGTGAAATCAGCATGCCGAAAAACGAAGTGGAGAGCGTATTCAGCGACGCGCCCCAAAGAGCGGGATCGGCCAGAAGCCGCCATATATCACCATTCAGCGACGAGATAACGCCGGTATAGGCGAGCCGCCCGAGCGGCAGGGCGCTCAGCGCGAAAACGACACTCACTACAAAAGGAAACAGCCAGCGCGGCTGGCTGCTTCCATAGGCATTGGAACGGGGCATGCCGCTATATCAGCCCTTGGAGCCGAAGATGTCGGAGAAAGTCTTCAGGTCCTGTTCGGAATTCTTCAGCGCATCGGCAGCGTTGAGCGGCAGAACCTTGATCTTGTCGCGAGCCGGGAAACCTTCCGGCATGCCGGCATCGGCACGAACCGGGATGTAACCGAGCTTGACGAAGCCCTGCTGGCCCTTTTCGGACAGCACGTAATCGACGAACTTCTTCGCCGCCTCCTCGTGTTTGGTGCCCTTGATGATCGCGACCGGCTCGGTGACGGCCGAAACGCCCTCTTCCGGGAAGACGAACTCGACAGGCGCGCCCTTGGCCTTTTCGCGGATCGGCATGTAATCGACGACCACGCCATAGGCCTTTTCACCCGATGCAACGGACTTCAGAACCGCACCGTTACCGCCGCCGGCAATGGCTTCATTGGCCTTCAGCTGCTTGTAATAGTCCCAGCCGAGACCGTTTGCGGCGGCAAGCGTCTGCGCATGGATCAGCGCTGCACCCGAGGTAAGCGGGCTCGGCATGGTGACGAGACCCTTGGCGTCCGCCTTGGCCAGATCCTTCCAGCTCGTCGGTTTCATCGCGGCGGCGGTGTTGTACATGATGCCGGTCGTAATAAGCTTGGTGGAATAATAGAAGCCGTCCGCATCATACAGCGAAGCATCGATATTCTTGGCTTCGGGAGACTTGTGGGCCAGAAGCTGGCCGGCCTGCTTCATGCGCTCCAGCGTCACGGTGTCGGCGATCAGAAGCACGTCGGCAACCGGATTGCCGGCATTGATCTCGGCCATCAGCTTGGCCATGATCTTCGGCGTTCCGTCACGCACCCATTCGACGTCGAGACCGGGGTTGGCAGCCTTGAAACCGTCAACGGTCGCCTGCGCGTCCTCGTTGGGCTGGCTGGTGTAGAGCACCAGATCGGCGGCATTGGCGGCGGTGGCGATGAAGCCGAGCGATACGATGGCGGTGAAAGCGGAAAGCAGCGTTTTCATGGGTCCAGTCCCTGTTGTTTCGTGGGACCGCTAAAACATGATTGCATAACATGTATGTGACAGGCAGGATTTTTGGGGTGTGATCTCTTGGGGCCGTCAGGATTGAGAGTAACATTGCCCCTCAATACTCGCGGTTTACCCCCCTCTGCCCTGCCGGGCATCTCCCCCTCAAGGGGGGAGATCGATCTGTGGCTAGGCCTCGCCCATCTCGACGCTTGAGAGGGGAGTAACGGTAGAGCGTCTTGCTGATCTCCCCCCTTGAGGGGGAGATGCCCGGCAGGGCAGAGGGGGGTAAGCCACACCCTCCACCTTTCAAGGCCTCATCGCCAGCCCCCTCAAATTGCCGCAAGCACCTCACCCGTCTCCGCCTGCGCCGTCGCGATCAACCGCCCGAGCCGCTTCATGCCTTCCTCGATCATCGCCTCATTGGCGCAGGAGAAGCTGATGCGCAGCGTGTTCGTGCCGGAGCCATCCGCAAAGAAGGCGCGACCGGGAACGAAGGCGACCTTTTCCGTGGCGATGGATTTTGCCAGCAGTGCGGCGCCATCCATGCCCTCAGGCAACGTCACCCAGATGAACATGCCGCCTTCCGGCTTGGTCCAGCTGGTGGTCTTCGGCATGTACTTCTCGAGTGCCGCCAGCATCGCATCACGTCGTGCGCTGTAAGCAGCTTTGATCTTGGCGACCTGTTTGTCGAAGCCGCGCGAGGCGACACGTTCGATGGCGATCTGGTTGATGGTCGAGGAATGCAGGTCGGCGGCCTGCTTCATCAGCACCAGCTTGCGGATGACAGGCGCGGAAGCGACGATGTAACCGACGCGAAGGCCAGGTGCGAGCGTCTTCGAAAAGCTGCCGCAATAGATGGTGCGGGTGTTCTCGATGCCGCCAGAGCGGGCGATATCAAGCGCCATGATCGGCGGAACAGCTTCACCATCGTAACGCAGCGACTGATAGGCGGCGTCTTCGATGACGGCGATATCCAACTCGTCAGCCAGTGCCAGAACCTTTTCGCGGCCCGCGAGATCGACGGTTTCGCCGGTCGGATTGGAGAAATCGGCCGAGAGATAGGCGAATTTCACCGCGCCGCCGAGCTTGGCCGCCGTTTCGCGGTAAGCCTCGGGCGTGCGGTTACCGCCGGGGTTCAGCTGGTCGTAATTAGGCTCATAGGCGTTGAAGGCGGAAAGCGCGCCGAGATAGGTCGGCCAGGTCACCAGCGCCGTATCCTTCGGCGACAGGAACAACTTGCCGAGATAATCGAGACCCTGCTGCGAACCGGAAACGATAAAGACGTTGTCGGCGGTGCATTCGATGCCGATCTTGTCCATCTCGCCCGCCAGCCATTCGCGCAGCGGCTTGTAACCCTCGCTTACCGAATATTGCAGCGCCGAGTTGACCTGCGAACCGGAAAAAATTTCCGCGTAAGCCTGCTGAAACTCCTCTGCGGGGAAAAGGGCCGGGTCCGGAATGCCGCCGGCAAAGGAGATGATATCAGGCTGTTCGAGCAGCTTCAGCAGCTCACGGATTTCAGACGCTTTCATGCGCGAAGAGCGCGTGGCGAAAATTTGTTCCCAATCAAGCATGGGTACGTTTCCTCTTGTGTCGTTTTTATGCGTGCATCTTTACAGAAATGTCGATATGTCAGCAATACTGACTTATCAGTTTTTCGAATTATTTCTGCCTCCCTGCACATTGCCCGCAACCGACCTGCATCGACGCCCAGATTTGCGGACAAAGCCAAATACACCCTTGCGCAAAGCTTCACAATCACACCTTTGCGATTGACGCGGCATGGTTTTCCGGTTGGATTGCGCGCGCGCCGCAACCCGGCGAGAGCATCATGGGAGTTTAACGACATGCTGAAAAATATCGACCCGGCGCTGAACGCCGATGTTCTGCACGCGCTGCGCGCCATGGGCCATGGCGATACGCTGGTGATCTCGGACACTAATTTCCCTTCCGATTCGGTGGCCCGCCAGACCACCGTCGGCAAGGTGCTGCATATCGACAACGTCTCGGCCGCCTGCGCCATGAAGGCTATCCTGTCCGTTCTACCGCTCGACACGCCGCTGCAGCCCTCGGTCGGCCGCATGGAAGTGATGGGCGCGCCCGATCAGCTGGAACCGGTACAGGCCGAAGTGCAGAAGGAAATCGACGCGGCGGAAGGAAAACCCGCCCCCATGTACGGGATCGAACGTTTTGCCTTCTACGAAAAAGCCAAGCAGGCCTATTGCGTCATCACCACTGGCGAGACCCGGTTCTATGGCTGCTTCCTGCTGACGAAGGGTGTCATCCCGCCGGCAAAATAAGCCGGAGGCAGGAAATTTCGCTAGCCGCCGACCTTCATGACAATTTCAAGTTGTTGTGGCAAAAACTTCCACTAGGCTTGAAAACCTAACCGGAGGTGTGCGGATCATGACCCAATATGTCCTGGCGTTCTGGAATGTCGAAAACCTGTTTGCGCCGGAGGGTTATCCGGCGCGCGAGCCGTGGATTGCCGAGCGGCTGAAGAACGATCTGAAAGGCTGGACCGAGGATCTGTTCAAGACCAAGGTCAAACAGCTCGGCATCATCATCCGGCAGATCGGCGGTGCCGGGCCAGATCTGCTCGGCGTCTGCGAGGTCGAGAACCGTTTCGTCCTGGAGACGCTGGCAGAACATCTCAACGATCTCATGCCTGAGCGCGCCTATCGCGTCGTGCACGCCGATTCCAGCAAGGACCAGCGCGGCATCGACACCGCCTTCATCTATGACAGCAAAAAGCTGCTGATCAACGAAAACGAGATTTTCAGCCATTTCGTGATGCGCCGCACCGGCACGCGCGACATTACCCAATGCACCTTCATCACCAAGGGCGGACGCCAGCTCATTGCGCTTTCCAATCACTGGCCGTCGCGCTCGGGTGGCGCGGTCGAAAGCGCCGGTTTTCGAATGACCGCCGGCGAAACGCTCGGCTACTGGCACCAGCGTATTCGCGAGGAAAAAGGAAACGACATCGCCGTTATCGCTTTCGGCGACTTCAACGACGACCCGTCCGATGCCTCGCTGCGCTATCACGCCAATTCCACCCGCGAGCGCGACGATGTCGAAAATTCGCAATCGGCCATGTTCTACAATCTTGCCTGGAATTATTTGCGCCAGCCCGTGGTGGATTCAGTCGGCACGGCAAGGACGATCTATGGCACGCTCTATTTCAATGGCGACGCCAATATCTTCGACCAGATCCTCGTTTCCCGATCACTTCTGAGCGGCAGCAGCGGCTTCAGCGTGCGTGAGGAAACCGCGAAAGTCGAAGCCATCGCCGCCATGGTCAGCCATAGCAAGAACGAGGGGCCTATCCGCTTCGGCCTGTCGAAGGGCGATGCGGTCAAAAACGTCAATCTCGGCGGATTTTCCGATCACTTTCCCGTTTCCGTTATCGTAGAGGAAGACGACGCCATCATGTGAGGGCACACCGAAAACAAAAGGCCGGAGCTTTCGCCCCGGCCTCCAAAGTTTCCACCAAGCAATGAAGCTTAGTTGACGGCCTTGTCCACCAGCTTGTTCTTGCCGATCCAGGGCATCATGCCGCGCAGCTTTGCGCCGACTTCTTCGATCTGGTGAACGTCGTTCATGCGGCGGATACCCTTGAAGCGGGCCGCACCCGAGCGGTATTCCTGCATCCAGTCCGAGGTGAACTTGCCGGTCTGGATGTCGTGCAGAACGCGCTTCATTTCAGCCTTGGTTTCAGCGGTGATGATGCGCGGACCGGTGACGTATTCGCCCCACTCGGCCGTGTTGGAGATCGAGTAGTTCATGTTGGCGATGCCGCCTTCATAGATCAGGTCGACGATCAGCTTCACTTCGTGCAGGCACTCGAAATAAGCCATTTCCGGGGCGTAACCGGCTTCGACCAGGGTTTCGAAACCGGCGCGGATGAGCTCTACGAGACCGCCGCACAGAACAACCTGTTCGCCGAAGAGGTCGGTTTCGCACTCTTCCTTGAAGTTGGTTTCGATGATGCCCGAACGGCCACCGCCAACGCCGCAGGCATAGGAGAGAGCGAGTTCAAGCGCGTTGCCGGAAGCGTTCTGGTGAACGGCAACGAGGCAGGGAACGCCGCCGCCCTTCTGGTATTCGCCGCGAACCGTGTGGCCGGGGCCCTTCGGTGCGATCATGACGACGTCGAGCGATGCCTTCGGCTCGATGAGGCCAAAGTGAACGTTAAGGCCGTGTGCGAAAGCAATCGCCGCGCCATCACGGATGTTGCCGGCAATGTCGGCCTTGTAGATGTCGGCCTGCAATTCGTCAGGCGTCGCCATCATCAGGAGGTCGCCCCACTTGGCGGCTTCGGCAACGGTCATGACCTTGAAGCCGTCGGCTTCGGCCTTCTTGACGGTCGGCGAACCGGCCTTCAGAGCGATGACGACGTTCTTGGCGCCGGAATCCTTGAGGTTCAGCGCATGTGCACGGCCCTGGGAGCCGTAACCGACGATGACGACATTCTTGGACTTGATGAGATTGAGATCGGCATCACGATCATAATAAACGCGCATTTGATGGTCCTTCCCTAATGCTTGTCTCTCAGTTGTCTGAACCGGAACCTCAGGCGAGTTTGCCGCTGAGTTCCGAATGTACCTTTTCCGTCCCGTAAAGCGTCAGAAAGGCGACGACCGCCTTTTTTGCCCGGGCGGAAAAATCCTTGTCCGGCGCCTCGCCCAGAAGCATGCGCACATGCAGATCCGAGACGATGAGGCCGTAAAAACTGCGATATGCCTCCTCGGCATCATCAAAACGCAGATAGCCGGAACGGCGACCCGCTTCGATCAGTCCACGCGCCCGCCGGTCGATCTGGCGACGGCCGCGTTCGAGCAGCAGATCGCCGAGCTTGGAGCCGTCACGGCTCGCCTGGCCAACGGCGAGGCGGTTCAGCGCCAGCGACACGTCGCCCGCCAGAACATCGAGCAGATCATGCGCGAATACCTCGAGATGATCGGCAAGCTGCGGCGCGGAGACGCGGTCTCCCGCCTTCTCGAAGGTACGAACCTTGCTCTGCTGGAAGGTGATCATCGCTGCCAGCAGGCCATCGCGATCGCCGAACCACTTGTAGAGGCTTTCCTTGGAACAGTTGGCTGCACGCGCCAGCCCGGATGTGGTGAGCGCTTTCTCGCCGCCCTCGACCAATAGACGCAATGCCTGGTCCAGAACGGCGTTCTGGCGCGGCGAAAATTCCTGCGCTGTGATCGGGTCGGAAGCCAAGTCTTTTCATCTCCAGGGGCTAGATTGATGTACCGTACGGTACGGTTCGAGCGTCATTTAAGCGGAGGCTGCGTTGGGGTCAAGCGGATTCTTCAGGGGAGGACGAGAATTGACGCGGTGCGGCGGAGTGTGAAAGGGAGCTTGCGGGGAACTTCAGGGGGTTATACGTTGGCTAGCAGATAGACGGCGCGTGGAGCTTTACCCCCCTCTGCCCTGCCGGGCATCTCCCCCTCAAGGGGGGAGATCGGCAAGGGTCCCTTTTGTCGCTTCATTCCCAAGCTTCGAGATGGGCGAGACCTTGCCGCAGATCGATCTCCCCCCCTTGAGGGGGAGATGCCCGGCAGGGCAGAGGGGGGTAACGCCGCGCTCCGTAGGCAATGGAAAACCTTCCCAAAGAACCAATCTACCCGGCCGCGCTGATCTCCCGCGATGCATCAATATCGCGCGACGGCGACAGCCCGTAAAAGCGGCTATATTCCCGACTGAACTGCGACGGGCTCTGGTAGCCGACGCGATGGCCGGCGGTGCCGGCATCCAGCCGCTCCAGCAGCATCAGCCGCCGCGCCTCATGCAGGCGAAGCTGCTTCTGATACTGAACCGGCGTCATGGCCGTGATCGTCTTGAAGTGATGGTGGAAGGACGAGACGCTCATGCCGACCTGTTCGGCCAGTTCTTCGATCCGTAACTGGCGCGCGAAATTCTCGCGCAGCCAGGCGATGGCGCGGGCGATGCGATTGCCATGGCTGCCGGACGCGATGACGTTCATCAGCTGCCCGCCGGCCGGTCCGGTCAGGATGCGATAAAGTATCTCCTGTTCGATCAGCGGCGCCATGGCGGCGATGTCGGCCGGACGATCAAGCAAACGCAGGAGCCGTATGGCGGCATCGAGAAGCTCCGGTGTTGCCCTGTTGACGACGATGCCGCGCTGCGCATTCGTCGGCTCCACCGCAGGATCGATCGGTACACGCCGCATGAGATCGACCAGCTTCTCACTATCGACGGCAAGCGAGATGCAGAAATGCGGCACTTCCCTGCTCGCCTCCACCACCCGCCATGCAACGGGCAGATCAAGCGAGGTCAGAAGATAATCCCCCGCGCCGTAGTTGATGGTGTCCGTTCCGAGTTGAACGCTTTTCGACCCCTGGATCACCATGGCGAGACAGGGACGATAGCTGCCGTGGCAGGGAGCGCTCGGCGTCGTGCGCCGGCTGATGCCCAGCGATTCTATCGCCGTGCGCACCTCGCCGTCCTCCGTGACGTGCCGCGCGGCGATGGAGGCGATCTCCCGATAGACATTGAACGGCAAGGACATGGGAAAATCCCTTAACTGAAGGAAGAGATATATTGGATGTTGCTTATCTAGAAAGCCACCCGACATCCGCAAAGAGCACACGGGGCATTTTTTGCAGGATCGTGCAAAAAGCTCGGAGGATCGCTCTAACGCCGCCTCACGCTTCCATCGCATATTCCGCCGTCCCCAACCCCTCGATAAGGATATTCAGATGGCCATTGCTAGAGGTTATGCTGCGACCGACGCGTCGAAGCCGCTTACCCCGTTCACCTTCGAACGCCGCGAGCCAAACGATGACGACGTCGTCATCGATATCAAATATGCCGGCATCTGCCACTCGGACATCCACACCGTCCGCAACGAATGGAAAAACGCCGTCTATCCGATCGTTCCCGGCCACGAAATCGCCGGCGTCGTCCGCGCCGTCGGCTCCAAGGTCACGAAGTTCAAGGTCGGCGACCATGTCGGCGTCGGATGTTTCGTCGATTCCTGCGTCGGCTGCGCCACGCGCGATCTCGACAACGAGCAATATATGCCCGGTCTCGTCGGAACCTATAACTCCGTCGATAGAGACGGCAAGACCGCGACCCAGGGCGGCTATTCCGACCATATCGTCGTCCGGGAAGACTACGTCCTTTCCATCCCGGAAAACCTTCCGCTGGATGCCTCTGCGCCGCTTCTCTGCGCCGGCATCACGCTCTATTCGCCGCTGCATCACTGGAATGCCGGCCCCGGCAAAAAGGTCGCCATCGTCGGCATGGGTGGTCTCGGCCATATGGGCGTGAAGATCGGTTCGGCTATGGGCGCGGATATCACCGTTCTCTCCCAGTCCCTGTCGAAGAAGGAAGACGGCCTGAAGCTCGGCGCGAAGGAATATTACGCCACCAGCGATGCCTCGACCTTCGAGAAGCTCGCCGGCACCTTCGACCTGATTCTCTGCACCGTTTCCGCCGAAATCGACTGGAACGCCTACCTCAACCTGCTGAAGGTCAACGGCACGATGGTTCTGCTCGGCGTGCCGGAACATGCGATCCCGGTCCACGCATTCTCGGTCATTCCTGGCCGTCGTTCGCTCGCCGGTTCGATGATCGGCTCGATCAAGGAAACCCAGGAAATGCTGGATTTCTGCGGCAAGCACAACATCGTCTCCGAGATCGAAAAGATCGACATCAAGGACGTCAATGAAGCCTATGAGCGCGTGCTGAAGAGCGACGTGCGTTACCGCTTCGTCATCGATATGGCCTCGCTCGACGCGTGATACGCCTAGAGACGACCAAATGAACAAGGGCGGGAAGTCATGCTTCCCGCCCTTGTTGTTTTCAGGCGTCAGGCCTCGTCCTTCAGCGTCTCTTTCTGGGTAATCAGCCGCGCACTGTGTTGGCCGCTCAGGTAAATCCACAGCCAGCTCCAGGCCACGGCCAGCCGCGAGCGCGTTCCGATCAGGAAGTAGATGTGGGCAAGCCCCCATATCCACCAGGCCAGCACGCCCTTCAGCTTGAACCGGCCAAAATCGATCACCGCCGCGCGTTTGCCGATGGTGGCGAGATTACCCTGATGGCTATAGCGGAAGGGCGATGGCGACGGCTTGCCCTCCAGCCGCGCCTTGATGACCTTTGCCACATAGGCGCCCTGCTGCTTTGCCGCGGGCGCGATGCCCGGCACCGGCTTGCCGTTTTCCTGATTGACGGCGGCGGTATCGCCGATGACGAAGATATCAGCATCGTCTTCGAGATGAAGCTGCGGCCCGACGATGACACGCCCTGCCCTGTCGCCGGCGGCATTCAGCCACTTGGCGGCCGGAGATGCCTGCACACCGGCGGCCCAGACGACGGTGCGGCACGGATAATGGGTCTCGCCCACCGTCACGCCCTCATCCGTGCAGGCCGTCACCGGCGTGCCGAGCAGAACCTCGACGCCAAGCCTCTCAAGCGCTTGCCTCGCATAGGTCGAAAGATCCTCCGTAAAGACCGGCAGAACGCGCGGTCCTGCCTCCACAAGCAGAACACGGGCCTTTGTCGTATCGACATTGCGGAATTCCGCCGGCAGCGCCCTGTGGGCGAGTTCGGCGATCATGCCCGCCATTTCCACGCCGGTCGGGCCGGCCCCGATAATGACGAAGGTCAGCAGCGCCTGCCGCTCCTCCTCACTGGTGGCAAGTTCGGCCCTTTCGAAGGCCAGAAGCAGGCGGCGGCGGATTGTCGTTGCATCTTCCAGCGTCTTGAGGCCGGGGGCCGAACGTTCCCACTCGTCACGGCCGAAATAGGCGTGACGTGCGCCGGTGGCCAACACCAGCGTATCGAAGCCGATCACCTGTCCGGAATTCAGCTGCACGGTCCGCGCCGCCCGGTCCACGCCGGTCACCTCCGCAAGCAGGGTCGTCACCTCCTTGCGGTCGCGGTAAAGATGGCGGATCGGCCAGGCGATCTCGGATGTCGCCAGCGCCGTCGTCGCAACCTGATACAGCAGGGGCTGAAACAGGTGGTGATTGCGACGGTCGATCAATGTGATGCGGACAGGGGCCCCCTCCAGCCCGTGCACCAGTTGTAAACCGCCGAAGCCTCCACCCACGACGACAACATGATGTTCTTGCATATGTCTCTGCCTTCCAAAATCTGCGCACGGAGCATGCGCAAGGCAAAGCATAGGCGAAAAATTTGACTTTGGTTATGAATTAGGCTGACCGCAGGCCTGACAAAAACGCCGGACAGTTTCAGCCATGCCATATTCCATGGCATCTGCCGTCAGCCCGTGGCCGATCGAAACCTCGGCGAGATAAGGGATACGTTCCATCAGCTTGGGCAGATTTGCCACGGTGAGGTCATGGCCGGCATTGACAGCAAGTCCGAGCGCTCTGGCATGATCCGCCGTCTGCCCGAGCTTCTCGACGAGCACATCAGCCTTTTGCGGATCGTCAAAGCAGCCGCCATATGGGCCGGTGTAAAGTTCGATACGCGCCGCCCCCGTCTCGGCCGCCAGTTCCACCGGCTCGCGCTCACCATCGCCATCGGCAAAAAGCGAGACGCGCATGCCGCCGGACTTCAGGCGTCCCACCACGTCTTTCAGGAAAACGCCGTGCTTGCGGAAATCCCAGCCGTGGTCGGACGTCGCCTGCGACGGGTCGTCAGGCACAAGCGTCACCTGTTCCGGCTGGGTTTCCTCGCAAAGAACGAGGAAATCCTCGGTCGGATAACCTTCGATGTTGAATTCCGCGCCGGGAAAACTGTCGTCGATCAGGGCGCGCAGCACCGGCAGATCGGAAAAGCGGATATGGCGCTGATCCGGTCGCGGGTGTACAGTCAGCCCGCTTGCCCCCGCCGCCAGTGCAATATGCCCGAAATGCGCGACATCCGGCCATGGAAGATCGCGACGGTTGCGTAACATCGCAATTGCGTTCAGATTGACAGAAAGTTTTGCGGGCATGGCATCGAGGCTCCGGTTCGGAATTGACATCCTGTTTCACGCAGGTTGAGGCCAATCGCAAGGAGGCCGGCAAAATTTTTATTACTGCGGGAACGAAAACAGACAATACACGTTACGGTTCTGATGTAGCGTTTGGCATGAGGTTTTGATCGAAAAACATGCCCGTCTTGGGGGAACAAGTAACGGGCACCTTAAAAAGGCAGGCACGCTGTCAAAGAGCGCGAAGGGGGAGACAATGCAGGATGGCCGGATGCCGTTCGAAAGTCACGGCGACGAGGACAAACCCAATCTAAGGATCAGCAGCTTTCTACCGGATATAAGCCTGCCCTCCTCCCTGCCCGCAGAACCCGTGCCCATCGCCGACATGGCCAACATCTTCGGGGTGACCCACCGAACGCTGCATTTTTACGAAGAAAAGGCGCTGCTGACCTCGAAGCGCATCGGCCAGATGCGGGTCTATACCCACCGCAACGTCCAGCGCATGGCCGTCATTAACGTCTGTCGCGAAGTCGGCATATCCGTCGCAGCGATTACCGAGATCATGGAAAAACTCGTCCGTTCGCTCTCGCAGGAAGAAGCCGACGACATATTTCACGCCGCGTTGCGGCAGCGGAAGAGGGAATTGACCGCCGAGCTTTCCACCCTCCAGCGCCAGGCCCAGCAGATCGAGGAACTGCTGGTCGCCGACACGGACGCGGACGGCATGGACGGCGCGGAACGGGCGCCGGCAAAGGACATCGCACTCACCGACACCGAACGAAAATGCCTGGAACTGATGGCGGAGGGTTACGCCCCGGTGAGGCTCGCCCGCGCTCTTGGTCTTTCGGGCAGCGATCTCCATGTTCTCGAGGCGACGATCATCGGCAAGTTCAATGCCAGCAACCGCTTTCAGGCGGTCGCCAAGGCGGTTCTGGTCGGCGTCATCCGCGCCTGATCAACGCACGATCGTCAGGGTCTCCGCCGCGCGGGTAATGGCGGTATAGAGCCACCTTTCGCGCGAGTCCCGGAACGCATAGCTCTCGTCGAAGAGAACCACATTGTTCCACTGCGAACCCTGCGCCTTGTGCACGGTCAGCGCATAGCCGAAATCGAATTCATCATAACGCTTGCGCGTGGACCACGGAATTTCCGTCTCCACATCCTCGAAGGCCGCCTTCAGCAATTTGATCTTGGCAGCACCACGATCCATATCGTCGTCTTCGGGCCGGATCATCAGGTTGATGCCGGGTTTCACCGTCTCGCGCGAAGAGCTCATTACCTGCCATAGCGAGCCGTTGAGCAGCCCCTTGGCGGGATCGTTCCGGAGGCAGACCAGCTTGTCGCCGGATTGCGGATAATCGGCGGTAAAGCCCTTCAGCTCGCGAAGCCGCTGATTGTAGCGACGGCGGGTGCGGTTGGTTCCGACCAGCACCTGATCGGCATCGAGCACCAGCGACTGCGTCACCTCTGACTTGGAGATCACCTGCGCAGAACCATAGTCACCGCGCATGATCTCCCGGCCTTCCCGCACATCCATGGCAAGATGGATGATGGGATTGTCCTTGGCCTGGCGGTGGATTTCCGACAGCAGATAATCCGGCTCCTGTTCGGTAAAGAAGCCGCCGCCCGAAACCGGCGGCAACTGGCCGGGATCGCCGAGCACGAGGATCGGGGTGCCGAAACTCATCAGATCCCTGCCGAGCTGCTCGTCCACCATCGAACATTCATCGATGATGATCAGCGCCGCCTTGGCGAGCGGGCTTTGCCGGTTGATGGAGAACATCGGCGCAATCGAGGTCTTGCCGGTTTCCTCGTCTTCGACAGTTTCTTCGCCGCGCGGGCGATAGATCAGCGAATGGATGGTGCGGGCGTTGGTGGCGCCACGCGAACGCAGCACCTGCGCCGCCTTGCCAGTGAAGGCTGCAAACAGCACCTCGCCATCGACATTTTCCGCAAAATGCTTGGCAAGCGTCGTCTTGCCCGTCCCGGCATAACCGAACAGCCGGAAAACCGGCGTCCGGCCTTCCTTCAGCCAGCGGGAAACAGCCTTCAGCGCTTCGTCCTGTTGCGGTGAAAATAACATGCGCCCTCATCGCAGGATTCGAGCCTGATGCGCAACAGAAAAAGAACGAAAGATGAATCGCCGTGTGAGAATGCGGCAATAAAACGCGGCTGGTTTTTAAGCCGCGGTCGCTAGTATCCCTCGTATGAAGATATTGATTCTCGGCGCAACAGGTTTCATCGGTTCGGAGGTTCTCAAAAGCCTGCACCTCCGCGGGCATGCCGTGACGGGGCTGGCGCGTTCGGTCACCCGCGCCCGCGACAAATGGCCTTTCGCCAACTGGGTGTCAGCCGATCTTTCCAGGATGACGCACGCGACAGATTGGTCATCGCTCGTCCATGACCAGGACGTCATTGTCAATTGTGCGGGCGCGCTGCAGGACGGCCTGTCGGATGACCTTGCCGCGACGCAGGAAAAGGCGATGCTGGCGCTCTATGAAGCAGCGGCGCAGGCGGGCGGCAGACGGATAATCCAGATATCGGCCCGCACGGCGGGGGCCGCATCCGGCCTGCCCTTCCTCGCCACTAAACGCCGCGCCGATGAGGCGCTCGCTGCCAGCGGTCTACCTCACGTCATTCTGCGCCCCGCGCTGGTGGTTGGGCGAAACGCGCACGGCGGCACGGCACTCGTGCGCGCGCTTGCAGGCTATCCCTTCGTGGTGCCGCTCGTCAATGGACAAATCGCCGTCCGGACGGTCGCGGTGGAGGATGTGGCAACCGTGGTATGCGCGGCGATCGACAGCGAAATTGCGCAGGACAGCGATCTCGAACTCGCCGCGAAGGAAACGCTGACATTGCAGGACGTGGTCGCCAGACACCGGCAATGGCTGGGTCTGCCCCATGCTCAGGTCATAAATCTTCCCGCCGCCTTCATGCGCCCCGTCGGCCTCGTGGCGGATGCCGCAGGCAGACTCGGCTGGCGGTCGCCGCTGCGTTCGACCGCCATGACGGTCATGTCGGAAGGCGTCGTGACGGAGAATGAGGCAGGACCGGCGACGGTGTCACTCAAGAACCTGGAACAGACGCTGGCCGGCCACCCTTCCGGCGTGCAGGACCTGTGGTTTGCCAGATTATATCTGCTGAAACCCCTGATCGTTCTCTGCCTTTCTTTATTCTGGCTGCTATCCGGCCTCATGCCGCTGCTGAATATCACCGGAGCAGCGGCGCATTTCCTGCCCTT
The DNA here is from genome assembly GCF_053522485.1 of Agrobacterium sp. 22-209-1. Taxonomy (NCBI): domain Bacteria; kingdom Pseudomonadati; phylum Pseudomonadota; class Alphaproteobacteria; order Hyphomicrobiales; family Rhizobiaceae; genus Agrobacterium; species Agrobacterium sp. 22-209-1. The sequence continues at coordinate 131,731 of NZ_JBNWCH010000003.1, forward strand.
TATGCCGCAGACACCGGCTGTCATCCTCACGCTCGCCACCTGCCTCATCGATATAGGCCTCGGCATCGCCGTCCTGCTTCGACCGCTCACCAGAAAGGCGCTTGTCGCCATGCTGCTGGTCACCGCCGCTTATCTGGCCGGCGGCAGCCTGCTGGAACCGACGCTTTGGCTCGATCCGCTCGGTCCTCTGGTCAAGGTTCTGCCTTCCATCGCCCTGACACTCGTTGCCCTCGCCACGCTGGATGAACGCTGATGACGCTTGAGGAACTGCTGCGGCTTGCCCATGTCATCGGCGCAACGGTGCTGTTCGGCACCGGTGCAGGCATCGCCTTTTTTATGGTGATGGCACGGCGGACGGCCAGCCCGGTGCTGATCGCCCATGTCTCAGGCACCGTCGTCATTGCCGATACGATCTTCACCGCCACCGCCGCGATCATCCAGCCGGTGACCGGCTATTTTCTCGCCCGCGTCATCGGCTGGCCGCTCACCGAAGGCTGGATCGCCCTTTCGCTTGGCCTCTACGTCTTCACCGGTATTTTCTGGTTGCCGGTGGTATGGATCCAGATCAGGCTGCGCAATATCGCCCGAGACTGCGCCGCAACGGGACAGGCCCTGCCGGCGCAATGGTTCCGCCTCTACCGCATCTGGTTCGCCTGCGGTTTCCCCGCCTTCTTCGCCGTTCTCGGTATCATCTGGCTGATGCTCACCAAGCCGGATATTCCCCTGTTCGGTTGATGCGGCTCAATGCGCGGCCTGCTTCTCGACAAGCTGCGCCAGTTGCTCCGCAACCGTGTTCCAGCCATCGAAGAACCCCATCTGCGCATGCCTGTCGCGGTCGGCAAGATTGTTGTGCATGGCATAGGCCACATATTCCATGCCATCAGGATGATCGCGAAATGTCATCACGGCGGTGAGGAACGGCTGGGCGGAGGGGCGAAAACCTGCGGTCAGCGCATCGGTGAAGATGAGACGCTGCTCATGATCCACCGCCAGAAAACAGCCGCTGACATGCTGGCCAAATTCCTTGCCGTCTTCGCTGTAGCGCGTCTCGAAAGCGCCGCCGGGATAAAGCTCCATACGGTCGACCCGGCACTGACCGGGATGCGGCACCCACCATTGTTCGAGGCTGGCCTTGTCCGTCCAGGCATTCCAGACGAGCCGGCGTGGCGCCCTGATGATGCGTGAAATCTTCAGGTCAAGATCGGGATTGAAAGTCTCGGTCATTGCTCATTCTCCCCTTTGCTGGACATCCTGTCCTGTTGCGCCATGACGAATTGTTCGAGCCGGTCGGTGCGGCCTTCCCAGATGGCGCGTTGTTGCGACAACCAGCCATCGAGCATGGAAAACCTCTGTTTCTCCAGCGCGCAGAACCGGACACGCCCCTGCTTGCGCGTCACGATCAGTCCTGCCTCCTCCAGCTGCCGAATATGTTTCATGAAGGAAGGCAGAGCCATATCGAAGGGTTCGGCCAGCGTTCCGACGCTCGCCTCCCCGCCGCCCAGCCGCAGGATAACCGCCCTTCGGGTCGGATCGGCAAGAGACTGGAAGATGTCGTCGAGCGCGCCTGAATAGTTTTCCATAAGGCTAACTATCATATCAAAATAGTTAGCTCAATGGATAAGTTTAAAAATCGCAAAAATTCGTTGCCGCAGGGAATAATCCGTGGGGCTGCGGTGTCTCTTGATGTGCTGGCGGCTTCAGCCCGCCCGAACCCAGGAGGATATATCCATGAAGATCCGCTTTATCGTTCCCGCCCTCGTTCTGGCTTTTGCCGGAACGGCCTATGCCGCCCCTATGGTCGAAACCGTCAAGACCGCCAAGGGCGATGTGCTGGCGGGCGAAAAAGGCATGACGCTCTACACTTTCAAGAACGACAAGAAGGGCGTATCCAATTGTTATGACAAATGCGCCACGAACTGGCCGCCATTTTTCGCAGCCGCCAGCGACAAGGCCGAGGGCGCCTATTCCCTCGTGAAGCGCAAGGACGGCAAAATGCAATGGGCGAAGGATGGCATGCCGCTTTATTACTGGGTCAAGGACATGAAAAAAGGCGACGCCACCGGCGACGGTGTGAACGGTGTATGGGATGCCGCAAAACCCTGACGGCATGAAGGACGAAAAGCGGGGGAGTAATTCCCCCGCAGCCGGTAGCTTCGAAACGGAGATGCTGGCGCTGATACCCATGCTGCGCCGTTATTCCCGCAGCCTTTCCCGTTCCGATGCCGATGGTGAGGACCTCTTGCAGGACTGCGTGGAAAAGGCGCTGGCCAATAAAAGGCAATGGCGTGGAACGGCTTTGAAAACATGGGCTTACACGATAATGACGAATCTTTATCGCAACCGCCACCGCGCCGAGAAACGCCACCCGTCCGAAAGCCTGGACGGCCATGAGAGCATCGCTGGCGCGGAGACGTTCTCCGACACGCTGGAGAACGACCGGCTGCACGGCGCACTCGCCCTTCTTTCGCCGGACATGCGCGCCGTGCTGATGCTGGTGACGGTGGAAGGCTACAGCTATCAGGAGGCGGCAGAGACATTGTCGATCCCGCTCGGCACCGTCATGTCCAGGCTTTCCCGTGCCCGCGAAACCCTGCGCCAGCATCTGGCGGCGGATAATATCATACCCCTGCGGAGACCACGATGAAACGGCCGGACGCCATAACCGAAGACGATCTGCACGCCTATGTCGACGGACTTCTTTCCGACGACGAACGCGCGGCTGTCGAGGCCTGGCTGGCTGAAAGACCGGAGGAGCAGGCCCGCGTGGAGGCATGGAAAAAACAGGCCGACATTTTGCGCAATGCCTTCGCCTCCTATGCCGCCGCACATCCGCATGACGCATCGCTACTCAGCCCGCAAAAGAAGGATCGCGCATGGCGGCTGAAACCGGCCCTCCTCCAGACGGCTGCGGCCTTGCTGATCTTCCTGGCGGGCGCTGCAGCCGGCAGACTGCTGCCCCCATCTTTTTCGACACCACAGGACGTGACGCTGGCGTCGCTGAGGACAGATATTCCGGCACAGGCGAAATCCGCCTATCTCATCTATGCAAGCGAGGTGCGCCACCCCGTCGAAGTCGGCGCCGGAGAACGCCAGCATCTTGCAACATGGCTCGGCAAACGGCTCGGTTATCCCTTTGCCATCCCCGACCTGTCGAAGATCGGATACGACCTCGTCGGCGGGCGTCTCATCCCCGTCAGCGGCAAGCCGGGCGCGATGCTGATGTATCAGGACAAGACCGGCCGCCGGGTGACCGTGCTGATCGGCCACAACGAGGAAAACCGCACCACCAGCTTCCGCATGGCCAGCGCCGATGGCGTCGAGACCTTCTACTGGATCGACAATGAGCTGGGTTATGCCGTTTCCGCCGAACTGACGCGCGACGAGGTGCAGGCAATCGCCGAGGAATGTTACCGGCAGTTTCCGACGTGAGGTCTGTTATTTCAGCATTGGCCAGAGGCTGATGACAAGCAGGACAGCCATGGTGATGTTGAACCATTTAAGCCGAACGGGAACCGACAGCCAGTCGCGCAGCACAGAGCCGAAACCGGCCCAGGTGGAAACACTGGGAAGATTGACGGCCGCAAAGGCAAGACCGACGATCAGGACCGTGAGGAAATATTGGGCCTCGTCCGTATAAGTCGCCATCGCCGTCACCGCCATTACCCAGGCTTTAGGGTTGACCCATTGAAAGACGGCAGCGGCAAGGAAACTCATCGGCTCGGAAGCGGCCGAACCTTCGCTGAGGCTGCGCGACATCGCGATCTTCCACGCAATCCAGACGAGATAGAGCCCGCCCGCGAATTTCAGCCCCGTGTACAACGCGGGCACGGAATGCAGCAACGCGCCGAGACCGAAGCCGACCCCGATCAACAGCGACAGAAACCCGGCGCCAATGCCCAGCATATGCGGGATGGTTCGGCGGAAACCGAAATTCACACCCGACGCAAACAGCATCATATTGTTGGGGCCGGGCGTGATGGAGGTGGTGAAGGCAAACAGCACCAGCGCGGCGAAAGTTTCTATGGTCATGATCTCTCCTTGAGCCAAAACCCTATCCGCCGCCCTGCCGTCAAACCATCCCGACGCGTCGATGGGCGAGGTCAAATTTTTTGATGGATCAATCACTTCCACCATGGGTTTGAGAAGTCGACACAAAGGACTATTGTCCAATTGGCAACCGCTGGAGCAAAACCATGCATGAGGATATTCCTTCCGTCACCCTGCCCTCTGGAAGAGAGGTTCCAGCCCTCGGCCTCGGCACCTGGAACATGGGCGAGACGAGGTCATCGGCAGACCAGGAGGTTGAAAGCATCCGCAAAGCACTCGATCTCGGCATGACGCTGGTCGATACCGCGGAAATGTATGCGGACGGCCGGTCGGAAGAAGTGGTCGGGACGGCAATCGCCGGCCGCCGCGACGAGGTCTTTCTCGTCACCAAGATCTATCCGTGGAACGCCAGCGCCAGAGGCACGGCGGAGGCCTGCGAGCGCAGCCTCGCAAGGCTCGGCACCGATCACATCGACCTCTACCTGCTGCACTGGCGCGGCGAACACCCGCTTGGCGAAACCGTGGCAGCGTTCGAAAGGCTGAAGAGCGACGGCAAGATCGGTAACTGGGGCGTCTCCAATTTTGATACCGACGACATGGAGGAGCTTTTCGCGGTTCCCGAGGGCAAAAACTGCGCCGCCAATCAGGTGCTCTACAACCTCTCCCGGCGCGGGCCGGAATTTTCCCTTCTGCCCTGGTGCCAGCAGCACGGCGTGCCGCTAATGGCCTATTCCCCCATCGAGCAGGGTCGTATCCTGAAGAACCACGAACTCATCCGCATCGCCAAGGCCTATCAGGCGACACCGGCGCAACTGGCTCTGGCCTTTCTTTTGGACAGGGACGGTGTCATCGCCATTCCCAAATCCGCCAGCGTGTCCCGTGTCGTGGAAAATCGCGGCGCCACCGATCTTGAAATAACCGAGGAAGACTGGACCGCCCTCGACGCCGCCTTCCCGCCGCCGACGCGCAAGACGGCGCTGGAAATGCTGTGACGCAACAGGGCCTTAGCAGGCATTTCGGAATCAGGCTCTGAAGCGGTTGAAACGGAATGTGAGAACCGGGAACCGCCAGCTTTCGAAACCGCAATAACGGCGCGGCAAGCCGCGCCGTCGGTCAAATAGTACCCGGGGCTTTATGACGGTATGCGGGGTTCGTATTCCTCTTTCAACGCCAGCCACGTATCCCAGAAAGGTGCCGGTTCCTTTTCCTGAAGACGGGCGGCGAGAATATCGAGATGCACATGCCAGCCGGCGCTGACATCGAGCTTGGTCTTCCTGCCAACCAGCCGGCGATGAGTAAGCGTCAGAAGCACATCCTTGCCCAGAGCCTGAAGCTCGATTGACACCTCTCCGCCCTCGCCCCAACTGAAGACAAGGCGATGCGGTGGAACGACGGTAATGATGCGGGACGCCATCTTTTCCTCTTCGGAAAAGCCTTCCGGGCGATGGCCCGGCGGGTCGGAAAGCTCATCGTTACGCCAGACGAGTTCGAACGGCGCATCTGGCGCAAGCCGCATTTCACCGGAAGCCAGCCAGCGGCGGCGAAGCTCGCTTTGTGTCAGATAGGCCCATACCCGCTCGATCGGCCCCGGTAGCAGCCGTTCGATCTTTAAGGTGGTCGGCTCGACGAGACGGCCATAGGTTTCAGGCATTGCAATATCAGCCATTGTCATTTCCTCCATCTGCAAGGATTTTTCCCTGATCTTCCTCCCTGAGCATCTGCTCAAGAATATCGAGGCGGCTGCCCCAGAACTGCCGGTAGAAATCCAGCCATTCATACGCTTCTTCCAGCCGTTCCGGCGCAAGGCGGCAGACATGGATACGCCCCCTCACCTCGCGGCGGATGAGACCCGCGTTTTCCAGCGCCTTGATGTGCTTTGAAGCCGCAGCGAGCGATATCTCGAACGGCTGAGCCAACTGGCTCACCGTTCGCTCGCCACGCGAAAGATCGCGCAACATCGTGCGTCGCGTTGCGTCGCCAAGGGCGTGAAAAACAGTGTCGAGATGTGAAGCGGATAATTCAACCATGTTGTTGAATATAGCGTCCCAGCCGAGAAAGTCAACCATATGGTTGAATATCAATCCGCGAAGCGAATTCCATAAAAAACCCGCGGCGAACCGCGGGTCAGACTGCTGACAAAGGTTGAATATCTCTCATCCGTCATCCTCACCCTTGAGGCGAGGATCCACAGCCGTTGAAGGCATGGATCCTCGGGTCAAGCCCGAGGATGACGTCGGTTTAGCGAGAAGCCTGTCGCAAGCTTGCGTCGCTCACATCCCCTGCGAACCGCGGTTCATCGCGGCAATACCCGTGCGGCAAATCTCGATCAGGCCGAGCGGCTTGATGATGGCCACGAACTGATCGATCTTCGAAGACTTGCCGGTGATCTCGAAGATGAAATGCTCCACCGTCGCATCCACCACCTTGGCCTGAAACGCATCGGCAAGCCGCAGCGCTTCGGCGCGGACTTCGCCCGTGCCGGCAACCTTGATCAGCGCCACTTCGCGCTCGATCGGCCGTTCCTGCCCGAGTTCGCGGGCACGGACGGTGAGATCGAGAACCCGGTGCACCGGAACGATGCGTTCCAGCTGCGCCTTGATCTGCTCCAGCACGATGGGCGTGCCGCGCGTGACGATGGTGATGCGCGACAGATGTGCCTCATGTTCCGTTTCCGAAACCGTCAGGCTTTCGATATTGTAGCCGCGGCCTGAAAACAGGCCGATGACCCGGGCGAGGACACCCGGCTCGTTGCTGACGAGAACCGACAGCGTGTGATTTTCGACGGCGGCCGTTTCCTTCTGGATGAAATAGGCCGAGCCGGTGGGTTGTAGGTGTGCGTTCATGTCCTTTTCCTCTCCCGGCTCAGACTAGCTGACGGCCCTTGGCATCAATGGCGTTGGCAACGGCTTCATCCGTCGCCTCATCCGGCAACAGCATCTCGTTATGGGCTTTACCAGACGGGATCATCGGGAAGCAATTGGCAAGATTGGCGACGCGGCAATCGAAGATGACAGGCTTGTTGACCGCAATCATCTCGGCAATCTTGTCGTCCAGTTCCTTCGGATCGTCGCAATACATGCCAACCGCGCCATAGGCTTCCGCCAGCTTGACGAAGTCAGGCATGGCTTCGGTATAGGAGTTGGACAGGCGGTTGCCGTGCAGCAGCTGCTGCCATTGCCGCACCATGCCCATATACTGGTTGTTGAGAATGAAGATCTTCACCGGCAGACCATACTGGATGGCGCAGGACATTTCCTGAATACACATCTGGATCGAGGCGTCACCGGCAATGTCGATGACCAATGCTTCGGGATGCGCGACCTGCACGCCGATGGCCGCCGGCAGGCCATAACCCATCGTGCCGAGGCCGCCCGAAGTCATCCAGTGGTTCGGCTCCTCGAAGCCGAAGAACTGCGCGGCCCACATCTGGTGCTGGCCAACTTCTGTGGTGATGTAGGTGTCGCGACCCTTCGACGCTTCGTAAAGCCGCTGCAAGGCATATTGCGGCATGATGACATCGTTGGAATTCTTATAGGCGAAGGAGTTGCGGGCACGCCAGCGCTCGATCTGTGACCACCACTCTGCGGTCTGCGTCTTCTCCGGCTTCTTCGGCAGAGCACGCCACAGGCGCACCATATCTTCCAGGACATGGCCGACATCGCCGATAACAGGCACATCGACACGAACGGTCTTGTTGATCGAAGACGGATCGATATCGATATGGATCTTCTTGGAATTCGGCGAAAACGCATTGATGCGTCCGGTAATACGGTCGTCGAAACGCGCGCCGATGCAGACCATGACATCGCAATCATGCATCGTCATATTGGCTTCGTAGGAACCGTGCATGCCCAGCATGCCGAGCCAGTTCTTGCCGGACGCCGGATAGGCGCCGAGGCCCATCAGCGTCGACGTGATCGGGAAACCGGTCAGCTCGACCAGTTCGCGCAGCAGGCGGGTTGCCTCCGGACCGGAATTGATGACGCCACCGCCGGTATAGAAAACCGGCTTCTTTGCCTTGGACATCAACTCGATGGCGGCATGGATGGCATTGAGGTCGCCCTGAACCTTCGGCTTGTAGCTCTTCTGCTGAACGGCGGCGGAAGGCGGCGTATAGGTGCCGGTGGCGAACTGGATGTCCTTCGGAATATCGACAACGACAGGCCCCGGGCGGCCAGTCTGCGCAATGCGGAAAGCCTCATGGATGATGCCGGCCAGCTCGTTGACGTCCTTGACCAGCCAGTTGTGCTTGGTGCAGGGGCGCGTGATGCCGACGGTATCGCATTCCTGGAACGCGTCCGAGCCTATGAGCGTGGTGGGAACCTGGCCGGACAGGCAGACGAGCGGGATGGAATCCATCAGCGCATCCTGCAGCGGGGTGACCGCATTCGTCGCGCCAGGGCCGGAGGTGACCAGCATGACGCCGACCTTGCCGGTGGAGCGGGCATACCCTTCGGCCGCGTGGCCGGCACCCTGCTCATGACGCACGAGAATGTGCTGAATGTCTTCCTGCTGGAAAATCTCGTCATAAATCGGAAGAACGGCACCGCCGGGATAACCGAAGATGTGCTCGACGCCGTTATCCTTCAGCGCCTGCAGAACGATCTCCGCACCGGTCATGCGATTGCTGTTTTCCGTATTGTCCTTATCCGTCATTGCCTGTTTCCATCCCGCTTTGGCTTTGGATATCGAGGAGCCCGAGGGCCTGTTTGAAGACATAAAAAAAGGCCCCTAGAGGAGCCTCGTTCAGCGCATGGGTGCTTTCGCCGGATGGTTACACCATCCTGCCCATGCGCCGTCCCACCACGATAAGTACGTTAAGATTTTTCATGGGCCGGAGTGTTAGCCACAAACGCCCCAGCCGTCAACGCATATTGCGGGAAAAAATCACCGCCGCCTTCTTTTATTGCCCGAAAGCGGACTTTGGCGAAATTTTCGAACGCGGCCAATACACCTGTTGTTAAGCATAATCTTTTAGTCTCGAGAGCGCAGATGCTGCCCGAACCAACGCGATCATCCGCATGTACCGGGAAAAAATGTGAATAACGACACGTCTCATAACGCGTCCCGCATGGACGAAAACGAACGGCGATCCGGCGAGCAGCCGGCAAACCGCATGCTCGGCCGCGTCATCGCCTGCAACGGTGCGCAGGCCACAATTGCGGCCGAAACCGAACCGGGCACCACCGATGCGTCGCAGCTCTGGTCTGTCGGCCGCCTGATATCCATCGAAATGGGAACGAGCCGTGTCGCGGCCCTCGTCTTTGCCATGCGCACCGGTGAAGAATACTGGGCGGCGGACAGGCCGAACAGGCTGCTGATCGACGTTGAGCTGGTGGGCGAGGTCTATCGCACCGAGGACGGCAGCGAGCGCTTTTCCACCGGCATCTCCCGTTACCCTTATCTCGGCGCGGTGGCGCATCGCATCCGCACCAGCGATCTTGCCAAGATTTACGACAGCGGCAAGCGTGATGGCTGCGTCATCGGCAGGCTGACTCAGGACGATACGATCAACGCCACCATCAGCATTCCGCAGATGCTCGCCAAACATTTCGCCGTCGTCGGATCGACGGGCGTGGGCAAGACCACCGCCGTTTCGCTGCTTCTGAACAAGGCAATCGAGACCGACCCGAAACTACGCGTTCTCATTCTCGATCCGCATAATGAATTCGCGGCCGCTTTTCCCGATCATGCCGTCGTCATCGATACCGACACGCTGGACCTTCCCTTCTGGCTGATGCGCCTTGAAGAATTTGCGGAAGTGATTTTCCGCGGACGTAAACCCATGCCGGAAGAAATGGATGTCCTTCGCGACCTCGTTCCGGAAGCGAAAAAAGCGTTTCGCGGCACCGAGGGTTCCGCCGTGCGCCGCACATCTGACAAGAGCGCGATCACACCGGATACGCCGGTGCCCTACCGCATCGCCGATCTTCTCGCCCTCATCGACGAGCGTATCGGTCGACTGGAAGGGCGCAGCGAAAAACCCGCGCTGCGCTCTCTGAAAGGCCGTATCCTCTCGGCCATCAACGACACACGCTATAATTTCATGTTCTCCAGCAATACGATCAGCGACACCATTCTGGAGACGGTGGCGCATATTTTCCGTATTCCCGGGGAAGGCAAGCCGATTTCAGTATTCCAGCTTTCCGGCATCCCCTCCGAAGTGGTGAATTCGGTGGTCTCCGTCCTCTGCCGCATGTCCTTCGAACTGGCGGTGCTGGCGCGCGGCTCGCTGCATATGCTTGTCGTCTGCGAGGAAGCGCACCGTTATGTGCCCGCCGACCCCGAGCGCGGCTTTTTCCCTACCCGGCAATCCATCGCCCAGATCGCCAAGGAAGGCCGCAAATACGGCATTTCGCTCGGCGTCATCAGCCAGCGGCCAAGCGAGCTGGACCAGACTATCCTGTCGCAATGCTCGACCGTGTTCGCCATGCGGCTGTCGAACGAGATCGACCAGAAGATCATTCTCTCCGCCGTGCCGAACGCCTCGACCTCGACCACGAGCTTTCTCTCTTCCATCGGCAATGGCGAAGCCATCGCCTTCGGCGAGGCCGTGAATGTGCCGATGCGCATGCGTTTCGACCGCGTTGCCACCGCGAAATTGCCGAAAGCGAGCGGCACCATCAACCATACGAACCATGAAACCCCTGACACGGTCGATCTGAACAATATCGTCACCCGCATGCGCGCCACGCCGAAACCCGTCATCACCGGTTTCCAGCAAAGCGTCGAAGCGGCTTTCTCCGATCTCCCCGAACCGGCCCCGCCAAGCCGGGCAACGGACGAGATCGACAGCTGGAAGCGTGAACTGGGAACGCCCGCAGCTGAGGGGTATGAGCCCTATCGCCCGGACATGCTGCCCGGGCGGGCGCTGTCTGCGCCGCCCTCAAACGCTTCGACGGACCCCACTTCCGGCGCAGTCAACGAGTTGCGCAAGGCGGGTTTCCAGATGCAGGCGCAGAATGGCCCGTCGCCCGGTGAGACGCGCCCTTCGCTGCGCGAAAGCCTGTTGAAGAAGCCGCTCGGCAGCCTCTACCGCAAGGACTAGGCCCGTTTCAGGGCTGAATTCGCGTCCAGTCGTCGCCCATCTGGTTACGGAACCAGGTCATCTGCCGTTTGGCATATTGCCGGGTCGCGGCCGCCGACTTTTCGATCACCTCCGCCTGGCTCATGCGTCCCGCCAGCATATCGGCTATCTGAGAAACGCCGATCGCCTTCATCGCCGTTGCATCCGGTGCAAGATCAAGCGCGAGAAGCGCCTGCACCTCCTCCACCGCACCGCTGTCCATCATCGCCTCGAAACGGCGGTTGATGCGCTCATGCAGCACCGGCCTCTCCGGCAGAACGACGAATTTCTGCGCCCGGTCGGGATCGACGATCATCGGGCCGCTGGCGCGTTGAAAATCCCGGATCGACTTTCCGGTCGCCTTGATAACCTCCAGCGCTCGGACGATACGCTGGCCGTCTCCCGGCTGCAGCAAATCCGCCATGGCCGGATCGCGGCTCACCAATTCGGCGTGCAGCTTTGCCGCCCCCTCTTCGATCAACCGAGAGCGCAGCCCCTCGCGAATGTCGTCGGGAATGGCCGGCATCTCGGAGAGGCCGCCGGTCAGCGCCTTGAAATAGAGCCCCGTACCGCCGACGATGACGGGGAAACGCCCCTCACCCCGCAAATTCGCAAGCAGGCCGGAAATATCGCGCAGCCATTCACCGGTTGAATAGGGGCTACTAGCAGGCACATGGCCATAGAGACAGTGTGGCACGCCCTCCATTTCGTCGTCGGAAGGCCGGGCGGTCAGCACCCGCAAGGTGTCGTAAACCTGCATGCTGTCGGCATTGATGACCACACCGTTCCGCTCCCGCGCCAGACGAAGCGCAAGCGCGGACTTGCCGCTTGCCGTCGGGCCGGTTATCAGGATCGCATCAAAATTCTCATCAAGGTTTTTCATCATGGCTCTCGTTGCCACGCTTATCGCCAATCCGTCAAATCCCGTTCTGACACCGGCCCTCGGCGAAGCGGCCGCGAAGGCCGTCAACGCATCGGGCCTCTACTGGCTAGCCGATGGCATTGCCTGCGATATCGCCCTGCCCTCCGGCACCGCCGCCGAACAGGCACGCAGCGCTCTTGCCGCCGCGCTTGCCGGAAAACCGATCGATATCGCCATCCAGGAACAGGATCAGCGGCGCAAGAAGCTTTTGATCGCCGACATGGATTCGACCATGATCGGCCAGGAATGCATTGACGAGCTGGCCGCCGAAGTCGGGCTGAAGGAAAAAGTTTCCGCTATTACCGCCCGCGCCATGAATGGCGAGATCGCCTTCGAACCCGCATTGCGGGAACGTGTGGCGCTGCTGAAGGGCCTGCCTGTCTCGGTTATCGATGACGTCATCGAAAAGCGCATCACGCTGACACCGGGCGGCAGGGAACTGATCGCCACCATGAAGGCGAAAGGTTATTATACCGCCCTCGTTTCCGGCGGCTTCACCGTTTTCACCGGTCGCGTCGCCGCCATGCTCGGTTTTGACGAGAACCGCGCCAATCTGCTGGGCGAAGCCAATGGCGAACTTGATGGCACTGTTGCCGAACCCATTCTCGGCAAACAGGCCAAGGTGGATGCGCTGAACGACATTGCCGCAAAGCTTGGCATTTCCCCTGATGAGGCGATGGCGGTCGGCGATGGCGCCAACGATCTCGGCATGCTGCATGTGGCGGGTTCAGGCGTTGCCCTCCACGCCAAGCCGGCCGTCGCCGCCGAAGCGCAGATGCGTATCGACCATGGCGACTTGACAGCGCTCCTCTACATCCAGGGCTATCGCAAGACGGATTTTGTCATTCCATGATCATTCGTGAGACACAAAGGCTCATTCTGCGCGAGTGGAAGGAGAGCGACCGCGACCTGTTCCGCGAAATCAATGCGGATGAAAAGGTCATGGAATTTTTCCCCTTCCGCCGCAGCCATGCGGAAGCCGACGCGGTGCTGGAAACCATCAACGGCATGATCCGCGGCAGCGGTTATGGTTTTTATGCGATGGAACTGCGCGAAACCGGCGAGGTCATGGGCTTCTGTGGCATATCGCCCGTCATGAACCTCGATCCGCCCTTCCCGCTCGGCACCATGGAAATCGGCTGGCGGCTCGCCACCCGCTTCTGGGGGCACGGTTATGTCACCGAAGCCGCGCAATCGCTGCTCGTCATGGCATTCGATGAAAAGGAGACGCCGGAAATCGTCTCCTTTGCCGTCCACGATAATCACCGTTCGACGGCAGTGATGAAGCGCATTGGCCTGAAGCGCGACCCATCGCGCGATTTCGACCATCCGCGCGTGCCGGAAGAAACGCATCCGCATCTGCGACCGCACGTCACCTACGCGCTGACGCTGGAGGAATGGCGGGCGCGATAGGACGCCTGCCCGCCAGTTCCGAAGGTCACTTCACCGCCGCATTGCCGCCATCGGCAAACAGCGCCGCTCCGGCGACGAAGCTTGCCATCGGGCTCGCGAGGAAAAGAGCGGCCTGCGCGATTTCCTCCGGCTCGGCAATGCGCTTCATCGCATGCAGCCCGGCGGCCCAGTCCTTTTGCGCCTGATCACCGGCCATGGGCGTGTCGACACCGCCGGGCAACAGCGCATTGGCGCGAATGCCGCTCACGGCATAATCGGCGGTAATGCCTTTCACCAGACCCATCAGACCCGACTTCGCAGCGCCATAGGCGGACATGCCGGGGATGCCGACGCTGGTTCCGACGAAGCTTGAGGTGAAGACGATGGATCCGCCGCCTCGCCGCAACATCGCGGGAATCTGATAGCGCGCCCCCAGAAAGGCGGACGTCAGGTTGACGTTGAGGACATAGGCCCATTCGTCAGGCGAAATCTCCGCCATCGGCTTCGCCGCACCAACGCCGCCCGCATTGTTGACGGCGATATCGACCCCGCCGAACACGCTTGTAGCCGCATCTGTCAGCCGCGCATGGGTTTCCGCAACACCGGCGTCACCGACAACGGCGTGTACACGGCCACCGGCTCCACTGATCTCGCCAGCAACCTCATCCAGCGCCTTCTCGCCACGCGCATTGATGACGACGGCAGCGCCGTGAGCGGCAAACAGCGTCGCCGTCGCGCGACCGATGCCGGATGACGCGCCGATGATGATGGCAACTTTATTGTCGAGTAGTTTCATATCCTTGGCCTCCGTTGAATGGAGGCCAAGGGATAGGGAGATGACGAGGTTGCAGCCACCCGATTCCTGCCGGAGCGGGTGAAAAAGCGGCTTATTCCAGCGGCAGCGCCACGACACGCAGATTGCCCTGCGCATCCGCCACCATCATATGCGCATTTTTGCGGCCTTCGGATTTCAGCCCGTTGACACGGACCAGCACATCGCCCGGAACTTCCATGAAATCCTGACCGACTTCAACGATCACGTCGCCGGCCTTCATGCCCTTCTGTTCGGCCGGGGAACCGGGATCGACGCTGGCCACCAGCACGCCTTCCACGCTTTCGGCAATGCCCTTTTCGGTACGCAACTCGTTGCTCAGCACCACGAGGTTCATGCCGAGCACGCTCTGCGGCGCTTCACGAACTTCCGGCGTCTGGTCCTGTGCCTGATCGTCGCCACCGTCATTGTCTTCGGGCACAACCATGCCACCGTCGCCGTCTTCGCTCTGCTGGTCGTCGGTCGAGGCCTTTTCGTCGGCCGTATCCTGCAATTGACCAAGCTTGACCTTCACGGTCTCTTCCTTGCCGTCGCGATAGACAACAACATCGACTTCCTTGCCAACCGGGCTTTCTGCCACGATGCGCAGGAGATCACGCATCTCATTGATGTCCTTGCCGTCGAATTTCAGGACAACATCGCCAGCCTGGATTGGGCCGTTCTCCACCGGTCCGCCCTTGGCTACGCCTGAAATAAGCGCACCCTTGGCGCTATCCATGCCAAGGCTCGCGGCCACATCATCAGTGACCGGCTGAACGCGAACGCCGAGCCAGCCGCGGCGGGTCTCGCCGAATTCGATGAGCTGCTGCACGATATTCTGCGCAAGCTCCGTCGGCACCGCAAAGCCGATACCGATCGAACCGCCGCTCGGCGATATAATCGCCGTATTGATGCCGATGACCTCGCCCTTCATGTTGAAAAGCGGACCGCCGGAATTGCCCTTGTTGATCGCCGCATCCGTCTGGATGAAATTGTCATAGGGGCCGGCATTGATGTTGCGGCCGCGTGCGGAAATGACGCCCACGGTCAATGAGCCGCCAAGCCCGAAGGGGTTGCCGACGGCCATCACCCAGTCGCCGATACGCATGCTGCGCGAATCACCGAACTTGACGGCTTTCAAAGGCGCTTTCGGCTCCACTTTCAAGACGGAAAGGTCGGTCTTGGTGTCGGTGCCAACCAGCGTCGCCTTGAGTTTCGAACCATTCGGGAAAATCACCTCAATGGCATCGGCGCCTTCGATGACGTGGTTGTTGGTGACGACATAACCGGCCGGGTCGATCACGAAACCGGACCCGAGCGAACTGACCTTTTCGCCGCCCTCGGGCTTCTGGCTGTCGAAATAGTCCTTGAAGAATTCCTGGAAGGGCGAGCCCTCCGGCAGACGCGGCGGAACCGGGCCTTTGCCCGTGGTCTTGACGTTCTGCGATGTGGAAATATTCACCACCGCATCGAGCAGCGGCTCGGCGAGATCGGCCACCGATTCCGGCCCGTGGCTCTGCGCTCTTGCCGCAACCGGCGCCGAAAGGCTGCCCGCCACAAGCGCGATGCCCGCAACGGCGGCGATGCTGCTGCGAAAAGGCGAAAGAAGGGTCACGGCCATAAGCGTCCTCGCGTTTCAAATAGTCTTGCCCTGCATATATCGTCAAAGCATAAGGCGGAATGATGAAGTGTAAAAATACCTTTTCGTGAACAGGCAATTGATTCCGGAACCTCTTCGCGCGCCTCAAAGCCGTACAGAAAAGCGTGAGCGAGGCAAACACCTATTGTCAATTGTGATCATTTCCAGGAGAGAACACTGAAAATATGGGAACACTATCGCTCGGACGACGCTTTCCGGCTCGCCATCACCCCAACAACACCACTTGCGAGAACAAGAACGTAACCCAGCCACGACACCAGTGTCGGCTGCGCGGAGAAGAATAGGTAGCCGAATAATAAACTCCAGAACAGTTGGGTATATTGAACCGGCGCGATGAAAGAGGACTGCGCCATTCGAATCGAAAGCGTCAGGCATAGTCTTCCCACTGCAAGCAAAGCACCTGCCCCAACATAGAACAGCCACTCAATCGGTGTCGGTGCAATAAAGCGTTCGGGTAAAAGGGCTCCGGTGATGAGAACCAGGATGACGACAGGCAGCATGGTATCTGCCAGCGGCGTTGACTGGGCCCTCCACCGCCTCACCATAACTGTCGATGCGGATTGCGCCAAAGCGGCAGCAAAGGCCATGATAACGGCCAGGCTGTCCATCACGCCACTCGGCTGAAGAACGATCAGGACACCTGCAAGACCCAGAAAAGCAGAAAACCATTGAAGGCTGATGGGACGCTCTCTCAAAAACACCAAAGCCAGCAATATCGTGATGATAGGGCTCGTAAAGCGGATCGAATAAACGTCCGCAATCGACATACGCGAAATCGCATATAGTGTCAGCCATATCATGCCAGCGGACATGACACCCCGCGTGGACACCACTGCCCATCCCTTTGCCGAGTGAATCTTAAAGCCTCCCAACGGCTTGGAAAGCAACAAGCTGAAAATGACGGCAAAAACACCGGAGAAAAAAAGCACTTGAGGAAGAGAGTGTGAACTGCTGAGAGTTTTGGAAACAGCGTCCATCAATGAAAAGGCTGCGAAGCCAAGTACGGCGAAAACAAGGGCGACTGAGTAACTGTCTATATCATGCTGAAGCGCGCGCAGCATCTTCCGTTCTTCCAGATTGTGAAAACCGAAGATTAGTGTCGTTGACCCACAATTTTATGAATTTCAGAGTGCACACGCTCAAAAAGAAAGGGCCGGTAAAAACCGGCCCCTCCAAAATCAGTTGATCCGTTATCAGTTCGCCGGCGCTGGCGCAGGGGCGGCGGGAGCGGCAGGTGCCGCACCGTCGATATTGTTGAAATAACGGAAGAAGGTCGAATCCGGGGACAGGACCAGCGTCGTGCCGGTGCCGTTCAACGCATTGGCGTAGGCAGACATGGAGCGATAGAACTCGAAGAAGCTAGGATCGCGCTGGAAAGCCTCGCCGAACACCTTGTTGCGTTCGGCATCGCCTTCACCGCGCAGCACTTCGGACTGACGGCGGGCGTCCGACTCGAATTCGACGACCTGGCGGTCGGCGATGGCACGGCGGCGCTGTGCTTCTTCGTTACCGCGGGCACGGATCAGTTCGGCTTCAGCCAGACGTTCCGACTTCATGCGCTCGAAGGTCTGCTGCGAGACTTCCTGCGTGAGGTCCGTGCGACGGATGCGGACATCGACGATGCTGATGCCGAGCGATTCCGCATCGGGGCGCAGATCGTCACGCACTTCCTGCATCATCGATGCACGCGCATCCGAAAGCGCCGATTCGAAGCCGCGCAGACCGTAGACCCGGCGCAGCGACGCATCGAGACGGGTGCGCAGGCGCGATTCCGCCGACATCTGGTCACCCGAGACCGTCTGCCGGAAGCGGCGTGCATCCGTGATGCGATAGACCACAAAGGCGTCAACCTCGTAGAATTTGCCGCCGGAAACCTGAACACGGATATTGTCGTGATCGAAGCGCAGCGCCCGGTTCTCGACATATTGCACCCGGTCGGCATCCATGAAGGCGAAGGGCAGCTTGAAATACAGGCCAGGTGACGTTTTCACGTCCTGGATTTGACCGAAGCGGACGACGATGGCCTGCTGGCGCTCGTTGACCACGAAGATCGACGAATAACCGAGGAAAAGCAGGACGGCGAGACCGACAAGAACGGCCGTAAGACGGTTACCCATATCAGTTGCCTCCCTGCTGTGCTGCGCCCGGATTGTTGCGCATGATCTCGTTCAGAGGCAGATAAGGCACCACGCCCTGTTTCTCGTCGATGATGATCTTGTTGGAACCCTTCAGAACCTGCTCCATCGTTTCCAGGAACATACGCTGACGGGTCACGTCAGGCGCCGTGCGATACTGGTCGTAGATGGAAATGAAGCGCTGCGCCTCACCCTGTGCCTCGTTGACGACGCGCGATTTGTAAGCGTTCGCCTCTTCGAGGATCTGCGCGGCCTGACCGCGGGCGGCACCAAGCTTCTGGTTGGCGTATTGGTTGGCTTCCTGAACGAAACGGTCTTCGTCCTGTTCGGCACGCTGCACTTCGTCGAAGGCATCGGCCACTTCGCGCGGCGGCGCCGCATCTTCAATGGCCACGGCATTGATGGAGATGCCGGCACCATAACCGTCCATGGTGGACTGGATGATGCTGCGCACGTCAGAAGCGATTGCCTGGCGGTTGTCGCGGAAAATGTCCTGTGCCGGACGACGACCGACGACTTCACGCATGGCGCTCTCGGAAACCTGCTGCAGCGTTTCGGCCGGGCTGTCGACGTTGAAGAGATAGGATTTCGGATCTGAAACCGTATAGAGCACTGAGAACTGCACGTTGACGATGTTCTGGTCGCCCGTCAGCATCACGCCGCTCGACGAAGACGACGAGGCGCGCGAGCCGATATTCTGCTGCTGTTCCGTGACCTTGACGATTTCCACCGTCTCGATCGGCCACAGATGGAAATGCAGGCCGGGCATCGAGATTTCGTCCTTGGGACGTCCGAAACGCAGTTCCACACCGCGCTCATCCGGCTGGACGGTATAGATGGACTGGATGCCGAGAAAAACCAGCACGACGAGAACCACAATGGCGATTGCCCCGCCGTTGAAGCCGCCGGGCAACACATTCTTGAAACGGTCTTGGCTGCGCCGGATGATCTCTTCGAGATCGGGCGGGCCGCCATTGCCGCCGCCGCCGCGAGGCCGGTTAGGCCCCTGCCCCCAAGGGCCGCCGCCGCCGCCCTGGTTGTTTCCTCCACCGCCGCCGCCCCAAGGGCCGCCGCCGCCATTCTGATTGCTCCAGGGCATCAATACCTCTTTATAAAAGCCTCTCCCGGTTCCGTTCGAAAGCGATTGCTCGCGTGCGGCGGGAATATGGACCCGTTATAGGAAGGAGAAGCGTCCGTTTCAACGCAGAGGTGGTAACTAAATACCCGATCCGGGTAAATAGTTCACTTTGCCGCGGCTCTTCGCACATAAGTGGTAAACAGAACCGGATAATTGTCCTTTTCCCCCGCAGGAGCGGGGATTTCCTCGGTTTTCTCAAAAACGGCGGGATCGATTTCCGGAAAAAAAGTGTCGCCATCGAGTTTTACCGCCACATGGGTGACGGAAAGTTGATCGGCAAAGGGCATGGCCTGACGGTAAATCTCACCGCCGCCGGCGACAAAAACCTCGTCCACGCCCAGTTCCGAAGCCTTCGTCTTTGCAAGCCTGACGGCCTCATCCAGCGACGAGACGACATCGACACCTTGTGGTCGGTAATCGGCATTACGGCTGACGATGATATGCGGGCGGCCCGGCAATGGACGCTCGCCGACGGATAAAAACGTCTTGCGCCCCATGATGAGCGGCTTGCCCATCGTCGTCGCCTTGAAGCGCTTGAGGTCGGTGGAGAGTTTCCACGGCATGTCGAGGTCGCGGCCAATGACGCCGTTTTCGGATACCGCGACGATGATGGTGACGCGCGGCTCGCTCATACCGCGATCGGCGCCTTGATGCTTGAATCGGCCTCGTAGTTTTCCAGCGTAAAGTCCTCGAACTTAAAGGCGAAAAGGTCCTTCACATCCGGATTGAGTCGCATCGTCGGCAACGCCTTGGGCGTACGCGTCATCTGCAGCCTCGCCTGTTCGAAATGATTGGCATAGATATGCGCATCGCCGAGCGTATGGACGAAATCGCCCGGCTTCAGGCCGGTGACCTGCGCCACCATCAGCGTCAGCAGCGCATAGGACGCGATGTTGAACGGCACGCCGAGAAAAATGTCGGCCGAACGCTGATAAAGCTGGCAGGACAGCTTTCCATCGGAAACATAGAACTGGAACAGGCAATGGCAGGGCGGCAGCGCCATGTCGTCCACCAACGCCGGGTTCCAGGCCGAAACGATGTGACGGCGGGAGTTCGGATTGGTTTTCAGAGCCTCGATCAGAAGCGCGATCTGGTCGATATGGCGCCCGTCAGGCGCCGGCCAGGAGCGCCACTGCGCGCCATAGACCGGGCCGAGATCGCCGTTTTCGTCAGCCCAT
Organism: Agrobacterium sp. 22-209-1; assembly: GCF_053522485.1. Taxonomy (NCBI): domain Bacteria; kingdom Pseudomonadati; phylum Pseudomonadota; class Alphaproteobacteria; order Hyphomicrobiales; family Rhizobiaceae; genus Agrobacterium; species Agrobacterium sp. 22-209-1. The sequence goes on from NZ_JBNWCH010000003.1 coordinate 152,080, forward strand.
TCATCCCAGATGGAAACGCCGTTTTCCTTGAGATAGGCGATATTGGTGTCGCCCTTCAGGAACCACAGCAGTTCATGGATGATGGAGCGCAGATGCAGTTTCTTGGTGGTGAGAACCGGAAAACCTTGCGCAAGATCAAAACGCATCTGGTAACCGAACACCGAGCGCGTGCCCGTGCCGGTGCGGTCTCCACGGTCGGAGCCCGTTTCCATGACGTGCCGGAGAAGATCGAGATATTGTTTCATGCGTTCTGCCGCCGATTCCCTGATATCGAGGGAATATAATAGCACAGGGCGGCAGAACCAATCATCGGGGAAACGCTTATCCCCGCCTTTCACGAAAAATCAGAGGGATTGCAGTTTCCCGAGTTCCTTGGCGACCAGATAATAAAAGGTCACGCGCGACTTGGAGCGGTCCGCAGCCATGGCCTTGGCGACAGCATCGATTGCCTGATCGGCCGTACCGTCGGTCACGCCGAGCTTCTTGCCGCACCAGCTCGCCTTCACCCGTGCAAGCTCTTCCGGATCGGAAGCGGACACCAGCGAGGAATCCCGATTGCGCAGGGCAATGCCGAGATGCTTGACGATCTTGCCGACCACGGCTTCGTCGGCTGCTGCGTCGTATTTCTTCACATCTGCGAGATAGTCAGTCATGTCCACTCCTTCGTGTGTCCCCGGCGCCACGTTGCTTCTGCTGACCGGTTGCATGGAGAATGGGACAGCAATCTCTCGTCGTCAAGAATTGTCTAAAGTGCGGGCGGCAATCACGAAACCTTTTCATGGAATTGTCATCACCCCCCTTTTCTCAGGCGGTCGAAACGCCTATATGAACCTTGCCGGGGCAACCCGGCTATGGCGATAAACGGTCGGTGTAATAAACCTATTGGACCCGGGGGCGGTACCCGGCGCCTCCACCAAAAACCGGCGGACTTTCATGAAATGAAGGCCGGCTTTTGATGGGGGCGAAATAGGATCGACAAGGGCGTAAAGATCGAACTTTTGCTCGGCATGATACCGCCGTTATCGGGTCACAAGTGTAGTTGCAAACGACAACAACGCTAAGGAATATGCTCTCGCTGCCTAATGGCGGTGCGGGAATTCCGCTCTAAAGTCCTTACGGTTAGCCCCGTAAGGCGGGGTTCGGAGGTACCTGGCAACAGAAACCTCCACCTTCTCCATTTTGCCTGAATTGGTTATATGATAGCTGACTTGCGAACGGCGTCGGCTTTTCCGTTGCTGCCGTTCGGGACATTGCGTATACTTGGGTAACGCGTAAGCGTCAGGATCGGAAATGGTCCCGACTCAATGATTACGCGAAGATTCAAAGTGTTACAGCGTCCTTGGCGCGCAGGCCGCGCCGCACATGAAAAGACGTTCGAATAAGGGAAAGACAGGACCGCATGGGGCAGGATCATATCCGTTACGACATTCTCGCACAGGATGCCCTTCGCGGCGTTATTCGTAAGGTTTTGGGTGAAGTGGCCGCAACCGGCCGTCTGCCCGGCGACCACCACTTCTTCATCACCTTTCTGACCGGTGCGCCGGGCGTGCGGATTTCCCAGCACCTCAAGGCGAAATATGCCGAGCAGATGACTATCGTTATCCAGCATCAGTTCTGGGACCTGAAAGTCACCGAAACCGGCTTCGAAATCGGCCTGTCCTTCTCGGATACGCCGGAAAAACTGGTCGTTCCCTATAACGCCATTCGCGGTTTCTACGATCCTTCCGTCAATTTCGAGCTCGAATTCGACGTGCCTCTGGCCGAAGAGGCGGAAATCGAAGACGCGGAGATCACCGCTTATCCCGTTTCCCATGAAGCAAAGCCCGCTGCCGCTTCCGAGACGCCCAAATCCGGCGAGGAAAAGAAGGAAGGCTCGGTCGTTTCGCTGGATGCCTTCCGCAAAAAGCAATAACGGCTTTTACGCCGAGCTTACGAAACCCGAGGAGACATATCCCCATGGCGGCCGATATCGTCAATCTGCGACAGTTTCGGAAACAGAAAGCCCGTAGCGAAAAAGAAAAGCAGGCGGAACAGAACCGCCTGTCCTTCGGCCGCACCAAGACCGAAAAAAATCTCACCTCGGCCCTGAACGAAAAGGCCGAAAGGGCGCTCGATCAGGGGCGGCTCGAAAAAAACGATGACGGGACCGGCAAAGACTGACAGGTCGGCCGACCGTCGCGGATTTCGGGACTATCGGACAAGAATCGAAAAACAGGGACTTGCCGGGGAGACATGATTGAGACCTCCAACCGGTTTCACCGGAGACCGATCTGATGATCCGCAAGCACTCCGCGACGTTGCACGGTCACCGCACCAGCATTTCACTCGAGGACGCCTTCTGGGACGAGCTGAAAACCATTGCGGAAAGACGCAAGATCAGTTTCGCGGCGCTGCTCGCCGAAATAGACGACAACCGCTCCGCCGACAGCAATTTGTCCTCGTCACTGCGGGTTTATGTGCTGAACTGGCTGAAAACCCGCTGAGGTTTTCCGGCGTGAGTAAAGACACGCAATCGATCACGACCTGTGGATGCCTCTATCCGGATTTGTCCCCCGGGACTACAAAAATTACTGCCAAAAACTCGTAACGCCGTGAAAGCATTCATTAAACATTGGCGGCCTAGTGTGCGCTGCAAGGCATTTCCCGTATTGCGTAGCCTTGCATTCAAATACCGTTTTTCCAGACTTTTCTCATCCACCACGAAGCCTTCCCGGGTTCCCGCCGTAAGGGAGCGAGTTTGCCGAGAAATTCTCGACTCATGCTCGAGGATGATGCAACGTTCCGGGATCGGTTTCCCCACTTTCTCAATGTGAAGGCAGATAGCCTTCCCCTTCCCCTGCCCACAAGCTTACGGCGTGGCGGGAGCGTTTTCAGGCGCCAGTTGCCGGATCGCGTTTTCCGTCGGAGGTACCACCAGAACCGGCGCGGATTGCCGCTCGGGCGTCGGCTGTGGCTCCTGTTCCTGTTGCTGCTGTTGCTGTTGTAACCGCTCCTGCTGCTCCTTTTCCTGACGCAGACGTTCTTCGGCCGCAGCCTTCAAACGTGCCTCTTCTTCGGCCTTGGCCCTGGCCTCCGCCTCGGCCCGTTCTTTCTCGGCCTGCCGCTCGGCCGCCTGAGAGCGATAAAGCGCCACTTCGCGGCGCAGGCGCTGCTTTTCGAGAACGCTGGCCTGCATGGCCTCCACCCGGCGGCGCTCCTTTTCGAAAGCCCGGAGAGAAAGATAATTGCTGAGCGCCGCAACATCGGTCGTCAAAGCAGGGGCTGCAAGCGGACCGTTATAATTCAAGCGCACCGAAGGCTCGGCCCCCGCAACCGTTTCTGTGCCAGGATTGAACAGGAGATCGAGGTCGCCGTTCACCGTCGAAGCCGCAAGATCGACGGTCGCATCGGCCGTCAGCGTTACCGGATCGATCCCCGCACGCAAATTCTTGAAATGAAGCGCGCCGCCATTCAGCGAGAACGGCAAGGCCACATCGCCAAGCCCGATTTCACCCTGCCATAGGTTTTGGTCCACCAGCGGCCGCACCTTGGGCGCGTCGATCGGCTGCTGCAAACCATCGGCCGCCTGCAGGATCGGCGGCAAGGCTCCGGGATTAAGCCCCTTCACCACGAGCCCGCTGGCCCTGATTTCACCCGAGCCACCCGCCGATCTCAGCATTTCACCAACGCTTTTGCCGGTCGATTCGGCTGTGAGATCAATAGCAACCCGGCCTGTCGCAACAGGACCGTTGGCATTGGCCCACAGGATCGGCTCCGGATTTGCGTCGGTCACCGCGATCTTCGTGCGGAAAATGCCCGCACCCTCGCCCGTCGACATGGCAAGCCGTCCCGTAAGTTTGCCGCCCATGAAGGTGCCGGCAACATCGTCGAGCGAGAGGCTGCCCGCATCATGCGTGACCTTGGCCGAAACACCCGTGATCGTGCCGAAGGGGCCGGCCTCGAAGCTTTCCGCTTTCAAGGCAAGCGAAGCCTTGAGCTGCGGGAAAGCGGCCATGGCCAGCGGTTTGGCGTTGAGCGCCCCGGTTTCCGGATCGATCACCGGCCCATAGATCGCGTCACCCAGCCAGGCGAGATCGGCCGTTCTGACCGCAAGATCGCCGGTGACGGGATAGGGCGCGGCGCGCTGGAAAGAGAGGTTGCCCGAGAACGGATTTCCGCCGGCCTGCCCGCCTATAGAGGAAAGCACGATCTTTTGCCCATCCACCGCCACTTTGGCATTTGCCTTCAACGCCAAGCCGCCACCAAGCTGCGGCAGACCGACGGCGTTCATGATGAGATAGGGCTCGATGTCAGCGCTTTCGAGCGCCACGTCGGCGCTGCCCTCACCGAAATTGGCGGACGAAACGGCAAATGAACCGTTCATCGAAAAATGCGTGCGCTCCGTCGAGAAGCGCAGTTCCGTCTGGGCGGGCGAGCCGAGCGTACCGTTGAGCTTGATGGATAGAAGGCCCTCGCCATCCGCATCGAAGGGCAGCGGATCGAGCCCCGCCTGCCCGAACAGAATAGCCGTCGACTGGTTCTTCAGAACCGCTTCCAGCGACATGGCGGTATCATCGGTGATCGACAGGAAATCCGGCATCTTGGCCACAGCCGACAGCCGGCTGCCATTGACGGTGCCGGAAACGGCGACATTGGCGCCGCCTTTTTCGCTATTGACCGAAACATCCATTGAGAGATCGGAATTGGCGTACCAAGGCGCGCTCGCCGCCAGACGGCTGAGGAATGGATGGTTCGGCAATTTCTGCTGCAGCATGGTGAAGAACGGCTGCATATCCGCCGCATGCAGGTTCACCGTGCCCTTGCCCGCATATTTCAGCAGCGAGCCCTGCAGCTCGCCCTTTGCCCTGACCTCCGCACCGGCGATGTCTCCGGCCGTCATGTTTTCCAGCGAGAGAACGCCCCCCGCCATGGTGAAGGCGGTCTCGACATGATTGGCGGTTACACCAGCCATGTTGAACCGGTCAGCCTTGAATTTCGCCGTAATGCGGTGGTCGAGAACGGAACTGCCGACCTGATCGCCAAGCGCCAGACTGCCGAGCGCCTTCAGCGCATCGAGATCAATTTCGTTGCCGGCAAGATCAATGGAAAGATTGGAGGTCTTGCCGTCGGAGCGGCGCTCCAGCGCGCCCCTCAGCGACGCATCGCCGACTGCAAGCTCCAGATTGTCGAAACGCTGGTTGAGCGTGGTCAGCGAGACATCGGCGGAAAAACCGGCGGCATTGAGCTGGCGGATCGCCGGATCGACGGAACCGGAAAGCCAATTCGCCAGACCCGAAGGCTGGTTGGAGGCAAGCAGCAGATTGCCGTTGAAAGCGGGGCCGCCGAGAAGCGTCAACGATCCCTTGGCCTCGAGCTGCGTCCGGCCCGGCAGGGTTGCCACGGCATTCACAACCTGCCAGCCGCTGCCGTCCGGGCGCACATCCAGCCTGATGTCGCGAATGGTTGTGTCATCGGAAACCAGCGCCGGAAGGCTGATGCTGGCCTTGCCCGGCACCGGCGGCACCGGAATGCGGGCCACCATGGCCGCAAAGGCCTCGATGCGCTGTCGCACCGAGACGGTGGGCTGGCGTGAGGTCTTGCCCGTCTGCAAGACCGGCGGCGCGAAACGGGCGACATCGATCTGCTGGCCATCGGCCGTCAGCAGGAATTCCGGCTTGGCGCCGGTATCGAGCATCGCCTCACCGGTCACGACATAGGGATTCTCGCTGCCGCCGAGTTCCATACGGTAGTTCGGTATGCGCACGCTTTCATTGGTCAGTTCGAAATTGCCGCGGGTGCGCGGCGAGGAAAACAGCGATTGTCCGGCCTGCTGCTTTTGCTTTTCGTCCTCGCGGAAACTGAAGGAGAAAGAGCCGCTATAGGCTGGTTTTCCCGCCGTTGCGGCAATCGCGCCGTCGAGATCGACCTCGACCGGATGTTCGTCTGGCGACAGCCTTACCCTGAGCCCCATTCGGCCGGCGGCATAATCCGGCTCGCTGCTGGAGAGCGAGAAAGAACCCGGATGCCCGTCGACGGCGGCGCGTCCCTCCGCCTTCCACGGCCCGGCCAGCGAATTGGCGGACATATCGGCGTTGAGGCCGGTTACGACACGGTTGCGGCCGGATTGCTCGTCGATGAATTCTATCTGCCCGCCTTCGATCTGTACGCTTTCCAGAACCACGGTGCGGGCGGGAATTTCCGCCCGGCTGCCACGCATCCAGTCCAGCGTGCCGTCTTTCAGCAGCCTTATCTTGGCCTTGGGTTCCTCGATCCGCATATCGAAGATACGCGCCTCGCCGGAAAGGAAAGGCGCAAGCTCCGCATCCATGGAAAAACGGGCCACCTGAATGAGCGGCGATCCATCCGCATCCGTTCCGGCGCGCACATCATGCAATGTTACCGAAGGGAAAGGCAGGATACGGGCTTCGACGCGCCCATGGACCACCACCTTCTTGCCGAGAATACGGCTTGCCTGGTCCTCGAAATCGCGGCGGAAATCCGTCCAGTCGACGAAATAGGGAATAAGCAGCGCCGAAAAAAGCACCACGGCCAGCAGTCCGCCCAGAAAAACCAGAATACGTCCGAGCACTGACCTGCATCTCCCTTCGCGAACGCTGCAAACCTATCCTTTTTTGCCTTAACGGCAAGCAGCCATTTGTACCAATCAAATATGAGAATGATCAGACAAGACGGAACAACTTGCCCGGATTGAAGATATTATCGGGATCGAGCGACGTTTTGATGGCACGCATCAGATCCAGTGCATTTCCCGCTTCTTCGGCCAGAAAACTCATCTTACCCTGGCCGATGCCGTGTTCTCCGGTGCAGGTGCCGTCCATGGCGATGGCGCGGCGGTTGAGGCGGGCGACAAAGGCCTCGGTTTTCGCCACGCTTTCCGCGTCCTTGCCATCAAAGAGGATGAGGACGTGGAAGTTCCCGTCGCCCGCATGGCCGACGATCGGCGCCAGAAAGCCGTTTTCCTTGATATCCTGCTGCGTTTCCACCACGCAGTCCGCCAGCCGCGAAATCGGCACGCAGACATCGGTGGACAGCCCATCGAGCTGCGGCGCAAGCGCGCGGGAAGCCCAGTAAGCATCGTGCCGCGCCTTCCAGAGCTTGTTGCGCTCGGCCGCATCGCTCGTCCAGCGGAAATCGACGCCGCCGCATTCGGCGGCGATCTCGGCGAACTGCTGCGATTGCAGCGCCGCCGTCTCTTCGGTGCCGTGGAACTCCACGAACAGCGTCGGTTTTTCCGCGTAGTTCAGGCCGGAATAGGCATTGCAGGCCCGCACCTGCACTTCATCAAGGAGTTCGATGCGCGCAACCGGAACACCCATCTGGATCGTCATGATAACGGCGTCACAGGCCGCCTGAATACTGTCGAAGGTGCAGACGCCACCGGCGATCTTTTCCGGGATGCCCTGCAACCGCAGCGTAACCGAGGTCAGAACCCCAAGCGTGCCCTCGGCGCCGACGAAAAGCCGCGTCAGATCGTAACCCGCAGACGACTTGCGGGCGCGCCGTGCCGTGCGGATTTCCTCGCCATTGGCAACAACGGCGGTAACGGCCAGCACATTGTCCTTCATCGTGCCGTAACGCACCGCATTGGTGCCCGACGCCCGCGTCGAGGCCATGCCGCCGATAGAGGCATTGGCACCCGGATCGATCGGAAAGAACAGGCCGGTATCACGCAGATAGACGTTAAGATCCTCGCGCGTCACACCCGGCTCCACCGTCACGTCAAGATCTTCGGCATTCACCTCAATGATGCGATTCATCCGGCTGAAATCGATGCATATTCCGCCATCGGGCGCATTGACCTGCCCTTCCAGCGAAGAGCCAGTTCCGAAAGGAATGACCGGCACCTTATAGTGCGCGCAGGCTTTCACCACGGCCTTCACGTCATCGGCGTTCTCGGCAAAAACGACACCATCAGGCGCCTGCAAGGTCAGATAGGTGGTGGTATGGCCATGCTGCTCGCGAAACGCCTGCCCGGTCTGGAGCTTGTCACCCAGCTGCTGCTTCAGTACCGCCAGTGCCAGGGCAATGCCCTCGTCGTTGCGTTTTCCCGCCACCACATCTTTCAGCGCCATCGTCCGTCTCCACCGCAACATCTGCCCGTAACGGATTCGATCCGTTACGAAATTTCGTCAGGTGGTATGGGATAAGGTTAAGGCTTTGTCCAGCATCGCAATTGCGCCGGACGGTAATTGGCGGCACCCATTTACTCCGCAGCAAGCAGCGGCTTGTCCTCTTCCAGCGCCTTCCGACGTGCTGCAAGTTCCAGTTCGCGGTGGAGGCGGATTTCCTCATCCGCCTGCGGTTTGGCGAAACGGGCAATCAGCAGGTAGGATACCGGGGTGATGTAAAGCGTCACCAGCGTCGCAAAACCCAGACCGCCGACGATGACCCAGCCGAGTGCGATGCGCGCTTCCGCCCCCGCACCCTGCGCCAGCACCAGCGGCACGCCACCCAAAATGGTCGCGATCATTGTCATCATGACCGGGCGCAGGCGGATGCTGGTGGCTTTTTCGATGGCTTCGCGCACGGTGGCGCCCTGGTCTCGCAGATGGTTGGCGAATTCGACGATGAGAATGCCGTTCTTGGCCATGACGCCGACGAGCAGCACGAGACCGATCTGACTATAGACGTTGAGGCTCGATCCGGTGACCAGCAGCGCGATGACAGCGCAGGCAAGACCCAGCGGCACCGTGGACATGATGATGATCGAACTCAGCACACTTTCGAACTGCGCGGCCAGTACGAGGAAGATGATGGCGATAGCGAAACCGAAGGTCAGCAGCATGCCGCTCGAATTTTCCTCCAGCGTCGCCGCCTCACCGAGCGGCAGCAGACGCGCGCCTGGCGGCATCACGGATTGCGCAAGTTCGTTGACTTTTTGCAGCGCCTCGCCAAGCGAAACGCCGTCCTTCAGGTTGGCGGTAAAGCCGACGGAAGGAAGCTGCTGCTCGCGGTTGAGCTGCGGCGCAACCGCATTTTCCTTCAGCGTGGCGATCACCGACATCGGCACGATCTTGCCGTCGCCGGTTTTCAGAAAGACGTTTTCGAGATCGGTAGGGTCGTTGATCGGCCGCGTGGAAGACAGGAGGCGCACGGGGATCGCGTCGCCATCCACGAAGACATCCACAATCGAACGGCCTTCCAGCAGAGATTGCATCGCCCGTGACAGGCCGGTGATGTCGATGCCGAGATCGGACGCGCGCTCGCGGTCGATGGAGACGGATATCTGCGCCTGATTGGGCTCATTGTCGAAACGCGGCGTTACGAAAAGGCCGCTCTCTTCCATCGAAAGCAACAGCTTCTGCGTCGCCTCTGTCAGCGCTGCGTAATTGCTGCCGACCATCGCCATCTGCAGGCCGTTGCCGGCACCACGAATGCGCAGGCTGTTCGGCTGCATGGCATTGCCGCGCAAAGCCGGAACCCCGTTGGCGGCGGAGGTCACGTCAGCGGCAATCTGGTTCTGCGTACGCTCACGATCGGCCCAGGGCGCCAGCGTCAACACCATGAAACCGGTATTGGAGGAACCGTTCATGCCGGTGATCGAATAGATATTGCGGATTTCCCCACTATCGCGCAGCGGCTGCAGATTTTCCTCGATCCGCTGCAACTGGTCGCGTGTATATTCGAGACTGACGCCCTGCGGCGCCGTGACCCGCATCATGATCGAAGAGCGGTCCTCGCGCGGCGTCAATTCGTTCTGGATCATGCCGAAGGCGATCCACGACAGGGCGGAAAAACCAAGCGCCACGACGATGACGATCAGCGGATTGTTGAGGCAGGCCGCAAGGGTCATCCGGTAGGTGGAGGCAAAGACATTGCCGAACCATGCCAAAGGCCCCGTCGGTTCCTTCAACCCCTCTTTCAGCATGCGTGAGGCGAGCATCGGACAGAGCGTCAGCGCCACGATGGAGGAAAGGCCGACGGCGAAGGCCAGGACGAAACCGAATTCGCGGAAAAGGCCGCCAAGCTGACCGGGCAGAAACGACAGCGGAATGAAGACGGCGGCAAGCGTCGCCGTCGTTGCCAGAACGGCAAAGAACACCTCCTGCGTGCCCAGAACGGCGGCGGCACGCGGCCCCATGCCTTCCGTCCGACGGCGCACAATATTTTCCAGCACCACAATGGCGTCGTCCACCACCAGACCCGTCGCCAGAACGATGGCGAGAAGTGTCAGGATATTGACCGAGAAACCAACCATATAGATGGCGACGATAGTGCCGATCAGCGCCACCGGCATGGTGATCGCGGGAATGAGCGTTGCGCGCCAGTCACGCAGGAAGAGATAAAGCACCACCACGACAATGATCGCCGAGAGCCCGAGCGCCAGCTCGACTTCATGCAAGGCGCCCTGGATGAAAACGGCGTCATCGCTGGTGACGACGATGCGCGTGCCTTCAGGCAGGTTAGGCGTCATGGCGTCGACGGCCGCCTTGACACCGGATGAAATATTGAGCGTGTTGGACTGCGCCTGGCGGATGACGCCGAGGCCGACGCCCTGCACGCCGTTGGAACGCAAAGAGGTGGACTGGTCGTCCGCCCCTAGCATAACGGTTGCGACATCCCTGAGGCGGATATTGTTCTTGATGAGAAGATTGGAGAAGTCTTCAGGCGTCGTCAGGCTGGCCGTGGCGCGCACGACGATGTCCTGCGTCGTGCTTTTCAGCGATCCCGCCGGCACATCGAGGGCGGCGCTGGCAAGCGCGTTGGAAACATCCGTCACAGTCAGACCCCGGCTCGCCAATGCCGCCTGATTGAGATCCACCCGGAAAACCTTTTCCTGATCGCCGTAAAGCTCCACATCCGCCACGCCATCGACAGCGGCCAGACGGTCGATGATCTCGTCATCCACCAGCTTGGTCAGGTCTTCCATGCTGAGCGTGGACGAGGTGACGGCGAGACGCATGATCGGCTGGCTGTCGGAATCGGCCTTGATGATCTGCGGTTCGTCGGCATCGTCCGGCAACTGGTTGGTGACGCGGCCGATGGCGTCGCGCACATCGTTGGCGGCGACGGCCAGATCGACATTGTCGCCGAATTCCATCGTCACCCGGCTGGTGCCGAATTGCGAATTGGAAGAGATGGACTTCACGCCACTGACCCGCGCCACCGCACCTTCAATGGTCTGCGTCACTTCCTGATCGATAGTCTCGGGCGCCGCCCCCTCATAGGTGGTCCTGACACTGATGATTGGCCGGTCGACATCCGGCAATTCGCGGACTTCGACGCCAACCAGAGCTGCGAGACCGGCAACGACCAGCAGCGTGTTGAGAACCGCTGCCAGGATCGGCCGGCGCACGAACAATGCCGTGAAGGTGAGCTTGGAATCCTTAACCGGGGGCGGCTGCGTCGTCATTGGCTGGCAACCTCCTCGGGCTTGGGCTGATTACCGACGCGGACCGCGCCCCCTTCGCGCACACGCTGCAGGCCCTCGATCACGACAGGCTCACCATCCGCCAGCTCCGCCTTGACCAGAACGGCATCAGGATTGCGCTGCACGATCTGCACCCGCACCTTGTTCGATTTATTATCGGCCACACGCCAGACATAGGAGCCTTGCGCATCCCACTGCACGGCCAGCGGGTCGACCGAGGCATAGGTTTCCCCGGCAAACCGCATGGTGACGCCGAAGGACATGCCTGCCCTCAGCTCGTCCTTCTCATTGCCGAACTTCGCCCGGATGCGGATTGTGCGGCTCGCCTCGTCGACGCGGTTGTCGACGGCCTCGACCTCACCCTTGAAGGTCTCACCCGGCCGGGAAATCGACGTCGCCTCTACCGGCATACCGACCTCGATCGCGGTTGCGAACCGCTCGGGAGCCCAGAAATTGACGAGAATTTCGGACCGGTCGTCGATGCTGACGATGGTTGACTGCGTGGTGACGTTATCGCCTATATTGGCGGCGACGATACCCGCCACACCCTCTATCGGCGCAACGATGTCGCGGCGCTTGAGATTGAGTTCGGCAGTGCTCAAGGCAAGCTTGGCGGCTTCCTCGGCAATCTGCGCATCCAGCACATCGAGGCGGGAAACGGATTTCAGGTTCTTGTAGGAATTGGATTTTTCAACGGCGCTGCGCAGTGCCACCTGCGCCTTGTCGCGCTCGATCACCTGCTCTTCATCGTCGAGCCTCGCCAGCACCTGCCCTTTCACGACACGCGCGCCGGACGATGTGCGAATTTCGGAAAGCGTGCCGGAAGCCTGCGGCATGACGACAACCGACTGGATCGCCTCGCCATTGCCGATGGCGTTCAAACGGTCATTGACCGTGCCTTTCTTCACCGGGGCCGTCACCACCAGTGTGGCGCTGCCGTTGCGGCGCGCACCGCCGGCATTCTGCCCTGTGGACGCACCGGCCGCCGGGCCGCCGGTTGCGGCGACTTCAATCGCCCCGGCAGGCGTTTTGCCAAGCCCCATGCTGGCGAGCAGATTGCGGGCTTCGGGCGAATAGAAGCCCCAGAGACAGAGCCCCGCTCCGACCACGGCAACACTGACACCCACCTGTTTCCACACCCGCATATACTTCTCCGGTTGATCCACGCAGCATAAAGCATTCCCGCGAACACTCGTTCCGGGACAGAAACACTATTCCCGCTTGGCCAAGGCAAGGCAACGCACAAATCCGTTCCTTACGTAATTGTAATTTGGGCGCAAATGCCACCCGGAGCAGCCAATCCGCAATCCATCCGTGCATTCCTGTCGCAAATATCCGCCATTGGGCTAATCTGCCCCCGAGACGCCATAACCGGAGGAAGCGATGAGCACCGTAACGAAGACCGAAAACCCGGAAACCGATCCTCGCGTCAAAGCGGTGTTCGATGACATCCGCGCCACCCGCAAATCGGATTTCATCAACAATATGTGGCTCTACCTCGCCTTCGATGCCGATCTGCTTGAAAAGACATGGGGTGAGGTCAAGGCGGTGATGGCGACACCTTCGGCGCTCGATCCCGTCGTGAAGGAAATGCTTTACATTGCCGTTTCCGTCACCAATGGCTGTTCCTATTGCGCCCATTCCCACACGGCCGCCGCCAAAGCCAGGGGCATGACGACAGATCAGCATGCCGATTTACTGCGCGTCATCGCGCTTGCCGCCAAGACCAACCAGCTTGCGGTCGCGCTGCAAGTGCCCGTTGACGCCGCTTTCGACGCCGACAGACAGGCGTGATGCGAAAAAATGCCTTGGAATGGGCGTTTTGACTGATGATACCGGAATAAAAGCAGAACACGGTTCTGGCCTTTATATCCCGAATCACTACATTGGGCCGCATGAGCAACAGTTTTGACGATATGCCGTTCTTCGATGAGGAACCCACCGCACCGCGCAGGGCAACGAACAACGCCGGTGCGGAAAGCGGCGGCGGGCTTGGCATTGCCGCCCGCGCCATGGCGGCGCGCGATCAGACGCGTGCTGCACCCGACTATCTTTCCGGCCTCAACCCGGAACAGCGCGATGCCGTGGAAACGCTGGACGGACCCGTTCTCGTCCTCGCCGGCGCCGGCACCGGCAAGACCCGCGTTCTGACCACCCGCATCGCCCATATTCTCGCGACCGGCCGGGCCTATCCGAGCCAGATTCTTGCCGTGACCTTTACCAACAAGGCTGCCCGCGAGATGAAGGAACGTATCGGCGTTCTCGTTGGTGGCGCGGTCGAGGGCATGCCCTGGCTCGGCACGTTCCACTCCATCGGCGTCAAGCTGTTGCGGCGTCACGCCGAACTCGTCGGCCTGAAATCGGATTTCACCATCCTCGATACGGACGACGTGGTGCGGCTGATCAAGCAGCTCATCCAGGCCGAAGGTCTTGATGACAAGCGCTGGCCGGCAAAACAGTTCGCCGGCATGATCGACGGCTGGAAGAACAAGGGCCTGACGCCGCCGGATATTCCTGAAGGGGACAGCCGCGCCTTCGCAAATGGCAAGGGCCGTGAACTTTACACCGCCTATCAGAACCGCCTGAAAACGCTGAACGCCTGCGACTTCGGCGACCTTCTGATGCACCCGATCAGCATCTTCCGCCGCAACACGGATATTCTGAAGGAGTATCACCAGAAATTCCGTTACATTCTGGTGGACGAATATCAGGACACCAATACGGCGCAATATATGTGGCTCAGGCTTCTTGCCCAGCGCGCCAAGGGCGAGCCGCAAAACGTCTGCTGCGTCGGCGACGACGACCAGTCGATCTATGGCTGGCGCGGCGCGGAAGTGGACAATATCCTGCGCTTCGACAAGGATTTTCCCGGCGCCAAGGTGATCAAGCTCGAGCGCAACTACCGTTCCACCGAGCATATTCTCGGCGCTGCCGGCCATCTGATCGCCCACAACGAGGGCCGTCTCGGCAAGACGCTGTTTACTGAGCGCAGCAGCCCTGACGATGAAAAGGTCGTGGTGCACGCAGCCTGGGATTCCGAAGAGGAAGCCCGCGCGGTGGGCGAGGAAATCGAACAGCTACAGCGCAAGAACCACAAGCTGAACGACATGGCGATCCTCGTTCGCGCTTCCTTCCAGATGCGCGAATTCGAAGACCGTTTCGTCACGCTCGGCCTCAATTACCGCGTCATCGGCGGCCCGCGCTTTTATGAGCGTCTCGAAATCCGCGATGCCATGGCCTATTTCCGCCTCGTCTGCCAGCCGGCCGACGATCTGGCCTTCGAGCGGATCATCAACACGCCGAAACGCGGCCTTGGTGACACGACCATCCGCAACCTGCACGACTATGCCCGCGCCCGCGATATTCCGATGCTGGCGGCCGCGGCCGATATCATCGAAACCGACGAGCTGAAGCCGAAGGCGCGCAAGGCGCTGTTCGATGTGGTGCAGGATTTCCGCCGCTGGCAGGGCCTCTTGGAAAACACCGAACACACCACGCTTGCCGAGCAGATTCTCGACGAAAGCGGCTATACCGCCATGTGGCAGGCCGACAAGACGGCAGAAGCCCCCGGACGCCTTGAGAACCTGAAGGAACTCATCCGCTCGATGGAAGCCTTTGAAAGCATGCGCGGATTCCTCGAGCATGTCGCACTCGTGATGGATGCCGAGCAAAACGAAAATCTCGATGCCGTCTCCATCATGACGCTGCACTCCGCCAAGGGTCTGGAATTCGACACCGTCTTCCTGCCCGGCTGGGAAGAAGGCCTGTTCCCGCACCAGCGGGCGCTGGACGAAGGCGGGCGCTCCGGTCTTGAGGAAGAACGTCGCCTTGCCTATGTCGGTATCACCCGTGCCAAGAAACTCTGCCATATCTGGTTCGTGTCGAACCGGCGCATTCACGGGCTGTGGCAATCCACCCTGCCCTCACGTTTCCTCGATGAATTGCCGCCCGCCCATGTGGATGTCGCGGCATCCGATAGCAATTACGGCGGTTATGGCGGACGTGGCGGCTACGGCCAGTCGCGCTTCGACAAGGCCGATCCCTTCACTAACAACTACTCCACCCCCGGCTGGAAGCGCGCGCAGCAGAACCGCAGCGACGCCACCCGCGACAATTGGGGCACCCGCTCCGGCCATGCGGTGGAACGGATCGGTTATGGCGAAAGCGGCCCGCGCACCCGCACTATAGATGGCGAACTGGTGGCCAAATCCGTGGCTGACAAGCCCTCGAAATTCTTCGTCGGCGACCGCGTTTTCCACATCAAGTTCGGCAATGGCAATATTTCCGCCATCGAGGGCAACAAGCTGACCATCGACTTCGATCGCGCCGGCCAGAAGCGCGTGCTGGATGGATTTGTGGAAAAGGTTTGATTCGACAACCATGAATGCCCTCGGACCGCTTTTTCCATAGCCCACATCATTCTGTTGCAATAAAGGAGTTGCAATGGAGACATGAAAACCGGGCGAGGACTGCTTTGCATAAATTACCAAAAAGCCAGCGCACGCTTGCGGTTTTCCTGATCAATATGGACAGCGCCACAAAGCGCCTTGCCGACATGAACGCCCGCCTCGACGCCATGGGGCTGAAAGCGGAGCGTGTGCCCGGCGTCAATGGCAGGGAACTGAATTATCCCATCCCGGAATTCAGTGAGCTCTCCTACATGCTGATGCATGGCCGCCGCACCTCGCCGCCGGAAATCGGCTGTTATCTCAGCCATGTCGCCTGCGCCAATAAATTCATGGCGGGCGATGCCGATATCGCGCTCATCCTTGAGGATGACGTGGTCTTCGACGATGATTTTCTCAACGCCATCGACGAGGCGGTGTTGAACGGCGGTGACTGGGATTTGCTACGGCTCACGACGGTGAGCAATGGCCGGAAATTTCCGTTCCGCCCGCTTTCCAACGGTCGCTCTCTCGCCGTTGCGCTCACACGGGAAAAAGGATCGGGAGCCTATCTCGTCAACCGCCGCGCCGGAAAATGGATATCGAAGCTGATCCCCATGCGGCTCGCCTATGACATCGCATTCGATCTGGAATATCTAGCGGGGCTGAAGGCGGCCTTCCTCTACCCGCTCTGCGCGACGCAGGATGCGGACGGGGAGAGCCAAATCCAGAATAATCTGCGCATCTACCGCCTGCCGCGCTGGCGCTATTTCACCGTTTTGCCCTATCGCGCCTATCTGGAAACCAGCCGATTCTTGTTGCGCGGCATTCGCTTCGCCGTCGCCAAGGCGCGTGTTGCACTTGAAGGCAGAAAGCGAAAGACCTTACCCGCCGGCCATTGACCCGCCGGATCAGGCCTCTCCGGGCGTGAAGCCGATGAGATAAACCGCCGCGACCACGGCTGCGAGAATAAAAAGCGAAATGACGAAAATCGTCATCCTGTTCAATGGTTTGCGTGTCGTTTTCTTCATGCCGGAATAATGCGGAAGACGAAGGCTGGTTCCATCACAGCTCTTGCCTTTGGCACGGCGAGCCTTAGACGGCCGATTCCGGGTTTGGTAATCTGTGTGACAGGTAGTCATGCATTTGGGCCATCGCCTCCTCTCTCGACAGCCCTCCAGATTGCAGACCGGACCGCAGCCATAGCCCGTCGATCAGCGTGGTGATGCCCAGCGCGACGGGCTCACAGTCCTCTTGCGGCAAGAGATGCCTTAGTGCGGAGAGCAGATTCGAGCGCATGCGCGCATGGATCACCTTCTGGATGCGCGCAAGCTGCGGCTCGCGGGGAATCTCAGCGCACAGTGAAAGCCAGGCATGGCAGATCGATGGCTGGAAAAAGCTCTCGTCGAAATTGCCTTCGATAATCGCGTCGAGCCTTTCACGAGGACTGGAGGCGCGTTTGAGGCGTGCAACGACGACCTCCGCCAACTTCAAATTGGCCTCCCGCATCGCATGTTCGAACAGTTCCTGCTTGCTGGCGAAATAATGCAGCACGATTCCTTTGGAGGCGCCGGCTTGTGCCGCGACCCTCTCGAGCGTCGCCCCCGCCATCCCCTCTTTCTGCAGCACTTCAAACGCCGCGCGTCTCAGTTCGGCGCGGCGAATATCGCTTATTTTAGTGAGTCGCATTTCGATCTCCTTGCAAAAGCACATTGACAAATTTTCCGGAAAGATCAATTATTGTCCCACCGGTCAATTTAGTAACCGCTAAGATAAAAGGTTGCCTCATGAGAAGATGGGTGGAGTTTTTTTCGGCGGCGGCATTTGTTGCGGCGGGACAAAGCGCCGCTTTCGCGGCTGATCCGCAAGCCTGCAAAATCGTGCGCATGGCCGAACCAGGGTGGAATGACCTCGCCTTCACGACCGGTATAGCCACGACGCTTTTGAAGGCTTTGGGTTACGAGCCGCAAAGCCAGTTGCTCGGAATTGACGTCATCTACACCAGCCTGAAGACCAGGGACCTCGACGTTTTCCTCGGTTACTGGGATCCGGCGATGGTCAATTATTACAAGCCCTACAAGGAAGATGGATCGGTCGAAAAAGTCCGCACCAACCTCGTGGGCGCCAAGTACACCTTCGCCGTGCCGGCCTATGCCTGGGAGGCCGGCGTCAGGGACTTCACCGACCTGCAGAAATTTGCCGACAAGTTCGACAGAAAACTCTACGGCATAGAACCCGGTTCGAACCAGTTGATGCTGGACGCCGTCAACGATCCGTCGCTCGGCCTCAAAGACTGGGAGGTCGTTGAATCCAGCGAACAGGGCATGCTTTCCCAGGTAGCGCGCTTTAGCCGCAACAGGTCTTTCATCGTCTTCCAGGGCTGGGCGCCGCACCCGATGAACAGCAAATTCGACATGAAATATCTGACGGGCGGCGACAAATTCTATGGACCCAACTTTGGTGCGGCCACCGTCGATACCCAGGTCCGCAAAGGGTATACGCAGGAATGCCCCAATGTAGCCAAGCTGCTCCAAAACCTGGAATTTGATGTCGAATACGAAAATAAGGGCATGGATCTGATCATGAACGGCGGCCTGTCGCCGGAGGACGCGGCGGCACAGGCGCTCAAGGCGGAACCGCAACGGCTTGAGACATGGTTGAAAGACGTGTCCACCTTTGACGGTCAGAACGGTCTTGCAGCCGTCAAGGCGGGTCTCGGCCTATGACGTCGGTTTATCTTGACGATTGGGAAAAGCGCAAACGTTACATAGAGTTGCCGCGCAAGCGCCGACTGTCCTTTATAGACACCGGCGGCCCCGGCCCGGTGCTGTTGATGCTGCACGGGTTTTCCGACACCAGCCGCAGCTTTTCTGTCCTCGAACCGTATTTCCAGGAATACCGGCTGATTGCTCCTGACCTACCCGGCCACGGTGCATCCTCCTTGGGTCACGGTTTTCACGTCTCGGACTTCGCGGAAACGATAGATCACTTCCTGACGCTCATGGGCATCTCGCGCTTCTTTCTGCTTGGCCATTCCATGGGTGCGATGACGTCAATCGAACTGGCCTCTCGGCGGCCCCATTCCATCCGCGCGCTCACTCTGATCTCGGGTACGCTGGAACCCGACTTCGGTGCCGAAAGCAGGCTTTCCAGGGATATTCTTGCGCTGCGCGATCCAATCAAGCCGGCCGACGGTTTCCTAAGTGACTGGTATTCCTGCTGCCATCCCGTCAGCGACGAATTCCTCTCCTTCATGAAGCGGGACGCGGCAAATATGCCCGCATCGACATGGCATGGCGTTTTGAAGGCCTTCGGAGAAACGAACCTGCACCACAGCGCATCCAAAATAAATGCACCGATACTTTGCCTTTCCGGTTCTGAAGACCCTCTGTTCGACGAAACCCATCAGCGGCAACTCACCGAGGCGTTTCCCACCGCGCAAAGCGTGACGCTACCGGGCCATGGCCACAATCCACATTGGGAAGACCCGAAATGTGTTTCCACATTGATTACAGAGTTCCTCGCCGAAGTGATGACAGACGCCATCCCGGTTCGCAGCGTTGAGGCATCCGCTCGGGGGAGCTGACGCTCTCCGTATGAATTCAGGAAACATGGAGAATTCGATTTCGCTTGCGGCGCCGATGCGATAACGCTTCCGAGCGTGAACAAAATTCGGCCGGCCATGACAAACACGACGCATCCTCGCCTCAACCCGCTACATCTCACCGCCGCCTTCGCAAGCGGCTGTCTTTTGACATTGATGGTGCATTTCAACGGTCAGCTTGCCCATTACGGCAATGCGCTGTTTTCGTCCTGGACAGCGCATGGCACCGGCACGGTGGCAGCGCTGATCTATCTCGCCATCATGCGTCCGAAGAAAGACGCCGGCGCGGCAGAAAAACCGAAAGCGCCGTTATGGGCCTATTGCGGCGGGGTCGTGGGTGCGGCCATCGTCATTCTCACCTCCACCGCCGTCAATTCGCCTTTGGCGCTCTCCGGCACCATTGCGCTCGGGCTTGGCGGACAGGTGATTTTCAGCCTGCTGGCTGATCTCTTCGGCCTGTTCGGCCTGCCCAAAAGAAAGCCGGACCTGCGGGACATGGCGGCGGTGGCGCTCATTCTCTGCGGCAGCGCGCTTATCATCCTTGTCGGGAGAACGACATGATCGCCTGGATCGCCATGGCTTTTACCGGCGGCGTCTTCGTGGCGCTGAGCCGCCAGATCAACGGCCGCCTCAGCCTGTCAAACTCGCCGCTCATCGCGTCGTTCTGGAACCATATCGTCGGTTTCGCCGTGCTGACGGTCATCGGCCTCATCGTCGGCGGCCTCATTCCGCCGGGCGCGGCGGATGCGCCCTGGCTTGCCTTTATCGGCGGGCCTATCGGCGTCGTCTTCATCGCTTCGGGAAGCTGGCTCATTCCGCGCATCGGTGCGGTCAATACCGCCCTTCTGGTCATCAGCGGCCAGATGGTTTCAGGCGTGGTTCTCGATCTTTTCGGCGACCATCCGCCGAGACTCTGGGCAAGCGCACTCGGCATCCTGCTCATCATCGCCGGTATGGTGCTGACACAGCGGCGCGGCCGCTAGAGCATTTCCGACAGAAGTCGCAACGGCTCTACGCCCGGAGAATGCACAGAATCAGGAAAGCTCAAGAATCGCTGTCGCGCGAGAACATGCCGAGCAATGTCTTGCCGCCGCTTTTACCGCCGCTGCTCGCAAGTGTCGGGCGGTTGCCGTTCAACTTCGGCACCACGACCATGCGCTTGACTTCGCCACGCTTGAAGGCCGCCAGAAAGCGCGGGTAATCGCGAAATACCACGCAGCCATTCGATTCGCCGCGTTTCGCCAGCATGTAGGTATGCGCCAGAAGACCGTCACGGCCATGCGGGTTAACACCGTTTTCGGGCGTCAGGCGAATGGCTTCAACGCCGTGGAACCGCGCCTCGCGCATCGTCAGACGATAGCTGGAAGGCGGCGTCGAGCCGCGCATCTTCACATGCACGTAATCGGGATTGTCGCGCATCTTGCCAATGCCGGAATGCGCTTCGAGCTTCTCGCCATTCGGCATATGCACGATACCGGAGGAAATATCGTAGATCGCCGTGCCGTTGCCGCGATCCGGCCACGGAACCGCATCCATCTTGCTCGGTTCACGTATCGGATTGTCAGGCTTCGCAAAAGCGAGCATGGCGCCGGTGCTCTGCTTCGGCGGCGCAGGTGCCCTCAGGGGAACCGGCGCATCGAAAGCCGGTGCCGAAGCAACGGCCGGACCATGTTCATCGGTCTTGGACGGTGCCGCGGGACGCGGTGACGGTTCAACGGTCTGAGCCGTCGCAACCTCGGGACGGAAGCTCGGCAGCGGCACATCATCGGGCAGCAGGCTGCTTGCCTCTTCCTCGATCTGCGGCCGCGCCAGCGCCACTTCAAATGCCGGATGCTGCGGAACGGCGCCCTGATAGGCAACCTCGGAGGTGCGAGCCAGCGCCGAATCGACGATCGCCGACGGCTTGAGCGCGGCAAGCTGCGTCACCGTCGCCTGCCCTTTTGCATTGGCAGCCGCGCCAAAGCGCTCGCCGAATTCCTTCGCACCGATCTCGGGGAGGATGCCGGCGAGGCGAACCGCCTTCTGCTGGCCATGGCTGTGGTCGCTCAAACGGGAAAACTTGCGCACGTGAATATCCCGTCCGGCCGCGTGGGCAATTGCCGTCTCAGTGGAAGCGAATCGCGTCACCAGCGTCTTTTCAAACTGCCCGACACCATGCGAAGCGGCAGCCATGCTGTGCAGCGAGGCGAAGGCGGCAAAGGCGAAAAGGCTGGCAAAGGCGCCGCCGCCGAGAAGAGCGGACATTCGGCCGAACGAAAAGGATTTGCCTCTTTTGACGGAATACGAACCGGCAAGACCGGCGCCATTATAGGCCGCAGCAGAAAACGCCATGATACTCGTTACTCGAACCGTTCACGCACACCCGGCCGACGCCGGAGGGATTTTTGGACATCCGAAGGGCGGGCAAACACCACGCCGGTTTCGGAACTGACTGGTTCGAAGCATGACGAATTATGGTAACCAAAGTGTTTACGAGTCCCTGCAAAAATATTTCGTTAAGGTCTGCACATTGGAAGGCGAAGGCAAAACAATGACTTGCGCGGGTACTGCGTGCATCCGCACGGCATCGTCCCGGAAAATGCCCCTCAAAAGGGGCGTCATCGGCCCAAAAAATTTCCGCCGCCGCATTGTCAGGTAAGTTCCGACTTGGCCAGAAATTTGCTGCAAATGCGGCAGGACTGCGACAAGGCAAACAGCTGGCCGACGCACTTGTGGCGGCCGGATGGGTCGAAAGGGACTTGATCCGTCAAAGCCGGCTTGGCATCCTGCCCTGAAAAGGGAGGCACATCATGAAGGCGCTGCTGCTCATCGATATCCAGAACGGTTTTTGCCCGGGCGGAAATCTGGCCGTTGCCGATGGCGACAGGGTCGTACCCATCGCCAATGCCCTGATCGACAATGGCGGCTACGATCTCATCGTCGCCTCACAGGACTGGCACCCGGAAAATCACGGCAGCTTCGCGTCTCAGCATCCCGGCAAGAAACCCTTCGACATGGGTGAACTCTCCGGCAAACCGCAGATGATATGGCCGGACCACTGCGTGCAGGGCACGCCGGATGCGGAATTCCACCCTGACCTCAAAACGGACGCCTTCGATTATATTCAGCAGAAGGGCGAAAACCCCGCCGTCGACAGCTATTCCGCCTTTCGCGACAATGACCAGGGCGCGACAACGGGACTGGCGGACTATCTGAGCCGTCAGGGTGTCACACAACTCGACGTGTGCGGCCTTGCCACCGATTATTGCGTCAGTTTTTCGGTGCTCGATGCCCTCGACATGCTGCCTGGTGTGAATGTCCGTTTTATAGAAGATGCCAGCCGCGGCATCGATCCGCAGGGCATCAAGGCCGCGATTTCGACGATGCGGGAAAAAGGCGCGGCCATTCTCAAAAGCCGCGACATTTTGCGGGACTAGGGCCCGTCGGGTTCAAAAACCGAACGCTACCGGACAGGGCGGATCCCTTACTCCCCCTCCCTCCTGTGACGAGCACAGGGATGAGGAAGGAGAGCGCCATTAGCGCGGCTTCGGCTTCTCCAGCACGTCGATATCGCCTGCCGCATCCTCAAGGCGTCTCAAGATCGCGGCGTGTGCATCCCTGAGCCCCTCATTATAAAAAACATGCCCCAGCTCCTCGGCCAGAAAATCCACAAAGATTTCCGCCTGCAGCTGGCCGATCTCGGCTTCGGTCTCCCGGGCGAGATAAGCCCTGATGCGTGCGGCCAGATCGGCCTTGTCCTGCTTTTCCAGCATCGATCTTCCATCGTCTGACTATTGAGGGATACGGCAGGAAGGCCGTCAATCCGTCCGTCCGGCACCGGCCATATCGGGCGTTACCGTAACGGAAGCTTCAAGTTAATCAATCGATCCATTCATGCAATTCGTTTGCCAGCCGGACGGGACGGCGATAGAGCGGCGGCAAGGAGTTTCCAGACATGTTCAATGCAGATTTTCGCGAGGGATTGAAGAGCGGTTTCCCGATCGCCCTCTCCGCCGCCCCTTTCGGTGCGCTGTTTGGCGCGGTCGCAGTCGATAACGGGCTCAGCGTCACCGAAGCCACGATCATGAGCGGCACCGTCTATGCGGGCGCGAGCCAGCTCGTCGGTATCGAATTGTTCGGCCAGAAGGTTGCCCCCTGGCTGATCGTTCTATCTGTCTTCGCCGTCAATTTCCGCCATATCCTCTATTCCGCCGCCATTGCCCGGATGATCTCGAACTGGTCTTTCCTGCAAAAAGCCGCGGGCTTCTTCGTGCTGGTCGATCCGCAATTCGCCGAATCGGTCAGAAAATACGAAAATACCGGCACGGTCGGCTTTTCCTGGTACATGGGCTTTGCAGCGCCGGTCTATGTGCTGTGGCTGGCCATGACCATTCTCGGCGCATCGCTCGGCAATATGGTCGGCGATCCGAAAGCCATCGGGCTTGATGTGCTTTTGCCGATCTATTTCATGGGCATGGTCTTAAGCTTCCGCCAACGGGAGAATTTCTATCCGGTCATGCTGGCAAGCGCTGCCGGCGCGACGGTCGCCTATCATTTCGTCGGTTCGCCCTGGCATGTCAGCCTCGGCGCGGTTGCCGGAATTGTCGTTGCGGTCCTCTATCCGCCGAAACCAAACGGTGAAGCGGCCAATCCCGAAAGCAAGGCGGACACACCATGAGCGACATGCTGCACGCCGATACGATGATCCTGATCGCGCTCGCCGCCATCGCCACCTATCTCACCCGGATCGGCGGCTATGTGCTGATGACGCGGATGAAATCCATTCCGCCGCGCATGGAGGCCGGGCTGAACGCCGTGCCGGTTGCGGTTCTGACCACGCTCGTCGCACCCGCCTTCTTCGAAGGCGGATACGAGGTGAAGATCGGCATGGTGGCGGCCCTTCTGGTCTGCCTGCGCTTTCCGGGCCTGACGATGCTCGCCATCGGCTGGGCCATCGTCATCGCCATCAGGCACTTCTCGCTGTTTTAGGCGGCCCGCTCGAGCGGCTTCGTCGCGGCAACGAGCCACACCTTCACCTCTTCATCGGTGATGAGCGGAGAGAGCTTTTCCAGAACGTCGGCGTGGTAGGCGTTCAGCCAGTCGAGTTCCTCATCGGTCAGCAGGGACACGACGACCAGCCGGCGGTCGATGGGGCACCAGGTCAGCGTCTCGAAGGAAAGCATCGGCTGGTCGCCGCCGGCCACGTCTTCCGCCTCACGCACATAGACGAGGTTCTCGATGCGGATGCCGAAAGCGCCGGGACGGTAATAACCCGGCTCGTTGGACAGGATCATGCCGGGCAGCAGCTCCTGCGTCGAAAGCCTTGCAATGCGCTGCGGCCCCTCATGCACGGAGAGATAGGAGCCGACACCGTGGCCGGTTCCATGAGCATAATCCGCCCCCGCCTTCCAGAGCGCGATACGCGCCAGCGGATCGAGATCGCAACCGCGCGTTCCCTTCGGAAACCGTGCGGTGCTGATACCGATCATGCCCTTCAGCACCAGTGTGAAGAAACGCTTCTGCTCTTCCGGGACGGCGCCGATTGCAATGGTACGGGTGATATCAGTGGTGCCGTTGACATATTGGGCGCCAGAATCGACGAGGAACATCTCCCCCTCCGCAAGTGTGCGGTCGGTATCGGTGGTGACGCGGTAATGGATGATGGCGGCATGTTCGCCAGCGCCGGAAATCGTATCGAAAGACACGTCCTTCAGCGGGTTTTGCAGCCCCTGCCCCACCTTGACCCGAGCGGCTTCCAGCGCCTTGACGGCGGCGATTTCGGTGACGCTGCCCGGCTGCTGGCGGTCCAGCCAGCAGAGATATTCGACCATGGCCGCGCCGTCCTGCACGTGGGCGGCTGCCGAGCCGGCCAGCTCCGCCTTGTTCTTGCGCGCGCGCGGCAGGCGAACGGGATCGGCCTCCTCGATCAGCGAGCCGCCCGCCGCCGTGATTGCGCCGGTCAGCGCCACCGGGGTCAGGTCCGCATCCACCATGACGCGGCCCTTGGCGCTTGCAATGGCATGCAGACGGTCAGCGATCTTCGACGGCGGCAATTGTGTCGCGAGTTGCGCCAGATAGGCCTCGGTCTCGATGCCCGTCTTGCGCTTGTCGAGAAAAATATCTGCCCTGCCGTCGGCATAGATGATGGCGCGGGCGAGTGGATGCGGCGTGTGCGGCACGTCGTTGCCGCGAAGATTGAAAATCCAGGCGATGGAGGATGGATCGGTAACCAGCAGGGCGTCCGCGCTCTTTGCCGAGACCGTCTCCGCCAGCGAGGCGATCTTTTCTTTCGCCAGCCTGCCAGTAAAGGCCTCTGGCTGGATAACGACGGGCTCCAGCGGCTCGGAGGGACGGTCCTGCCAAAGGGCATCGAGCGGATTCTTTTCCAGGAGAACGACCGAACCGCCCCTGCCGGCAAGCGCCTTTTCCAGCCGCTTCAACTCCGCGCCGGTGTGCAGCCACGGATCGATGCCGAGCCGGAAACCCTGCGGAGCATGTTCGGCGAGCCAGACGGAAGGCGGCGCGCCAACCAGATCGCCGCCGCTGAAGATCGATTGATCGACCTGCGACTTGAGCTGCGTCGTATAACGGCCATCGACAAAAACCACCGCCTCCGTGCGCGTCACCAGCGCAATGCCGGCGGAACCGGTAAAGCCGGTAAGCCAGGACAGGCGCTCGGCACACTCCGGCACATATTCCCCCTGATATTCATCGGCGCGCGGCACCAGAAAACCGTCGATGCCAAGGGCATCGAAACCGGCGCGCAGCGCCTCGACGCGGGCCTTGCCAAATTGCGGCGCGGATTTGTTTTCGAAGGTCTGGAACATGGGCGTCTTTCGGGAACTGTCATGAGAAAAGCAGCAAGGTTGCGCCGTCAAATCATTGGCGCGCAACGACAATGCCACGCGGACAAAGCCGGTTTCAAGCCATATATGACAGATCGGATTGCGGCGACAAATTGTGCATATTTCGCAAAATAAGTAATACTCTAGGCGAAGCGACATGCATCAAACGCATATCTAACCTGACATATCCCCTCTAACTAAACAAAAACACATCGCTTATCTTCAGATCAACACAGCGAGAGAGACACTCTCCTGGCAAACAAGGATTTGAAGAAATGGCAAAATCTTTCCTCCGCACCGCCTTCGATCGCGTTGTTGAAGCACGCGAGCGTCAGGTCAGCCGCCATGTCAACGCCGCCCTTCTGAACCTCGACGACAAGTCGCTGGAAGCGCTCGGCATGAACCGCGCCGATCTGCGTCGCAAGGCAAAGTCCAGCTACGTATTCTGATTAATTCCGGCGCGGCGATCCTCCCTCCACCGCGTCTGATCAGGAATACGTCGACCCGCTTGAGCAAGCTCCTCCCATGCTCGCGGGTTTCCAGGCGGCGCGAAAGCGCCGCCTTTTCTTTTGTCGGAAATCAATGTTGCGAGAACTTCAGTCCTTGCGCAGATGCAGCGTTACCCAGCCATTGCGCCAGATGGTACGGACATGGGAAAGCCTTGCGCCATTGTATGCGGAAAGCACCTTCCAGCGCTGCGATGCGAGAATGCCCGACAGGATCACGGTGCCGCCTGGCGCCAGATGCGTGACGAGCTGCGGCGCCATCTTGATGAGCGGCCGCGCCAGAATATTGGCGATGATGAGATCGAACGGACCATGCTTGCGGAAGGCATCCGAGTGGAAACCCGGTGCGGTCTCCAGCGCCATCCCGGAAACAATGCCATTCAGCCGCACATTTTCCTTCGCCACCTTGACGGCGATGGGATCGATATCCGTCGCAAGCACGGGAATGGGACGCATCTTGCGCACAGCAATTGCCAGAACGCCGCTGCCAGTGCCGAGATCCAGCGCATTTCGCACGGTCCGCGCCCGCAGAACCTCCTCAATCATCTCAAGGCAACCTGCCGTCGTGCCGTGGTGGCCTGTGCCAAAAGCCTGGCCCGCCTCGATTTCAATCGCCAGATCGTTCGCCTGCACCTTGTCGCGATCATGCGCGCCATGCACGATGAAGCGCCCCGCCCGAACCGGCTTCAGCCCCTCGAGAGACTTGGCGATCCAGTCGACATCGGGAACGGTCTCCTTCTCGATGACGAGACCGGGAAATGCGGGAGCAAGCAGCGCGCTGACGCGCTCGCGGAACTCCTCTTCCTGATCGGCCATCAGATAAACCGAAGCTTCCCAGATATCGTGCTTCTCATCCACCTCGGTGGTGGCGATCGCGACATCCTCCTCGCCGAAATAGTCCGACATGAGATCGAGGATTTCACCCGCCTGGATTTCGGTCGTGGTGACGTAAAGTCGGATTTCGCTCACGGCGGGCTGCTTTCTCTGGCTAATAGTTCTGCGTCTGCCTTTGCCACAAAACCGCAGTCAGTCCAATAAGCTGCGCGTAATTAAACCTTCGTACCCTTCAGAAGATTCTGAAGTTTCTGCTCGGCGACGTCAGGGTTTTCGCCATAAGCGATCGTTCCTGCAAAGCGGCCGTTGGCATCAAGCAGGATCACGGACGCCGTGTGATCCATGGTGTAATCGCCATTCGGATCCTTCTCGTCCACCGGTACCTTCTTGGCATAGATGCGGTAGCCCTTCAGAGTCTCGGCAATCTTGTCGGCCGGGCCGGTGATGCCGGTGATCCGCTTCGAGACATTGGAGACATATTGCTGCATGATCTCAGGTGTATCGCGCTCGGGATCGACGGAGACGAAATAGGCCTGCAGCTTGTCGCCGGCCGGGTCCACCTTCTCCATCCAGCCGTTCAGTTCGAAAAGGGTTGTCGGGCAGACTTCCGGGCAATGGGTGAAGCCGAAGAACAGCGCTGTCGGCTTTCCCTGGAACGCCTTTTCGGTGATCGGCTGGCCATTTTGCGCCGTGAGTTGGAAGGGCACGCCATAGGCCGTCTCGACCATCTGCTCCCGGGTTTTCGTCATTTCGATCGTCAACCAGCTGACGACGCCGGCGAGAACGAGCACGACGGCCCACAATACGATGCGAATATTTCTCATTGTCCAATCCTACCCCGAAAGCCGGCGGCATGTCGCTGGCCCTGACAGACAGATAACGAAAGGCGACCGGGACGGCAAATCAACTGGGCGTATTTGCGGGAACCGCGCTGATTTGTCACAAATCCGCAGCCGGAAAGCACGTCACAGACACCATGCGATGCCGCTCTGCACCGTGGAAAGGAAAATATCCGTGCCGTGCCGCACCCAGCCGTCAAAGGCAAGAAGCACGACGGCAAGCGAGGCCAAAGCGGCAAGACTAGCCAGAATAAACTTCAGCGGCTGGGAAACGAGCGCGTTCATATGCCAATCATAACCTGTTTTCGTGGGCGCGAAAACCGCCAAAATACTGGGTTTTGCCGGCGGGGCAGCCGCAATTGTTAGGGAAAGTTTAAAATCTTGCTGTGCATTATGACCGTAGCGGTTTTCAAGCCTCGACATGATGTCTCCCGGTCAATTCTCCGGCCACCGCATAAAGCTCAATCCTGCGCGGGCCTGTTAGAGAGCCATCAGAGGAAACCTGCCGTCATGTCCAACGCCATAAAACAATCCGGCGCATATCTCGAAATCGTTTCCTTCCACCTGAGCGATCAGGAATTCTGCATCGACATCATGGCGATCCGCGAAATCCGCGGCTGGGCGCCGGTTACCCCGATGCCGCACACCCCGCCCTATGTTCTCGGCCTCATCAACCTGCGCGGCGCCGTCATTCCCGTCATCGACATGGCCGGCCGCCTCGGCATGAAAATGACCGAACCGTCCGAGCGCTCCGCTATCATCGTCACCGATATCGGCGGCAAGCTGGTCGGCCTTCTGGTGGAACAGGTCTCCGACATGATGACCATCCGCTCCGAAGACCTGCAGCCCGCGCCCGATATCATTCCGGAAGAGCAGCGCAGCTTCTGCCGCGGCATCGTGGCGCTGGAAAAGAGCATGGTTTGCTTCCTCAACCTCGACACAGTGATTGCGGACGAGTTGGCACGCGAAGCAGCCTGATCCAGGCATCTATAGCGCAACTGCGAGGGCGGGCCTTACGGCTTGCCCTTTTGCCATGTGACCTGCTGGTTATAGAGCGGCACCGTGGAAATCGCCATCTTGGCCGAACCGTCGGTCAGCTCCCGCGCATGCACCAGATAGATCAGTGTGTCATTCCCCTTGTCATAGACGCGGCTGACGACGAGCTTCTTCCAGACCAGCGACATGCCCTGCCGGAACACCTCTTCTCCGCCCTTCGACAGATCGATGTCGCCGATCTCAACCGGTCCCGTCTGGCTGCAGGAAATGGCGTTGTTGGAGGGGTCTTCGAACCAGTTGCCGTTTTTCAGCCGGTCGATCACACCGCGGTCGAAATAGGTAACGTGGCAGGTCACACCCTTGATCTTCGGATCGGCAATCGCCTCGATGACGATGTCGTTGCCAATCCAGTCGACACCGACCTCACCGACCACCTGCGAATGCGCCGCTGTCACTGGAAGCAACGCCAGAAAGCCCGCAAACAAACCCGACAGAGTTTTCTTCGTCATCGCATCTTCTCCGTTACGCTGCTTCAAACATAGGTGGAAGCCGCCGTTACGCAACCCGGGAGACGGTGCGTTTTTTCATGCTGCAGGGCTGGTAGCCGGTGGCGGTGAGACGCCCCGCGACCATGCCGATCTTTTCCGGAAGATCGCGAACATGGGCAACGCGAAGCGCCTTGGCGGCGGCAATAGACGCGGCCGCGCAGACGACGGCGTCTTCGGCGGCATTGTGATGCACGAAACGTAGCTGGAGATGGTGGGCGATGACATTCAGCTTGTGCGACGCCAGATTGGGCCAGACATGCCGGGCGATCTTGACGCTGCATAGATAAGAAAGATCGGGATAGGACTGCCGGTATTTATCGAAGGACGCCCGCATGACGCTGAAATCGAAGGCGGCATTATGGGCGATCATGGTGGCGCCGTAGAAGTCGTCGATGAACTCCTCCATCACCTCAGGGAATTCCGGCGCGTCCTCGACATCGTCAGGGCGAATCCCGTGCACGGCAATGTTGAAGGACGAAAACCGCATGTCCTTTGGCCGGATGAGACGCTCCTCGACGCGAACGATCTCGCCGTCCTCTATCCACGCAAGCCCGACGGAGCAGGCACTGCCCCGTTCCTCATTGGCGGTCTCGAAATCGATGGCGATTGTTTTCAAGAGTGATTCCCGTTGTTTCATTCCGGCATAAACCGGATTGACATCAAAGAGAACCGGCCTCGGCTGACCGCGCTTCCAAAAGCATCCAGTCGATGAGCGTCACCAGATCGGGATTATCGAGCATACGCCTGGGATAAACGAGGAAATAGGCAAGCGTACTGGCCATATCCTTGCCGAAGGGCGCGATCAATGCACCTTCCGCAAGCTCGCGGGAAACCAGCGAGCGCCGGGTCAGTGCAATACCATGCCCGGCCTTGGCCGCATCCAGCGCGCCGTTGCTGTCGATGAAGACGGTGCCGCCGGAGGCATCCACATCCGATGTTCCCGCCGCCTCCAGCCAGCGCCGCCATTCATTGCGGTTCTCATCGTGCAGGAGCGGAATGGATTTCAGGTCCCCCGCTTCCTGAAGCGGTCCATATTTTTCCAGAAGTTGCGGCGCACACACCGGCAGGGTGCTGTCATCAATGAAGCGGATGCTCTCCAGCCCTTCATACCGACCAAACCCGTGCCGTACCGCCAGATCGACATCGTCCCTCGAAAAATCCACCAATCGGTTCGTCACGCTGATGCGGACATCCACCTGCGGGTATTGCTGCTGAAAAGCAGGCAGTCGCGGCATCAGCCACTGCACGGCGAAAGTCGGCGTGCAGCTCAGCGTGAGCACCGTGATTTCGGAACGCGCCGTCAGTTCCGCCGTCGCCTCGCGCATCATCCGGAAGGCGGTGCGAAGCGCGCCGTAATAACGCTCCCCCTCACGCGTCAGCTGAATGCTGCGCGGCTTGCGGAAAAACAATTGCACGCCAAGCCGCGCCTCCAGCTCCCGGATTTGCAGGCTGACCGCGCCGGGCGTGACGTTCAGCTCGTTGGAGGCGAGCGTGACACTGCGATACCGCGCTGCGGCCTCGAAGGCCTGCAACCCTTTCAACGAAGGAAGTTCGGCTACCATGGTTTAGGTCACCTCAATTATCGCACGAGAAACAATCGTTTGAAAAAACCATAAAACAAGGAGTAGATAGACGCAATAAGACCTAAAACGCATTAAAAACCACCCATCTTCAACTTGAGATAAACTCAATCAATATCGGGTGGATGGCGGCCATCCCGCCTGCGATCATGTCCATATTCAAGCTTTGGGAGACGACGATGGCGATACAGAAACAGATGGATGCCGGTGAATGGGCGATGCTTGTCGCGCTTTCGCTTCTGTGGGGCGGATCGTTCTTTTTCATCGGTGTTGCGGTCAAGGAATTGCCGCCCGTCACCATCGTCACGCTGCGTGTCAGCCTGGCGGCGATCGCGCTTCTGATCGTCTGCCGCATCATGGGCCTTCACCTGCCGCGTGAATGGGCGGTGTGGCGTGCCTTTTTCGGCATGGGCCTGCTCAACAACATCATCCCCTTCTGCCTGATCGTCTGGGGCCAAACCCAGATCGCCAGCGGGCTTGCCTCGATCCTCAATGCCACGACGCCGCTCTTCACCGTCATCGTCGCGCATTTTTTGACCGCCGACGAGAAGATGACCGGCAACAAGCTGACCGGGGTCGTGATCGGCTTTGCCGGCGTGGCGACCATGATCGGCCCGGCCGCCTTCACCGGCTCATCCGGCCTCTGGGGCCAGATCGCCATTCTCGGCGCCGCCGTCTCCTATTCCTTCGCGGGCATCTTCGGTCGCCGTTTCAAGGCCATGGGCGTACCGCCGCTGATGACCGCCACCGGCCAGATCTCCTCCTCGACACTGATGCTCATCCCGGCCGCCCTCCTTATCGATAAACCATGGATGCTGGCCATGCCGGGCCTCGGCACCTGGGGCGCGCTTGTCGGCATCGCCCTCCTGTCGACAGCGCTCGCCTACCTGATCTTCTTCCGCATCCTCGCCAGCGCCGGCGCCACCAACCTCGCTCTCGTCACCTTCCTCATTCCCGTCAGCGCCATCCTGCTCGGTTCGCTCCTCCTCGGCGAGCAACTGGAAATAAAGCACTTCGCCGGCATGGCGATGATCGCCGCCGGTCTTGCGGCGATCGACGGCAGGCTGCCGGCAAAACTCCGAAGACTGTTGCGCAACGCGCCCGCTTGACAGGAACACGGGGCAAAAGCATTCTGCACGCATGATCGCAACGAAGCAGAATACCACCCCTCGCCATACCATCACCGGCCATTCGGCAGGGAAAGGTGTGTCGTCGCGTTAAGCGATCCATTTTTACCCTGCCAAGAGAGCAGGGTTCGCAAACCTGCTCCCCACACGCCCCCAATACGCCCAAGGAGACAGGCATGCAGAACTTGAAATTTGCCGATAATGAAGATTCGCAATTCAGCTTGAACGAAGTCATCCTGCGTGCGGCGCGCCTGGACGATGCCGAAGCCTTGACCGAAATGTTCAACCTGCCCGGCGTCCGTCACGGCACGCTTCGACAGCCGTTTCAGTCCGTTGAAAAGACACGGAAATCGATGGAAAACCGCGGCCCGAACGATATCGCCATCGTTGCCGAATGGCGAGGAAAGATCGTTGCCAATGCTGGACTGTTTCGCAGGGCGGGAAGGCAGTCCCACATTGCCGATCTTGTGATCAGTGTTCACGACGATTTTGCCGGTAAACGAGTGGGATCACACCTTCTCGCAGCGCTGATAGATACCGCCGACAATTGGCACGACATCAAGCGGATCGAACTCAATGTTTTCACCGACAATCTCCCGGCAATCAGGCTTTACGAGAAATTCGGCTTCGAACGCGAAGGCACCCTTCGCAACGACGCCTACCGCGATGGAAAATACGTCGATGCTCACGTGATGGCGCGTCTTAGATAGGAAACGTCAGTTTTCAAGGTGATCCGCGAACACTTCCCGAATGGTCCTTCGTGACCATTCGGCCATTTTTTTGTTACGTCCACGTTCGGCATCCAGAACGATCAAAGCCTTCCACAGCGCCCAGCCACGCCCCCGCTGCCATGTGGCGTCGTCCAAAGGCAGGGCGGCGCGGAAGGCCGCGCGGCTATCCCCTTCGAACAGGTTCCATGCAAGGACAAGGTCTGACGACGGATCACCAATGCAGCAACTGCCGAAATCGATGACGGCCGACAGGCGTCCGTCGCGGAATAGCAGGTTGCCGTCCGAAACATCGCCATGCACCCAGACCGGGGGCAGATGCCAGCGGCTGGACAATGCGCACTGCCAGATTTCCATTGCCAGCCCGGCATCGACCTCGCCGGCAAGCGTCTGCATGGACGCCCTCGCCTCTTCGTCATAGACGTGCAATGCGCCGCCGCGATGGAAATTATGTATGCCGGCCGGCGGTCCGTCGGAAGTATCGAGGGCGTGCAGGGCATTCAGGAAGGAAGCGACATCGGCCGCGACTTGGGAAAGATCAACCGAGGCCAGATGATTGATGAGCGGCTCTCCTTCCAGCCAGCCATAGACCGACCAGGGCCAGGGGTAATCCGCGCCGGGCTTTCCGCAGGCAAGAGGCGCTGGAACCGGCATCGGCAAATGGCTGGCGAAAAAGGGTAGCCAGCGATGCTCCTTTTCCACCTGCGCCACATAGCGCTCGGCACTCGGCAGCCGCACCAGCATGGCCTCGCCCAGCCGGAAACTGCGATTGGACCAGCCAGCATGATCGACAGGACTGACATCGAGCGCCGCCCAGTGCGGAAACTGGCAGGCGATCAGCGCCCGGACCTGCTCTTCGGACACAACGATACGGTCATCCAATGGCTCATCTCCTGATCAGAACCGGCCATGTAATCGCTAAAAACAACATTACCATGACGGAACCTCAACCGCCGATCAATGCCAGCCACTCATCCTCGTCCATGGTCTGCACGCCCAGTTCCGTCGC
This sequence comes from Agrobacterium sp. 22-209-1, assembly GCF_053522485.1. Classification (NCBI taxonomy): domain Bacteria; kingdom Pseudomonadati; phylum Pseudomonadota; class Alphaproteobacteria; order Hyphomicrobiales; family Rhizobiaceae; genus Agrobacterium; species Agrobacterium sp. 22-209-1. The sequence continues at coordinate 186,431 of NZ_JBNWCH010000003.1, forward strand.
CTTGGCAAGCTTGGAACCGGCCCCCGGCCCCGCCACCAGAATATCGGTCTTTTTCGACACCGACCCCGCGACTTTCGCACCAAGACTTTCAGCGCGGGCCTTCGCCTCGTCACGGGTGAATTTTTCGAGCGAGCCGGTGAAGACCACAGTCTTGCCCGCTACCGGGCTGCCATCGGTCGAGGGCTTTTCGGCTTCCTTCGGGCGAAGCTCCCGTATCAGCCTGTCGATGACATCGAGATTGCGCGGCTCTTTGTAGAACTCGATGATGGCGCGCGCCACCACCTCGCCGATGCCATCGATGCTGTTGAGTTCAGCCCAGGCGTCACTTGCAGGATCAGCCGCCGCCTTCATCGCCTCCTCGAAATGCTCATAAGTGCTGTAAGAGCGCGCCAGAAGCTTCGCCGTGGTCTCGCCCACATGACGGATGCCGAGAGCGAAAATCAGCCGGTGCAGATCGATCTCGCGGCGGGCATCGATGGCGTCGAACAGCTTCTTGACGCTGACCTTGCCGAAGCCGTCGATATTTTCGAGCTTGGTCAGATGAGACGCCTCCTGTCGCGCCTTCAGCGTGAAAATGTCAGGCGCTGTCTTGATCGAGAGCGCAGGATCGTCGCTTTCGAAGAAGAAATCGATCTGCTTCGTGCCAAGCCCCTCAATGTCGAAGGCATTGCGCGAAACGAAATGTTTGAGATGCTCCACCGCCTGCGCCCGGCAGACGAAACCGCCGGTGCAGCGCGTGACCGAATCGAGCTTGCCGGTCTTTTCATTGCGCTCCCGCACCGCATGGCTGCCACAGACGGGGCATTTCTCCGGGAAGGCATATTTCACCGACTCAGTCGGACGCTTTTCCAGAAGCACATCCAGCACCTGCGGAATGACATCGCCGGCGCGCTGCACAATGACTGTGTCGCCGATGCGGATATCGTGGTCTTCCGGGCGGATGCGCTCGCCGCTATTGCCGATACCTTCGATATAATCGGCATTGTGCAACGTCGCATTGGTAACGACGACACCGCCAACGGTGATCGGTGTGAGCCGCGCCACCGGCGTCAAGGCGCCAGTGCGCCCCACCTGTATCTCGATATTCTCAACGGTGGTGAAGGCCTGCTCGGCCGGGAACTTATGCGCGGTGGCCCAGCGCGGGCTGCGCGAGCGGAAACCAAGCCGTTCCTGCAAATCGAGTCGGTCGACCTTATAGACGACGCCGTCGATATCGTAATCGAGATCGGGCCGCGCGACGCCGATTTCGTTATAATGTTCAAGCAATTGCTGGACCGAGGTGAATCGCTTCATCAACGGATTGACCGGGAAACCCCACTCGCGGAACTTCTCAACAATGCCGTATTGCGTATCGGCGAGCCGCGCCGGCTGGCCGCCATTCGAAACCTCGCCCAGCGCATAGGCGAAGAACCGCAGCTTGCGTTTCGCCGTGACATTGGCGTCGAGCTGGCGCAGCGAACCGGATGCCGTGTTGCGCGGGTTCACATAGGTCTGCTTGCCTTCGGCCTCCATCTGGGCATTGAGCGCCAGAAAGTCGCTCTTGGCCATATAGACCTCGCCGCGTACTTCCACCACATCGGGCGCATCGGCGGGCAGTTCGTCCGGAATTTCCTTGATGGTCCTGATATTGGCGGTGACATTTTCACCGGTCGTGCCGTCTCCTCGCGTCGCCGCCGTCTTCAGCCTGCGGTTCTCGTAGCGGATCGACATGGAAAGCCCGTCAATCTTCGGCTCGGCGGTAAAGGCGATGGAATCGTCCGGCAGATGCCCGAGGAAGCGATAGACGGAACTGACGAAATCCCGCAGATCCTCTTCCGAAAAGGTATTGTCGAGCGACAGCATCGGCCGCGCATGCACGATGGGCGCAAAGGTCGGAAGCGGCGCGAAGCCGACTTTTCTCGACGGGCTGTCGGCCCGCACCAGCGCCGGGAAAGCCGCTTCGATGGCGTCATTACGACGCTTCAGCGCATCATATTCGGCGTCCGTAATCTCCGGCGCATCCTTGCCGTGGTAAAGCGCATCATGCCGCGCAAGCTCGGCCGCCAGAAATGCAAGCTCGGAAGAGGCTTCAAGCTCGGTGAGGTTTTCGACGGATTTCTGGTCTTGCGACATGACGGCCTCTTTTCGGAATTACCGAACGCTTTTAGCCGAAAGAACAAACATTAAAAACAGTTTTGCCGTTGGACTCACAGGCCGCATCCGCTTGCGCAAGGCAACGGGTAGCCGTCAGTCCTTGGCCGCCAGCAGGCGAGCCGCCGCAGCCCTAGCCTCGTCCGTCACCGATGCGCCGGCCAGCATGCGGGCGATCTCTTCGGTGCGGTGCTTCGGCTCCATGGTGGCCACGCGCGTCGCGATACGCTCGCTGCCGTCGCCGGATGGACCCTTGGAAATGAGAAGATGAGTGGCCGCCCGCGCCGCCACCTGCGGCGCATGGGTGACGGACAGGACCTGCACGGTTTTCGACAGGCGGCGCAGCCGCTGGCCGATGGCATCCGCCACCGCGCCGCCAACGCCCGTATCGATTTCGTCGAACACCAGGGTCGGCGCCGAACCACGATCCGCCAGCGCCACTTTCAGCGCCAGCAGGAAGCGGGACAATTCGCCGCCCGAGGCCACTTTCATGATCGGGCCGGGGCGTGTGCCCGGATTGGTCTGGACGTGGAATTCCACCGTGTCGATACCGTCCGCCGTCGCTTGTTCGGGATCGGAGGTCACCTCGACGGTAAACCGCGCCCGTTCCAGCTTCAGCGCCGGCAGTTCTGCCATCACCGCGTTGGAAAGCGCTTCCGCCGCGTGGCGGCGTTTGTCGGAAAGCGATTGCGCGGCACGGTCGAAATCGGCCTTCACCACGCCGAGATTGGCCTCAAGCTTGCCGAGCTTTTCTTCGCCGGCATCGAGATCGGCGAGATCGGCCACCATTTTTTCGGCGAGAGCCGGCAGATCGGGTACGGCGATATTGTATTTGCGCCCGGCAGCACGCAGCGCGAACAGCCGCTCCTCCACCCGCTCCAGCTCACGCGGATCGAATTCGGTGCGGCGCAGGGCCGCCTCCACTTCCATCTGTGCGTTGGAGAGACTGTCCAGCGCGGCATCCAGCAATTGTACGGTGTCTTCCAGCAATCCCGGCGCTTCGTGGCTCTTGCGCTCCAGACGCCGCATCATCGACGCGATGACAGGCACAGGCGACGCATTGCCGTTCAGGAACTCGCTAGCCTCCGCGATATCGCCGGCAATGCGTTCGGATTTCTGCATCACCGCCCGGCGCTCGGCCAGCTCCTCCTCTTCGCCGTCGCGCGGCGAGAGCGTCTCCAGTTCCTCGACGGACGAGCGAAGGTAATCCGCCTCGCGCGCCGCCGCCTCCACCTTGGCGCGGTGCGTCTTCAGCGCACGTTCGGCGTCCTTAAAGGTGCGGTATAGGCCCTGAACAGCGCGAGCCTCATCGCTCAGCCCAGCAAAGGCGTCCAGCAGCGTGCGGTGCGCATCGGTATCGACAAGCGCGCGATCATCATGCTGACCATGAATTTCCACCAGCAATTGCCCGAGCTGGCGCATCATTTGCACGCTCACGGCCTGATCGTTGACATAGGCCTTGGTTCGCCCGTCGGCAGATTGCACACGACGAAAAATAAGGTCGCCATCGTCATCAAGGCCGTTTTCGCGCAGGAGAAGCCGGGTGGGATGATCATTCGGGACTTCGAAGGTGGCCGTCACCTGCCCCTTGTCCTCGCCGTGCCTCACAAGGCCGCCATCGCCGCGGCCACCAAGCGCCAGCGAAAGACTATCGAGAAGAATGGATTTGCCCGCACCCGTCTCGCCCGTCAACACGGAAAGGCCCGCCTCGAAACCGAGGTCGAGCCTTTCGATGAGAACGATATCGCGAATCGAGAGCTGGACCAGCATGGCCTATGCCCCGTCTCAAGCGCCGATGAGCTTCTTGCCGGCGCGCGAAATCCAGGACCCCTTGTTTTCACGCGGCTCCAGCCCCTGACCCTTCAGCAGCTTGTAGGAATCCGCATACCATTGGCTGTCAGGATAGTTGTTACCAAGAACGGCAGCCGCGGTCTGCGCTTCGTCCACCAGGCCCATGGCGTAATAGGCTTCGGTCAGACGCGCCAGCGCTTCCTCGATCTGGTTGGTGTTCTGGTACTGCTCGACGACGATGCGGAAACGCGAAACGGCGGCGAGATATTCCTTGCGCTCAAGATAATAACGGCCGACCTGCATTTCGCGGCCGGCGAGCTGGTCGCGGGCAAAACGGATCTTGGCCTGTGCGTCGGCGACATATTCCGAATCGGGATAGTCATTGACGACCTTGTTCATCGCCTCGACGGTGCGCTGTGCTGCGCGCTGGTCCTGTGTGACATCGGAAATCTGCTTCGAATAGGCAAGGCCGATCATGTACTGAACATAAGCGGCATCTTTCGCGCGCGGATATTGCCGCAGGAACCGGCTGCCAGTGGTAATCGCCACATCATTCTTGTTGGTGCGTGTGGCGATAAAAGTCTGCATCACCAGCGCCTTCTGGCCCCATTCGGTGAACGGATATTGCTTGTCGATCGCCTCGAACTTGCGTGAGGCTTCTGTCATGTTGCCAGCGTTCATGTTGGCAAGCCCCTGCTTGTACAGAACGTCAGGCGGATCGGTCTCGACGCCGAGCTTGGTGATGTCGATATCCGGATCGGACTGGCAGGCCGTGATGGCGACACTCGCGCCGACCAACATCAACGAAACGGCGATCCCCCGCATCGTACCCTTCATTGCACCAGACCCTACATGCTTCATTCGACAGTTCCCACTTCCCGCGCAAATACATAAGCATCGGCTTTGCAATGGCGTTCTAGCCATAAAAGCATCCGCAGGGCAACGCAATGATGACGCATTAACGCATTTTTATGGCATCCACCCATGCAATCGCATGAATATCAGACGATATAACGCAACTTCTTGTTCGCATCACGAAAAAGCCGCCCCAAAGGGAGCGGCTTTTTCTGTCAATTGATAGCCTGCGAAGGAACTCAAGCAGACCAGGGTGCGAATTCCGGCATGTTGACAGCAACGAATTCGCGGGCGCGAACCATCTGGTTGCGGGCTGCCGGCGCTTCGACGATCTCATAGGCCGTGCGGTCGCTCAAAAGCGCCTTCAGCGCATTCGCATTGACCTTGTGGCCGCCGCGGTAGGAGCGGTAGCAGCCGATGAACTGCGCACCGGCAAGCGCCAGATCGCCCACGGCGTCCAGCGTCTTGTGACGGACGAATTCGTCCTTGGCGTAACGCAGGCCTTCCATGTTGATGACGCTGTTGTCATCGGAAATGACGACCGAGTTCTCAAGCGAAGAGCCGAGCGCATAACCGGCGGCCCACAGGCGCTCCACGTCACGCATGAAACCGAAGGTACGGGCACGCGACAGTTCGTTCTTGAACGTTTCCGCCGTCAGGTCGCCCTTCCAGGACTGCTTGCCGATCAGCGGCGTGTCGAAATCGATATCCACCTCGAAGCGCGTACCGTCGTAAGGACGGAATTCCGCCCAGGAGGCGCCCGAATCGATACGCACCGGCTTCGTGACGCGGATATAGCGGCGCTTCACGCCGAGGTTCTTGATGCCGACGGATTCGATCGCCTCGATGAAAGGCGCCGAGCTGCCGTCCATGATCGGAACTTCCGGACCGTCGACCTCGATGATGAGGTTGTCGAGGCCCATGGCGTAGATGGCGGCCATGACATGCTCGATCGTCGCGACAGACTGCGTCAGCGAGCGGCCGAGCACCGTGCAAAGATCGGTGTTACCGACATTGGCGGACACCGCCTTCAGTTCGGTAACGCTGCCATTGTCATGAAGGCGATTGAAAACGATGCCCGTTCCAGCTTCTGCGGGCTGGAACGTCATCGAGACCGGATTGCCGGAATGCACGCCAATGCCTTTAAGCTGAACAGCATGTGCGATAGTTGTCTGAAATCCGAGCAGTCCGATGGTCATGCGAATATGCCTTGTTTTGCAAACCGCGCCGCTTGGGCCAGCGCCGTTCAAAGTTTTCAAGCCGGGTTTTAACGACCGGCAAAGTCAATCTGTTCCTTTACCCAGCCTCATACATACGCACATGTAGGTGCCACGACAAATCACTGTTCGTTTCGGATTGTTACATGCACAAGCCGTTGAAAATACGAATTAATTTAGTGTTAACACGTGAAATAAACATAACGCCCGGATCGTGTGATCCGGGCGTTTCAAGGGGATTATGGAATCGCCTTTAGTTAGACTGGCGACGCAGGAAGGCCGGGATTTCCAGCTGGTCATCATCGTGATGGCTGGAGGAGGCAGGCGTTGTGCGGCCGTGGTCGTCAAGCTGGCCACGACGCGGTGCGTAGAGGCTTGCTTCCGGCGAAAGCGGCGCGCGGCGCTGCTGCGGAGCCATGCTCGGTGCGTCCATCATGTCGGAGGGAACTTCTTCTTCTTCGCGGCGACCAAGCGAGTTGGTGATGCGCTTCAGAAGACCCATCGGGCCACGCTCTTCCTGGGCGGCAGGAGCGGCATGGGTGCGATGTTCCATCTCGGCCTTGACGACCGGCGGGAAGTCTTCGACCTTCGGCATGCGAACCGGCTCGGGCTGGCGCGCAACCGGTGCGGGCTCCTGATAGACGGGCGCCTGCGGCTGCTGCATGCGCGGCGCCGGAGCGGAAACCTGTTCCGGAGCATGATAGGCCGGAGCCTGGGCTACCGGAGCCGGAGCCGCCTGCTGAACTGGACGGAGAGCCGCCGGCGCTTCAGCCGGAGAAGATGCGAACAGCTTGCTCTGCGGACGGAAGTCCTGTGCCGGCTGCTGGTGTGCGGCGAAACCGAGTTCACGTTCCATTTCGGCTTCTGCCGAACGGATGGTCTGCGCGATCGGGTCTACGGCCTTCGGTGCCTGCGAGACTGCGGCAGGCTGGACTGCGGCCGGAGCGGGAGCAACGGCCGCGGAAGGACGGATAAGCGGCTTTGCAGCGGCGGCTGCGGCGCGCATTTCGGCAACGTTCTGCTCGCCGACGCCTGCAACGCGGTCAATACCGGTTGCAACGACGGAGACGCGGATGAGACCTTCCAGCGCTTCGTCGAATGTTGCGCCGAGGATGATGTTCGCATCCGGATCGACTTCTTCGCGGATACGGGTCGCCGCTTCGTCGACTTCGAACAGGGTAAGATCGCGACCACCGGTGATGGAGATCAAGAGGCCCTGTGCGCCCTTCATCGAGGTTTCGTCCAGCAGCGGGTTGGCGATCGCCGCTTCCGCAGCCTGCATCGCACGGCCCGGACCGGAAGCTTCGCCGGTGCCCATCATCGCGCGGCCCATCTCGCGCATGACCGAACGGACGTCGGCGAAGTCGAGGTTGATGAGACCTTCCTTCACCATCAGGTCGGTAATGCAGGCAACGCCGGAATAGAGAACCTGGTCGGCCATGGCGAAGGCGTCCGCAAAGGTCGTCTTGTCATTGGCAATACGGAAGAGGTTCTGGTTCGGAATGACGATCAGCGTATCGACGGACTTCTGCAGTTCCTCGATGCCCTGTTCGGCAAGACGCATGCGGCGGCCGCCTTCGAAGTGGAAAGGCTTGGTAACGACGCCGACCGTCAGGATGCCCTTGTTGCGGGCAGCCTGTGCGACGACGGGAGCAGCGCCCGTGCCGGTGCCCCCGCCCATGCCGGCGGTGACGAAGCACATATGGGTGCCGTTCAGGTGATCGATGATCTCGTCGATGCATTCTTCAGCGGCAGCGCGACCGACTTCCGGCTGCGAACCGGCGCCGAGGCCCTCGGTGACGTTGACGCCGAGCTGAATGACCCGATCTGCCTTCGTCATGGTCAGCGCCTGCGCATCCGTGTTGGCGACGACGAAGTCGACGCCCTGGAGGCCGGCCGTGATCATGTTGTTGACAGCGTTACCACCGCCACCGCCGACACCGAAGACGGTGATGCGTGGCTTCAGCTCTGTGATATCAGGCTTCTGCAGCTGTATCGTCATTTTAACATTCCTTCTTTCTCTGGCCGCATCGCCCCGCTGGCCGATTCTTGAAACTCAACTCTGAAACCTCCGGCTTGCGCCACGAGGCCACTCAAAAACTCTCTTTCAGCCATTGCCCCACCCGGGCTATCCGGCCGCTACCGTTGCCGAACGGCGAGAACATTCCGCCTTGCGCCGCATGAATTTCGATATCCGCCACCTGCGGATAGATCATCAGTCCGCACGCCGTCGAAAAGGCAGGGCCCTTTGCCGCGACCGGAAGACCGGCCACACCCATGGGGCGGCCGATACGAACGTTGCGGGCAAGGATGCGCCGCGCCGTTTCCGGCAGACCCGTCAGCTGGCTTGCGCCGCCGGTCAGGACGACGCGCTTGCCGACAATCGGGCTGAAGCCGGACTTCTGGATACGATCACGGATCAATTCCAGCGTCTCTTCGATACGTGCCCGCACGATGCGGGTAACAAGTGCTCTTGAAACTTGCAATGGTTGATCGCGATCGTCTTCGCCAATCGGCGGGATCGAAATCATGTCGCGCTCATCCGCGCCATTCAGCAAAGCCGAACCATGCACCACCTTCAGTCTCTCCGCATCTTCGATTCGTGTCGAGAGGCCTCGTGCAAGATCTGTCGTAACGTGATGGCCGCCAAGCCCGATTGCGTCGGTATGAATGAGCCGGCCTTCGGCGAAAACCGAGATCGTCGTGGTGCCGCCGCCCATGTCGATGGCCGCACAGCCGAGTTCAACTTCGTCATCCACCAGTGCCGCAAGACCGCTGGCATAGGGTGTCGCCACCATGCCCTCGACCGAAAGATGCGCGCGATTGACGCAAAGCTCGAGGTTCTTCAGCGCCGTGCGTTCGACAGTCACCACATGCATGTCGACACCGAGAAGATCGCCATACATCGACAGCGGATCACGAATGCCGCGCTCGCCATCCAGCGAATAACCTGTTGGCAGCGAATGCAGGATGGCCCGGTCCAGACGCATGGATTGCTGGCTTGCCGCCACCAGAACCTTGCGCAGATCGCTTGCTTCCACTTCCTGACCACCGAGATCGATGCTCGCGGTGTAGATATCGCTCGCCAGCCGGCCAGCCGACACATTGACGATCAGGCTGTCGACGGTAAGCCCCGCCATGCGCTCGGCCGCATCGACCGAAAGACGGATCACGCCTTCCAGCGCGTCGAGATCGGCGATCACGCCGGACTTCACGCCGCGCGAACGCTGGTGGCCAATGCCGATGATTTCGACCTTGTGGGTACGGCCGGGCAGGATTTCGCTTTCCTGGCGCGGCGTAAGCCGGCCGATCATGCACACGACCTTGGTCGAGCCGATGTCGAGCACCGAAACGATGTGGCTGCGCTTGGAAGACAATGGCTTCAGGCGAGGCAGGCCGAAATGGGAAGAACCGAAAAAGCTCATGTGTTCTTCTCCGCCTTCTTGAGAGCCTTGGTGCGCGCGTCGACAGCGGCCTGACGGCGCTCGGCGGCGCCCTCGGTCAGCTGGATCGTGGTGCGGTCCGACAGCCGCAGATCGACGGCGGCGACATCGCGCGACAGCACCTTTTCCTCGAGATCGAGCCGCGCCAGCAATTGCAACGCCTGCGGCAGGTTTTCTTCCGGCAGCTTGACGACGATGCCGTTATCGAGATGCAGATCCCAGCGGCGGCCGGCAATGCGGACATAGGCGCGAACGCGGTTGCGGATTTCCGGCCAGTCGGCCAGTTGCGCGACAAAACCGGCAGCACCCGTTTCCGCGTCGCGGCCGACGAAGAGCGGCAGGGAGGCGAATTTATTATCCCGCAACGGCGCAATCACGCTGCCATTTTTTTCGATCAACGACAGTTCTGTTCCGTGCTGCCAGATGCCGAAGGCCTGACGCTCCTTCAGCCGGACTTCCACGGTCTTGGGATACACCTTGCGGATATCGACATCTTCCACCCAGGGAAGCTGCACCAGCTTGCGGCGCGCCGCATCGATATCAAGCGCAATCAGCGAGGTGCTGCCGTCGAGGCCGAGAAGCTGGAATACATCGATTTCGGAGGTCTGCCGGTTGCCGGAGACCTTCACATCCTCGACTGCGAAACCGGCAGCCGAGGTCGTCGTCTGGGTGACGATATTGGTGTGGCCACCGAGCGACATGCCGTAAAGCCCGATCACCGCGTAAAAGGCGAAAGCCGAAATCGTGCCGGTATGGGCGGGAATGTGAATGCGTCCGGTCGCAAGGCTGACACCGAAACGCACGAAGCGACGCAGCGGACGCGGCAGCACCCTGCGATCGTCGGCATTGGCCGCCGCCGCATATTGCTCGCGCTGTTTTGCCGTCGACTTTTTGCCGGTCACCGCAAACACGAAGCGTCCTCCACCATCCAGCTGACAAGGTTACCAAAGGAGCGGCCAGCATGGGCCGCCATTTCCGGCACCAGGGAGGTCGGCGTCATGCCCGGCTGCGTATTCACTTCAAGCCAGATAACTTCGCCATCTTCTGAGAAACGGTCGTCGTAACGAAAGTCTGAACGGCTTACGCCACGGCATCCGATCGCCCGATGCGCCATAACCGCCAGTGTTTGAATTTTTTGGTAAATTTTCGGTGAAATTTCTGCGGGAATGACATGTTTCGAGCCACCAGCCGCATATTTCGCATCATAATCATAGAAGTTGTGACCGAGCGGCACCACTTCGGTGACGCCCAGCGCCTCGCCGTCGAGTACACCGCAGGTCAATTCCCGGCCGTGAATATAGCGCTCGACCATGACCTGATCGCCGTAACGCCATTCCGACGAGGTGAGAATCTGCGGCGGATGCGACTGGTCTTCCTTGACGATCACGACACCGAAGCTCGAACCTTCGCGCACCGGCTTCACGACGTAGGGCGGCGCAAGCGGATGTTCGCTGGTGAAATCGAAGCGGTTCATGACACGCTCGGCAGCCACCGGGATGCCGGCAGCCGCGGCAACTTTCTTGGCCTGCGCCTTGTCCATGGCAAGCGCGGAAGCCAGCACGCCGGAATGCGTATAGGGAATCGCGAGATATTCGAGGACACCCTGAATGGTGCCGTCTTCGCCGAAGGGACCGTGCAGTGCATTGAAGGCGACGTCCGGGCGCAGCTCGTCGAGTACGGCGGCGATATCGCGCCCCACATCGACCCGGGTGACCTTGTAGCCCTCGTCTTCCAGAGCCTGCGCGCAAGCGTTGCCCGACGACAGGCTGACCGGCCGCTCCGACGAAAATCCACCCAAAAGAACAGCTACGTGCTTGCCGCTCATCGAACCCTCTGACACCAACTCTCCGTTACGAACCACGCCCCGAACCGACCGGATTTGACGAACGGTGATTCTGGCACATGATCCTTGAGATCAGTTAAACGCCATTAAGGTTAATGAATCGTTTACTTTCGTTAACCGCCGCGTCCAACGTGCCGAGTTTCGTTAAAGAATCAGCACCGATCCGGATTCCCTCCTTGGAATCAGAGAGTTGCACGGATTGCAACATACAGGTTTTCAATGATCGAAAATAAAACGGCAGCCGCACGGCTCCTGCTCCGCGATAAAGGCAAGGTCGAAACGTTAACAGACGGGATTATTCCCCAGGGAAAATTATCTGGCGTTTCAGCGTTTTAAAACCGCGGCCTGAATCAGTCTCTCAATCGCCAAAGCATCCTCGAGAGGTATAACCACACGTGTCGCGCTGATAGATCACAATATCTGCATTATTTCTTTTTTAGCATTCCCTGAGCACAAAAATTACGTTAACGCAGTCATCGCCTCCCAAGGCATGACATTGAAATCATTCAAAATGGAACCAATACCATGACCGACGCGATATCTACGGTATCGCCGACGGCTGACAATTCGAACGTTGTAAAGACAAATTCGCCTGCACGAGTTCTCACTGCCAGTCTGGTCGGCACGACCATCGAGTTTTTCGACTTCTACGTTTACGCCACGGCCGCAGTGCTCGTGTTCCCCACCTTGTTCTTCCCGAACAGTGACCCGATGACGGCGCTTCTGGCGTCCTTCGCCACCTTTTCCATCGCTTTTTTCGCCCGCCCGCTGGGCGCTGTGGTCTTCGGCCACTATGGTGACCGTGTCGGCCGCAAGACCACCCTTGTCGCCGCTCTACTCACGATGGGCGTCTCCACCGTCGTGATCGGCCTCCTGCCATCCTATGAGACCGCCGGCGTTCTGGCCCCGCTGCTGCTCGCGCTTTGCCGCTTCGGCCAGGGTTTCGGCCTCGGTGGCGAATGGGGCGGCGCCGTCCTGCTCGCCACGGAAAACGCACCTCCGGGTAAGCGTAGCTGGTACGGCATGTTCCCGCAGCTCGGCGCACCGGTTGGCCTGTTCCTTTCGTCCGGCGTGTTCTGGATCCTGCTGCACTTCATGTCTCAGGAAGCGCTTTTGAGTTGGGGCTGGCGCATTCCCTTCGTCGCCTCGATCATCCTGATCGCGGTCGGCATGTGGGTTCGCCTGTCGATCACCGAAACGCCCGACTTCCAGAAGGCAATCGAAAAGGAAGAGCGCGTGGCCGTGCCGGTTGCGGAACTGTTCCGCAACCACAAGCGCAGCCTCGTGCTCGGCACCTTCGTGGCGCTGGCCACCTTCGTGCTCTTCTACATCGGCACCGCCTATCTGCTCTCCTACAACGTCAAGATTCTGAAAATCCCGTTCCTCGACGCGTTGGAAGTGCAGATCCTCGGTTCCATCGTTTTCGGCATCTTCATTCCGATCGCCGGCAAGCTCGCCGAAAAATTCGGTCGTCGTGAAATCCTGATCATCACGACGGTGCTGATCGGCCTGTTCTCCTTCCTGCTGCCCGGCCTGATGTCCGGTGGCGAAGGCTCGATCTTCGTCTTTGCTGCTCTGGCGATGATGCTGATGGGCATGACCTACGGCCTGATTGGAACAGCGCTTGCCGCGCCCTTCCCGACCCGGGTGCGCTACACCGGCTCGTCCATCACCTTCAACATGGCCGGCATTTTCGGCGCTTCGCTGGCGCCTTACATCGCCACATGGCTGCAGGTGAATTACGGCATGGGTTATGTCGGTTACTATCTTTGTGTATCGGCGCTCATCACGCTCGCCTGCATCCTTATATCCCGCAAGGACGAAGTCTGATCTGAGACGCTCGACGGCAAAAAAGCCCGCGAAACCTTCATTTCGCGGGCTTTTGTCTGTCAATTTCTGCTTAAGCCACCGACTGACGCCGCTCGACATGGCCCACCATGCAGACGCGATTGCGTCCGCCATCCTTTGCCCGATAAAGCGCAAGATCGGCATTGTGCATGACCTTGTCGAAAATTTCGGCGTCGCCGCGAAAAGCGACACCAATCGAAATCGTCACCGTGATCCGAAGGCCTTGATGCTCCACCGGCGTCGCCGCGACGGCTGCGCGCACCCTCTCGCACATCTGCAGGAAGGCCAGCCGGTTGGTCTCCTGGACGACCACAAATTCCTCGCCGCCCAGGCGCGCGACATGCGCTGGAGGATCGAAATGCTCCCTTATCCGGCGCGCAACACTTGAAATGACGAGATCGCCGACGAGATGGCTGTGCCTGTCATTCACCGATTTGAAATGATCGATATCGAGGAAGGCGACGCAGTAGTCGCTGCCGAGTTTATCACATGCCGCATAAAGGCCGAGCCGGTTGCTAAGGCCAGTCAGGGCGTCCGTATGGCTCAGATGCAGAAAGCGCTCGTGGGATTGCACGAGAATTTGCACTTCCCTCGCATTCAGCCAGCAGACTAGCAATGTCACCGTAAACGCCACGGCCCCGCCAAGTGTCACAGCCAACATGATCCCGTTGAAGAGATCGGTCACGAGCCCGAACTGCGCGAGAAGCGTCAGGCCACCCGTGCACATCAGAATAACAATGAGCGTGACGAGACACGCAATACGAATGGAGAATTCCATCGGCTGGAGCCGCCGCCGACCCTCGAGCGTCGCGACCGAAAAACTCATCATCTCGATCGTTTTTTTCCAAAGATCCAACATCATGCTCAAGGGCACCTAGATCACATATTTCCGTTAGAATTACCTAATAAAAAAACAATATAAAATTTAAAACCGAGACCTCGCCCGGGCCGATCAAGTATTTACCCCAAAAGATAGAGTAAAAAACATTGATCGACCGTTACGATACACGCAACAGTCGATCAAAAGCAAATTTTCTTGTAATATACGTTATTCACCGAGGTTTATGCCCCGAGGAACGGCTCCACTTCACGACCCGGCATGAAGAGGCCGAGGCGCTTGATTTCCCATTCCAGCCGGATGCCCGACTTCTCGAACACGCGCCTGCGGATGGTTTCGCCGAGATATTCCAGATCGTAACCGGTCGCATGGCCGGTATTGATCATGAAATTGCAATGCAGCGACGACATCTGCGCGCCGCCAATAACCAGACCGCGACCGCCCGCCTCATCGATCAGTTCCCACGCGGAATGACCTTCGGGATTCTTGAAGGTGGAACCACCGGTCTGCTCGCGGATCGGCTGCACTGTTTCGCGGTGGTGGCGCACGGCATCCATATCGGCGCGGATTTTCGCCTTGTCTTCCGGATAACCCTCAAACAGCGCGCCGGTAAAGATCAGGTCCTTGTCGGCGTCGGAATGGCGATAGCTATAGCCCATATCCGCGTTGGAAAGCACATGCTGGTTGCCCTGACGGTCGACCGCATAGACCTCCACAACACGTTCGCGCGTCTCGCCGCCATTGGCGCCGGCATTCATGCGCAGCGCACCACCGATGGAGCCGGGAATGCCGTAATAGAAATGGAAGCCGCCAATGCCATTGTCCATGGCCATGGCCGCAATATGCTTGTCCGGGCAGATCGCGCCCGTCTTGATGCGGTTTTCACCGGCAAGCTCCACCTGGCCGAACCCCTTGGCCGACAGACGGACGACAACGCCCGGAATGCCGCCATCACGCACCAGAAGGTTCGAGCCGACGCCGACCACGGTCAAGGGCACGTCTTCCGGCAGAATTTTCAGGAAGGCGATCAGATCGTCCGTATCGTGCGGCTGGAACATGACTTCAGCAAGACCGCCGGCTCTGAACCACGTCACGCGGTCCATGGGCGCATCCGGTGTCAGACGTCCCCGCAATTCCTTTACCCCGTCGCCGAGCCTCCCCAGCAATTTAACCCCATCGACCTGTCTCATTCAGACTTTCCCGATATGCTCTTCAATTCCGAAGGCAGTACTGCTGCCCATTGCGTGATATTTCCAGCCCCCAAGAGAACCACGAAATCACCCGGATTCGCAATGCCTGTAACCACTGAGGCGAGATCTTCCCGTTTCTCGAGAAAACGGGCGTCCCGGTGACCGGCGGCCTTGATGGCCGAAACCAGCGCTTCCGAGCTTGCGCCCTCGATCGGATCTTCGCCCGCGGCATAGACCGGAGCAAGGATAATCGTGTCGGCATCGTTAAAACAATGCGCGAAATCGTCGAAAAGGCTGGAAAGGCGGCTGTATCGGTGCGGCTGGTGCACGGCGATGATACGGCCCTTGCACGCCTCCCGCGCCGCCCTCAGCACAGCTTTGATCTCCACCGGATGGTGACCGTAGTCGTCAAAAACCTGCACCCCATTGGCTTCGCCCGTCAGCGTGAAGCGCCGCTTGACGCCGCCGAAGGAGGCAAGGCCCTTCTTGATGTCGGCTTCCGAAATGCCGAGACGATTGGCAACGGCAATCGCCGCCGTCGCATTCGAGACATTATGGCGGCCGGGCATCGGCAGGACGAGGTCCTTGAAGGAGAATATCCTGCCGGTGCGGCGACGGCGGATTTCCACATCGAACACCGAGCGCGTGCCGTCGATGCGCACATTCGAAAAACGCACGTCGGCCTGCGGGTTTTCGCCGTAGGTGATGACCTTACGGTCCTCGATCCGGCCGACCAGCGCCTGCACTTCAGGGTGATCGAGGCACATGACACCGAAACCGTAGAACGGCACGTTCTCGACGAATTGTCGGAAAGCCGCGCGCACGGCATCGAAATTTCCATAATGATCCAGATGTTCCGGATCGATATTGGTGATGACGGCCACATCGGCTGGAAGTTTCAGGAAGGTGCCGTCGGATTCGTCCGCTTCCACCACCATCCACTCACCCTCGCCCATGCGGGCATTGGTGCCGTAAGCATTGATGATGCCGCCATTGATCACGGTCGGATCGAGATTGCCGGCTTCCAGCAGCGTCGCGACCATGGAGGTGGTCGTGGTCTTGCCATGGGTGCCGCCAATGGCGATGGCATTACGGAAACGCATCAGCTCGGCCAGCATTTCGGCTCGGCGAACGATCGGCAGATGCTTTTCACGCGCCGCGATCAGTTCCGGATTGTTCTTCTTGATGGCGGTGGAAACGACCACCACCTCGGCATCGCCGATATTGTCAGCCGTGTGACCGACAAAAACCTCGATGCCCTTGTCGCGCAGGCGCTGCACATTGGCGCTTTCGGCCTGATCCGACCCCTGCACGCGATGGCCGAGATTGTGAAGCACTTCGGCAATGCCGCTCATGCCGATCCCGCCTATGCCGATGAAATGCACAAGGCCTATGGCTTTCGGCATCTTCATGCCCCAACTCCTTCATTCTTCTTCTTGAATTCCTGTACAGACCGGCCTTCGGCGATCGCCTCCACCAGATCGGCCAGCACATCCGCCGCATGGGGCTTGCCGGTCGCCTTGGCCGCTGCTGCCGTTGCCGAAAGACGATCCGGCTCGGCAAGCGCCGACGACAGCAGGCTGGAAAGCTTCTGCGGCGACAGGTCCGCCTGCTTGATGACGCTTGCCCCGCCCGCCGCCGAAAGTGCGGCCGCATTCGCCGCCTGATCATGATCCAGCGCATGGGGATAGGGCACGAGGATCGATGGTCGGCCGATCACCGAAAGCTCCGATACCGTCGAGGCGCCCGAGCGACTGATGACGAGATCGGCCTCACCGATACGCGAGGCCATGTCGCCGAAGAAGGGCGAAACGTCAGCCTTCACACCAAGCTTCTGATAGGAGGCGATGACGCTGTCCTTGTCTTCGGGGCGCGCCTGCTGGGTCACGACGATACGTTTGCGCTGCTCATCCTTCATCAGGCAGATCGCGGCCGGAACGGCGCTGGAAAAGAACTGCGCGCCCTGGCTGCCGCCGAAAACCACAAGCTGGAAAGTCTCGCCCGTCTGTGAGGGCGTATAGGGTATCTCCGATGCCGCCAGCACCGCCGGGCGCACCGGATTGCCTGTTGCCACCGTCTTGTCGGAATATTGGCCGTTGGCGGGCGGCAGGAAACCGCCGGCAATCGCCTTCACGCGTCCGGCGAGCGCCTTGTTGGCGCGGCCCATCACCGCATTCTGCTCGTGAATGATCGAGGGAACGCCAAGTCCGGTGGAGGCCAGAAGCGGCGGCACGGTGGGATAACCGCCGAAACCGACAACCGCGACCGGCTTCAGTTTCGTCACCAGCCGGCGGGCGGCACGCAGGCCCACCCACAGCTTCCAGAGCGAACGCACGACCGAAATCGGGTTCTTCGAGCCGATGGTGGCCGATGGCACAACGTGAATTTCATCGGCCGGAAACTTGCCGGCATAACGCTCGGCACGGCTGTCGGTGACGAGATGCACCTGATAACCACGCGCCTTCAGCGTATGCGCTAAGGCCTCTGCCGGAAACACATGGCCGCCGGTTCCCCCGGCGGCAAGCAGAACAATACCCTTGCTCATGATCGTTTACTCCGCAGGAACGCCGGAACCGACACGGAAGAAGCTGCGCTCCTGCGCCCGCTTTTCAGGTCTGTGGCGTGTCAGCGCCAGAAGGAAACCGGCGGTCACGCAGATCGCCATCATCGACGAACCGCCATAGGAGATTAGCGGCAGCGTCATGCCCTTGGCGGGCATCAGCTCCAGATTGACGCCGATATTGATCATCGACTGCATGCCGATTTGAAGCACTAGACCGGCCACGGCAAAACGGCAGAAATCGTCCTTCTCCTTGAAGGCGTGCGACAGGCCGCGCAGCACGATGAAGGCAAAGATGGCGACAAGGAACATGCAGAAAACGATGCCGAACTCTTCCGCCGCCACCGAGAAGATGAAGTCGGTATGGCTATCGGGAATGATACGTTTGACGATACCTTCGCCCGGTCCGCGCCCGAACCAGTCGCCGCGAATGATCGCCTCGCGTGCGGTATCAACCTGGAACGTATCGCCCTCACCCGTCCAAAACCGGTCGATACGGCCCGCGACGTGCGGCAACATGAGATAGGCTGTAATAATGCCGCCGACGCCGAGGCCGCCGAGCATGATGATCCAGAACCACGGCACGCCCGCCATGAAGAACATGCCGCCCCAGACCACCGATGTCAGGATCGTCTGACCGAAGTCCGGCTGGGCGATCAGAAGTGCAGCTACGATGCCGAATGTGATGATGGCGAAGAGATTGCCTGGAATTTCCGGGTGGCGTGCCCGCTCCGCAAAGAGCCAGGCGCAGACGATGACGAAGGCTGGCTTCATGAATTCCGAAGGCTGGATCGAGAATGTGCCGATGGAAATCCAGCGCCGCGCGCCCTTGACCTCGATGCCGAAGAACAGCGCGAAGATCATCATCAGCAGCGACGCGATCAGCATGATGACCGCCACACGGCGCACCTGGCGCGGTGACAGGAAGGAAAGGCCGACCATGATCGCCAGCGACGGCACCATGAACATCGCCTGACGCTCAACGAAGAAGAAGCTGTTGAGACCGATGCGCTCGGCAACCGCCGGCGACGCCGCAAAGGATAGCATCAGCCCGATGCCCATCAGCGCGATGAACGCCGCCAGAAAGAAACGGTCGATGGTCCAGAACCATTCCGCGACCGGACCGCGATCAACTCGGCTTACCATGGCCTTCAGTCCCCTTTTCCAGAGTGAACGAGCATCGTCATGCCATCGAGCGCCGCAACCTGCGCGACAAACGAATCACCTCTGATTTCAAAGTTCTTATATTGATCGAAGCTTGCGCAAGCCGGGGACAACATCACGATATTGCCGGCTGTCGCATCTTTTTCCGCATCCGCCGCCGCATGCTGCACGGCTTTGTCCAGCGTGCCGGATATTTCGTACGGCACCGCTTCGCCGAGCGTCGCTGCAAATTCCGCCGCCGCCTCGCCGATCAGATAGGCCTTGGCGATGCGCGGGAAGAGCGGCGCAAGGCTGGCAATACCGCCGGCCTTCGGCAGACCGCCCGCAATCCAGTAGATGCGTTCATAGCTCGACAAGGCCGGTGCTGCCGCATCGGCATTGGTGGCCTTGCTGTCATTGACGAAAGTGACATTGCCGCGCCGGCCCACCGGCTGCATGCGGTGCTTGAGGCCGGGGAAGGACTTGAGACCGGCGCGAACGTCTTCTTCGGAAACGCCGACCGCGAGGCAGGCGGCAATCGCTGCCGCTGCATTCTGGGCATTGTGGCTGCCGCGCAGGGTCTGGATACCATCAAGATCGACCAGCAACGAAGACGTGCCGCCATGCGCCCTGAATATCCGGCTGCCTTCGGCATAGAGACCTTCGGAAACGACATTGCGCTTGGAGATGCGCTCCACCTTGACGCCGGCGCGTTCGATACGGTCGGCAATCAGCGTCGAATAGCTGTCGTCAACACCGACGATGGCAGTGCCACTGCCGGCAACCAGCCGTTCCTTGACGTCGGCATAGTGCTGCATCGTACCGTGCCGGTCGAGATGATCAGGCGTCAGATTGAGCAGGATACCGGCGGTCGGATTGATCGTCGGCGCGAGATCGATCTGGTAGGACGAGCATTCCAACACGTAGAAACGTTGCGCCTTCGGCGGATCGAGGCTCAGCACCGCCGTGCCGATATTGCCGCCGAGCTGCGTATCGCGGCCCGAAGCCTTGAGAATATGGGCAATCAGCGCCGTCGTCGTCGATTTTCCGTTGGTGCCGGTAATCGCGATGAAAGGGCAATCCGGTGCATGCGCGCGCCGCTCGCGGATGAAAAGCTCGATATCGCCAATGATCTCGACGCCGGCAGCCTTCGCTAGGTCTACCGACCAGTGCGGCTTCGGATGCGTCAGGGGCACGCCCGGCGCCAGTACGAAGGAGGAAACGGAAGACCAGTCGATCGCGTGGAGGTCAGCAGTCGCAATACCCTCAGCCTCGGCCTTGGCGACGCTGTCGGGATTGTCGTCGAAAGCCACGACATCAGCACCGCCGGCTACCAGCGCCCGCGCGGTGACGAGACCGGAACCGCCAAGCCCGAAGAGAGCCACCTTCTTACCCCTAAACGACGTGACCGGGATCATCGCTCACCTCAGCTTCAGGGTGGCGAGGCCGAGCAGCGCAAGGCCCACGGAGATGATCCAGAAACGGATGACCACCTGGCTTTCCGTCCAGCCTTTTTTCTCGAAATGGTGATGGATCGGCGCCATCAGGAAAACGCGTCTGCCGGTGCGCTTGAACCAGAAGACCTGGATGATGACCGACAGCGTTTCCATGACGAACAGACCACCGACGATGACCATGACGATCTCGTGTTTGGTGGCGACGGCGATGGAGCCGATGAGACCGCCAAGCGCCAAAGAACCCGTATCACCCATGAAAATGGCGGCGGGCGGCGCGTTGAACCACAGGAAGCCAAGGCCCGCGCCAATGACCGCGCCGACGATGACGGCCAATTCACCCGTGCCGGGCACGAAATTGATCTGCAGGTAATTGGCAAAAACCGCGTTACCGGCGAGATAGGCGATCACGCCGAAGGTGGCGGCGGCGATCATGACCGGCACGATGGCAAGACCATCGAGACCATCGGTCAGGTTCACCGCATTGCCCGCGCCGACGATGACAAACGCGCCGAACAGCACGAAGAAATAACCGAGATTGATCACGAATTCCTTGAAGAAAGGAAAGGCGATGGAGCTGCCGAGCGTGCCGCCATGCGGTGCGGAGGCCAGCGCCATTTTCATCATGAAGAACACGGCAATCGCCGCGATCAGGAATTCGATGCCGAGACGGGCCTTGCCGGAGAAACCCTTGTCGCTCTGCTTCGTTACTTTCAGATAATCGTCGTAAAAGCCGATGGCGCCGAAACCGAGCGTCACCATCAGAACGGCAACGACATAGACATTCGACAGGTCACCCCAGAGCAGCGAACCGCCGAGAATGCCGGCGAGGATCATCAAGCCACCCATGGTCGGCGTGCCGGCCTTCTTGAAATGCGTCTGCGGTCCGTCCGCGCGGATCGGCTGGCCCTTGCCCTGGCGCACGCGCAGCGAGTTGATGATCGCCGGTCCGAACAGGAAGACGATCAACGCAGAGGTGAACATTGCAGCACCCGCCCGGAAGGTGATGTACCGGAACAGGTTGAAGATTTGAATTTTATCCGACAGTTCGACGAGCCAGATCAGCATAATTGCCCTTTCAAAAGGCTATTTCAGACTTGGCGTTCCGTCTCGGGGAATGCCGGATACTTGTCAAGCAGGGCGGCGACAATCTTGCCGAAACCGAGGCCAAGTGACGATTTTACCATCAGCGCGTCTCCCGGTTGCACCCATTGCAGGGCGAAATCGGTGAGCTCGGCCGTCGTCGGGAACCAGATGACGGTGACGCTATCAGGCAACGCGTCGCGCAATGCGGCCATCGCCTCTCCCGCAAGCCAGACATGTTCGATACCGGCCGCGAGCAATGGTCCGGCCAGTTCCTCATGCAGCTGCGCCGAAAACTCGCCCATCTCCAGCATGTCGCCTAAAACAGCGACGCGACGGCCATGGCCCTGCGTCGGCGTTTCCGCCAGCACGGCAATCGACGCCCGCATGGAGGCGGGATTGGCGTTGTAGCTTTCATCGATCAGCAGGAAGGAGCCGCCGTTGATCTGAAGGTGGTGACGCTGGCCGCGCCCCTTCACCGCCTCAAGCGATCCAAGCACCTCGAAGGCGCGATCAAGATTGGCGCCCGTGATCGCCACGGCGCCGAGCACCGCCATCGCATTGTCTGCAATATGCCGGCCGGGAATGTTGAGATGCAGCTCGCTGGTTTCGCCATTGAGGATCGCCCAGATCGTCGAACCGGTCGTTGTGCTCTCAAAATCGGCCAAGCGGAAATCGGCCTTGGCGTGCTGGCCGAAGGTGAGGATATGTTCGATACCCTGTTCCTGCGCCGCCTCTTCCAGCTGTTCGAACTGGGCGTTATCTCGGTTGAGGATGACCGAACCACCTTCTTCCACGCCTTCGAAAATCTCCGCCTTGGCGGCGGCGATCTCTTCGATATTCTTGAAATTGCCGAGATGGGCTGCCGCGATGGTCGTGATGATCGCCACATGCGGGCGCACCATCTTCACCAGCGGCCGGATTTCGCCGGAATGGTTCATGCCGATTTCGAACACGCCGAATTCCGTATCGGCAGGCATCCGTGCGAGCGTCAGCGGCACGCCCCAATGGTTGTTGAAGGACGCCACCGCCGCATGCACCCGGCCCGAAGGGGCCAGAGCCTGCCGCAGCATTTCCTTGGTCGTTGTCTTGCCCACCGAACCGGTCACCGCGATGATGCGCGCCGACGTTCTTTCGCGCGCGGCAAGGGCAAGCTTGCCAAGGGCTGCGAGCACATCTTCCACCACGATCATCGGCACGGTCAGACGACCGAGCGCCGGCAGCTTGGCTTCGGCAACGACCAGAAGTCCTGCCCCATTCGCAACCGCGAAACTCGTATAGTCGTGACCGTCCACCCGATCACCCTTGATGGCGAAGAACGCTTCGCCCGATTTGACCGTCCGGCTGTCGATGGAAATGCCGGTGATTCCGGTCGGCAGGTTGCCCACGGGGCGTCCTGCCGTGATGGCGATCATGTCGGCGACTGTCCATAACCAGCTCAAATCTTCGATCCTTCCAGCCCTGCCAGTGCAGAGCGCACCTGTTCATGATCGGAAAACGGCAGCGTCACGGAACCGACGATCTGCCCTTCTTCGTGCCCCTTGCCCGCGACGATTAGCGTATCGCCATGTGACAGCATCGACACCGCATGACGGATTGCCTCTGCCCGGTCGCCGATTTCCAACGCGCCAGCGGCGGCCGCCATCACCTCGGAGCGGATCGTTGCGGCGTCTTCCGAGCGCGGATTATCGTCCGTGACGATGACGACGTCGGAAAGCCGCGTCGCCACCTCGCCCATGATCGGGCGCTTGCCCTTGTCGCGGTCGCCGCCACAGCCGAAAACGGTGATGATGCGGCCCGAGGTGAAGGGCCGCACGGAGGTCAGCACATTTTCCAGCGCATCCGGCTTGTGGGCATAATCCACATAGGCAAGCGCGCCATTTTTCGTCTGGCCCACGAGTTCCAAACGACCGGCGGCGCCGATCAACTTTTCGAGCGCCTTCAGCGCCGTTGCCGCAGGAACACCCGTGGACATGGCGAGACCGGCAGCGACCAGCGCGTTAGCCACCTGGAAATCACCCGCGAGCGGGATGTCGACTTCATGGATGACACCGTCATGATGCACTTCGACCATCTGCTTATGACGAAAGTGCTCGACGCGCTTCAAAGTGAGATACTGGCCGTTGCGACCGACGGTGCGGACATCGAGACCTGCTTCCTGCGCTGCCCGGATCGCTTTGTCCGACCATGGGTCGTCGGCGAAGATCACGGCGGGAGCCCCTTTTTCCATCAGCGTATCGAAAAGCCGCATCTTCGCGGCCATGTAATCCTCGACGGTCGGATGGTAATCCATGTGATCGCGGCCAAGATTGGTGAAGCCGGCGGCAGACAGGTGGACGCCATCAAGGCGGCGCTGGTCAAGACCGTGGCTGGACGCTTCCATCGCAGCATGGGTGACGCCCTCGTCCGCAAGCTCGGCCAGAAGCGCATGCAGCGTTACCGGATCGGGCGTCGTCAGCGCGCCGTAATCCTCGCGGCCAGGAGCAATGACGCCGGTCGTGCCGATCTGGGCTGCGGCATGGCCAGCGAAAGCCCAGATTTGCCGTACAAAGGAAGCAACCGAGGTCTTTCCTGCGGTACCGGTAACGGCGACCATTATTTCCGGTTGTTTTCCATAAAAGCGGGAGGCCGCAAGGGAGAGATAAAGGCGTGGGTCGGTGACGACCAGAACCGGCACGTCGGCTTCCACCGCGTGCCCGGAAACAACGGCAACGGCCCCCTTGGCAACCGCGTCCTTCACATAGGTCGTACCATCGGCCTTGGTGCCAGAAACCGCAACGAACAGGCTGCCCGGCGCAGCCTTGCGGCTGTCTGCGGTGATCCCCCCGATTTCAATCGCCCCGATCTCAGACAGGAGCAATTCCTTCAATTCCGGAAACGCATTTCCGGATATATCTCGCAAATTCATCGACTGTGTCCGTCTTGTCCCCCCGGCGCGAATCGCCGGAACATCATAAGCTAACAATCAATAAGACACGAGCAAGGCCGAGCCATCCTTGCCGAACTTCGGCTTCACGCCCAGTACGGCCGCCGTGCGACTGATGATATCGTGCACCATCGGGGCTGCAGACGTGCCGGCGAGCGCCGCGCCATTGCCCTTGTCCGTCTTCGGCTCGTCGATGAACGACAGCACGACATATTGCGGATCGTCCATTGGAAAGGCCGACAGGAAGGCGTTGAAGTTCTTGTCGTGCACGTAGCGGCCGTTGACGACCTTGTCGGCCGTACCGGTCTTGCCGCCGACGTTGAAACCATCGACACGCGCATTGCGGCCGGAACCGTTGACGCCGTTCCATTCGAAGAGGAAGCGCATATCCTTGCTGGCGCCAGGCTTCAACACCTGCTTTGCCACCTGATCCGCCTGTTCACGGGTGCGCGGCAGGAAGGTCGGTTCGATCAGTTTACCGCCATTGACGAGTGCCGCACCGGCAACCGCCGTCTGCAACGGCGTCGTGGAAACGCCATGGCCGAAGGAAATGGTGATGGAATTGATCTTCTTCCATTCGCGCGGCTGCGATGGCATCGCCACTTCTGGCAGTTCGGTGTGCATGCGGGTGAGAAGACCAAGCCGCGTCAGGAATTCCTTGTGGCCTTCGGTGCCAACAGTGTCGGCGATTTTCGCCGTACCGATGTTGGACGAATACTGAAAGATTTCCGGCACCGAGAGCATGCGGCCCTTGCCGTGGAAGTCCTTGATGGTGAAGCCGCCGATGCGGATCGGATAACGCGCATCGAAAGTGTCACCGAGATGGACACGGCCCGAATCGAGGCCCATGGCAATGGTGAAGGACTTGAAGGTGGAACCCATCTCGAACGTGCCGTTCGACATGCGGTTGAGCCAGCCTTCCTTGGCGCCTTCGGCCGGGTTGTTCGGATCGTAGTCCGGCACGGAGGCCATGGCGAGAACCTCGCCAGTATGCACATCCAGAACCACAGCGCCTGCGCCGATCGCACGAAATTTGGCAATGGCGGCGGTTACAACTTCACGCACGATGGACTGCACGCGCAGATCTATCGAAAGCTTCACCGGCTCCAGCGGCTGGTCGCTGGTCATGCCGAGCGCCGTCAGATCGGCCAGGCCCTGGCTATCGACGTAACGTTCCATGCCGGCAACGCCGCGATTGTCGATATTGACGTGTCCGACGACATGGGCGGCAGTCGGCCCGCCGGGATAAAAGCGGCGCTTTTCGGGGCGGAAGCCGATGCCGGGAATGCCGAGCGCCAGGATCTGGCTCTGCTGCTTCGGCGTCAGTTGGCGGCGCAGCCACTGGAAACGCGAGTTGGAGGTAAGCTTCTGATAGGTGCTGCGCTGGTCGAGATCCGGCAGGACGGTGCGCAGCTTCTCGATGGCCTCGTCGATATCGACAATGCGATGCGGCTCGGCAAACAGCGAGACGGTGCGAATATCGGTGGCCAGCACCTCGCCGTTGCGGTCGAGAAGATCGGGACGCGACGCCATCAGCCGGTCTGCGGGCGCGATGCTCGATACCGTTTCCTGTTCCGCCATGCCATATTGCACGAGACGGCCGCCGACGACGGCGTAAAATGCGACGAAGCCAAAAATGAGAAGGCCGACGCGGCTTTTCGCCTGCGCCGCGCGCTTCTTGCGCGCGCCTTCAAACGCCGCATGGTCGGTATGGATACCGGTGGTGCTGGCTGAAAAATGAGCCTTGCTCTTCAAAACCATGACGCGGGAGAGAAAAGACATCAGCGGTTCACCGATCCTGTTATGGTTTCATCCATATCGCCGGATTCATCGCCGGCGGCGGAAGCGACCGGCACAGGCGCCGGCGCCGGACGTGAAACGCGCGCACGGGGCGTGGGCACTGGAACGCCGTTTACGGCAATCTGGCCCGCGGGCGGCGATTTGGGCTTGGAAGCGCCACCCAGCGTGGCCCCCGGCTTCGAGCCGTTGACAGCGGCGGCGATGACATCCTCGACGCTCATTCCTTCAGGCTCGGGCGGCTGCGGCAATTGCGAGCGCAGCATCGGCAGTTCACGCGGCTGTGCCAATTGCGTCGGCAGGGTCGGCGAAAGACCAAGTTCGTCCTGATAGGCATTCACGAGCCGGTGCAAACGGTTCGGCTGCGTCAGCAGCGCCCAGTCGGCCCGCAGGAGATCAATCGTATCTTTCTCAAGCTTGATCTCGGCCTCCAGCTTGCGGACCTCTTCAAGCTTCAGATCGGCCTTGTGCTTGATCGAATAGGTCACGACCGCCGCAGCGACCATGACCCCCATCAAGATGACATCGAAAGTGCGCAGCATATCAGCCTCCCATCTTTTCAAGGCTGGCGAGATCGGGAAGCTCGAAAATCGAGAAATCTGCAGCACGCGCCGGTGCCGTGGTGCGCAGGCCCGCACGAAGCTTGGCCGAACGGGCCCGCGGATTAAGCTCCGCCTCCTCGTCGCTGGCGGCGATCATCGGCTTGCCGATATTCTCGAAAATGGCGGGCTTGTCCTCCACCATCGGCAGATGCCTCGAACCGGCGGCCTTGCCCGAACGGTAGGAGAAGAATTTTTTGACGATACGGTCTTCCAAAGAATGGAAGGTAACGACGACCAGCCGGCCGCCGGGCTTCAGAACCTGCTCGGCGGCAAACAAGGCCTGCGCCAGTTCGCCCAGCTCGTCATTGACGAAAACACGCAGCGCCTGGAACACCCGCGTTGCCGGGTGAATCTTGTCTTTGGCTTTCCGCGGCGTGACGATCTCGATCAGGCCCGCCAGGTCGCGGGTGGTGCGGAAGGGCTCTTCCGCCCGCTTCTTCTCGATGGCGCGGGCGATGCGACCCGGCTGCTTTTCTTCACCGAGAAAACCGAAAATGCGAATGAGATCGCCGACCTTCGCACGATTGACGACATCGGCGGCAGAAACGCCGGAACCCGACATGCGCATGTCGAGAGGGCCGTTCTTCTGAAAGGAGAAACCGCGTTCGGCCTCATCGATCTGCATGGAGGACACGCCAATATCGAGAACGACGCCATCGAGGCCGCTTTCGGGCGCATGTTTTGCGAGATCGGAAAATTGCGATTGAATAAGCGAAAGCCTGCCGCCATTGGCCGCGACCATCGCCTGGCCACCGGCGATCGCGGTGGGATCACGGTCCAGCGCGATGACATTTGCGCCCTGATCGAGGATGGCCTGGGTGTAGCCGCCGGCACCGAAAGTGCCATCCAGAATGACCTTGCCGGGGGCGGGTTCAAGCGCGGTGATGACTTCGCGAAGCAGCACAGGAATATGGCGCTGAGGTCCGCCATCGGCATCAGAAGATCGTCCGCCAGAATTCGCCGCCATTGACTGTCCCCGTCCTAGGCGGGGCGAGCAGCCGAAAAACCGCGCCCCGCTCTTGCTTCCGCCTGCGCCGCCAAAAACGCATCCGGTTGCCAAAGCTGAAAATGATCCGCCCGCCCGACGAAGGTGACCTCGGTGGAGATGCCGGTAAATTCCCGCACAAAATCCGTCACCATCAATCGACCTTCCTGGTCGAGCTTCATGAAAACACCGCCGCCGTGAACCAGCAGCGACATTGCGTTTGCCTGCGGCGAGAAGGCATCCATGGACGCAATCTGCCGCTCGTAGCGCTCCAGCAGATCCGGACCGCCGACGCTGATTGCCGGAAACGCAAAATCCTGGAGACAATAAAGCTCCTGAATGCCGCGCTTCACCAGCACCGAACGAAACGGAGACGGAACCGAAACGCGCCCCTTGGCGTCGATCCTGTTCGTCACGTTCGATAAAAAGCGGTCCATTACTCAACTCGCCAAAACCGCATGCCCCAAAGCGATTCATCCGCTCCGCAGCCGACACCGGTACGCACGACACATCGCCAAGCGCCAGGGCGACATGCCCTGCAGCAGCCCCTTGCAGGCTCCTCGAACGTTTCAGCGATTGCGGGTCAAAAACACGACCCAATGTGGTGTGCATTTGGGATACCATGGGACACTATGGGCGTCAATGGGATGAAGCCGGCACGATACCGACTTCGCATCGGAAATTCATAAGCCGTTAAGTTTAACGAATGGTTTACTTTGTGCGCGAAGACGGCGGCTTACCGGCACAAAAATTGTCTTAAACCGATAATTTTCCGGTTTAAAAACAATATGATGATGAGATTTTTTAGAAGTTTCACGTCGAAGACGGAAAAGGAAAATTCGCCAGTTGGCCTGTAAGCCGGGTTCTGTATGGCTCCGGTTTGACCCGGAACGTGGCAGCCATTCATCTGGGACGGCATTTGCATGCCGCCTCGCGCAACCCACCCGGATGACGGGCCTGGAAACCGGCTGTGAACGGGCTTTCGCCCATCCCGTGTCATCCCTATTCGGTCTTGCTCCCGGTGGGGTTTACCTTGCCGCCGCTGTTACCAGAAGCGCGGTGGGCTCTTACCCCACCCTTTCACCCTTACCATGCGGGTGCATGGCGGTTTGCTCTCTGTGGCACTTTCCCTGGGGTCGCCCCCGCCGGACGTTATCCGGCACCGTATTTCCGTGGAGCCCGGACTTTCCTCACCTTACCGTCTTTCGACATTGGTAAAGCGCGGCTGCCCGGCCAACTGGCTTGGGCTGCATAACCATGTTCCGCAGCGAAAGCCACCGAAAAGCGACGGCCAAGATCAAAGAAATGCGGGTTTGAAATCCGTCGAGAAGGCACCGTCGGCGATTTGCCCGTCCCGCAGCAGCAGGGCACCCAGCCGCCCGATCTCATCGGAACTCTTGGCCGCCGTACCGTTACCGCCGGTCAGAACCGCAATGTGCGGCGACGCAGTGAAGCCGATGGCCGGATAGCCGCTCTGCGTTTTGGAGAC
The DNA here is from genome assembly GCF_053522485.1 of Agrobacterium sp. 22-209-1. NCBI lineage: Bacteria > Pseudomonadati > Pseudomonadota > Alphaproteobacteria > Hyphomicrobiales > Rhizobiaceae > Agrobacterium > Agrobacterium sp. 22-209-1. Next base: position 215,625 of record NZ_JBNWCH010000003.1, read on the forward strand.
GACGCAGGCGGCCATCGAGATGCGCGAGCGATCAATGGAAGGCACCAGCCTGCCCACGATCTCCGAAAGATGGTCACGCACATTTTCGCGTCCGCCGGAGCGGAACCAGTCGCGGATTTCCGGGTCACTGCTGACCCTCTTGTCGTCGGGATCACCGCCGATCTTCAGGTAAAATTTGCCGTCGGGATACCGCACCGGCGGCAGGAGATAGATATGTTTCGTGGTATCACGCGGCTCATAGATGAGAGACGGCATGTCTGCATATTGAGCGAGATCGCCCTCATCTATCTCGAAGAAAGCGACGGTGCGGGCATAAACATCAAGCCCGACAGGCTGCGGCAGCAAATCCCTGGTGATCGAGAAGCCACCGGCCGCCACCAGCACCCGGTCTGCGGTATAAATCGCGCCAGAAACCGTCTGCACCGAGGCCCGGCCACGCTCTTCCCGCGTCGAGACGACGATATCGTCGATCAGCGTAACGCCAGCCTTTTCCGCGAGGATAGCCTGCGCTTTCACCAGCGCGCGCGGGTTGACGTAACCGGCATTGTCCTTTTCGAATAAACCTTCGCAACCCTGTTCGAAGGAGAAATAGGGAAAGCGGCTTTTCAGGCTCTGGTCATCAAGCAGTTCCGTGGAAACGCCGAGCCGAGCCGCTGCCTTGAGGACATCATCGACAAAAGGATTCGCACCGCCCCGCTGCGGCCCCACCATCAGGCAGCCGACCGGCGCATAAAACTCGACACCGCTGCGTGCGGCAATATCGGCATAACGCGCGATCGAACGGTTGGCGAGCAACGCCCAGTCGGCATCGCCATCGATGGTGCGGGTAATCCGCGCTTCATCGTAGTGGCTCGCGAAGACGCCTTGATGGGTTTTGATATCAGCAGGCTCAACGGGACCGATCAGCGCCACACCCTCCGCCGTTTCCGCCAGATGGCGGGCAGCGGCGGCCCCCATCATGCCTCGACCGACGACGATATAATTGAAATGTCCCGACATGCCGCCCTCTTTTCCCTTTCCGTTCAGCCGCATTCTTGTAGCTGTTTGCCCGGGGAATGTCAGACGAAAATCGGCGACATTTCGGCAGCGAATTCATCCTCGGTGAGCTGGCCATTGAGAAGCAGCTGCGCGCCCAGTCGCCCGATCTCGTCCGAAGACTTGGCGGAGACGAAATTGCCGCCGGTCAGAACCGCGATATTGGAGGACTGCGTATAGCCGATATAGGGGTAGCCGCTACGGGTGATGGAGGCGATACAGGAGCCTGACGTGACGGGGCAGCCAGTCAGCGCCGGCATCAGCGACAGGGCTTTTTTCGTCAGGAACTCCACCTCATCAGGCGTGCCGTCCGAATGGAACCAGTCCATCGCGTCAGTGAGCGTTTCAAGCCTGCCCTTCTCGCTCTCCCCGCCAATCTTCAGATAGACCTTGCCATCGGGATAACGCACCGGCGGCAGGATATAGACGATGTCGTCCTCTGTTTCCGCGAGCACGATGGTGGAGGGCATCGCCCCAAACAACGCCTGATGCGCCTCATCCAGCTCGAAAAAGACGATGGTGCGGCCCGTGGCCGCCATATCGACGGGAGAAGGCAGAAGTTCCGCCATGTTGGTGAAACCGCCGGCCGCCACGATGACCTTTTCAGCGGTATGGACGGCCCCGTCGCGGGTCGAAACCTCTACGCCATGGGAGGTGTCGCGAATATGCGCCGCCGTCTCGCGCAGCAGTTTCGCACCCTGCACCTCGGCAATGGCGCACTGCGCCTTCACCAGGGCGCGTGGATTGACGTGGCCGGCATTCTGCGCCTCGAAATAACCGTCGTGATCCGCCGGCAGGGAGAACATCGGAAACCGGTCAACGAGCGCATCGCTGCCGAGTGTCTCTACACCAAGACCGAGACGGTCCGCCGATGAAAGGGCGCGCGAGACATAATCTCCCGCAAGACCCTTACCGTTGCCGGTGAACAGACAGCCTGCTTCGGTAAAAAAGCGAATGCCGCTTTTGGCCTCGATCTTCGCATAACGGCGGATGGAGCGTTGCGCCAGCTCCGCCCAGACCGGATCGCCGTCAAACCCGCGGGTGATGCGCGCCTCATCGTAATGACTTGAAAATACACCCTGATGCGTCTTGCGATCGGCGGGTTCGCCCGGCCCGATCAGCGCCACGCCATCCGTTTGCACGGAGAGATGTCGAGCCGCAGCCGCTCCCATCATTCCGGCCCCGACGACGATATATTTGAAATCCGGCATGCCATGCTCCGTATCAGCTTTGCTTCTGACTACAGCATGCCGGGCCGAACCGGAATCGCTTTTCGCAATTTAACAAGCAATGCAAACCGGCCTCAGCCGGCCAGCAACGCCTGCACCTTGCCACAATAGCGCTTGGAGACTGGGTTCATGCGGGTGGCGCCATGGCCGGCATTGTAACGCAGGATCGTGCCGCACACCTGACCGCCGCCCAGCTGATGCGCCGTCGCCAGATATTGCATGCCCCAGCGGATATTGGTCTCGGGATCGTAAAGCGCCTTGGTCGTGCCGCGATAGCCCATCATCCGCGCCGTGGCCGGCTTGATCTGCATCAGCCCGACCTCGCCCGCGCTGCCGCGGGCCTTGGGGTTGAACTTGCTTTCCACCGAAACGACGGCATGCGCCAGGTTGGTGGGAACGCCGTAACGCTTGGCATATTTGACGATCAGATCGGAATAGCCGTTCTTGAGAGTGGAAGGCAGGTTTTTTTCCGGAATGGGATAACCGGGCTTGCGGAAGAAGGTCTCCAGCGTCACGGTTTTGGTCTTGACGTCCTCGTCTTTGGCAAAAGCAATCCCCGCCTGCGAAGCGAGCATAATAACACTCGCCACGACAGCAACAACAACCCTGTTCATATGTAGAAAAAGTCTCCAGATCGGATGACCGGAACAATGAAGCGACACAAATAGTCTGCGCCCGGAAAGTCGATCGCGACCTTCCGCTGTCCGGTCTCCTTGATTGATATTGACGGCAGGCTCCCCTGAAGAACGACACCGCATGCAGTGACGTTCTTAAACTTCCTCAATGCGGATTAACTGTGGCACAAGAAAAAAAGCGACTTGAACTCGCGGAAAAAGCGGGAATGCTTTTCCAGAATTGGCGATTAAGCGCCCGAAAATCTCGGCAGGCTGGCGATCAGCCGGTGCAGCGTGTCGATGGTGGAGAAATCCGCGATACCATCCACCAAAGCGGGGCGGAAATGCCGCTGGAAAGCGGCCACGGCGCCTTCGGTTTTTTCGCAATAAGCGCCTGTAATTTCAACGCCATAACCATAAATAGACAGCATCGACTGCAGCGCTTCGACCGGTTGGCCATGGTCGCCGCGCTGAAAAAAGCGGCCGCCACGGATCGGAGCAGGCTCCACCCAATGGCCGACACCGTGCTGCGACAGGATGTCCCACGGAAATTTTTCACCCGGATCGACCTTGCGGATCGGTGCAACATCCGAATGCGCCAGCACCCTTTCTGGGGCGATAGACCAGCGCTGGCCGCAATCGCGACACAATTCGATGACGGCAGCCACCTGCTCTTTCGGAAATTCCGGCAGGCCGCCGGGATGGCCCTGATTGGCGATCTCGATACCGATGGAGCGGGAATTGATGTCCTGATCCCCCGCCCATATGCTTTTGCCCGCATGCCAGGCACGGCGGGTTTCCGGCACGAGCTGGATGACGCGCCCGTCCTCGAAGACGAAATAATGGCTTGAGACCTGGCTTTCGAGATTGCAGAGCCACGACAGTGCGCCGTCGGCCGTCGTCATGCCGGTATAATGCAACAGGATAATATCGGGGCCGGCTACATCAAGCCTTTCACCATGGTTAGGCGAAGGCGCAACGGTTGCGCCCCCAAAATCCGGGATAAAATCCGGCAGACATTCACTCATGCGACGCGGCGTTCTTTCTCGATGGCCGCATAAGCGGCGTTGAGAGCCGCCATACGCTCATTCGCGGCCGCATGCAATTCCATGGGAACGCCGCGGGCAATGAGCTTGTCAGGATGGTGTTCGGCAACCAGCGTTCGGTACCGCTTGCGGATATCCAGAAAATCGTCCGAAGGCGAAACGCCGAGCACGCGATAAGGGTCGCGCCCGTCCATATGGACATGCCGCGCCATGATCGTTTCGAAGTGATCTTCGGTGATACGGAAGATTTCCGCGATCCGGCCCAGGAAGGCGAGTTCCCGTTCGTGGATCAGCCCATCGGCCTTGGCGATGTGGAACAGGCCGTCGATGACGCTTTCCAGCATCTCGCAATTGGCGTGCCCGGAGCCGCAAAGACCAGCAAGCCGCTCCGCATAGGCCTCGTAACCGGCAACGTCCTGGCGGGCGAGATTATAAAGACGGGCGACGTTCTTGGCTTCTTCTTCCGGAAAATCGAAGATTTGCCGGAAGGCGCGCACTTCCGCGTCGTTGACGACACCGTCGGCCTTCGCCATCTTGGCGGAGAGCGCGATGATGGCCACGGAAAACGAAACCTTGCGGCGGGTTTCCGGGTCACCTTCGAAAAGGGTGCGGATGGCTTCCACCACGCGCCCGAGCGCACCGCCTGCCGCGTCGCCGATTGCGCCGAGCAGCCGTTCCCACAGGGATGAAATTTGCAGACAGGCGAAATCGAACATCATGCAACAAGCATGACGGGATATTGCCGCGAATGCAATATGCCTAGCGGGCCAGCGGCATTAACTTTTATTCATCTTTGCGACAGTTTTGCTTCAGGAACAAGAGTACGGCAGACGACGGAACCATGGTTTTCCACAGAGGGCGGAAAGCCGGCCGCCGGCGATGCCGATTGAAACGATTATATTACGCCACTTTGCTCAAGCCGCTGAAAACCCGCGAGAAATCGGCGTTCTTCTTCATAAATTCACTTTACACCAACACGCGGCTGTCGCATCCATTTGCCAGACATGTCTTTGGGTATATGTGAAAAGGAGAGCCATGATGGCCAAACAGAAAGTCGCAATGCTGACCGCGGGTGGCCTTGCGCCCTGTCTCTCTTCGGCCGTGGGCGGCCTGATCGAGCGTTACAGCGACATCGCGCCCGAGATCGACATCATCGCTTACCGCTCCGGTTACCAGGGCGTGCTTCTGGGTGACCGCATCGAGATCACCAAGGATATGCGGGAAAAGGCACATCTGCTCCACCGCTACGGCGGCTCGCCGATCGGCAACAGCCGTGTGAAGCTCACCAATGCCGCCGATTGCGCCAAGCGCGGTCTGGTCAAGGAAGGCGACAATCCGCTGCGCGTCGCCGCTGACCGGCTGGCGGCTGACGGCGTCACCATTCTCCACACGATCGGTGGCGACGACACCAATACGACAGCGGCCGATCTTGCCGCCTATCTTGGCGCTAACGGCTATGACCTCACCGTTGTCGGCCTGCCGAAGACGGTGGATAACGACGTGGTGCCGATCAAGCAGTCGCTCGGCGCCTGGACGGCCGCTGAAGTCGGCGCTTCCTTCTTCGACAATGTCAGCAACGAGCAGAGCGCTGCACCCAAGACCTTCGTCATCCATGAAGTCATGGGCCGCCATTGCGGCTGGCTGACGGCCGCCACCGCGCGCGCCTATATCCAGAAGACCAGCGGCAATGAATATGTCGAAGGCCTGATGATGAACACGCAGATGAAGAACATCGACGGCATCTACCTGCCGGAAATGGCCTTCGACATCGAGGCGGAAGCCAAGCGCCTGAAGGAAATCATGGACAAAAACGGCTATGTCACGCTGTTCGTGTCGGAAGGCGCCGGGCTTGATTCGATCGTTGCCGAACGCGAAGCCTCCGGCGAGGCTGTCAAGCGCGACGCTTTCGGCCATGTGAAGATCGACACCATCAATGTCGGCGGCTGGTTCCAGAAGCAGTTCGCCAGCCTCATCGGTGCGGAACGCTCCATGGTGCAGAAATCTGGCTATTTCGCCCGCTCCGCCGCCGCCAATGGCGACGACCTGCGCCTCATCCAGGGCATGGTCGATCTCGCCGTCGAAAGCGCGCTCAACAAGGTCTCCGGCGTCACCGGCCATGACGAAGACCATAATGGCAAATTGCGGACCATCGAGTTTCCGCGTATCAAGGGCGGAAAGCATTTCGACCTCTCTGCAAAATGGTTTACCGAAGTGATGGAACACGTCGGTCAGCCGTTCACAGCGGCCTGATTTTACGATAGGCTAAAATAATACTGCGACAGGGAGGGCAAGGAGGAAGAGAATGTCTGGACAGGCCTGGCTGATTTTTTGTGCAGCATGTGCCGTTGTGTTCGCACTCCCCTCTCCCCTTGTATTCTCTGTCGCCTCCTATGCCGCCATTCGCGGCAAAAAGACGATCTTCGCGTCCGTCAGCGGCGGCGCGCTCGGCATCGTCACGGCCATGACGATTTCCGCCATTCCGGTGGCCGGTCTCGTCTATCTGCCGCAATCCTTCGTGGAAATCGTGCAATGGGCCGGCATCGGCTGGCTGATGCTGTTTCTCCTGTGGACCTTCGCCACGCCTGCCGCCCAGGCCGCCAATGCCGATAATGACAATCTGCCCGGCAAATCCTGGAGCGGCATTTTCCGCGATTGTTACGCCATTGCCGCCTTGCGCCCGCGCTACTTCGCTTTATTTCTGGCGCTGTTGCCGCAATTCGTGTCCACTTCCGGCAATGCAATTGAAACGTTCGCCATGGCGCAGGCCGCCATTCTTCTTCAGGCGTTGGTGATTCTGACCGGGCAGGCGCTGTTTGCCGGGCCTACTCTGGCGATGGTGCGCCGCATGTCGGGCGATAAGAAAATCCGGCCGAAATACCGCACCCACTTTATTTCCGGCCGCGCCGTCAGTGCCGGATACAGGCGCATCGCGGCCTGAAAAACCGCCCGAAAGCCGGGGAGAAACGCACCGGCTTGCCGCTATCCTTACAATAGGTTAATGAAGGCTCGACGGGACACTGCCTGCTTCGCTCGACGCGGGGGTATCGAAAGACAGGCATAACGAAGGCGGCAACATGCGAAATTCCGGCAAATTCCGCGGAAGAAGTGCACTTCTTCTGTCTTCCACCGTGGGTCTGGCACTGGCATTGAGCGCATGTACCAGCGTCGAATATACCGCAAAGGAAGGACCGAACGGCCCGACGATCGCGACAGTCAATCCCGCGACCACTCCCGCGGAAACATCGCCGCAGCCGGCGACGGCCGAAGCAGCAACGGGCGTGACCCCGGCAGCAGCAGCAACGGTTAAGACCGCCGAAACCGCAACGTCTTCCCAGCCTGCGGCACTTCCCACCGCCGTCGCCGTCAAGGGCGGACGCGTGGCGCTGCCGCCGGCTTCTGAAATTGCTGCGGCCGCAGCCATCGCCGCCCAGATGCAACCGCAGCAGAACGAAGTCGCCCAAGCGAGTGTGACGACATCTGCGCCGACCACGGCCACGGCACTCGCACCGACAAGCGCCACTCCGGCGGCCGCAGCCATCGAAACGGCTGACATGGCGGCCAAGCCGGCTGCCCACAATGCCGCTGCCGATCTGCCGCAGGTGGTTGCCGTCAAGGGCAGCTTCCCGCCCGCGCCGCCGCCGCCCGGTTCGCCCTCCATCGGCACTGAACTGACGGCCGAACGCAAAGTCATTCCGCTGCCAAAGCCGGACAGCACGGTTCTGGCCTATGCAGCCGGCCCGACCAACGCCGCGCTTGCCGCTATCCGCCAGAACGAATCGATGGCGGCCCCGGTCGGACGCGAAAAGCTCAGCGGCCTTATTACCAAATACGCCACCATGTACGATGTGCCGGAAGATCTGGTTCATCGCGTGGTGCGGCGTGAAAGCATGTATAATCCCGGCGCCTATAGCAGCGGCAATTTCGGCCTGATGCAGATCAGGCATGCCACGGCCCGCTCCATGGGCTTCGATGGTCCCGCTTCCGGCCTGTTCGATGCCGAAACCAACCTCAAATACGCCGTCAAATATCTGCGCGGCGCATGGGTTGTGGCGGGTAACGACCGCGATAACGCGGTCCGGCTTTATGCGCGCGGTTATTACTACGACGCCAAGCGCAAGGGCATGCTGCACGTTCTGCGCAAGTGATGGCCTCCGGCTGCATTGGGAATGCAGTCTGGATTCGTGGCAACTTAGACGCCGATCGTTTCACAGCGTCTTTTCGTCTCATTGTTTTCACCCACAGCCCCTGTCATCAAACTGTAGTGTGACGGCTGTAGACGCCTCTCAATCGACTGAGAGGTGAACATATGACGAGTGCGGCACCCAAGACCGGCTTCAGCAAGAACACGAAACTGAAGTCTGCATTGCTCCAGCACAAGGCACTCTCCAAAAGCGGTCTGTCCGAGCGGTTCTTCGGCGTCCTCTTTTCCGGCCTCGTCTATCCGCAGATATGGGAAGACCCGGAAATCGACATGGAGGCGATGGAGCTTGGCGAAGGCCACCGCATCGTCACCATCGGCTCGGGCGGCTGCAACATGCTGGCCTACCTCTCCCGCAATCCGGCCAGCATCGATGTCGTGGACCTCAACCCGCACCACATTGCGCTGAACAAGCTGAAGCTCGCCGCCTTCCGCCATCTGCCCGCCCATCAGGACGTGGTGCGCCACTTCGGCCGCGCCAACCACCGCAGCAACAGCATCGGTTACGACCGCTTCATCGCCGAGCATCTCGACGCCACGACCAAGGCATACTGGTCGAAGCGCACCCTTTCCGGCCGGCGCCGCATCTCTGTCTTCGACAGGAATATCTATCGCACCGGCCTGCTCGGCCGCTTCATCGGCGCCGGTCATCTCATGGCCCGGCTGCACGGCGTGAAGCTCACCGAAATGGCCAACACCCGAACGCTGGACGAACAGCGCCAGTTTTTCGACAGCAAGGTCGCACCCCTTTTCGACAAGCCGGTGGTGCGCTGGCTGACGAAGCGCAAAAGCTCGCTTTTCGGCCTTGGCATTCCGCCGCGCCAATATGACGAGCTGGCCAGCCTTTCCGCCGATGGCACGGTTGCGTCCGTGCTCAAGGAGCGGCTGGAAAAGCTCGCCTGCAACTTCCCGCTCAGCGACAATTATTTCGCCTGGCAGGCCTTCGCGCGCCGTTATCCCGAACCGCATGAGGGTGCCCTGCCCGCCTATCTCAAGTCGGAATATTACGAAACGATCCGCAACAACACCGCACGCGTTGCCGTGCACCACGCCACCTATACCGAGCTTCTCTCCAAAAAGCCGGCAAGCGCCGTCGACCGCTATATCCTCCTAGATGCGCAGGACTGGATGACGGACACGCAGCTCAACGAATTATGGTCGCAGATCAGCCGCACCGCGGCATCCGGCGCGCGCGTCATCTTCCGCACCGCCGCCGAAAAGAGCGTCATCGAAGGCCGGCTTTCGCCTGACATCCGCAACCAGTGGGTCTATCTCGAAGAGCGCTCCAACGAGCTCAACGCCATGGACCGCTCGGCCATCTACGGCGGCTTCCATATCTACCAGAGGGCTATGGCATGAAAACCATCGGCGAGAATGTAGGCCTTGCAGACAGCGCGCATGCGAGCCTGATGGACCGCATGTATCGCCACCAGCGGCATATCTACGATATCACCCGCAAATATTACCTTCTCGGCCGCGACAGAACCATTTCCGGCCTCGACGTGCCGAAAGGTGGCACCTTGCTGGAAGTTGGCTGCGGCACCGGCCGCAACCTGCTGCTGGCCAGCCGCAAATTTCCGCAGGCGAAACTGTTCGGCCTCGACATTTCCGCCGAAATGCTGCTGACCGCAGCCGAAAATTTCGCCGGCAAGGCGGAACGCCCCATGCTGCGCGTGGCAGACGCCACTGCCTTCCGCGCCTCGGAATTCGGCCAACCCGAGGGCTTCGACCGCGTCATGATCCCCTATGCGCTGTCGATGATACCGGATTGGGAAAAGGCGATCGAACAGGCGCTCACGGCGCTGAAGCCCGGCGGCTCACTGCATATCGTCGATTTCGGCCAGCAGGAACAATTGCCGAAGTGGTTCCGCACCCTTCTGCAAGCCTGGCTCACCCGTTTCCACGTCACGCCCCGCGCCAATCTTCGCTATGTTCTGGCCAATATGGCCGGCCGTTTTGACGGCAATCTCGAATTCGAGGAAATCGCCCGGGGTTATGCCTGGCGGGCTGTCATCACGCTCCCGGTTGCCGAAGCGCAGCAGCCGAAAAACCACCGCATCTTGGCCGACGCCTGATTCCCGACGGATTGCAAAACCCACATGCGCGCATGCGACGTCGCCTTCAAGGCTTCGCCGGGCGAGGTTTCAGCAGTAAAAATCGCAAATCGCTGCAAATCCAGCGGCTTGCGAGATGCAAAAAGCACCTAGCCCCTTGCCATAACCGCTTGTTTACCATGTTATGCGTAAATTGAGAGATATGGCGCGCCGTTTTGCGGCCGCGGGATGGGCAACACTTTCATCAGGGTTTCAATGCGGCTGCGTTTATCGGCACTATTGTCGGCTTTGCTGTTGATCGGCGGCTGCACCTCTACCAGTTACGACCTGCTGGAAACCGCATCCGTTTCCAGGCCGAAATTTTCTGATACCGACCCGCAGGATTTCGGCGTCAACAACCCGCACCGCCACGAGGTACACGGCATCGACGTGTCCAAATGGAATGGCGACGTTGACTGGCAAACCGTGCGCAAATCCGGCGTCTCCTTCGTCTTCATCAAGGCGACGGAAGGGTCGGACCGTATCGATCCGAAATTCGGCGACCATTGGCGCAGCGCGGCGGCGGCCGATATTCTGCACGCGCCCTACCATTTCTATTATTTCTGCTCCACAGCGGACGCCCAGGCCGAATGGTTCATTCGCAACGTTCCGAAGAACGCCGTCACCCTGCCCCCGGTTCTCGACGTGGAGTGGAATCCTTCCTCCCCCACCTGCAAGACCCGCCCTGCCCCGGGTATCGTGCGCGCCGAAATGCAACGTTTCCTCGACCGCATCGAAGCCCACTACGGCAAGCGCCCGATCATCTATACCTCAGTCGACTTTCACCGCGACAATCTCGTCGGCCAGTTCAAGGACTACCATTTCTGGGTGCGTTCCGTTGCCGCCCATCCGGCCAAGATTTACGAAGATCGCAAATGGGCCTTCTGGCAATATACCGCAACCGGCGTCGTGCCCGGCGTGAACGGTCCCACTGACATCAATGTCTTCGCCGGAAGTGAGAAAAACTGGCGAAAATGGATTGCTTCCGCCAAATAACACGGCCAAGAAGCAACACTTTTGAAAAATCGGCGTTGTTCAGCCACGTCAGATCGCCCGATCCGTTTTTTTGTCGCAAACATATGGGTAAAGCGGGCTAACAACCTATCGAGGAAATTCCCATGCCCACGTTCCGGTCGCGCAGCATCGTTTTTGCCGCCGCTTTGTCGCTTCTTTCTACCGGCTCCGCACTCGCAACGCCGCCTGTCGCCTCGCCTGACGATCCCAAGCAGGTTGCCTGCGGCGGCGATCTCGGTGCATTTCTCGAAGGCGTGAAAGCCGACGCGCTTGCCAAGGGCATTCCGGCCGACGCAATCCAGAAGGCGCTCTCCGGCGCGCAGATCGACCCGAAGGTGCTCGCGCGTGACCGTGCACAGGGCGTCTTCCGCCAGACCTTCCTGGAGTTTTCCCAGCGCACCGTCAGCCAGGCGCGCCTCGATATTGGCCGCAAGAAACTGCAGGAACTCTCCTCCACCTTCGCCCGCGCCGAAAGCGAATACGGTGTACCGGCCGGCGTCATCGCCGCCTTCTGGGCCATGGAAACCGATTTTGGCGCCGTCCAGGGTGATTTTAACACCCGTAACGCGCTGGTGACCCTGTCGCATGATTGCCGCCGCCCGGAACTCTTCCGTCCGCAGCTGCTGGCGCTGATCGAAATGGTTCAGCACGGCGATCTCGACCCAGCCACCAATACGGGCGCATGGGCCGGTGAAATCGGCCAGGTGCAGATGCTGCCCAAGGACATCATCGCTTTCGGCGTCGATGGTGATGGCGACGGCCACATCAACGTCAAGAGCAGCGCGCCCGACGCCATCCTGACGGCGGCCAAATTCATCCAGCATCTCGGTTTCAAGAAGGGCGAACCCTGGATTCAGGAAGTTTCCCTGCCTGAAAACCTGCCCTGGGAAAAATCCGGCCTCGGCGGCACGCTGACCGCCGGTGAGTGGTTCGCGCTCGGCGTCACCCCGCGTGACGGCAACAAGAACTTCGCTTCCCTTCCCGCCGCGCTCATCATGCCGCAGGGGCGCAAGGGTCCGACTTTCATTACCTATCCTAATTTCAACATCTATCTGGAATGGAACCAGTCGTTCATCTACACGACCTCGGCCGCCTATTTCGCCACACGTTTGATGGGCTCCCCCGTCTATAACAAGGGCAACCCGGAGCCCGGTTTCGATGATGCGACCATGAAGCAGCTTCAGACCAAGCTCGAAGCGCGCGGACATAATGTCGGCAAGGTGGACGGCATTCTCGGTTCCGGTACCCGCGTCGCCATCCAGAAAGAGCAGCAGCGTCTCGGACTGCCCGCCGATGGCTGGCCTTCTGCCGCACTTTTGCAGGCGCTTTAATCAATCTTAACGCCGCCTTCCGGCCCTTCATCTGTCGGACGGAATCAAGGCAAAAATCATTAATCTCGACCTGATGACTGGGGATAACACCCCGGTCATTTACTTTTTTTAAACTTATGAAGCACTGCGTGATAGAGAAATAATCTTTTATTTTCAATAAATTACAGAAAACGCTTTTTTACGGCATGCCAGGCCTTGCTGCACTGCATCACAAAAACCGCTTTCCAACCGCCACAAAACGGTCATATTATCAAACCTGTCAACAACAGGAGGCACCCATGGGACTTACAAAATCTCTCAATGCCTTGGCAGTCGGTTTGGCGTTTTTGTTCGTAGCGATGATGCTTTTCATCTGACGAGACGTGAAGACCAAACGCAGATAAAAACCGTAGATGACACGAGTTTAAAAAGCGCAGGCCCTAAGGGACCTGCGCTTTTTTCATATCGGTAATCTGCTGTGTAAAATCACGCGGCGCTGCGGCGCAGACGCTCCAGCCCGAGATTTTCAAGCACCGCGTCAACCAGCGGCGCGCGGTTCATGGTGTAGAGATGGAACTCATTGACGCCACGACGCTGAAGATCGGCAATCTGTTCGGCGGCAACCTCCGCGGCCACGCGGGCGCGACCTTCCAGATCGTCGTCATAGCCTTCGAAACGCTCATCCAGAAAACCGGGAATGCTGGTGCCGCAGCGGCCGGCGAAACGCTTGAGTTGGGTGAGATTCTGGATCGGCATAATGCCCGGAACCACCGGAATGGTGATGCCCGCCGCCGTGACCCGCTCCATGTAACGTTCGAACACGTCATTATCGAAGAAGAACTGCGTCAGCGCCCGCGTCGCACCATTGTCGGCCTTGCGCTTCAACATGTCGATATCGATAGCCTCGCTTGCGCTTTCCGGATGTTTTTCCGGATAGGCCGAAACGGAAATCTCGAAATCGGCAATTTCACGCAGCCCCTTCACCAGAGCGGCAGCATTCTCATACCCTTCCGGATGCGGCTGGTAAGCCGTGCCGATGCCGGCGGAGGGATCGCCGCGAAGCGCCACGAAATGGCGAACGCCAGCATTGCGGAACTCTTCTACGACCTGATGCACCTCATCCCGGCTCGCATCCACGCACGTCAGATGCGCGGCAGTCGGCAGATGGCCGTCTGCGATCATACGGCGTACCGCGTCCAGCGTCGGCGCTTTTGTGGAGCCGCCGGCACCATAGGTGACGGAAACGAAATCCGGATTCCACTTCTTCAGTTCGTCGACCGTTTCCCAAAGCTGGGATTCCATCTCGGCGTTCTTGGGAGGAAAAAATTCGAAAGACAACCGGATGTCGCCATCACGGCGTGCGGTTTCTGACCTCAACATATCATGCCCTCCCGGAGCGAAGTAAAACCGCCTCTTGCGCCACATCGTCTGCCATCAGCAGCCGCTGGTCGCGGGCAACCCATATCGTGACGTCCAAAGCCTCGTCGGACGCTTTTTCAGAATGAAGATCGACGGCGCGCTCCAACGAAAGCCCGGCCTTCTTCAACCATTCTTCCATCAGCGGATGCGAGAAACCGAGCCGCACATGCGCGTGTTCATCACGCAGATATTCGAAGGAATGCGGTGCAAGGTCGATGACGATCAGCCGACCGCCGGGACGCAGCATGCGCGCAGCTTCCGAAAGCGCGATTTCCGGCTGGTCGAGGAAATGCAGGACCTGATGGATAACGATCAGATCGAAATCCTGTCCCTCGAGCGGCAGATTGAGAATGTCGCCATGGCGAACGGAGGCATTGACCACACCTGCCTTGTCGAGATTGGCGCGCGCCACCGACAGCATGTCGCGGCTGGCATCCACACCGATCGCGCGACGATAGATCCCGCTCAGAAGCTGCAGGATACGGCCGGTGCCGGTGCCAAGATCGAGAAGCGAATCGATCGGCGTGGTGCCCACCAGCTTCAGGAGCGCGCCTTCCACGGCCTCGTCGCTGACATGCAGACGGCGCAGCTCGTCCCATGCGGAAGCGTTGCGGCTGAAATAGTCCTGCGCCCGCTCCGCCCGCACCCGCTTGACGGTGGCAAGCCGTTCGCTGTCGCGCTGGAGAACCGCGTCAGACGGCGACGCGGCGCCAAGCAGCTGCCGAACGACGCCCGCAGGCTCACCATCCTGCCGCAGACGGAAATAGGCCCATGCGCCTTCCTGATAACGCTCGATCAGCCCCTCTTCCGTCAAAAGTTTGAGGTGACGGGAGATGCGCGGCTGCGACTGGCCGAGGATTTCGGTAAGGTCGGTAACCGTCAGATCGCCGGCCGAAAGAAGCGCCAGCAAGCGAAAACGCGTCGTCTCACCCGCCGCCTTCAGGAGATCCACCAATTTGTCCAGACCGAACGCCACTCTGCCGCGCCTCGCAAGCTAATCAAGATATAAAGATATCTTTATGTCGATGTGGCGTTCGATGCAAGCGTAAAGTGTCTCGGGACGCGATCATGTCCACTTATTACACGAAAAAAGGCCCGCTTTACGGCGGGCCTTTCTGGAGCGATGCTGAAAAGGATCAGCGCGTCAGGCGCTTGTAGCTCACGCGGCCGGGCTTGATGCTTTCCGGGCCGAGACGGCGGACCTTGTCCTTTTCGTAGTCTTCGAAGTTGCCTTCGAACCATTCCACATGGCTGTCACCCTCGAAAGCGAGGATGTGGGTGGCCAGACGGTCGAGGAACATGCGGTCGTGGCTGATGATAACGGCGCAACCGGCGAAGGCTTCCAGCGCTTCTTCAAGTGCTGCCAGCGTTTCCGTATCAAGGTCGTTGGTCGGTTCGTCGAGCAGCAGAACGTTGCCGCCGGCCTTCAGCATCTTGGCGAGGTGAACGCGGTTACGCTGACCGCCCGAAAGATTGCCGACCTTCTGCTGCTGATCGCCGCCCTTGAAGTTGAAGGCGCCGCAATAGGCGCGCGAATTCACTTCGAACTTGCCGAGCTTGATGATGTCGTTGCCGCCGGAGATTTCTTCCCACACGGTCTTGTCGCCCGCCAGCGCGTCGCGGCTCTGGTCGACGTAACCGAGCTGAACGGTGTCACCAACGGTCACGGAACCGCTATCAGGCTTCTCCTGACCGGTGATCATCTTGAACAGCGTCGTCTTACCCGCACCGTTCGGACCGATGACGCCGACGATACCACCGGGCGGCAGCTTGAAGGACAGGTTTTCAATCAGCACGCGGTCGCCATAGGACTTGGTGAGGTTGTCGGCTTCGATGACGACGCGACCGAGACGCTCTGCAACCGGAATGACGATCTGCGCATCGCCGGGACGGCGGTTTTCCGCTGCTTCCACCAGTTCGTCATAGGCCTTGATACGCGCCTTGGATTTCGTCTGGCGGGCCTTGGGGCTGGATGCGATCCATTCCTGCTCGCGGCTGATGGCCTTCTGACGCGATGCATCTTCGCGAGCTTCCTGCTGCATGCGCTTGGCTTTCGCCTGCAGGTAAGCGGAGTAGTTGCCTTCGTAAGGAATGCCGCGACCACGATCGAGCTCGAGAATCCAGCCCGTGACATTGTCGAGGAAGTAGCGGTCGTGGGTGATCATCATCACGGCGCCGGGATAGTCGCGCAGGTGCTTTTCGAGCCAGGCGATAGTTTCAGCGTCCAGATGGTTCGTCGGTTCGTCGAGCAGCAGCAGGTCCGGCTGCGACAGCAGCAGACGGCACAGTGCCACACGGCGACGCTCACCACCGGAAAGGCCGGTCACGGGCGAATCGCCGGGCGGGCAACGCAGGGCATCCATGGCCATTTCGACCTGATTTTCCAGATCCCAGAGGTTCTGGCTGTCGATCATGTCCTGAAGCTTTGCGCCCTCATCCGCCGTTTCGTCGGAATAGTTCATCATCAATTCGTTGTAGCGGTCGACGATCGCCGTCTTGTGCGCCACGCCTTCCATGACGTTTTCCATCACGGTCTTGTTTTCGTCGAGCTTCGGCTCCTGCTCGAGATAACCGAGGGTCGCACCTTCGGCGAGCCAGGCTTCACCGGTATATTCCTTGTCGAGGCCGGCCATGATTTTCAGAACGGTCGACTTACCGGCACCGTTCGGGCCGAGGATACCGATCTTGGCATCGGGGTAGAAGGAGAGATGGACGTTCTCCAGAACCTTCTTCGCGCCATAGGACTTGTTCAGCCCAGCCATGTGATAGATGAATTGACGTGCCATTGTAGCGAATGCTCCACATCGGATTTTTAAGAGTACGTATCGGGAAATTTGCCGCTATGTAGGGTAAATAGGACCTTGGGGCAACCTCTGGCACGATTATGACCCCATGATTATGACAAGCTGCGTGACGAGGCGATGGGTGCTGCCATGAATGAGACGACCGATAACTTCGCCTTCAGCCAGATTGAGAGGCTGGAAGCCCCTTCCGGCGCATCGATCGCCTTCCGTCATCAACCTTCCGCTCTATCCCCCGCCCGTGGCGTGCTGATGATCTGCCACGGCCTTGTCGAGCACGCCGGCCGCTACCGCCGTTTTGCCGATGTCATGGCGAAACAGGGTTTCGAGGTCTATGCCCATGACCATCGCGGCCATGGCCGCACGAGAGCGGCGGATGCGCCTCTCGGTCGCTTCGCCTGGAAGGACGGCGCGGAAAAGGTGGTTGCCGATGTCATGGCGATGCGCGTGATGATCGGGGAAAGACATCCCGGCCTGCCCGTGATCCTGTTCGGCCATTCCATGGGCGGCCTTGTGGCGCTGAACACCGCCGTCAGCCATCCGGATGCCTTCGATGGTCTGTCGATCTGGAATTCCAATCTCAATCCCGGCGTCATGGGCCGCATCGCACAGATCGTGCTCCGGCTTGAAAAGATGCTGAAGGGATCGGACGTGCCGAGCGCCATCCTGCCGAAGGCGACCTTCCGCGCCTGGAATGCAAAAATGCCGGAAAGGCGCACCCATGCCGACTGGCTGAGCCACGACAAGGCGGCTGTCGATGCCTATGTGGAGGACCCGCTCTGCCAGTTCGAGGCGAGCGTTTCGCTCTGGCAAGATGTTTTCGAACTCTCCTATCGCGCGCCGAAACTCATCGAGCGCCTGCCAAAAACGCTGCCGCTGTTACTGGTAAGCGGCGATCAGGATGCCGCCACGAATGATGGCAGGGAAATTGTGTGGCTAGCCGAGCGTTTCCGCCAGGCGGGCTTCAGTCATGTCGAACACACAATCTACAAGGGAATGCGGCACGAGACATTGAACGAGATCGGCTGGCAGCCCGTCGCGGCGGATTTCGCCGCCTGGTGCGGTCGGGTCGTTAAAGACTGAAGGCGCCTTTGCCGAAACGGAATAAGTCCATGAGATAAAATCACATGCGGCGCGGCAGGCAGCGGTCTATAAACCGGCAAGCAGAAAATCCCGGGGGACAGATGACCGACATGCCGAACAGGAAACCGCCGCTCGCAGGCATCCGTGTCATTGAACTCGCGCGTGTTCTGGCAGGTCCCTGGGCGGGGCAGATGCTGGCCGACATGGGCGCTGACGTCATCAAGGTCGAGAACCCCGAAGGTGGCGACGATACCCGCGCATGGGGACCGCCTTTCGTCGAAAGCGATGATGGGGAAAATCTCTCCGCCGCCTATTACCACGCCACCAATCGCGGCAAACGCTCCATCGTCGCCGATCTGAAGACCCCTGAGGGCTGCGAACTGGTGCGCCGGCTGGTCCGCACCGCCGATGTCGTCATCGAAAACTTCAAGCGCGGCGGGCTCGCGAAATACGGCCTCGATTACGAGAGCCTGAGGGTGCTCAATCCGAAGCTGATCTATTGCTCCATCACCGGCTTCGGCCAGACCGGACCCTATGCCGATTTCGCCGGATACGACTATATCGTGCAGGGCATGTCCGGTTTCATGTCGATAACGGGCGAGCCCGATGGCCAGCCGATGAAGGCCGGCGTGGCTGTTGCCGATATCTTCACGGGCATCTATTCCGTGTCAGCCATTCAGGCCGCGCTAATCCACGCCATGCGCTCAGGCGAAGGCCAGCATATCGACATGGCGCTTCTGGATGTGCAATCGGCCGTGCTGGCCAACCAGAACATGAATTACCTGATTTCTGGCAGGCCGCCCGTCCGGCTCGGCAACGCCCATCCAAATATTTCCCCCTATGAGGTGGTGCCGACGGCCGATGGTTTCCTGATACTGGCAGTCGGCAATGACGGCCAGTTCCGCCGCCTCTGCACCATTCTCGGCATTGGCGCGATTGCCGATGACGAACGTTATGCGACAAACAAGGCCCGCGTCGCACATAAGGTCGAAGTCCGGCAGATCGTTTCCACCGAAACGCTGAAATGGAATAAGCGCGATCTTCTGACCGCCTGCGAAACCAACGCCGTACCGGCCGGGCCGATCAATTCCATCGAGGAAATGTTCGCCGATCCGCAGGTTAAGGCACGCGGCCTGCGCGTCGATCTCGAGGCGCAGGATGGCACCGTCATCCCCGGGGTACGGACACCGATTATCATGTCAAAGACGCCGCTGCGTTATGAACGCCCGAGCCCGAAGCTCGGCGAACATCAGGCGCAGGTGCTGGCCGAACTGGAAACTATCGAAAGGACCACGACGCCATGAAAGCAGCCGGAATGAAAAGAACAGGCGGAGAACTGATCGTCGAAGCGCTGAAGGCCAATGGTGTCTCCCGCGTGTCCTGCGTTCCGGGCGAGAGCTATCTGGCGGTGCTGGATGCGCTTTATGAAAGCGGCATCGAAACCGTCGTCTGCCGCCAGGAAGGCGGCGCCGCCATGATGGCCGACACCTGGGGCCGGTTGACCGGCGAACCCGGCATCTGCATGGTGACGCGCGGTCCGGGTGCCACCAACGCCTCGGCCGGCCTGCACATCGCCCGGCAGGATTCCATTCCGATGATCCTGTTCATCGGCCAGGTGCAGCGCGAAGCCCGCGAACGCGAGGCTTTCCAGGAAGTGGAATATCGCCGCGCCTTCACCGAATTCGCCAAATGGGTGGGCGAGATCGACGATGCCCGCCGCATTCCCGAATTTGTTACCCGCGCCTTTGCCGTCGCCACCTCCGGCCGCCCCGGCCCGGTGGTGCTGACGCTGCCTGAAGACATGCTGGTGGAAGAAGTCGAAGCGCCCGAGGCAAAGCCCTACATGCCGGTAGAAGCCCATCCAGGCACATCGCAGATTGCCGCCTTCGCAAAAATGCTGGGCGAAGCGAAACGGCCGATCTTCATCGTCGGCGGCACCCGTTGGTCCGAGGAGAGCGTGGCGAGCTTCAGGGCATTTGCCGAAAACCACAAGCTGCCCGTCGGCTGCTCCTTCCGCCGCCAGATGCTGTTCGATCACCTGAGCCCTTCCTATGCCGGCGATGTCGGCATCGGCATCAACCCGGCCCTGGCGAAGGAGATCAAGGAAGCCGATCTGGTGGTACTGCTCGGCGGCCGCCTCTCCGAAATGCCCTCCTCCGGTTATACGCTCATCGACATCCCCTACCCGTCGCAGAAGCTGATCCATATTTATCCCGAAGCCGAAGAGCTTGGCCGCGTCTATCGCCCCGATCTGGCGATCTGCGCCGCCCCGGATGATTTCGTCGCCGCCCTCGCCTCGCTTACCCTTTCCGGCAACGCCGCATGGGCCGAGCGCACCGCCGCCATGCACGCAGCTTATCTCACCTGGTCGACACCACCGCAGACCGGCCCCGGTCCGGTGCAGATGGGCCCGATCATGGACTGGATCGAGGCCAATGTGGCCGACGACGCGATCTTCACCAATGGCGCCGGCAATTATGCCACCTGGCTCCACCGCTTCCACCGTTTCCGCCGCTTCAACACCCAATCGGCCCCGACATCAGGCTCGATGGGTTACGGCCTACCGGCGGCCGTCGCCGCCAAGCATCTGTTCCCGGAGCGTGAGGTGATCTGCTTTGCCGGTGACGGCTGCTTCATGATGCACGGGCAGGAATTCATCACCGCCGTGCGTTACGGTCTGCCGATCATCACCGTGCTGGTCAATAATGGCACCTATGGCACCATTCGCATGCATCAGGAGCGGGAATATCCCGGCCGCGTCAGCGGCACCGATCTCGTCAATCCGGATTTCAACGCTTTTGCAAAAGCCTATGGCGGCCACGGCGAAACGGTGGAAAGAACGCAAGACTTCGCCGCCGCCTTCGAGCGGGCGCGGTCCAGCGGCAAACCGGCCATCATCGAGGTGAAGCTGGATGCGGAAGCGATCACACCGACGCGTACCCTGACGCAGATACGGACCGGAAGCTGATATTACGCATGGACACGGCTCCGGCATGGTGTAAATCCTGACGCTCGCACGACGTCATCCTCGGGCCTGTCCCGAGGATCCAATCACGTATCGTAAAGTTCATCGGTTGCAGATGCTCGGGACAGGCCCGAGCATGACGAAGGAGGGGTCTCACACTTCTTTCAGCAGCCCTTTGGATCAGGAAACGACATGCCGGATGTTGCCCCTCCCGTCATCACCCCACGCGGCGCAAAAATCGAGCCCTCGGCGGGCGCACCTTTCGAGGCCGTGCGCGTGGCCCGCGATGTGCTGCACATTTCCCGCACCGCAGCGCTTGCGACCCTCGATCCCGTGAGCGGTTATCCCTATACGACCGCAACCAATATCGGCATCGAGCCGGATGGCACACCGTTCTTCTTCGCGGCGGGGCTGACGCTGCATGCCCGCAACATGGAGGCGGACGCGCGCATCTCACTGACGCTCGCTCCCTTCGGCAAGGGCGATGCGCTGACATTGCCGCGGCTGACACTGGTCGGCAAGGCGGAGCAAATCAGCCCGGATGAAGTGCCGCTTGCGAGACAGCGCTATATTGCCCGTTACCCCAAGGCGAAACTTTATCTGTCCCTTCCCGACACAAGGCTCTACCGGCTGCGGACGGAAGGCGTGCAGATCAATGGTGGCCCGACGCGAAATGCCAGCACCATCACACCCGGCGATCTGCGCACCGATCTGTCAGGTGCAGAAGAACTGATGGCTGTAGCGGAAAGCGAAGCGATCCGCCTCAACGCCATCAAGGGCGAAGCGGCTCGGCTTGCCGTTCTCGCTGGTGCCAAAACCGGACGCTGGAAAATCACCTCCATCGATCCTGACGGCATCGATCTGGCTTCGGCCAGCGATCTGGCCCGGCTTTGGTTTGCGGAGCGGGTGACAACGTTGAAGCAGTTTGAGAAACAATTGACTCAACCCGCAAGCTGAACCCGCCAAGGGCTTCAAAACAAACGAATACAGGCGACTCGTCGCAGGTTCAGCCTCGACCGGCATCATATACATGGTGTCTCGAACGGCCCTGTCACCGCGCCATCGTTTCCATGCGGAAGAAAACGACAAACATGTTGACCTCTTCTTTCATAAATAATATGCATGCACATGCAAATAAATAGTCGGCACGTCGAGACGACCATTTGTGACCCTGGCATGCTCAATCGACCACTCATCGGTCGGGAGACAGGGACAATCCTTCAAACAATCATCCTAACGGAGAATGACAATGCATTGGATGTATCTGGCAATCGCAGTGATCTTTGAAATCGCGGTAGCAATATCGGCAGGAAATGCCAAGGGTTTCTCTCATCCCTGGTGGACTGCCGCGACTTTGGTCAGCGGCGCAATCGCGACAGTTTTCCTTAGTTTTGCGCTTCTCACTTTCGACGTTGGTGTTGGCTACGCCATTTGGACCTCTACAGCAGGCGTCGGCATTGTCGTTCTGGGCGCGATTTTTTTCGAACAAAGATTGGACTGGAGGAAAATCGCTGGGATCGCCCTGGTAATCGGCGGGGTCATCGGACTTCGGCTCAGCGGCGCGGCATAAAAATAGAGCGACAACATCTGACGTCAGAACACCAGATCAGAAAGGATATGGATATGACAACGAACGCGAATACGGGGTGCGCGTGGTTCATGCTGCTGCTCGCCGGTCTCTTCGAAATCGGTTACGCGCTCAGCGTGAGCGGGAGCAGGGCTTTCACGATACCGAGTTGGTCCATCGCCGCCGCAATCTTCTTCCTGCTGACACTTTATTTTCTCAGCGTGTCCCTCAAGACCATCGACGTCGGGCTTGGCTACGCGGTTTGGGCAGGCATAGGCGCGGTCGGGGCGGCCGTCTGCGGTAGTCTCCTACTGGATCAGCCGTTGACTCTCACCCAGTCGTTCTGGCTGGCGATTATCATCGCCGGGGTCGTGTGGCTGAAGCTCGCCGACAGCGTCAAACTCCCCAAGGGAGAGACCGGGCTGTCATAGCGCCGTCCGCTTGAAGATGTTATTGTATGAGCATACATATGGGTTAGTATTTCCTTCCTCTAGGAGCTTGCCCATATGTCCTCCAAACACGATGCGTGGCTGAAACTTGCCCAAGCCGTCGGCAACGTCGAAGTCGACCTCGGAAAAACGATGCAAACCGCCTGCGGACTTGGCTTATCGGAATATCGTGCGCTGGAGGCGCTTTCCCGCTCACCCACCGGTGAATTGCGGATGCAGGATCTTGCCTCGCATCTTTGCCTCAACCAGAGTTCGGTTTCCAGGCTGGTGGAACGTCTGGAACGGACAGGCCTCACGGTCCGGGATCTTTGTCCGGACGACAAGCGCGGTGTGTATACCGTTTTGACCGATAGTGGGCGTACGCGCATCGATAGCGCCCGCACCTTTTATAAAACAGCACTGGATGCTGCAATAAAACAGCATGGCTGCGAAAAGGCGCTTGCAGCGCAATTCACTCCTTCAGCCCAAGCGTAGACGACCACCCGGTTCCGGCATCAAATGACTTTGCTTCCGACAGCATCGCCTCGAGAAAAAGGCCGGGCCGCATTCCGCAACCCGGCCTTTCCTTAAAAAATCAAACCATTGCTCAGAGAGCAGCGGTCACGATGAACTCAACCTTGTAGTCCGGCGTCGCCAATGGTGCGCCGCTAGTGGCGCGGGCCGGAGGGTTTGCCGGGTCGATCCAGCCTTCCCAGACGGCGTTCATTTCGCCGAAGGTGGACATGTCGGAGAGGTAGATGATGGTCTGCAGGATCTTCGACTTGTCGGAACCGGCAGCGGCCAGCAGGCGGTCGACTTCAGCGAGAGCGGACTTGCTCTGTTCCGTAACGCTCGTGCCTTCGCCAACCTGGCCGGCCAGATAAACGGTGTTGCCGTGAACGACGGCGCCGCTCATGCGCTTGCCCGGTTCGATGCGCTTGATGGTCATGGAAAACTCCTGTTGATTGGCATTAAAAATCGAAGATGCGCGGAAAATCAGCCGCGCAGGTGATGGGTCTTTTCGTAAATCGCCGTCGAGCGCGCGCCAGAGCGGCAATAGCCGAGCATCGGGCGCTGCAATTCGTCCAGCGCATCCACCATGCCGGCAACGGCATCGGCGTCGACGCCATAGCGGCCGACCGGCACATGCATGATGGTGAGGCCAAGCTGCTCGGCACGCTCGGCAATATCAGCAAAAAGCGGCTGGCCGTCTTCTTCGCCGTCAGGGCGATGGCAGACGATCGACTTGAAGCCGAGCGCCTTGACCTCGTCAAGATCAGCGACGCTGATCTGTCCCGTTACCGAATATTCGTCGTCAATGCGCCTGATATCCATGTCATGCCTCCGCTGGCCGTCACCCTTGAAATCCGCATCCGATGTAAGCGGTCAAAACCGCGGCGTCAATGACGGGCGATCTTCATTCGGTACGACTCAGAGGATGGAAAAGCGCAGGCCGAAGGAACGGCTTTCGCCCGGCTGGAGAATATTGAACTCGCCGGCAGCCTCAAGCTCGCTCCGCCCGACCCAGCGATGCGAAACCGGCTCGATGCCGAGCACATTGGCCGGCGCCTGCTGATTGCGCCACATCTGCAGATAGGGCAGCGTTTCCGTACGGAAACGCACGGTCAGCGTCTTCCCGCCGATGGCCGCGACCGGACCGAGCTTCAGTTCCGCCCAGTCATCATTGCCGGCAGAAACGCAGAAAACGCTGCCCGGCTCTTCGCCGAAACGCCAGCCATGGCCGCCGCCATGCAGCATCGCGCCCTCAAGCCGCACGGCATCGTCGAACAGCCGCGCGCCGATATTCATGTGATACATCAGGAACACCGGGATGGGCCGCTCGGACGTATTGACGATCCGGTCATCGAGGCTGACTTCGCCGCTTTCCCCGTCGATGCGCCATGTCCGTTCCAGAAGGGCCGTGCCACCATCGGCAAGCTTCACGGGAACCTCGACGCGCGCCAATGCATTGGACTCTTGAACATCGAACGCAATGACCGTCGCGGGATGCGAGGAAAAGGACCCATGCAGCGGATATCGACGTCCCTCATCGTCACCATCTAACGGCTCGGGATGGCGGATATGGTCGGGGCCGCAGGTGAACAGAAAGCCTTCCAGAGAGTGGTCGATGCGCGCATCGCCATCGTCGGGAATGGCGCGGCCGGGCGCGATGTCGATGCCATCGACGACGCAGGAGCCGATATCGAAAACGGAGGTTTCATCGAGGAAAATGCGTGGCGATTTGCCGGCCTGAAATGAACGCAAGACAACCTCCCTGTGGCAGCAAAAACGCATGGTTCACGGAAACGCTACTAACCGTGAAGGAAATTAAGATTGCATTAACCGCGAATTCACCTTTTTCACAATAGGGTCAAGATTGCGGTGTGTTTATCGGTGAACAAGCAAGGGATAGCAGAATCGTGAAACAGTTTCTTAACGCAGCTCTGGGTTTGACGGTCGCCGTGGCGTCGGTTTTCACCCCGCTACAGGCTGGCGCGCAGCAGCGTTATGGTTATGAGCAGCCGGTTCTGGTGACGCCGGACGGTCGCGTGCTCGATTTCGTTCCCGAACGCGGCGATATCGTCATCAGCCGCGACGCGATGGGACGCACGGTGTTTTACGACCAGTATGGCAATCTCCTCGCCACCGAAATGCCCTCCGGCTACCCGCAGCGGCAACAGGCGCGCCAGCGCGACACCACCTATTATCCGCCCGCCCCCGGCGGACGGTATCGTGAGCCGCAACGCGACTACGGCTACCAGGACAATGGCAGCGTGCGCGATTACCGCGAATATCGCGGCGACGGCTCCGACGAGAATTTCTACACCGGCTCCGTTCCCGCACCCGGTGCGGTTGAAAGCGGCCCGCTCGGCCAGCCGATGCCGGGCGAAAGCACCACGGCCGCGGTTCCGCAGCCGGAGCACCTGATCGAGCGCCACACGCCGGTGACAACGCCGGTCAATCGCTCGCGCCAGGAAATCGTCGCGCTCCAGACCTTCCTCGACCGTGAAGGCATCTCGCCCGGCGTTATCGACGGTAAGATGGGCGACAACGTCAACAAGGCGATTGCCGCCTGGCAGGACATGACCGGCGAAAAGCTCGATCCGAACAATTCCGACGATATTCTGGAGCGCCTGCGCGCTTCCGGCGGTATGCCTATTGTCGACTACACCATCACCGCCGCCGACGCCGCCGGCCCCTATGTCGCCTCCATCCCGGACGACTATGCCGAGAAATCGCAGCTGCCTGCCCTCTCCTTCACCTCGACTTCGGAAGCGCTCGCCGAACGCTTCCACATGGATGAGAACTACCTGAAGGAGCTGAACCCCGGCATCGATTTCTCCGTACCCGGCACCATTATCAAGGTCGTCAATCCGGGCGAGACGAAAAAGGGGCAGGTTGCCCGCATCGTTGCCCATAAGGGCATCAAGCAGGTCTTCGCCTATGGTCAGGACGGTAATCTGATTGCCGCCTATCCCGCCACCATCGGCTCCACGGATACGCCTTCACCAAGCGGCACTCACACGGTCGAGCGCGTCGCGCTCAATCCGGGCTACACCTATAATCCGAAGATCAACTTCAAACAGGGCCAGAACGACAAGATCCTGCAGATCCCGCCGGGTCCGAACGGCCCGGTCGGTACGGTCTGGATTGCCCTGTCTAAGCCGACCTACGGTATTCACGGCACCCCGGAACCGTCCAAGATCGGCAAGACTAACAGCCACGGCTGTATCCGCCTGACCAACTGGGATGCAACCGAGCTGGCGAAAATGGTCCGCCCCGGCGTCGTGGTCGAATTCGCCGAATAATCGAGCGCAAGAAAACAGAAAGCCCGGCGGTGTGATCCGCCGGGCTTATTTCGTTATTGGTGTTTCAGTCGCGCTTTTCCGTCAGGAAATACAGGAGCGCCGCTACCGGCAAGGCGAAGCCGATCCACGAGGCTGCTTGCCATTCACCGACGGCATAGGCCCAGCCACCCACGGCGGAGCCGATGGCACCACCCATGAAGAACGTCGCCATATAGATGCCGTTCAGGCGGCTGCGGAATTCCGCCCCCAGCGTGAAGATCGCCCGCTGGCCGAGCACCAGATTGGTGGTGACGCCGAAATCCAGAACGATGGCTGCGACGACCAGAATGGCGAGCGCCAGATGTGAACCTTCCGGCGCAAGATGCGTGACGGCGAAGGAGAGCGCCACCGCCGCCAAGGCAAAGAAGGTGGCCGCACGCGTCCAGCCACGATCGGCCATCCGCCCGGCGATCGGCGCGGCCACGGTGCCGGCTGCGCCCGCCAATGCGAAGAGCGCAATCTCTCCCTGGCTGAGATTAAAATGCGGCCCGCTCAGATAAAGCGGCGTCGTGGTCCAGAACAGGCTGAAGGCGGCAAACAGAAAGGCGTGATAGATCGCCCGCCGCCGCAGGATCGGCGTGTGAAGCGCCAGCCTGCCCATCGAAGCCATCAATGCGCCGTAGCTCAGGCGCGCATCGGGCATACGGGCGGGCAGAAGCCGGAAAAGCACCACAGCAAGAAGCGCCATGACGGCCGCCGAGGTCAGAAAGACGCCACGCCAGGACACCACTTCCGACAGCAGGCTGGAAACCGGCCGCGCCAGCATGATGCCGGCCATCAGCCCGCTCATGACGTTGCCGACGACTCGCCCGCGAATGGCGTGCGGCGCCATATGGGCGGCATAGGGAACGATGACCTGCACCGCCACGGAACTGACGCCAACCAGAAAGGCAGCAATCAGAAACGGCGCCGCATGCGGGGCAAACGCCGCGGCAGCGAGCGACAGCACGGCCATCGAGACGGAACTGACCACCAGCTTGCGATTTTCGATGAGATCACCGAGCGGCACGACGAACAGCAGGCCGATACCATAACCGATCTGCGTCAACGTCACGATCAGGCCGGTAGCACCCGCGGAAAGACCAAGCTCCGCCCCGATGATGCCTGCTAGCGGCTGTCCATAATAAAGATTGGCAGCGATCAACCCGCAGGCTGTCGCCAGCAAAAACGTCAGAGCCGGGGAAATGGATGTTGCCTCAACATCATCCCCATCGATTACACGCGTCGTCATCATTTTCTCCAATATGGAAACAAACGTTTCCTAAATAGTCACAAAATCAATCGGCAAGCTTCATGGCTATATCCACCACGGCCACCATGTCCTTGAGGCTGCGCCCGGTTTTTCCCACCACGCGCATGCCGTACATCATGCATAGCATCGCCCGGGCGAGATCATCCGGGTCGGCCTTCGACTGCACTGAACCATCCTTCTGCCCTTCGGTGATGATGCGAGCGACGATCCGTTCCCTCGCCTTCACGGCCCGCTCGACCACGACGGCAATGTCGTCATCCAGGGCGGCCAGATCGGCGGCGGCACCAACCACCAGACACCCGTCCGAACCTAAACCGCCATGGGATCGTTCGGCATAAAACATCAGCCCCGCCCTCAAACGCTCATAACCGGTCTCGAAGCCGGCCACTGCCGCTTCGAAACGCTCGGTCTGCACGATCCTGTAGCGCTCCATCGTGGCGATGAAGACAGCCTTCTTGTCCTTGAATGCCTTGTAGAGACTGCCCTGCGCCAGTTCCATCGCATCGGTGAGATCGCCAACCGAGGTCGCGTGATAGCCGCGCCGGGAAAAGACACGGATCGCGCCGTCAAGCGCACGATCGAGATCGAACTCGCGCGGCCGGCCGCGATGGCGCTGTTCCGGGGAATTGGACTGGCTGAAATTGCTCATGAGCGGAATATAGGGAACGATCATTTCCAAATCAAGCGAAAAATTTCGCGCCGTGAGGAGGCCATAGGAAGCGCCTCTTAACGGCGCCTCTCCTCCACATTTTGCGGGAAGCCAATTTCAGCCAAGGTCGCGTTCTCCCTGCAACGAGCGGGGAATCGCAAAACCGAGTCAGGCAGCCCTGCGGGTCACCAAACGCGCCAGGTGCGCAACGCGCCTTGGAAGTCTTTTCGGCAGGAGGCTGATGACTTCCTCGGCAAAGGCCGCCGCATTTTCGACCGCCTTGTCGATGTTGCTGACCTTCTTGCCATCCAGACGGAGAAGCGTGCCGCCATAATCGAAAATATCACGATAGGCCGCCCGCTCGACGATCGCCGTGTTGAGCACGGAGACGTTTTTTTCCGCCAGCAGCATCTTGACGAGCAAGAGCGAACGCGTCGCCACCATGGCATTGACCCGCGTCAGCACGATGGAATGGGCGATCTCCTTGCCCATCCTGCGGTTCAGGAATTCGATGTGATCGAGCACTTCCGCAGCACCCCGGGCATCCATGGCCGAGCCCTGAACCGGGATCAGCACATGATCGGAAATACCAAGCGCCATGGTCAGAAGCGGCGTTTTCGCGCCTGGCAAATCGATGATGAAACAGTCGGTATTGGCCCGGTTCTCGCGAATGTGCGCCTCAAGCGAAGCCATCGTCACATGCGAAATCACCGCCAGATTTTCTACCGAACCGGAAAGATCGTACCACCGGGAAATCCACAATTGCGGATCGGCATCCAGAACCGTCACGCGATGGCCGCTGCGGGCCAGTTCGGTTGCCAGAAGCAGCACGGCCGTGGTTTTCCCGGCACCGCCCTTGGTATTGGCAAAAGTGATGACTGACATGATACCCCCTGTTGGTCAGAGCCGTTTCATGCTCATTCACGCACCGACGTCTTCATGGTGCTTTCCATAATCTTAACGAACAGGGTTAATAAAAGGCTAAGAACGGTTATCCGGCGCAACAAAAAGCCCGCGATTGCTATCGCGGGCTTCATGAAATACAGGCAGTATCTTGGCTGTCCTAAGGCAGGACACGACATTGCCGCTCATTTCTTCTCCCCGCCGGGGAGAAGGTGGCCCGAAGGGTCGGATGAGGGGGCCGGCTCTCGGTATATCTCTACCCTCGCCCCCTCGTCCCGCTGCCGCGACCTTCTCCCCGGCGGGGAGAAGAAACACGCGGCACCCGCTCGACCCTTAAAAGCCCGGCGAATGCCAAGTCTTTATTCAGAAGCAGTCCTCGAACAACTTCTTCGTATTCTCGAGCGTCATCGGCACCGGATTGCCACCGCAGCTCGGATCCTTGATCGCTTCCGCCGCCAGTTCGTCGATGCGATCCGGCTTGATGCCCATGGCGGTCAGGTTTTCGGGCACGCCGAGTTCCCTGCGAAGCTCCAGCACATAATCATAAAAACCGTCGAAGCCGCCGGAAATGCCGAGATAGGCGGCCGCGCGGGCAATCTTGTCTTCGATGGCCGGACGGTTGAACCGCAGCACCGCCGGCATGACGACGGCATTGGTCATGCCGTGATGAGTGTTGTAGACAGCGCCGATCGGGTGCGAGAGCGAGTGGATAGCGCCGAGACCCTTCTGGAAGGCAACCGCCCCCATCGCCGCCGCCGCCATCATATTGGTGCGGGCTTCGATATCGGTGCCGTCCTTGTAGGCGCGCGGCAGGAATTCCTTGACGAGCCGCAGGCCCTCCAGTGCCACGCCGGCGCTCATCGGATGGAAGAACGGCGACGAATAAGCTTCGAGGCAATGGGCGAAGGCATCCATGCCGGTGCCTGCCGTGATGACCTTCGGCATGCCGACTGTCAGTTCCGGATCGCAGATGACGACGCCCGGCAACAGCTTCGGATGGAAGATAATCTTCTTCACATGGGTCTGCGAATTGGTGATGACGCTGGCGCGGCCGACTTCCGAACCCGTGCCCGCCGTCGTCGGAACGGCAACGATAGGCGCAATCTTGGAAGCGTCCGCCCGGGTCCACCAGTCACCGATATCCTCAAAATCCCAGACCGGGCGCGTCTGCCCGGCCATGAAGGCGATGGTCTTGCCGAGATCGAGGCCCGAGCCGCCACCGAAAGCCACGACACCGTCGTGACCGCCATCCCGATAGGCCTTCACGCCGGCTTCCATGTTGATTTCGTTCGGGTTTGGATCGACCTCGGCAAAGATCGCGCGGCCGAGACCCGCCTCTTCCAGCACGTCGAGCGCATGCGCGGTGATCGCCATATTGGCAAGGCCGCGATCTGTCACGAGCAGCGGCTTCCTGATGCCGAGCGTCTTGCAGGCTTCCGCCAGTTCCTTGATCCGGCCACGGCCAAGCTTCACGGCGGTGGGGTAGCTCCAGTTGGCGACGATATTCATTTCGTGACTTTCTTCAGATGGTAGGATTTCGGACGGGTCAGGTTCTGGAAACCGAGGACGGAAAGTGAACCGCCACGGCCGGTTTCCTTGACGCCGGTCCAGCAAAGGGCGGGATCGAGATAATCCGCGCGGTTCATGAACACGGTGCCGGTTTCGATCTCGCGGCCGATGCGTCCCGCCCGGGCGGCATCCTGCGTCCAGAGCGAGGCGGTCAACCCGTATTTGCTGTCATTCATCAGCGCGATGGCTTCGTCGTCATTCTTGACCTTCATGATGCCAAGGGCCGGGCCGAAGGTTTCTTCGGTCATGAACTCCATGGAATGATCGACATTGACGAGGATTTGCGGCGCGACATAAGCGCTCTCGCCGTCATCGGCGGGGAAAAGCTTGGGATCGACCAGCGCTTTGGCGCCCTTGGCAACGGCGTCAGCGATTTGCGCACGCACGACCTTGGCAAAACGCTTGTTGGCCATCGGCCCCAGCGTGGTTTCTTGCTCCAGCGGATTGCCGAGCTTGTAGTTGGACACCCACGCCACGGACTTCTCGACAAAGGCGTCATAGAGGTTTTCGTTGACGTAGATACGCTCGATACCGCAGCAGCATTGACCGGAATTATAGGTCGCACCATCCATCAACGTATCGACGGCGGCGTCCAGATCGGCATCCTCCATCACGTAGCCGGGATCCTTGCCGCCGAGTTCAAGCCCGAGACCGGTGAAGGTGCCGGCAGCGGCGCGTTCGATGGCACGGCCGCCTTCCACCGAACCGGTGAAATTGACGAAGTTGAACAGGCCCTCGGAAATCAGCGCCGAGGTCGTACCGTGGTCGAGGAAAACATTGATGAAGACATCGTCAGGCACACCGGCCTCCACAAAGGCCCGCACCATGCGCTCGCCCACCAGCAACGTCTGCGCCGCGTGCTTGATGACAACCGTATTGCCAGCCATCAGGGCAGGCGCGACGGTGTTGATCGCCGTCATGTAGGGATAGTTCCACGGCGCGATGACGAAGACCACGCCATGCGCCTCGCGCTCGATGCGTCGTTCGAAATTGCCGCTTTCCTCGATGACGAGTGGAGCCAGTGCATCGGCGGCAATGGACGCGACATAGTTGGAGCGTTCGTTGAACCCCTTGAACTCACCGCCATAACAAACCGGACGGCCCATCATATGCGCCAGTTCCGGCACGACGTCATCAACCATTTCGTTGAGTCGCGCGACACCCTTCAGAACCAGCTGAACGCGGTCCTCAAGCGGGCGTCGAGCCCAGTCTTTCTGCGCCTTGCGCGCCTTAGAAACGGCGGCCCGCGCCGCCTCCAGCGACATCGCCTCCCGCTCGGCATAAACCGAGCCGTCGATGGGCGAGATATTCTGGATCATGGTCATGATGTTTTCCCGTAATTATTAGGCTCGTTCGAAACCGCGCGCCACTTCCCAGTCGGTCACGCGGCGGTCGTATTCTTCCTGTTCCCACGCCCCGGCGCGGACGTAATGATCGATCACATCGTCGCCAAAGGCACTGCGCAGCATTGTCGATCCGTCCAGAAAAGCGGTGGCGTCACGCAGGGTCTTGGGTATCTCGCGCACGTCCTTGCCGCCATAGGCATCACCGACAAAAGCGGGCTCAAGTTCGAGTTTATTTTCGATGCCGTCAATGCCCGCCGCAAGCAAAGCCGCCATGGCGAGATAGGGATTGAGATCGGAACCGCCGACGCGGCATTCGATGCGGATGCCCTTCGTTCCCTCGCCGCAGAGACGATATCCGGCGGTACGGTTGTCGAGGCTCCAGATCGCCTTGGTGGGTGCAAAGGTGCCGGCCATGAAACGTTTGTAGGAATTGATGTAGGGCGCCAGGAAATAGGTGATCTCGCTGGCATGGGCGAGAAGGCCGGCAACATAATGCCGCATCAGTTCCGACATGCCATGCTTGGCGTCCTTGTCGAGGAACGCCGGCGTCTTGCCGTCCAGGCTCCACAGCGACTGGTGAATATGCGAAGAACTGCCGGCAGCATTGTAGTTCCACTTGGCAAGGAACGTCACCGCCTTGCCCTTCGACCAGGCGATCTCCTTGGTGGCGTTCTTGATGATGGCGTGCCGGTCGGCCATAGTCAGCGCCTCGGCATAACGCACATTGATTTCCGCCTGGCCGGCAGAGGCCTCGCCCTTGGAATTCTCGACCGGAATTCCCGCACCCTGCAGGCCCTTGCGCAACGCCCGCATGACGTCTTCTTCCTTGGTCGTCTGGAAGATATGGTAATCCTCATTATAACCGCTGGCGAGGTTCAGGTCTTTATAACCGCTGGCGCGCGCCGCGTCGAAAGTCTGGTCGAACAGGAAGAATTCCAGTTCCGTCGCCATAAAGGCCTTCAGCCCCATCGCCTCAAGCCGCGCCACCTGCTTTTTCAACAGCGCGCGCGGCGAATGCGGCACTTCTTCATGGGTGTGATGATCGAGCACGTCGCACAGCACCAGCGCCGTGCCTTCCAGCCATGGCACACGCCGCAACGTCGAGAGATCGGGTTTCAGCACATAATCGCCGTAACCCTTTTCCCAACTGGAGGATTTGTAGCCGGGAACGGTTTCCATCTCCATATCGGTGGCAAGCACATAGTTGCAGCTATGGGTTTCCTCAAAGGCGCTTTCGACGAAGAACTCGGCTTGAAACCGCTTGCCCATCAGACGCCCCTGCATGTCCACAAGGCAGGCCAGAACCGTGTCGATGCGGCCCTCAGCGACATCCATTTTAAGCGCGTCGAATGTGTAGCTCGTCATTTTGTCCGTTCCCTTTATTGTCGTGACCGGGCGGCCGGATAAGGCCGCCCGTTTGTTTGAGCATCAGACCTTCGCAGCCGCCGCTGCCATGGCAGCCTGCTTGTGCTCCAGCGCGAATTCCTCCTCCGGCGACAGGATGAGGCGATGACGACCGACGAGGCCGAAATAGGCAATCGCCACAGCAAACCAGACGGCAACCCAGAGCACGCCCTTCGTGAAGTTCGGATCCTGGATCTGGTAAAGCAGCGTGACGATGGCGATGATGATCGTCAGCACCGCACCCGGAATACCGAAGGGCGACCGGAACGGCCGCTCGATATGCGGCAGGTTCTTGCGCAGAAGAATGAAGGAAATCGCCTGCATGATATAGGAGAACATCGCACCGAAAACGGCCATGTTCAGAAGCACGCTGCCGATGATGCTGCCGCCCTGCTCCGCACCCAGCGAGAACCAGATGACCAGCATGACCGCGAGCCCGACTATGGCGCCGGTGATATTGGCCACGTATGGCGTGCGGTATTTCGAGTGGGTGATGGACAGCACGGTCGGGAAATAACCCGCACGCGACAACGAATAAATCTGGCGGCCCTGCGCATAAAGGATCGTATGGAAGCTGGCGATAAGGCCCGTCAGAGCCACGAGACCGAGCACCACCACGCCGCCATCGCCATAGATCGCCTTGAAACCGTCCAAAAGCGGCTCAAGCGACGAACTGAGATGGAAGGCGCCGACGCCCGGCAGCGACGGGTTGAGCAGCACGATCATAAAGGCCGAAACCATCAGCGTAACCATACCAAGGATGATTCCCTTCGGCATGTCGCGTTTCGGATCGACGGATTCCTCAGCCGCCAGCGGCAACTGCTCGATGGCGAGAAACAGCCAGACCGCGAAAGGCAGCGTGGCGAGAACGCCCGAAAAACCGAAGGGGAAGAAGGAGCCGCCGCCCTCCGGCAGTTCCACCGCCTTGCCGTCAGGTCCGACACCGATGTTGAGCGCAAAACGCGAAAAATCGATGTTGGGAATGGCGCTGATCCAGAAGAACACCAGAACGGCAAGCGAAATCAGCGTGATGACCAATGTCACCTTGAAGGAAAGCTCAAGTCCGAAGACGTTGAGCCCGAGGAAAATCGCATAAAAAACGATCCACACGAAAGGTGAATAGGCCGGATCGAGGCCGAGAATGGAGTTCACATAGGCCGTGATGAAGGTGACGACGACCGCCGGCGTCAGCACATATTCGACATTTTCGCAAAGCCCGGTGATGAAGCCTCCCCATGGCCCCATGGCCGTGCGGGCGAAGGAATAGGCCGCACCCGTATGCGGCAGGGCCGGGCTCATTTCGGCAATCGAAAATGTCAGCCCGAGATACATGATGGCGATGATGATGCCTGCCACCAGCATGCCGCCCCAGCCGCCGGTGGAAAAGCCGAAATTCCATCCGGAAAAATGCCCGGAAATGACCGCGCCGACGCCAAGCGCCCAGAGCGACCATACGCCCGCATAACGGGATAGTCCGCGTTTTTCGAAATAGGATGCATCAGCCTTCTTGTAGCTGACGCCTGACGATGAACTGTCCATGCCCTTCTCTCCTGAATAAGAAAAAAACAAGCCAGTCAGCCATTATTGGCCGATTGTGCCCCAGTTTCCGGCTTCACCCGGGTGTCTCCCGCGATTGGCCGCACGCACTTGCTGTTCCCTTGCCGCTTTGTTTTTTCGGCTGCATGGCCGGTTTTTATAAAATGGCGGCAGTCTTATCTATCGGCCGGCCCCGGTGTTTTCACCATCGGCCGGCCATAGCTCCCTCACTCATCGATTGATGAGAGCGCCTTCCCCATAAGCTCATGGAGAAACCCGGCGATTTCCGCCTGTTCTCCTTCACTGCTGATGAGATCGTTGCGGATCTCGATCATCACGTTCAAAAGCCCGTCCGGCAGCGCATGCAGTCGCAGCGTATGCGTCACGCCGTCTTCCGGGCCATAGGGATCGTTGCGATTGACCGTGAGCGAGCAGCCTTCCGCGCCCGCCAGCATCGCATCCGCAAGACGGCTGTCGGCATCGTGCAGGATGCCGATCTCAACCTTTCGGAACCGGCCGTGATAAACCGGCGTGAAACTGTGGATGGTCACCACCACCACTTTACGGCCGTCCGCCTGCCGCGCGGCGATGATCTCGCTCACCCGGTCATGAAACGGCACATAAAGCGCGGAGGTGCGGGCGAACCGCTCCGCTTCGCTGAGATCGAAATTGCCGGGAATATCGTAAATCTCGCTTTTCACCGGCATGGCGGAAGGCGATTCGGGCGGCCGGTTGCAATCATAGACGAGGCGCGAAAACCGCTGGTAGACAAGCGTGGCGTCAAACTTTTCCGAAAGCAGCCGGGCAACTGCCAGAGCGCCCGGATCCCAGGCCACATGGCTCGAAAGCACCTCCGGCGAAAGGCCCAATGTTCCGTATTTTTGTGGCATGGCAGCGGACGCATGTTCGCAGACGAGGAGGACGTCGCCCTTCGCCGC
The DNA here is from genome assembly GCF_053522485.1 of Agrobacterium sp. 22-209-1. NCBI lineage: Bacteria > Pseudomonadati > Pseudomonadota > Alphaproteobacteria > Hyphomicrobiales > Rhizobiaceae > Agrobacterium > Agrobacterium sp. 22-209-1. The sequence continues at coordinate 251,872 of NZ_JBNWCH010000003.1, forward strand.
CGCATTCTCGATGCCGACGGCCTGCCCTTCCGCTTCTGTGAAAAACCGTGACCGCACCGTCATGCACGAACCCCGCCCGGAAACCCCGTCGCTCCGTCAATGTCGAAAAGAATTCTTCACATTATCGCGAGTGTCAAATGGAATTTTGAAATTTTCTCTTCATTTTCCCATTGACTCGATAGCGGGCGCGGATGTTTATTTTAGCCATGTACCGGCAGAAGACCGGAAGGGGAAAAATTTGCGCAGCACGACGGCGACCGTGTCGGATGTCATCCATGCCCATTACGACGCACTGACCCGTTCGGAAAAACGGCTGGCAGAGAGCCTGCTCGGCAACTACCCCGTTTCCGGCCTCGGCAGCATCACCACCATTGCGGAAAATGCCGGTGTTTCCACACCGACGGTGGCGCGCATGGTGCAGAAGCTCGGATATAAGGGCTATCCCGAATTTCAGGCGCATCTGCATCAGGAGCTGGAGGCGACGATCTCCGGCCCCGTCGCCAAACATGACCGCTGGGCAACCAATGCGCCGGGCCTGCACATTCTCAACCGTTTCGCCGATGCCATCACCGGCAATCTGCGCGACACGCTGAGCGATCTCGACACCGCCGTCTTCGACAATGCCGCAGCGCTGCTTTCCGACCGCAAGCGCAGCATCTATTTCGTCGGCGGGCGCATTACCGGTGCGATCGCCGAATATTTCTTCACCCACATGCAGGTGATCCGGCCGAAAACGACGCTGATGTCGTCCAATTCCAGCGCCTGGCCGCAATATATGTTGAACATGAGCGCCGGCGACGTGCTGGTTATTTTCGACATCCGCCGCTACGAGCACGACATGACGACGCTGGCCGAAGTGGCCAAGGCGAACGGTGTGCAGATCATTCTCTTCACCGATCAATGGACATCGCCGGTGGCGCGCCACGCGTTGCACATTTTCCGCGTCAGGATCGAAGCGCCCTCAGCATGGGATTCCTCGGTTGTCACGCTGTTCGTGGTCGAAGCGCTGATCGAAGCGGTCCAGAACGGCGCCTGGGATGAAACCAGGGAACGCATGAATGCACTGGAAGGCCTGTTCGAACAGACCCGGTTGTTCCGCAGGCCGGACAAAACATGAAACTACATAGCCGGCAACTTGCTTGACGCGGATGCCGCACGCTGATTGGATACCTGTCATCGCTGCCAGCACGATAAAACAGGATAAAAACCACGCTGGGGAACACATTTGGCCACCACGGATAATGAAAGGATACTCCCGCAATTGCAGGCAAAAAAGCCTGACGATGGCGGAAAAGGGGCGTAAAGTGACGGAATCCGGATAAATAGATTGCAATCCAGCCGTCACATTAGCTTCATCGAGAATCCGTATCAGCGTCCGCAATATGAGAACACGAAGAGGAGAAAAAAGTGATCTCTCACTGCCGCCGACTGCTTGCTACGACCACTGCGCTGGTCATCGCGTCCACCGCCATCGCCGCCGCTGAGCCGAGCGCCGAATTGATCGCCGCCGCCAAGAAGGAAGGCATGCTGACAACGATCGCGCTGCCGCACGACTGGTGCGGTTACGGCGACGTGATTGCCGCCTTCAAGGCGAAATATCCGGAAATCACCGTCAACGAACTGAACCCCGACGCCGGCTCCGCCGATGAAGTGGAAGCGGTGAAGGCCAACAAGGACAATAAGGGCCCGCAGGCGCCTGACGTCATCGATGTCGGCCTCGCCTTCGGCCCGCAGATGAAGGCCGAAGGCCTGCTGCAGCCCTACAAGGTTTCCACCTGGGACGAAATCCCTGACAACGTCAAGGATCCTGAAGGCTACTGGTACGGCGACTATTACGGCGTGATGTCCTTCTTCGTGAACAAGGACCTCGTCAATAACGCTCCGAAGGACTGGGCCGACCTGCAGAAGCCGGAATATTCCGGGCAGGTAGCGCTCGCGGGCGATCCGCGCGCTTCCAACCAGGCCATCCTAGGCGTTCTGGCCGCCGGTCTTTCCACCGGCGCAACGTCTGGCAAGGAAGCCGGTGAAGCCGGCCTGAAGTATTTCGCCGACCTCAACAAGGCAGGCAACTTCCTTCCGGTCATCGGCAAGGCTGGCACGCTGGCGCAGGGCGCGACCCCGATCATCGTCGCTTGGGATTATAACGCCCTTTCCTGGAAGAAGACGCTGAATGACAACCCGCCAACGGAAGTTGTCGTTCCTGAGAAGGGTGTTCTGGCCGGCGTCTACGTTCAGGGCATTTCCGCTTACGCGCCGCATCCGAACGCTGCAAAGCTGTGGATGGAGCATCTCTATTCCGACGACGGTCAGCTCGGCTGGCTGAAGGGTTATTGCCACCCGATCCGCTTCAACGCCATGGTCAAGGCCGGCAAGGTTCCGCAGGAACTGATCGACAGCCTGCCGCCGGCAGCAGCCTATGAAAAGGCCATCTTCCCGACACTCGAGGAAGTCGACGCCAACAAGGCTGCCGTGACCGGCGGCTGGGACAGCGTTGTCGGCGCGAACGTGAAGTAAACTGTTGAAAATGCACCCCGGCCGACCAAAAGCCGGGGTGCTTCTTTTATGATGTAGACCTTTATATACAGACCGTTTGAAAACGGCGTTTGGGGACAAGCATGCCATCAACCAACACCGGCGGACCATCCGACGCGGGCAGAAAGCTGCCGCTGCACTGGATTGGCGTTCTTCCTTTTGCCGTTTTTGTTCTGCTGTTTTTGATCCTGCCGACGATGAAGATCGTCATTGGCGCATTCCAGCATGCAGATGGCAGCTTCACGCTGGACAATATCGGTGGGCTTTTCACCTCCTCCATTCTGGCGGCCTACTGGATTTCGATCAAGATCAGCCTCGCTTCGGCGGCACTGGGTTGCCTGATCGGTTTTGCCGTCGCCGCCGCCGTGGTGCTGGGCGGCCTGCCGCAAGGCATTCGCGGACCGCTTCTGACCTTTTCCGGCGTTGCCTCGCAATTCGCCGGCGTGCCTCTCGCCTTCGCCTTCATCGCCACGCTCGGGCCGGTCGGTCTCCTTACCGTTTTCCTCAAGACGCAGATCGGCATCGATCTGAGGCTCCTCGGTTTCAACATCCTGTCCTTCTGGGGCCTCACCGTCACCTATCTGTTTTTCCAGATACCGCTGATGATCCTCATCATCACACCTGCGTTGGACGGACTGAAACGCGAATGGCGCGAGGCTGCGGAAATCCTCGGCGCAACAGGCCTGCAATATTGGCGCATGGTGGCTTTCCCCATCCTTTTGCCGTCACTGCTTGGGACCATGTCGCTGCTTTTCGCCAACGCCTTCGGCGCCGTCGCAACCGCTATTGCGCTGACCGGCTCCTCGCTCAATATCGTGCCGATCCTGCTTTTCGCACAGATCCGCGGCGACGTTCTTGGCAATCCGCATCTTGGTTACGCGCTCGCCTTTGGCATGATCGTCGTGACCGGCATCGCCAATGCACTTTATATCTGGCTGCGCGCCCGCAGTGAAAGGTGGCTGAAATGAAGCGTTTCTTCGCTTGGGGCGCGCTGGTCTTCGGCCTGCTCTATTTCGCCCTGCCGCTGATCGGCATGACCAACTTCTCGCTAAAAATGCGGCGCGCCGAATATTCCTTCGACGCCTATGCAAAAGTGCTGGGCGATCCGCGCTTTCAGGAGACTTTCAGCTATTCGGTGGTAATGGCGCTGTTCACCATCGTCTTCGGGGTTCTGCTGGTGGTGCCAACCGCCTATTGGGTGCGTCTGAAACTGCCAGGCCTGCGGCCCTATATCGAATTCATCACGCTTCTGCCGCTGGTCATCCCGGCCATCGTCATCGTCTTTGGTTACATCCGGCTTTACAACACCTCCAGCTGGCTGCCGCTGACGGGAACAAGTTTCGGCACCAACCTGCTTTTGATGTTCGGTTATGCGACGCTTGCCCTGCCCTATATGTACCGCGCCGTCGATACCGGTCTCAGGACCATCGATGTGGCGACACTGACCGAAGCGGCGCAGAGCCTCGGCGCGGGATGGACCATCATCCTGTCGCGCATCATTCTGCCCAATGTACTGGTCGCCGTGCTGTCGGGCGCCTTCCTGACCTTCGCCATCGTCATCGGTGAATTCACCATGGCGGCCCTTTTGAACCGCCCGGCCTTCGGCCCCTACATGCAGCTGCTCGGCGCCAACCGCGCCTATGAACCGGCCGCACTTGCCGTGATTTCCTTCGGCATCACCTGGGGTTGCCTGGGCCTGATCCAACTCGTTTCACGCTATCAGAAGGGCGCGCCTCCCAAGGCCTGAGGACACTATTTCATGAGCTTTTTGACACTTAGCAACATCAAGAAATCCTTCGGCTCCGTACAGGTCGTGCATGATTTCAACATGGCCATCGAAAAGGGCGAGTTCGTCTCCTTCCTCGGGCCATCGGGCTGCGGCAAGACAACCGTTTTGCGCATGATCGCCGGTTTCGAAACGCCGAGTGGCGGATCGATCGTCATCAACGGCAAGGACCAGACGGCGTTGCGCCCCAACCAGCGCAATATCGGCATGGTGTTCCAGGCCTATGCGCTGTTCCCGAACATGAATGTCTTCGAAAACGTCGCCTTCGGGCTCAAAGTCGCTGGCAAACCGAAAGCCGAGATCGATGCGCGCGTGAAGGAAATGCTCCAGCTCATCCATCTGGAGCATCTGGCGGACCGTTATCCCTATCAGATGTCGGGCGGCCAGCAGCAGCGCGTGGCGCTCGCACGCGCGCTCGCCCCGAAGCCGGAAGTGCTTCTGCTGGACGAACCGCTCTCCGCGCTCGACGCCAAGATTCGCGTGTCGCTGCGCGAGGAAATCCGCCAGATCCAGCAGAAACTCGGCATCACCACCATTTTCGTCACCCACGATCAGGAAGAGGCCCTGTCGATTTCCGACCGTATCGTCGTCATGAATGGCGGCCGCGCCGACCAGATCGGCTCCCCCTTCGATATCTACAACAAGCCCGCGACCCGCTTCGTCGCCTCTTTCGTCGGCACGTTGAACCTCATCGACGCCACCGTCGTGGATGCCTCTGCCAACGTCATCCGCGTCGGTGATCAGCAGATCACCCTGCCCCAGCCGGTGGAAGCGACCAATGGCGAAAAGATCACGCTGGCATTGCGCCCCGAAGCCGGAGCGCTCGGCGCGAACGCCAAGGGTGATGTCGCGATATCAGGCAACGTCACCTCCAGCCAGTTCCTCGGCTCCGTCATCCGTACCCGTCTCGATCTCGGGGGCTCAACCCTGTCTTTCGACATGTTCAACGATCCCGGAACGGCGCCCCCGGCGATTGGCGAGCAAGTAACGCTGAAATTTGCGGCCAATGATCTGATGGTGATCAAAGATTAAATCGCTTTCCTCCGCCAGGGGAAAACGTTAAGCAGGCCTCATATCGATCGGAAATGAAGATGTGAGGCTGCTATGCGTGCGCTGTTCTATGAACGTTTTGGCGAAACCCCTGTTATTGCCTCGCTTCCCGATCCCGAGCCGACAGAAAACGGCGTTGTCATCGCCGTGAAGGCGACCGGCCTCTGCCGCAGCGACTGGCACGGCTGGATGGGGCATGACCCGGATATCCGCCTGCCGCATGTTCCCGGCCACGAATTCGCAGGTGTGATCGCCGCCGTCGGCAGACACGTCACCCGCTTCAAGACCGGCGACCGCGTCACCGTGCCCTTCGTCTCCGGCTGCGGCCATTGCCATGAGTGCCGCTCCGGCAACCAGCAGGTCTGCGAAGCGCAGTTCCAGCCGGGCTTCACCCATTGGGGTTCCTTCGCCGAATATGTCGCCATCGACTTTGCCGATCAGAACCTCGTCCACCTCCCGGAATCGATGAGTTACGCCACTGCCGCGGGCCTTGGCTGTCGTTTCGCCACCTCGTTCCGCGCCGTGACCGATCAGGGACGCCTGAAGGGTGGTGAGTGGCTGGCGGTGCACGGCTGCGGCGGCGTCGGCCTTTCCGCCATCATGATCGGTGCTGGCCTCGGCGCACAGGTTGTCGCCATCGATATTGCCGAAGACAAACTCGAACTTGCCCGGCAGCTGGGCGCGACCGCCACCATCAACAGCCGCGCGGTTGCCGATGTTGCCGAGGCGGTTCGCGAGGTGACGGGCGGCGGTGCACATGTCTCTGTCGATGCGCTTGGCCACCCGCAGACCTGCTGCAACTCCATCAGCAACCTGCGTCGGCGCGGCCGTCACGTGCAGGTGGGGCTGATGCTGGCCGATCACGCCATGCCCGCGATCCCCATGGCCCGGGTGATTGCGCATGAGCTGGAGATCTATGGCAGCCACGGCATGCAGGCGTGGCGTTATGAGGACATGCTGGCGATGATCGAAAACGGCAGGCTCGCGCCGGAAAAGCTGATCGGCCGCCACATCACGCTTTCCGAGGCCGCAACCGCCCTGCCCGCCATGGACAGTTTCAGGGAAAGCGGCATCAGCATCATCGACCGGTTCGAATAGCGCAGGCTCCTGAGACCGCCTGAGGTTTAGGGGTTTTGCACCGCTCAGGCGCTCCTGCGTCCGAATGTCCGGACCGCAGCCGTTCCTCGGGCAGACGCATGGCCCGACGATGCTGCCGGGATACGCGCTGCGTGATCCGTCTGGCTATCGCTCCATTGACGGTTTACCAGCTGTTTCTTGCGGACCTCCAGCGGGTCGGGGGTCTCCTCCTCCTCCCGCGTACTTCCAGCAACTGCGGAGATCGTCGCCAGTCGCGAAATCCATCGCACGAGCTGCATGCTCTTGTGGACAAGCACAAAGATACCAACAATTGCGACCGCTATGATAATCACGAGGTTCCAAGGCGTTTCGCCGCCCCTCGCCGCCCGCTCCATGCGGTCTTTTGTCGTCGGATCAAAACCAAGCGTCGCCTTCAGCCTGGCTATATCCGCATCGCTAAGCCTGCTGTACCGCTCGCCACGATACAGCACATAACCGCTCCTATCCCCGCTGTTGAGATAACCGATGTCGAATACTTCCCCATCGCGAAGAAAAGGCTCGTTATCCGGCAGATCATAAACGAGATCGATTGTCTCGCCGCCTCCGAATCCGGGGACGGCAAAAAACCGGGACTTCCGCGCCTCAGCTTCGCTTACGAATATCGCGGAAAATAGAAACCCGACCGAAAAAAGCACAATATGCTTCATTCATTCTCTCCAATAACAACGAGAATGACAACAATTGGCATTACTGAATTAATTTGAAGTTTATACTTACTATAACATCTTAAATTTAAGATATATATTGTTTATATCTAATATTGATCGATTATTTCACCAATAATAAATTGCACTAATTTATAATAAACTGAACTTCTAACGATGCGGCATGACGTATCTCCGCCGACGCCGCAAACCATTGGCGCGAACAGCGCCCCACGTTAAGCCGCAATCACACGCAATTGCTTTGAGCATAACGCCGCGATGATGCGACACAGCGCAACGTCGGCGAACATGACGGATTAGATACAAGGAACGCGACATGCTGTTTCTCGATAGCGTAACCATGAAAGAGACCCCGGACGGAAGAGACGACTATCCCTTCTCCGTTCCAGCGCTGCGCCATCTGGAACGCATCGAATTCAAGACGCCGATCACCTTTTTTGCCGGCAACAACGGCTCTGGAAAATCGACGCTGCTGGAAGGGCTGGCAGCGGGAATGACGGCCTATGCCATCGGCAATCACGGCCAGGTTGCCGGCGACCTCTACCTTCAGCATGCCGAGACCGTGGCGAAGTCCTTCTATTTCGCCCGCAAGAAATATCCGAAAATCCGCATGTTCATGCGCGCGGAAGACGTGCTTGGTTATATCCGCCGGCAGAACGAGGACGCACTGGACGATTTTCGCTGGGAGCGGGAAAAGGCTCTCAAGAAGGGCGAAGACTTTCCTGAAGAAACCCCGGATACGTTTCGCAGGATCGTCAGGAACAATGTCATCGACCGGCGTTCGCATGGCGAAGGATTTCTCGATATCATGCAACAGCGGCTGCATGGCGCCGGCCTCTATTTTCTCGACGAACCGGAAAGCCCGCTTTCGCCGCAAAAGCAGCTAGAACTGGCGGCGATCATCCGCAACGCGGCCGATAGCGGCGGACAATTAATCATCGCCACCCATTCACCCGTGCTATTGGCCATTCCAGAGGCCACGATTTACTCTTTCGACGCAGACGGCATCACCGAGCGCCTTTATGACGAGCTGGAAAACATCAGTTTCCTGCGCCGCTTTCTTGATCGACCCTCGAAATACCTGAGCGATTGAGCGTCGATTAGGCTTGAAATCGCGCCCCGCTTGCCGCATGCCCATAAGTAATACGTAATTTAGAAAAGAAGCAGCCTCATGTCTCCCACCACCACACCGGCGGCAGCCCGGCCCCTCAACGGTCAGGATTACAAAACTCTTGGCCTTTCGGCCCTCGGCGGCGCGCTGGAATTTTACGACTTCATCATTTTCGTATTTTTCGCCACCGTCATCGGCCACCTGTTCTTCCCGCCGGAAATGCCGGACTGGCTGGTGATGATCCAGACTTTCGGCATCTTTGCCGCCGGTTATCTGGTCCGTCCGCTGGGCGGCATCGTGCTGGCGCATTATGGCGACCGTTACGGCCGCAAGCGCGTCTTTGCCTTCTCCATCCTGCTGATGGCGCTCTCGACGCTGGGCATGGCGCTGATGCCGACCTATGCAACCATCGGCGTGGCGGCTCCCATCCTGCTCATCATCCTGCGCATGCTGCAGGGTGCTGCCATCGGTGGCGAAGTGCCGGGCGCATGGACCTTCGTTGCCGAACACGTGCCCTTCCGCCGCGTCGGGCTCGCCTGCGGTTTTCTGACATCCGGCCTCTCCTTCGGCATCATGCTGGGATCGCTGATCGCCTTTGCCATCAACTCGCTCTTCACACCGGAAGACGTGGCCGGTTACGCCTGGCGCATACCCTTTCTGCTCGGCGGCATTTTCGGCCTGATCGCAGTTTATCTGCGTCGCTGGCTGGAAGAAACGCCGATCTTCATGGAAATGAAAAAGTCGAAATCGCTGACGGACAAGCTGCCGCTCGGGCTGGTACTGAAGCACCATATGCGCGGCGTGATAATCTCCGCCCTGCTCACCTGGGTTCTGTCAGCGGCCATCGTCGTCACGACGCTGATGACCGCCACCTTCCTGCAGAAGCTTTACGGTTACACCCCGACGCAGGCGCTGGCCGGCACCAGCTTCGGCACGCTGTTCCTGATCTTCGGCGTCATCATCGCCGGCGCGCTGATCGACCGCATCGGCTCCGGCCTCTTCTTCATGGGCGCCAGTATTTTCTTCGGCATCGCCACCTTCACCTTCTACAGCTATGCTGGCACATCGCTTCAAACCATGTTTGTGCTGTATGGCGTCATGGGCCTGTCGGTCGGCATGGCGGGTGCGGTGCCCTATGTCATGGTCCGCGCCTTCCCGGCCTCGGTCCGCTTCTCCGGCCTCTCCTTCGCCTATAACGTCTCCTATGCCGTCTTCGGCGGGCTGACGCCGATTGGCGTGACGACCGCGCTTGCGATCAACCCGATGGCCCATGCCTGGTATCTGGTCTTCATCGCCGTCCTCGCATTCGCGATCGGCCTCTACCTCTATCTGCGCGGCAGCGAAGTCGAAAGTCATGTCGGCATTGAGGAACTGGCGGCATTGCGGTCTTAATCTCAACTGAAAACACAAAAAAGCGCGGGCCAGACCCGCGCTTTTATTTGCCCCAGCGATGCGCGAAACATCATGCAGCGCTGTCGATTTTTTCCTCGCCGTTGGTCGGCACATAGTTGAGAACAGGCCCGAGCCAGCGCTCAACCTCCGTGACCGGCATATCCTTGCGGCGCGCATAGTCGAGAACCTGATCCCGCTCCACCTTGGCAACGCCGAAATAATAGCTCTCGGGGTGGCCGATATAGAGGCCCGAAACGGACGAACCCGGCCACATGGCATAACTCTCCGTGAGTTCCACGCCCGCCGCGTTGGTGGCGTCCAGCAGGGCAAACAGCGTTTTCTTTTCGGTGTGATCAGGCTGAGCCGGATAACCGGGCGCAGGGCGGATACCGGCATAGGCCTCGCCGATCAGCTCATCTCCGGCAAGAGCTTCTTCAGGCGCATAACCCCAGAACTCCTTGCGCACTCGCTCATGCATGCGCTCGGCGAAGGCTTCCGCGAAACGGTCGGCCAGCGCCTTGACGAGGATGGACGAATAATCGTCATTCGCCCGCTCGAAACGCTCGGCAATCGCCACTTCCTCGATACCCGCCGTCACCACGAAACCGCCGACATAATCGGCAACGCCGCTATCGACAGGCGCTACGAAATCGGACAGCGCCACATTGGGGCGGCCATCGCGCTTGGAAAGCTGCTGGCGCAGCGTGAAGAAGGTCGCCAACTCTTCGCCGCGGCTCTCATCCGTGAACAGGCGGATATCGTCGCCCACGGCGTTGGCCGGCCAGAAGCCGATCACCGCCCGCGGCCGGAACCAGTTCTCCTCAATGATCTTCTTCAGCATCGCCTGCGCATCGCTGTAAAGCTGCCGCGCCGCCTCGCCCTGTTTTTCGTCATCGAGAATGGTCGGGAAGCGGCCCTTCAGCTCCCAGGTCTGGAAGAACGGCGTCCAGTCGATGTAACGGGAAAGCTCTTCAAGGTCGTAAGTCTCGAACACCCTGGTGCCGAAAAATTGCGGCTTGACGGCGCTATAGGCCGACCAGTCAATCTTGTGCGCGTTCTCGCGGGCGCGGGAAAGCGGCAGACGCTGCTTTTCGCGCTCATTGCGGGCGTGCGATTCCGCCACCTTGGCATATTCGCTGCGAATACCGTCGATATAAGCCGGCTTCTGCTCTGCGGAAAGAAGCGCCGACACGACGCCCACCGCACGCGAGGCGTCGGTGACATAGATCGCCTGCCCCTGCTCGTAGCGCGGATGGATTTTTACCGCGGTATGCACGCGGCTGGTTGTTGCGCCGCCGATCAGGAGCGGGATGTCGAAACCCTGCCGCTCCATTTCGGCCGCCACATGCACCATCTCGTCTAGCGACGGGGTTATGAGGCCGGAAAGGCCGATCACATCCACCTTTTCGGCAATCGCCGTCTCGAGGATTTTCGTCGTCGGCACCATGACGCCGAGATCGATGATCTCGTAATTGTTGCAGGCCAGCACGACGCCGACAATGTTTTTGCCGATATCGTGCACGTCACCCTTCACGGTCGCCATCAAAACCTTGCCGGCGGCACTGCGCTCGGCCCCGCCATTCAGGCGCTTTTCCTCTTCCATGTAAGGCAGCAGCACGGCCACCGCCTGCTTCATCACGCGCGCGGATTTCACCACCTGCGGCAGGAACATCTTGCCGGACCCGAACAGGTCACCGACCACATTCATGCCGGCCATCAGCGGCCCCTCGATGACATGCAGCGGACGCTCCGCCTTCTGGCGCGCCTCTTCCGTATCGGCCTCGATATAGTCGGTGATGCCGTTGACCAGCGCATGCTCCAGCCGCTTTTCGACGGGAAGCTCACGCCAGGAGAGATCCTGCACCTTGGCTTGTTTTTCACCAGTACCTCGAAAACGCTCGGCCACTTCAAGCAGCCGCTCGGTCGCGTCGTCGCGGCGGTTCAGCACCACGTCTTCGCAGGCCTCGCGCAGTTCCGCATCGATATTGTCGTAAACCGCAAGCTGCCCGGCATTAACGATGCCCATATCCATGCCGACCTGAATGGCGTGGTAGAGGAACACGGCATGCATCGCCTCACGCACCGGTTCATTGCCGCGGAAGGAGAAGGACAGATTGGAAACACCGCCGGAAATATGCGTGAGCGGCATGGTTTCGCGGATGGTCTTGGTGGCTTCAATGAAGTCCACGCCGTAATTATTGTGCTCTTCGATACCGGTCGCAACCGCAAACACGTTCGGATCGAAGATGATGTCTTCCGGCGAAAGGCCCGCCTTTTCGGTCAGGAGCTTGTAGGCGCGCGCGCAGATTTCCACCTTGCGCTCGTAAGTATCGGCCTGCCCGACCTCATCGAAAGCCATGACCACGACCGCCGCACCGTAATTGTGGACAAGTCGCGCCTGCTGGAGAAACTTCTCCTCGCCTTCCTTCAGCGAAATCGAATTGACGATCGACTTGCCCTGCACGCATTTCAGGCCGGCCTCGATGATCTCGAACTTCGAACTATCGATCATCACAGGCACGCGGGCGATATCCGGCTCGGCGGCGATGAGGTTCAGGAACTCCACCATCGCCTTTTCGGAATCGATCAGGCCTTCATCCATGTTGATGTCGATGATCTGCGCGCCGTTCTCCACCTGGTCGCGGGCGACGGCCAGCGCCGCCGTATAATCGCCGGCGGTGATGAGCTTGCGGAAGCGGGCCGAGCCGGTGACGTTGGTGCGTTCGCCGACATTGACGAAGGGAATGTCTTTGGTCAGCACGAAAGGCTCAAGGCCCGAAAGCGACATGAAGGGCTTGTGCTCGGGGATCGGGCGCGGCTTGTAATCCTTGACCGCATCAGCAATCGCCCGGATGTGCTCTGGCGTCGAGCCACAGCAACCGCCGACGATATTGACGAGGCCGTCGCGGGCAAAACCCTGCACCTGACGCGCCATCATCTCAGGCGTTTCGTCATATTGGCCGAATTCGTTCGGAAGGCCGGCATTGGGATAGGCGCAGACGAAGGTATCGGCCACGTCAGACAATTCCTGCAGATGCGGACGCATGGCATCCGCACCCAGCGCGCAGTTCAGCCCGATGGTGAAGGGATTGGCATGGCGCACCGAATTCCAGAACGCAGACGGCGTCTGGCCGGACAGCGTGCGGCCGGAAAGGTCGGTAATCGTGCCTGAGATCATCACCGGCAGGCGGATGCCCTTGGCCTCGAAACGCTCCTCGCAGGCAAAGATCGCTGCCTTGGCGTTCAGCGTATCGAAGATCGTCTCAATGAGGATGATGTCGGCACCGCCATCGATCAGACCGTCGATCTGCTCGCCATAGGCGATACGCAGGTCGTCGAAACTGACGGCGCGGTAACCGGGATTGTTGACGTCAGGCGAAATCGAGGCCGTGCGGTTGGTGGGGCCGATGGCGCCGGCCACAAACCGGCGGCGGCCATCTTCCCGCTCGGCGCGCTGGGCGGCACGGCGCACGATCGCCGCACCTTCGCGGTTGAGGTCGTAGACGGCATTCTCCATCTCGTAATCGGCCTGCGCGATGCGGGTCGACGAAAACGTGTTGGTTTCGAGAATATCAGCGCCCGCCATGGCATAGCGGTAATGGATTTCCTCGATGGCATCCGGCTGGGTCAGGATCAGAAGGTCGTTATTGCCCTTCTGGTGACAGGCACAGCCGATAAAACGATCGCCACGAAAATGATCCTCGTCAAAACCCAGCCCCTGGATCTGCGTGCCCATGGCACCATCGAGAATGAGGATGCGTTCGCTGGCGGCATCGCGCAACGCCTTGAAAATTTCCGCGCCGTCACGCTTTGCCCCTTCAGGGCCGAACAGATCGTCAAACACGGGCACACTCCTCATTTCGATTTGCAAGATCGCAAGTCGTCAAGTCACATAAAGATATGTTTATGTCAATATATCTTCAAGGGACAGGCATGGCTTTGCGCAGTAGCAGCACGTTACGAAATATCGCTGACAGATGACAGGTTTATACGGCAAAGATATAAGCCGAAGCAGCAAACCGCATGGAGGACGAGAATGCCCGAGGACGATCACAACAGCCGCAACTGGAACACCCTGCCCTGGCATCGCCAATGGCTGGCAAAACAGGCCGAGGGACTTTTCGATTTCTTCCAGTATCGTGCCCTCAACCCTGCCGGCGGCTTCTTCGATCTCGACGCCAAGGGTGCGCCGCTGCAGCCAAACGACCCCGTGCGCGGCATTCACGCATCCGCCCGCATGGTGCATTGTTTCTCCATCGGCCATCTGCTCGGGCGTCCAGGCTGCGGCGATATCGTCGATCACGGCATGACCTATCTCTGGAACAGGCATCGCGACGGCGAACATGGCGGTTATTTCTGGCAGGTGAACGATGCCGGCCCAGTGGACGCCACCAAGCAGGGTTATGGCCATGCCTTTGTGCTTCTGGCCGCCTCTTCCGCGAAAACCGTCGGCCACCCTCTCGCAGACAAGATGCTGGCCGACATTACCGAGGTGCTCGAAACCCGGTTCTGGGAGGAAAAACACGGCGCCATCGCCGAGGAATTCCATCGCGACTGGTCGCCCATCGAGAATTACCGCGGCCAGAACTCCAACATGCACCTGACCGAAGCGCTGATGGCCGCCTATGAGGTGACCGGCGACAATAGCTACCTCAGCAAGGCGGAGCGCATCGCCGATCTCGTTATCCGCCGCCGCGCCGGCGAGCTGGATTTCCGCGTGCCGGAGCATTTCGATGAGAACTGGACGCTCGATAAGGAGTATCGCGGCAACGAAATGTTCCGCCCCTCCGGCTCCACCCCCGGCCACTGGCTGGAATGGGCGCGTCTCATCCTGCAATTATGGGTGCTGGGAGAACGCCGCCATGACTGGATGCCGGTGGCCGCAAAATCGCTGTTCGTGCAATCCATGGCGCTCGGCTGGGATCGGGAAAAGGGCGGCTTCTTTTATACGCTCGACTGGAACGACAATCCCGACAAGCGGGCAAAGCTCTGGTGGCCCATGTCCGAGGCGGCGGGCGCTGCCCACTTCCTCAACGAGAACCTGCCGGCGGACGACTTCTATGAAGACAGCTACCGCCGCATCTGGAGCACCATCGCCAACAACTTCATCGACCATGAGAATGGCGGCTGGCATGAGGAACTGACGGAAGATCTGGTTCCCGCCCACACGCTGTTCCCCGGCAAGGGCGATATCTACCACGCGCTGCAGGCCTGCCTCATCCCGCTTTTCCCGGCGACGGGAAGCCTGACGAAGGTGATCAGGGAAAGCGGCGGGGATTATTAAGGCGTTGCCCAACCGTCCGTCGTGCCGGCCTTAAGCCGGCATCCAGCCACGGCGCCTCTGCGCCGTAAAAGAGTCTTTCTCGATCTACAGCGGCATCTCAAAACCCGATGGTTTCCTCGAAATCATCCCAGGATTGGTACATTTCATAGCGACCGACACCGGGGATCGGCACATGCCCGTAATAGGGTGAAAGCTGAAACTCGGCGGCCGCCTCGCTCTTGCCGGCGACGGCCGCCACGTAAATGGCAGAGGCAAGCCCGGTACGGTTCGCGCCATGCTCACAATGGATGAGAACGGGCTTTTCCGCATTGCGCAGCACCGCCGCCAGCGTTTCCGAATCCTCCACCGAGACCTTTTCGCTTGAACTCAGCGGATAATCGACAAGCCGGAGACCGTTGTTTTTCGCCGCAAGGCTTTCGGCCTCGTACCATCCCTCACGCTTTTCATCGCGCAGGTTGATGATCGTCTTGATGCCATAAGCCTTGGCATAGGCCGCGATGTCCTTGCCGCTCGGCTGGGCCGAACGGTAAAGCTCTCCAGGAATGACTTCGTGAAAATTTCCGGTGAGCTGGCCGATGCCCATATGTGCGCCCGCCAGAACCGGCAGGGCGACAAGGCCAATGGCGGTTATTTTCAGAAACTTCAGAACAATACGCAAAACATCAACCCGCGACATTCATCGAATGGAGGGGAGATGGCATCGCAAATGGACGAAAACAAGTCAGCGGCTGTTCCAGCCGGTTTCGTTGCGGAGGAGGAGAATTCGCCTATCCGCCCGGATCTGCCGTGATGCCCGGACTTTCCGCCTTCGCTCCTCGGCGAGACAATTTTCAAAATGCCGTGATAACCGCAGCCGCGTGAGCCGCTCATTCGAATTCTGCGGAAATGACGGTAACGCGCCACTCCAGCCGTTGCGGCTCTACGCTTTCATTGTTGCGCATACGGAACGCCCGGCAGGCCGAAAAAGTCTCCCCGGCCTCGATGCGCCTTTCGCTCACCTGATAGGGATCGAAGGAAACGGAGGCGCGGAAGGCCGGTTCAAACCCTTCAAGCGTATAGGTGAGCCGCTGCACCGCGACGTCATTGTCATTGCGGAAGCTGACGCGGATCGGCAATGCCGCATCCGGGCAGACCGAATCGAATGCCGCGCTCGCGACGATATGGTCGAGCCGCTGGTTGCCGCGCCGCCAGTCATAAATCACAAAAGCGGCTGTGGCCGTCCAGATCAGCAGCAGGCAGATGACAACGGATTTGAGATGCCGCGGAAACGCAATGAGGGTGAGAAGAAGAATGGCGCTGAGAACGGCTCCGACAATCACGTCGCCCCTCCTCCGCTAAAATAAAGCCTCATGCGATCTCATCCTCCCATGCCCTTCCCATCCGCATCAATCCCCCTCACCGGGAGGCCGCAATGATGCAGTATCAACCGCAGCTTAT
This sequence comes from Agrobacterium sp. 22-209-1, assembly GCF_053522485.1. Lineage (NCBI taxonomy): Bacteria > Pseudomonadati > Pseudomonadota > Alphaproteobacteria > Hyphomicrobiales > Rhizobiaceae > Agrobacterium > Agrobacterium sp. 22-209-1. Next base: position 268,266 of record NZ_JBNWCH010000003.1, read on the forward strand.
GCCGCCGGCAATCCAACGCAAAGCGCCAGCGTCGTCTTCCACAACTCTATGGTCGCTCCCCCCGCTGTCAAGACAACCAAGCGTGACATCGACCGTCCACCGTACCGGACCTTTGCCCAAACGGCGAAGGGAACCAAACTCGGCTGAAGACGTTCGCCGCATCAGAACAGCATAGCGGGGAGATAAAAAGCCGCGATCCACGGCCGTACGGGCAGCAACGCCGGGGGACATGAGCGCCTCCTGGAACCACTGAACCGCGGCCCATATTAAAAGCAGCTAATCTATGCTATGGATGTCTGTCAGCTCAGGGAGAAAAACGATGAAAACGCTGATCGTAACGTCACTCATGGCCCTGTCGGCCAGCACCGCAATGGCCGCGGATGCCGTCTACGAGACGCCCGCACCTCCGGTCGCGCAGGAAACCCTGCCGGTCTTCACCTGGTCTGGCCCCTATCTTGGTATTCAAGGCGGCGCGGGCTGGGCAAATGGTGATTTTTCGGCGGGCGGCCCGGTCGCCTCGGATGATTTCAACGGCGGCATTCTGGGCGCCTTCGTTGGTTACAATTACCAGTTCGACAATAATCTGGTGCTCGGCATCGAAGGTGATGTCGATTATAACTGGAACGACAATGACTACGCTGGCGTCAAGATCGGCACCGACTGGCAGGGTTCCGTTCGCGGCCGTGTCGGTTATGCCTTCGACCATGCCCTGCTTTATGCCACCGCCGGCTGGACCGCGACACGCGGCTTCATCGAAACGCCCGGAGCCGGCAAGGACAGCACCACCTTCAACGGCTACACCGTCGGTGCGGGCCTGGACTATGCCTTCACGGACAATGTGTTCGGCAGGCTGGAATATCGCTACAACGACTATAGCGACAAGGACATCTTCGGCATCAATACCGATGTCGACCAGCACACTGTCAAGGTCGGTCTCGGCGTGAAGTTCTAATCGCGACCGGTCGATTTCGCTAAAAAGCCCGGCCATCTGCCGGGCTTATTTGTTGCTGAAAGCCTGCATCGGCCGCGATCTTCGCCGCCTGGGTTCAGGGAAATATGAACCGTGCAGAAATGAAATGTTCACAGGCCGTTCACCCGTCCCGTGCCATCATCCGGGCATAATGAGCCTCTATCTCCGCAGGCAGGCTTATGGAGTAGCCCCGATGAAAAAGATAATTCTTTCCACTGTTGCCGCGCTGATCGCCACGGGCAGCATTTTTGCATCCTATGGCACTGCTGCCGCGCAGGACTATCCCTATCGCCCGCGCTATGACCGTGGCTACGACCGCGGCGGCCCACCCCCACCGCCCTACCGCGAACACCGCCGCCACAATGACGGAGCAGCGATTGCCGGCGGCCTCGCCGCAGGCGTCATTGGCGGCCTGATCGGCGGCGCCATCGCCAACAGCAATAACGGCCCGCGCTACTACGAACCGCCACCGCCGCCCCGCCCCCGCTGCTGGTTCGAAGACCGCCGCGTGCCCAATTCCTATGATGGTGGCTGGCATACGGAAAGTATGCGGGTTTGTAACTGACGGCATAGTCGCAACAGACAAGGGCGCCGGGCGAAATGAACCGGCGCGCTATGCAGTCGACGTTTGCCCGGAAAAACATATGCCCCTTAGACACAATGTGCGGCTATATTTTCTCAGCAGCCTTCAAGGCGTTAGGTTGAGACGTTCGTTTGGGGACTCGCGCAGTATATGGCCTACCTCGGCTCGTGGTATAAATTGCGGCCCACATTTTCCCTGTTCGAATATCGCCAGTTACGTCTTCGCGAGGATGCGCCATCCCCGTCCATTCTTGTCCGGATCCGAGCATCGTAGGAATTATCGGCGGATGTCCAGGCATTTGAGGATGCAGAACCACAAACGTTTGGCTCGCTTTGTTGCGCCATTTCGCCCATATATTGGGGTACTCCAGTAAACAAAAATGGGTAATCGTAGTAGGAGCATCGCCACGGTTCACAGCGTTTACCACAAGCAAGTTAGTCTGCTCTACTCCGCCTTGGCCAATCAATGTCATATCAGGATTGGCACGCACAGAGATTTTGGGGCCGCTCTCAAACCAGCGTCTGATTTCCAATGCCAGCGCGCCTGTTGCTACAATCGCGGCATAAACTGCTGCCCAATCACTAGCGTTCATTTTTGAAGCCACCCCTTTTCATGACCCGGTTAAGGAGCGATGGTGGGCCCGGAGGGACTCGAACCCCCAACCAAGCGGTTATGAGCCGCCGGCTCTAACCATTGAGCTACAGGCCCCTTTCGGAAAATCAGTCCGAAGCACCGGTTCGCAATGGCTCGAATCCGGTGGGTCACGCTCTAACGTAATTTTTTGAGCCCGACAAGCCAATGATGCTTTCGCAAAGCAGCGCCGCCGTATTAGCTACACAATCTAAGGCAATACCCTTCAAAGGGACTCAATCAACGAGGAAACACCATGAAGACAAAAACGGCTCGCCTTTTCGCACTCACCGCAATGACCGCAGCAGCCATGATGCCGCTCGCTGCCCAGGTTTCTGCGCAGGAAGCTTCCCCGCGCGAAGCCACCATCAGTGTTTCCGGTGAAGGCCAGTCGGCCATTGCCCCCGACATGGCGATCCTGTCCTTCAGTGTCATCAAGCAGGCGGAGACCGCGGCTGCGGCACTGACCGAAAACTCCAAGGCGCTTGCAGATGTTCTAAAGGCGCTGAAAGAGGCCGCCATCGAGGACCGCGACCTGCAGACCAGCAACTTTTCGGTGCAACCGCTCTATAAGCACTATGAACCCAAGGACGGCGTCTATGTCGCGCCCGAGATCACCGGCTATCAGGTGTCCAACGGCCTGACCGTGCGGGTGCGCGACCTGAAAAAGCTCGGCGCGATCCTCGATACCTCCGTCAAGCTCGGCATCAACCAGGGCGGCGACATCACCTTCACCAATGACAAGCCGGAAGCGACGGTGACCGAGGCCCGCAAGCAGGCCGTCGCCGATGCTCTCGCCAAGGCGAAGACGCTGACGGAAGCGGCGGGCGTGAAGCTTGGCCGCGTCATTCAGATCAGCGAGAACTCGCAGCGCCCGATGCCGGTACCGGCGGGCATGATGCGTGCTTCGATGATGAAGGAAGCCGACAGCGTGCCGATCGCTTCGGGCGAGAACAGCTACAGCGTGGTGGTCAACGTCACCTTCGCTCTCGAGCAGTAAGATCGGCGGCGGGCGGTACTCCTGTGCCGCTCTTCGCCATCCGAAGTTTGGCCATTGGCATGATACAAAACGAAATGCCCCTCGCCTGTCTTTTTGGACAAGCGAGGGGCATTTTTTAATCGTTCCGCCGGACGGGGTATCAGCAGATCGATAAGGCTATACGCTGTTAGCGCCGGATCACCGGGCAACCGCGCTCATTGGCGAAAACGATGCGATCACGGCCGCGACGGTCGAAGCCTGCCACCACGACACGGCGCGGCGACACATCAACCACGCGGGCGCGGCGAAGACCCATGCGGCCTGCCTTTTCTTCCGCAAGCCAGGGCGAGCAGCCACGGCGCGGGCGATCCGGACGACCCCAGCCGGGGCGATGGCCATAACCATCCTGAACCTGAACCCTGAACTGAACGTCCGAGGCTGCGGAAGCCGCTGGCGCAGTAACGGAAATTCCACCGAGGGCGATGAGGGCAGCCAGGCCGGCTTTTGCGAAGGTGCTGAACATGAACTCACTCCGTTTGTTTCTTTGCCGACAGGGGAACATCCCCCGGCGATTGACGAGACCCTAGACCCGCCCGCCTGAATATTAACAGAACCGAATGTTCAGCAGGCGTTCAGGGTGCTTAACGCGAAGCATGGCGCTCTGGATCCGTATCTCAGGACGAGATATGCAGCACGATTTCGCGGCGATGCGGCTGGTCACGATGTTCAAAAAGATAAAGGCCCTGCCAGGTGCCGAGCACGAGCCTGCCGTCGCTGATCGGTACGCCAATGGAAACCGTGGTGAGCGCTGATTTGATATGGGCGGGCATATCGTCGGGACCTTCGAGCGTATGGATGATCCAGCGCATGGAGGGATCGTCGGAAGGCGGGACGAGGCGGGAGAAAAACGCCGTGAGATCGCGCCGCACATCGGGATCGGCATTTTCCTGAATGAGCAGCGAGCAGGATGTGTGCCGGACGAAGATCGTCAGCAAGCCTTCTTCCACGCCGGCGTGGCTGACGAACGCCTTGGCCTCGGATGTGAATTCATAAAGACCCTGCCCCCGGGTGGCGACGATGATTTTTCTCTGCGGCACATTTTTTCCTTCACTGAGCTGGAACAAAATCGGCGATGCCAACGTTTCAGCATGTCAATTTGTATCCGATGACGTAAGGGATACGACAATAGCGTGACGACGGCCCATAAAGCAGAACGGAACACCGGTGTCACAGTTGCAAAAAACGGGGAAGGGTTGGCACTGTCAGAATGAATTATCCAGGCTTACCCTTTTCTTTACGAACACAATGGTCCTCGTCCAAGACAGACACAGGGTGCGAAAGACTGATTCATGGCACCCAGTGATTATCATGTCGATCTGACCAATTGCGACCGCGAACCCATCCACATCCCAGGCTATATTCAACCGCACGGCTGCCTCATCGCCTGCGATAACGCCATGCGCATGGTGCTGCGGCATTCTGAAAACTGCCGCGAAATGCTGGGCGTCGAAGGCGACATCAACGGCAAAACCGCCGAGGAGGTGCTCGGCAAAAAACTTGTCCACGATCTCCGCAATGCGCTCACCGTCACCGGCAGAACTACGCGTCCCGCCATGCTGCCCGCCGTGGAAATGAGCGACGGTCGCGGCTTCGACATTTCGCTCCACCGCTACAAATCCACCACGATCATCGAATTCGAACCCTCCCGCAACGAGACGCAGCCGCTCGGCACCGCGCGCAAGATGGTGGACCGCATCCGCGAAGCGGACAGCGTCGAAAGCCTGATCTCCAGAACGACGCGGCTGATAAAGGCGACGCTCGGCTATGACCGGGTGATGATCTACCGCTTCGAGGAGGATGGCGCAGGCAAGGTCTTGTCGGAAGCGAAGCAGCCGGAGCTGGAAAGCTTTCTCGGGCAATATTTCCCCGCCAGCGACATTCCGCAGCAGGCCCGCGCGCTTTATCTCAAGAATACGCTGCGCATTATCTCGGATGCCAGCGGCGCCCGTGTTCCCGTCCTGCCGGTTGTCGATGCCTCCGGCGAGCCGCTCGATATGTCCTTCGCGCATCTGCGCAGCGTCTCGCCCATCCATTGCGAATATCTTCGCAACATGGGTGTTGCGGCTTCCATGTCGATTTCGGTGATTGTCGACGGTGCGCTATGGGGCCTGATCGCCTGCCACCATTATTCCCCGCGCGTGCTGACGATGCCAGTCCGGATCGCTGCGGAAATGTTCGGAGAGTTTTTCTCCATGCATTTGCAGGTTCTAAAGCAGAAGCGCAGGCTCGATACCGTCAACCATGCCCATGCCGCTCTTGACCGCTTCCTTCAGCTTGCCGCCCATCACGCCAACATTGAAGAACTGCTGGTCGACAGCTTTCAGGATTTTGCCGATCTGATGCCCTGCGACGGCGTTGGGCTCTGGGTCGATAACAACTGGCACGGCCATGGCGCAACGCCGCCGCACAATGCCATTCCAAGGCTGGCGCGTTTTGTGGCTTCGGCTTCGGAAGGCAAGGTCTGGGCGACGCATGCGCTATCGCAGGCCATACCGGAGGCGGAAATCTATGCCGGCACGGCAGCTGGAATGCTCGCCATTCCGCTGTCGCAGGTGAAAAACGACTATCTGCTGTTTTTCCGCAAGGAGATCGTGCAAAATCTGAACTGGGCCGGCAATCCTGAAAAATCCTATGAGACCGGCCCGATGGGCGACCGCCTTACCCCGCGCAAGAGCTTTGCGATCTGGAAAGAGACGGTCCGCTTGCAGGCGCAGCCCTGGTCGGAAGCCGACCGGGAGATCGCGGAAGCGGCGAGAATTGCGCTGGTCGAGGTCGCATTCCATCACAGCGAGCTGATGGCGGGCGAGAGGGAACGCGCGGAAGTGCGTCAGCGCATGCTGAACGAGGAGCTCAACCACCGCGTCAAGAATGTTCTGGCCATCATCAAATCGCTGGTCGGCAATCCCTCGCAGGAGGGCAAGACCTTGCAGGAATATGTGACCGCCCTGAAGGGCCGCATTCAGGCATTGTCCTTTGCCCATGACCAGATCATTCGCGGCGAAGGCGGCGGCGCGCTGCGCGACCTGCTGGATGCCGAACTGTCGCCGCATCGCTCTCCGGAAACGACGGTGAAGCTTGAAGGCCCCCAGGTCACACTCGATTCCCGCGCTTTCTCGGTGATGGCGTTGGTGCTGCACGAACTTGCGACGAATGCCGCCAAATACGGCGCGCTTTCGCAAAATGGCGGGCAATTGCATGTGCGCTGGGACATCAACGAGAACCGCGATTGCGAGATCGAGTGGCGTGAAATCCTGCCGACCAAACTGCCGACGCCGTCGCGCGCCGGTTTCGGTACGGCACTCATCAGCCGCAGTATTCCTTATGACCTCGGTGGGCGCAGCACCATGCGCTATCTGCCGGATGGGCTGGAGGCGGAAATTTTCCTGCCCTCCCGTCACGTCTCGTCGGCCACGGCAAGTACCGACACGCGAACCGAACTTGAAATTGCGCCGCAGCCCAGACGCTATAACCGGGAGGAGCCATTGAAAGTCTTACTCGTCGAAGACCAGATGCTCATCGCCATGGATGTCGAGAACATGCTGGAAGATAATGGCATCAAGGCAATCGAAACCGCGACCTCGTCGGCCATGGCACTTGAAAAGCTGAAAAGCTATGTGCCTGACGTCGCCATTCTCGACATCAATCTCGGCTCCGATACCTCGATCCCCGTCGCCCGCGAACTTCACCGCCGTGGCATTCCGTTCATGTTCGCCACCGGTTATGCGGATGGCAGCATGGTGCCGGATGAGTTCGGCGCCGTGCCTGTCATCAGGAAGCCTTATGATGAGGATGCGCTGATGGCGGGCATTGGGCTGCTGATGGGGGATGCGGAGCGGGTGTAGGAGATTGATGCGAACCAGCCCTACTGAAATCTTGTAAAGCCGCGCTTTTTCGCGTCTTCCGGGCTGACCTCATTCCCAATTTTAAACCGGAATTCCGTCACCGTGTAATTTTCCAGATCGACTTCACACTGGAACGAAACGTCATGCCAGCCATTGCCCGTGTTGAACGCGCCGCCGGAAGCATCGATTGAGTTACCGGAAATCCTGCCGCCCGTGTCCGAATAGGGGATCATGCCCCTGGCGGCAAATCCTGCGCTCTGAATCTGGGCCAGGGCTTCGGTGCTGCAAAGCTGAACGACGCGGCGACGTGGTGGCAGATCGCCAAACATCTGACGTCTCTGGGCCGGTGACAGCATGGACGAAGACAGGAGGTTTTTGGCCGCCGGAAGTTTTACGGGTTTCTTTTCCGTCACTTCCGCCGGCTTTTCTTCAGTTGGCTTGGCCTGCGGTACAGGCGGCTGATCGGGCTGCGTTTCTTCCTTCACGGGTGAAACCGCGATTTCCCCCTGTGCGGCGGAAGCCTGAAGATCGCTGTTGGCGGCAGGAGCTGCGGGCTTTTCCTCAGCCGTTTTTTCAGGCTGGCTTGCAGGCTCTTCGGAAGGCTCGGTCTTTTCCGCTTCCTCCGTCTTGCCCGGCTTGTCCTCGGGATCCGCCCGCGTTTCCTCAGGCCGCATGGCGATGGCCGGTAGCGTCGCCTGTGGCGGCGGCAAAGTTTTCGCGTCTTCTGCCGGAGGAGCTGGCGGCGGAGGTGGCGGAGGTTCTGGCTTTTCCTCTTTAGCCTTCTCTTCACCCGGCGAAGGGGCCTCTTCCGCCTTTTTTTCCTCGGGCGGCGGCACGAGTTCGACGCTGACGCTCTCCGGCTCCTGCGGTTCGGCTATCCGCTCCGGCAATTCAAAAAAGAACAGTGCGACAACGGCCAGATGCAGCAGCACGGAGATGGGCACTGCCCATCCCTTCCCTTTCCACCTGCTTGCCGAAACCTGTTGCATCAATCGAACCAAATCGAAACCGAGCATTTCCGGCAAAGCGGAAAGCGATATGTTTCACACATAGGGCTTGTCGCAGAGTTCGCCAGTGCGGGAAACAAAAAACCCGGCCAGAGGTGACTGACCGGGTTCAATTTTAAAAGAAATAAACAGCTTAGCTGTCGAGGAAGCTCCGGAGCTTTCGCGAACGGCTCGGATGCTTCAGCTTGCGCAGCGCCTTCGCCTCGATCTGGCGGATACGTTCGCGCGTCACCGAGAACTGCTGGCCGACTTCTTCCAACGTATGGTCGGTGTTCATGCCGATGCCGAAACGCATGCGCAGAACACGTTCTTCACGCGGCGTCAGCGAAGCGAGAACGCGGGTGGTCGTCTCGCGCAGGTTCGCCTGAATGGCGGCGTCGATCGGCAGCAGCGCGTTCTTATCCTCGATGAAGTCACCGAGATGCGAATCCTCTTCGTCACCCACGGGGGTTTCGAGCGAAATCGGCTCCTTGGCGATCTTCAGAACCTTGCGCACCTTTTCAAGAGGCATGGCGAGCTTCTCGGCCAGCTCTTCCGGGGTCGGTTCGCGGCCGATCTCGTGCAGCATCTGGCGCGACGTGCGAACGATCTTGTTGATCGTTTCGATCATATGCACCGGAATACGGATCGTGCGGGCCTGGTCGGCAATCGAACGGGTGATCGCCTGCCTGATCCACCAGGTCGCATAGGTCGAGAACTTGTAACCACGGCGATATTCGAACTTATCAACCGCCTTCATCAGGCCGATATTGCCTTCCTGAATGAGATCGAGGAACTGCAGACCACGGTTGGTGTATTTCTTCGCAATCGAGATCACCAGACGCAGGTTGGCCTCGACCATCTCCTTCTTGGCGATCCGCGCTTCGCGCTCGCCCTTCTGCACCATCGAAACGATGCGGCGGAATTCGGCGATGGAAATGCCGGTTTCCGTCGAGAGGTTCTGGATTTCCTGACGGATTTCCCGGATCGTGTTGCTTTCCTCGCGAGCGAATTCCTTCCAGCCGCGGGCGGCCAGATTGGCAATCGACTTCATCCAGTTCGGATCGAGTTCCGCACCGTGATACTGCTCAAGGAAGCTGTCACGCTTGACGCCATAGGATTCGGCAAGGCGCAGCAGCCGGCCTTCATTCTGCATCAGGCGCTTGGAAATGTCGTAGAGCTGCTCGACAAGGCTGTCGATACGGTTCTGGTTCAGCGACAGCGACTTGACGGCCGTAATCAGCTGATCCTTCAGTTCCTTGTACCGACGCTCCTGGCCGGAAGACAGGGTGCCGGTGCAGGCGAGACGCGCTTCCACCTGCTGATCCTGAAGCTTGCGCAGCTTCTTGTAGGTGTCGGCGATGGTGTCGAGCGTTTCCATGACCTGCGGGCGCAGTTCGGCTTCCATCGCGGCAAGCGAAAGATTGGACTCGTCGTCGTCCTCTTCTTCCTCTTCCGGCGGAAGGCCGTCACCACCCACATCCGTCACGTCATCGTCACCGGAAGGTGCACGCAGCTTGCGGGTCTTTTCCTTCTCTTCGGCGGCCTTGCGGTCGGCCTCGATCTTTTCCGGACTCTGGAACTGGGGCGCCGCCTTGGCTTCCGGACCGGAATAGGTGGTTTCGAGATCGATGATCTCACGCAGCAGCGTCGTACCTTCGTTGAGTTCGTCGCGCCAGATGATCAGCGCCTGAAACGTCAGCGGGCTTTCGCACAGGCCGGAAATCATAGTTTCACGGCCGGCCTCGATGCGCTTGGCAATGGCGATTTCGCCTTCGCGCGACAGAAGCTCGACGGAACCCATCTCACGCAGATACATGCGCACGGGGTCGTCAGTGCGGTCGGTCGGTTCTTTCTTCTTTGCGGTCGCAAGCGCGGTGCCGCCGGAAGGAGCGAGTTCGCCGCCCTCGGATTCCTCACCATCGGAATCGCCGTCGTCGTCACTGCCGGCAGCTTCCTCGGCGTCCTCGTCCTCGATGACGTTGATGCCCATGTCGGACAGCATCGCCATCGTGTCCTCGATCTGCTCGGAGGTCACCTCTTCGGACGGCAGGACGGAATTCAACTCGTCCATCGTTACATAGCCGCGCTTCTTGGCGGCCTTGATCATTTTCTTGACCGCGTCATCCGAAAGGTCGAGAAGCGGGCCGTCCGTCGCACCGTCGCGTTCGTTTTCTGCTTCTTCGTTTTCTTTGACTTTGGTTGCCATCTATCTCGTCGCTTTCCCTGACGCTAACACCTGTTCCGCAGCATCGCCGTCCGCCCCTTGAGCATCCAGCGTTTGCCGCGAATCACTGTCAGACACCTAACGGAGTGATCTTTAATTGCCGATTAACCACGGCAGCCTCAGGCAGAATGCAAAGACAGTGCACCCGGAAATGCTTGCTCATGCAATTTCTATCCGCCAAGGCTCATTCCACTTTACTATTCATGAAATGGTGATTCCCGCTATTTCCCGCCCCGTCAAGCCTTTAAGGGCGAGACAGCCAAGGAAATTCTTAAAAAGAGCCGCATTTTGCGGGTTATCACCAGACTAACCCCTATTTAGGACGCCTGCCGCAAAAGGCAACCCCACCCGCCTTTCAATTCTTGGCCAGGCCTCTCAGCCATGGCCGAAGGCCGGCCCCTTCACCCGGCCGGACATGACCCCGAAACCATCGATGATAGCCTCCTGATTTTCCATACGACCGATTTCAAGCTGAACTTCGGCCAGCGCCCGCACCAGAAGTGTGCCGCGCTCGTCGTCTGTCGCTTCGGCGATTTCGCGCTCCAGTTCCTTTTTTTGCCAGAGCAGGGATTTCGTCCTCTTATGCAGGGAAAGAGCCTGCACGTATCCCTCGCGCGCATCCTCCATCGCCGCCTGCTCCGTCGCCGTCCACAGGCGGGCATTGCGAACCTGCTGATCCATCGCCTTAAGAAGCACCTCGAAACCCTGTTGCGACAGGCGCTCGATCAACCCGGCCCGCGAAATATCCGCCGCACTTTCCGCCGCATATGTCAGCACCGTCGACCACAGGCGCTGCAGATCGCGGTTCTCGTAATCGATGGCGGCGATCTCATCATATTCCTCGAGCAGCAATTCGGGATGATTGACGATGGTGATGGCGAGAACGCTTTCCCGGAGCGAAGGCTTGGTCTGGTAACCCCTGACGAGACCCGATTGCGCCAGCCGGTCTGAAATGCTGCTGGCCGGTGCAGCCATCGCCCCGCCCCGCCCCGGCGCATTGCGCTGGAAACCGCGTCCCGCCGGCTGAGCGCCATTGCGACGGAAATTGCCGCCCTGCGCTCCGCCCTGCTGAAAACGCGGCTGGAAAAAGCCGTTCAGCCTCTCGCGCATATCCTGTTGGTAAAAGCGGCGCACCGTCTCGTCGCCGATCACGGCCACGATCTGCCGCAGCCGGCTTTCGAGCTGGGCGCGCTTTTCCGGCGTATCGAAAGTGACGCCGGAGGTCTCACGGCTCCAGATCATCGCGGCAAGCGGCTTGGCTTCCGAAAGCACCCGGTCGAAGGGCGCGCGCCCCTCCAGCCGCACGAGATCGTCCGGGTCCTTGCCATCGGGCAGAAGCGCGAAGCTGACGGAACGATCCGGCTTGATATGCGGTAAGGCGAGATCGGCCGCACGGTTGGCGGCGCGAATGCCGGCGCCATCGCCATCGAAGCAGAGGATCGGCTGCGGCGACATTTTCCAGAGAAGGTCGAGCTGGCTTTCGGTCAGCGCCGTGCCGAGCGGCGCGACGGCATTTTCCACACCTGCCTGATAGAGCGCGATAACATCCATGTAACCTTCGACGGCAATGACCGAACCGCCTGCCGCCTGCGAGGCGCGCCGTGCGCGGGCGAAATTATAGAGAACATTGCCCTTGTGAAAGAGCTCGGTCTCGTTGGAATTGAGATATTTCGCCACCGCATCCGCCGCCATGGCGCGGCCGCCGAAAGCAATCACCTTTTCCCGTGACGACAGGATCGGGAACATGATCCGGTCGCGGAAGCGGTCATAGGAGACCGGCACATTCTCATGCACCACCAGCCCGCAGGCTTCCATCTGCTCCTTCGTCACACCCTTGCTCGCCAAATGCTCCTTCAGCGCATTGCGGCTATCGGGCGCATAACCCAGCCGGAACGTCTCGATGGTGCGCCCGGTCAGCCCGCGATCGCGCAAGTAAGCCCGCGCCCGAGCGCCAAGCGCCGTTTGCAACTGATCCTGAAAGAACAGCGTCGCCATTTCCATGACGTCCTGCAGCGAGGTCCGCTCGCGTTCCCGCTTTTCCGCCTGCGGATCGGGCTGCGGCATGGAAATGCCGGCCATATCGGCGATCTGTTGAACGGCTTCCGGGAAACTTAAGCCCTCAAGCTCCGTCAGAAAGCGGAAGTGATCGCCGGAAACGCCGCAACCGAAGCAATGGTAGCGCCCCTTGCGATCCTCGCAATGGAAGCTCGGGCTTTTCTCGCCATGGAACGGGCAGCAGGCCCAATAATCCCCGCGCGACGTATTGGTTTTCTTCTTGTCCCAGGACACACGTCGGCCGATCACATCGGAGATGTTCACGCGGTCGCGTATCTCATCGAGGAAAGAATTGGAAAAGCGCATGGGTTACCTGTTCGAGGCCAGTCTTTCATATAAGCGCAGAAAGGCTTGAGCACCAACCTAAAGAAAGACAATACCCGATATTCACAGGCTACAGAGATGAAAACGATGCCGCCATTGCGCCAGCTTCCGGCAAATTTATGGCGGTGCAACATCACCAAAAATTATGTTTTTGTAATTTGAGCGACGTGTTGCGACGATGTAAAAACAAAACATAGTCAAAGGCAGTGTTTGAAATTTCCATGCATCTGCCGAAACCCGCAGGCACGTCCCCCCGAAAAAGCCTGCGTGGAAGAGCATTTTGATCCGCCGGAATGCATCTTCGTCGGCAGAAAAAAGGCAGGGTAGCCATGGCTGCCCTGCCTTTACTTTCTCAGAAATGGCGAAAACTACTTCAGCAAATCCTTGACGACGCCGGAAGCCTTCGCGAAGTCGATCTGGCCGGGATAACGCTCTTTCAGCGTGTTCATGCACTTGCCCATGTCACGCAGGCCGGCGGCGCCGGTCTCGGCGATGACGGCTTGGCAGAGTTCGCGCACCTTCTCGGCCGGGATTTCCTCCGGCATGAATTCCTTGATGATGACGATTTCCTCGCGCTCCTGAGCGGCAAGCTCGGGACGGCCGGCGCCTTCATAGATGTTTGCGGATTCTTCCCGCTGCTTCACCATCTTGGTCAGAATCTGCATGATATCTTCGTCGCTGACGGGGTCCTTGCCCACGCCGCGATTGGCGATATCGCGATCCTTGATGGCAGTCTGGATGAGACGCACGGTCGAGGTGCGGCGTGCATCACGACCCTTCAATGCGTCCTTCAAAGCGGTTGCGAACGTGTCGCGCATCATTTTTCTTCTCCTTGGGAAAGCGCTTTCCGCAGCGTCTTGATACGGAAACTTTCCACCTCATTTTGCGAAACGACATAAACGAGCAGACACGCTCAAGCAAATCAAATGCATAAGACCTTGAAAATACGGTGGTTTAATTCCGCGTAAATCTTGGCCCTGCGGTTGACCGCTTGGGCTGCTTTCGTTATTTTCCGGCACCTGCACGAGATTTTAACGAAGGGTCGGAACGCGAGCTTTATCGCGCGCCCCTTTATGTCACGAAGCCTGCGACAAAAATGGCCCCTTACCCCCTGCCTTTCAAGAGGCGGGGTGCGAAGCGGCAGAAACGGAACGAGATGACCGAGACAGCGCCCTGGACTACCCGCAAACCGACCGCAATGCTTGTTCTTGCCGATGGCACGGTGATTGAAGGAACGGGCATCGGCGCAACCGGCAAGGTTCAGGCCGAGGTCTGCTTCAATACGGCGCTGACGGGTTACGAGGAAATCCTCACCGACCCTTCCTATCTTGGCCAGATCGTTACCTTCACCTTCCCGCATATCGGCAATGTCGGCGCCAATGACGAAGACATTGAAGACCTCACACCCGCCGCCCGCCGCGGCGCCGTCGGCGTCATCTTCAAGGCCGATATCACCGATCCCTCGAACTTCCGCGCCGTCAAGCATCTGGATGCCTGGCTGAAGGCCCGCGGCGTCATCGGCCTCTGCGGCATCGACACCCGCGCGCTGACGGCCTGGATCCGCGAAAACGGTGCGCCGAACGCGGTCATCGCCCATGATCCGAACGGCGTTTTCGACATCGAGGCGCTGAAGGCGGAAGCCAAGGCATGGAGCGGTCTCGTCGGCCTCGATCTCGCGATCGAAGCGACATCCGGCCAGTCCTCCACCTGGACGGAAACGCCATGGGTATGGAACAAGGGTTACGGCACGCTCGGCGAAGCCGATGCGAAGTACCACGTCGTCTGTGTCGATTTCGGCGTCAAGCGCAACATCCTGCGCCTCTTTGCCGGTTTGGACTGCAAGGTTACGGTCGTTCCGGCGCAGACGTCTGCGGAAGACATCATGGCGCTGAAGCCGGATGGCGTGTTCCTCTCCAACGGTCCGGGAGACCCGGCTGCGACGGGCGAATATGCCGTTCCCGTCATCCAGAACCTCATCAAGACCGACCTGCCGATCTTCGGCATTTGCCTCGGTCACCAGATGCTCGGTCTTGCCGTGGGCGCAAAGACCGAGAAGATGCATCAGGGCCATCACGGCGCGAACCACCCGGTGAAGGACTTCACGACCGGCAAGGTTGAAATCGTTTCGATGAACCACGGCTTTGCGGTCGATACCAAGTCGCTGCCCGAGGGCGTCGAGGAAACCCATATCTCGCTGTTCGATGGCACCAATTGCGGCCTGCGCATCACCGGCAAGCCGGTCTTCTCCGTCCAGCACCATCCGGAAGCATCGCCGGGCCCGCAGGACAGCCACTATCTCTTCCGCCGCTTCGTCAACCTGCTGCGTGAAAAGAAGGGTGAGGCAGCGCTCGCCGAGCGCTGATACTTTTCCAATCCGGAAGTTACATACGGCCCGCTTCTCAGCGGGCCGTTTTCATTTCACGCTTCACAAGCAACACGAAGCGGATGGTGAGAAGAACGGCAGCCGTCGAAAGACCGATGACGAAGCCGAACCAGACGCCGCGTCCGCCGAAACCGAGCGGAAAGGCCATGGTCCAGGCAAGCGCCAGGCCGATCGGCCAATAGGAAATCAGTGCCAGCATCGCCGGTATGCGTGCATCCTTCAACCCGCGCAGCAGGCCCGCCGTGACCGCCTGAATACCATCCACCAGCTGGAAGATGCCGGCAATCACCACCAGACTGCTGGCATAGGCAAGCACTTCCGTCGCCTCGGGCAATTTCGCATCCAGGAACCATTTCGCCAGGAATTCCGGCACGGCCGCAAACAGGATGCCGCCGCAAATGGCGATGCCGCAGGCGATGGCGTAAATCATGATCGAGGCGCGGATGAGGTTCTTGAAATCCCCCTGCCCCCGCGCCACGCCCACGCGAACCGTCGCCGCCTGGGAAAGACCGAGCGGAATCATGAAGGCGATGGAGGCAAGCTGCAGGGCAATACCATGCGCCGCAAGCTGCACGGTGCCGATCTGCCCCATCAAAATGGAGGCTGCAGCAAACAGCGTCACTTCGGCAAGAATGGTGATGCTGATCGGCAGTCCAAGACGCAGCACTTCGAAAAGCGCATGCCAATCCGGTCGCCAGAAGCGCACGAAGAGCTCGTATTTCTTCGTTTCGTCACGCGTCTGCACATAAGCGACGATGAAGATGAAGCTGAAAGCGTTGACGATGACGGCAACGACGGCCGCGCCATTCATGCCCATGGCCGGCAGGCCGAAATGGCCGAACACGAGCGCGTAAGCCAATATACCATTCATGACGAGCATGATGATGGTTACATAAAGAATGACGCCAGCTCGGCCGATAGCGCTGACAAGCCCGCGCAGCACATAAAACAGCAATGCCGGTAGCAGGCCGAATTTGGCGATGGCAAGATAATGACCTGTCAATGCGGCCACGTCAGGGTTTTGCCCAAGCGCGAGCAAAATGCGCTCGGCATTCATGAAGATCGGGAGAGCCAGCAGCCAATAGGCGATCGCCACCCACATGCCCATGCGCAGCGATCGGCGCGCGGACGTTGCATCGCCCTGCCCGTAAGCCTGCGCTACCATCGGCACGACGGCGACGGAAAAGCCGGAGCCGAAAATGAAGACGACGAAAAAGAACTGCCCGGCCAACACCATGGCCGCCAGCTTCTCGGCTCCAAGCTGGCCGACGATGACCATATCCGTTGTATGGATGCCAAGCTGTGCGAGCTGCGCACCGATGAGCGGAATTCCGAGCGCAAGCGTAGCCTTAAAATGCGAAAACCACGACCCCGATCCGGAAGGAACGGTTCCTGCAACAACCGACGAAGACATTGTAATTCACCTGAACTTTGGCCGTTGCCCGCGAATTGCGCAACGGCAGCACAGGGATGAATAAAATAATCGCTGTCTGCATGCAACCGGCAGCAGTGCATGGTTAAAAATTACGCAGATCGCCAGCCAGGCGAAATCCGACCGTATTGCGCCCTGACGAAAGACAAATTTAGTCCAATTTTACCATTCGCCTCTATTTATTAGAACATCGGATAGTTCTTTAAAATCATAAGCTGCATGACGCAGAATATTCCCGCCTTTGAGGCATGTTTCCCCCATCAATGTTGAAGATGACCTCGACGGTACATCCGGCTTCAAGGATCTGTAGCTTGCCGAAGAAAACAAATCTCATGACGCGCATTCTTGTTGCCGCGTCATCTCTCGTCGTCGCAGCCTTTGCAGGCTTTTCCTATTACATCGACAGCCTACAGCATCGGGTTACGACCGAAGCAGTCGCGGAAAACATCGATTCCTCCGGCAAGCAGGCTGCGCAAAGCATCGCCAACTGGCTGAATGGCCGCATCATGCTGACGGAAACGGTGGCAGCGACCTTGGCCAAGCTCCCGGAGGACGACGCGAAGCTGCGGTTTCTGGAAAACGACGTGCTGACGGCACAGTTCATGTCGACCTATTTCGGCAATGCCGAGACAGGCACCTTCACAACCTTCCCGAAGACACCGCTGCCGGAAGGCTACGATCCGCGAAAGCGTCCGTGGTATCTGGATGCCGTGAAAGCCGGCAAGACGGTTCTGACCGAACCCTACAACGACGCCTCCACCGGCGGCCTCATCATCACCGCCGCCATTCCCGTTTCCATCGACGGCAAGCTTGCTGGTGTGACAGGCAGTGACTTCTCGCTGGATTCGCTGGTGAAGATGATCAAGTCGGTGGATGCCGGCACGGATGGATACGCCTTCCTCGTTAGCAAGGACGGCAAGATTCTCATCCATCCCGACCCAAAATTCGTCGACAAGCCGCTGGCCGATCTCTTCAAGGTCGACACGCCGGCGATTTCCTCCGCGATTTCAAAGACCGAGATCGACGGCAAGGGCAAGATCACCAGCTTCATTCCCGTAGCCGGCCTGCCTTCGGTCGACTGGTATCTCGGTTTCGTCGTCGATTCCGACGTCGCTTACAGCGCAATCGGCCAGTTCCGGCTGGCGGCAACCATCGCCACGATCCTCGCAGCCACGATCATGATCGGACTTCTCGCAACCGTCCTTTCCCGCTTCATCGTCCGCCCCGTCACGCAGATGACGTCCGCCATGGAAGGGCTTGCCGCCGGCAATCTCGATGTCGCCATTCCCGGTCAGGAACGCACCGACCAGATCGGCTCGATGGCCGCAGCCGTTGCCGTGTTCCGCTCGAACGCTATGGAACGCCTGCGCCTCGAAGACGACGCCGAGCAGAACCGCACGCTTTCCGAACAGGAGCGCAGCGACCGCGAGAGACTGGCGGCAAAAGATGCGGCGGACATCCAGTTCGCGGTCGACTCGCTTGCCAAAGGTCTGGCGCATCTTTCCGACGGTGATCTCAACTATCGCATCGACACGCCTTTCGTGGCCCGCATCGATCGCCTGCGCGACGATTTCAACAATTCCGTTGCCAAGCTGAACGCAGCGCTCAGCACCGTCGGCCAGAACGCCCGCGCCATCGACGCCGGCGCCGGCGAAATCCGCCAGTCCGCCGACGATCTCGCACGGCGCACCGAACAGCAGGCGGCGTCCGTGGAAGAGACTGCGGCGGCGCTTGAGGAAATCACCACCACCGTCAAGGATTCCGCCCGCCGTGCCGAAGAAGTCGGCCGTCTGGTCGACCGCGCCCGCAGCAACGCCGAACAGTCCGGCGTCATTGTCGAAGATGCGGTTCGCGCCATGGAGGGCATCGAAAAATCATCGTCCGAGATCAGCAACATCATCGGCGTGATCGACGAAATTGCCTTCCAGACGAACCTGCTCGCGCTCAACGCCGGTGTAGAGGCCGCCCGTGCCGGTGAGGCCGGCAAGGGTTTTGCCGTTGTCGCCCAGGAAGTGCGCGAGCTTGCCCAGCGCTCGGCCAATGCGGCAAAGGAGATCAAGACGCTGATCAACGCCTCGACATCGCAGGTGCAGTCCGGCGTCGATCTCGTCGGCAATGCCGGCAAGGCGCTGGAAACCATTGTCCGCGAAGTGCAGGAGATCAATCGCCACATCGACGCTATCGTGACCTCATCGCGCGAACAGTCGACCGGCCTTCAGGAAATCAACACAGCCATCAACACCATCGATCAGGGTACGCAGCAGAATGCCGCCATGGTCGAGGAACAGACGGCCGCAAGCCATGGGCTCGCCTCTGAAGCGGCAGCGCTCAACGAGCTGCTCGCACAATTCCAGCTTGCTACGGCAACCCAGCGGCAAGCGGAATATGGGCGGGCTGCGTGATGGCAAAAAAGAAAATGGCCGGAGCGATCCGGCCATTTTCTTGTCCGCCCCGGCAATAGCCGGTTTCCGCCACCGGCGCGATCCGCTAGAGCTTGATCGATCATGATCATGCGGAGGGATTCATGCTGGAACTGATTTGGCGCGGCATTGCCATGGGCATTGGCGGCACCGTGTTTATGGATATATGGGCAATCATACTGCACCGGTTTTTCGGCCAGTCCGCACCGAACTGGGCGCCGGTCGGCCGCTGGTTCTGGCACGTGCCGAAGGGCCGGATATTTCACGACAGCATCGCCACGGCGGCACCCTATGAGCACGAACTGGCGCTCGGCTGGATTTCGCACTACGCCGTTGGCATTCTTTACGGCGTCATTCTCGCGATGGTGGTTCCGGCCGCATGGTTTGCAAATCCGTCCTTCATTGAGCCGTGGATCGTCGGTATCGTCACCGTCGGCGCGGGCTGGTTTCTGCTGCAGCCGGGGCTGGGCATCGGCTGGGCGGCATCGAAGACGCCGAACCCTACAAAGGTCCGCTTTCTAAACCTTGTAGCCCATACGGTTTTCGCTCTTGGCATGTACGCCGTGGCGCTTTTGATGCGCTAAATAAAAAAGGGGGCTGAAAAGCCCCCTCGCCTGTTGGTTTTCAGATATCTGCCGAGAAAGTATCGCAATCCTCGACGCGGCCGCTCTGGAAACCGCGCTTGAACCATTCCATGCGCTGAGCCGACGTGCCGTGGTTGAAGCTGTCAGGCACCACATAGCCCTGCGTCTGCTTTTGCAGCGTATCGTCACCGATCTGGTGAGCCGCGTTCAACGCTTCCTCAAGATCGCCGGCCTCGAGAATGCCCTTCTGCTCGGTGAACTTGCCCCAGATGCCGGCATAACAATCCGCCTGAAGCTCGACACGCACCGACATCTTGTTGGCATCCACCTGGCTCATCGACTGGCGGCGGCGATTGAACTCCGGCAGGACGCCGGTCAGGTTCTGGATGTGGTGGCCCACCTCATGTGCAATCACATAAGCCTGCGCGAAATCGCCGGCCGCGCCGAAACGCTGGTCCAGTTCCTTGAAGAAGCTGGTATCGAGATAGACCTTGCGGTCACCAGGGCAATAGAACGGGCCGCTGGCAGCGGAAGCATAACCGCAGGCAGAAGACACCTGACCGGAGAACAGAACCAGCGTCGGCTTCTGATAGGTTTCGCCGGCGGACTGGAAGATGCCGCTCCAGGTATCCTCGGTCTCCGCCAGCACGGTGCGTACGAAGGCGGTCGTCTCGTCGGACGACTGGCCCTGCGGACGCGTGCCGGACTGCTGTTGCGTCGTTCCGCCGCCATCCATCGACAAATCGCCGCCGGTCAGCAGCGTCAACGGATTGATGCCAAGCACCCAGCTGATGAGCAGAATGACGAGAAGACCGCCAATCCCTATACCGCCGCCGCGACGCCCGACAGGTATGCGCATCCCGCCACGGGAAAAAGGATCGCCCGATCCCGCCGACATGCCGCGCCGGTCCTCGATATTGTCCGACTGGCGGCGCCCTCTCCATTCCATGCTCTTCTCCCGGCGGTTCCGCCTCAACAAGCTGCCTTATAACGGCACTATAATACATCTTGTTCCGGAAGAAAGCAGAGGTGGCAAACGGAGTCTCTCACGCAGTCCTGCGTCTTTGTTTCAGCACGATCACAAACAGGAAGGTAAACAGGACAGCGCCAGCCAAAAACGCCACAAATCCGGCTCTGCCATCACCAAAAGCAACCTCGTGCATGATGCGTCCCGGAACGAAGGTGAAACCTCCGGCAATCACGATGCCGCCGAGATAAACGCTCTGCATGATCCGCATGTGACGGGCGATATCGCCGCGGCGCGCAAAATGGACCGATTGCAAACATCCATAAATGGTGAAGACGGAGAGCAGGTGGATGGGGCTGAAACCGTAAAACATCTTCAGCTCATGGATGAAGAAGGTTGAAATGGAAGTCGTCGCCATCAGCATCACCCAGATCTTGCCGAGCAGCCGGTGAATGGCGTCGCCCTTGGGACGCAGGAAAATGAAGGCGCCGAGAATGGCCGCAGGAACGACAGTGGCGACATGGAATTGCACGGCAAGCGGTGCGTCTAACAATGGCTGAAGTGACATGGGCGCTGTTTCGGCTCGGTTGAAATCACCGGCAATTTCGGCAAAACATGCGCTCAGGAAAAACGGATTGACGCCAACCGCAGGAAAACTTCGTGGATCACCCGTATCTGCAGTCCACGCTTCGTGAAATGCACGCCATCCTGCAATCGTCCAGGCTATGGCTGACATTTCTCGCGGTGCTGGCGATCTTCATCGTGACCGGGCCTTTCGGCACGAGCGAAACCATGAGCTTCGCCGAGCGGCTGCTTTACTGGACAATCGTACAGGCCGGCGCCTGGATACTTGCCATATCCTTTTCCATCGTCGCCAACCGCGTCTTCGCCGATAATATCAGGAATATGCTGGCGCGCATGATGATCGGCTCGCTGACGGCCGCCCTGCCGATAGGGCTCCTGCTTACCATCACCAACCGGATCTTTTCGGGCACGGAAATGGGTTTCGGCCCATTTCTACAAAGCAGCCTGTCATCCCTGCCTCTTTGCGCCATCTTCTGCCTGCTAAGCTATCTCACCGCCAGCCAGTCGCTTGCAACAGCGCCAATCGCCATAATGGGCACAGGCAAAAACACCGGATGCGAGGTGAAAAGCACCGCGCCGCTGCTGGAGCGCCTGCCGCCGCAAAAACGCGGAGAATTGCTGCGACTGTCAGTGCAGGACCACTATACTGAAATCGTCACCACGCGCGGGCGTCATCTCGTTCTGCTGCGTTTCTCCGACGCGCTGAAGGAAATAGGCCATACGGAAGGCTTGCAGGTGCACCGGTCGCACTGGATTGCCGATGCCGACGTTACCTTGCTGCGCAAACGAGCCGGTCGCCTGCACGTGATCACGAAAGACGGTACGGAAATCCCCGTCAGCCGCTCCTATAGTGCAGCGGTCCAGGCCCGTTTCACCGCACATGCCCCTGCCCGTTAAGAGTTTCTGTCGATTCCGGAATTTATGGGGTTCCGTTCTCAAAAACATTTGCCTATAAGCCGCTTCTAGCCTGAAAACATTTGAATTGCGCTCCCCGGCCGGTGATCTTCCACCCTGGCCGGTGTTTTGCGCAACCAAAAAGCGGAACGAGAGAGCCATGCCGAAGCGCCAAGATATCAAGTCCATCCTCATCATTGGCGCAGGCCCGATCGTCATCGGTCAGGCATGTGAATTCGACTATTCCGGCACGCAGGCCTGCAAGGCGCTTAAGGAAGAAGGTTACCGGGTCATTCTGGTCAACTCCAACCCGGCCACGATCATGACCGATCCGGGCCTTGCCGACGCAACCTATGTCGAGCCGATCACCCCTGAAGTCGTCGCCAAGATCATCGCCAAGGAGCGTCCGGACGCGCTTCTGCCGACGATGGGCGGCCAGACGGCGCTCAACACCGCGCTTTCTCTCAAGCGCATGGGCGTTCTCGATCGCTACAACGTCGAAATGATCGGCGCGAAGCCCGAAGCCATCGACATGGCGGAAGATCGCGCGCTCTTCCGCGAGGCCATGGCCCGCATCGGCCTCGAAACCCCGCGCTCGATGCTGGCCAACGCCACCGAAATCAAGGATGCCGACCGCAAAAAGCACGAGGCCGCCCGCACCGAGCTGAAGAGCAAGCTTTCAGGCCCCGATCTCGACAAGGCGCTGGACGATCTCGAAAACCAGTGGAACCTCGGCGAAACCGACCGCAAGCAGCGTTATATGGCCCACGCCATGGCGATTGCCGCTCAGGCCATCGATCATGTCGGCCTGCCCGCCATCATCCGCCCATCCTTCACGCTCGGCGGCACCGGCGGCGGCATTGCTTATAACCGCTCGGAATTCTTCGATATCGTCTCGGGCGGTCTCGACGCCTCGCCGACGACGGAAGTTCTGGTCGAAGAATCAGTGCTCGGCTGGAAGGAATATGAGATGGAAGTCGTCCGCGACACCGCGGACAATTGCATCATCATCTGCTCCATCGAAAACATCGATCCGATGGGTGTCCACACGGGTGACTCGATCACCGTTGCACCGGCGCTGACCTTGACCGACAAGGAATACCAGATCATGCGCAACGCCTCGATTGCGGTGCTGCGCGAGATCGGCGTCGAAACCGGCGGCTCGAACGTGCAGTTCGCCGTCAATCCCAAGGATGGCCGCCTCGTCGTCATCGAAATGAACCCGCGCGTTTCGCGCTCTTCCGCTCTCGCATCGAAGGCAACCGGCTTCCCGATCGCCAAGATCGCCGCCAAGCTCGCCATCGGCTATACGCTCGACGAGCTGGAAAACGATATCACCGGCGGCGCGACGCCTGCCTCGTTCGAACCGTCGATCGATTACGTCGTCACCAAGATCCCGCGTTTCGCCTTCGAGAAGTTCCCTGGCGCCTCGCCGATCCTCACCACGGCCATGAAGTCCGTCGGTGAAGTCATGGCCATTGGCCGCACCTTTGCGGAATCGCTGCAGAAAGCGCTGCGTGGCCTCGAAACCGGCCTCACCGGTCTCGATGAAATCGAAATCCCCGGTTACGAAGAGGGCGAAGGCTCCAAGAACGCGATCCGCGCCGCCATCGGCACACCGACGCCGGATCGGCTGCGCATGGTCGCCCAGGCGCTGCGCATGGGCATGACCGAAGAGGAAGTCCACGAAAACTCCAAGATCGACCCGTGGTTTATCGCCCAGTTCAAGGCCATCGTGGATACGGAAGCCCGCATCCGCGAGCACGGCCTGCCGCAGGATGCCGAAAACCTGCGCATGTTGAAAGCCATGGGCTTCTCCGATGCCCGCCTCGCCAGCCTGACCTCCAAGCGCCCGAAGGAAGTGGCCGAGCTGCGCAACAGCCTGAACGTCCGCCCGGTCTTCAAGCGTATCGACACCTGTGCGGCCGAATTCGCGTCGCCGACCGCTTACATGTATTCGACCTATGAAATTCCCTTCGTCGGCGCAGCCCGCTCGGAAGCGCAGGTCTCCGACCGTAAGAAGGTCGTCATCCTCGGCGGTGGCCCGAACCGTATCGGCCAGGGCATCGAGTTCGACTACTGCTGCTGCCATGCCGCCTTCGCGCTGAAGGATGCCGGCTTTGAAGCGATCATGATCAACTGCAACCCGGAAACCGTTTCCACCGACTACGACACCTCCGACCGCCTCTATTTCGAGCCGCTGACGGCCGAAGACGTGATCGAGATCATGCGCGCGGAACAGGAGAAGGGCGAACTCGTCGGCGTTATCGTGCAGTTCGGCGGCCAGACGCCGCTGAAGCTCGCCGAAGCGCTGGAAAAGAACGGTATCCCGATCCTCGGCACCGCGCCTGACATGATCGATCTTGCCGAAGACCGCGACCGCTTCCAGAAGCTCTTGATGAAGCTCGATCTTGCCCAGCCGAACAACGGCATCGCCTATTCGGTCGAGCAGGCCCGCCTCGTCGCTTCGGAAATCGGCTTCCCGCTGGTGGTTCGCCCGTCCTACGTTCTGGGTGGCCGCGCCATGCAGATCATCCATTCGGAAGGCCAGCTCCAGACCTATCTGCTCGACACGGTTCCGGGCCTCGTACCCGAGGACATCAAGCAGCGTTACCCCAACGACAAGACCGGCCAGATCAACACCCTGCTCGGCAAGAACCCGCTGCTGTTCGACAGCTACCTGACCAACGCCGTTGAAGTGGACGTCGATGCGCTGTGCGACGGCGAAAGCGTCTTCGTCTCCGGCATCATGGAGCACATCGAAGAAGCCGGCATCCATTCGGGCGACTCGGCCTGCTCGCTGCCGGTCCGTTCGCTGTCGAAGGAAATCGTCGACGAGCTGGAGCGTCAGACGACGGCGCTCGCCAAGGCTCTCAATGTCGGCGGCCTGATGAACGTGCAATACGCCATCAAGGACGGCACGATCTACGTTCTCGAAGTCAATCCGCGCGCCTCGCGCACCGTGCCTTTCGTGGCCAAGACCATCGGCGCGCCGATCGCCAAGATCGCCGCCCGCGTCATGGCCGGCGAGAAGCTCGATCCGGCGATTGCCGCCTATGGCCAGAAGCCCGATCCGCGCAACCTCAAGCACATTGCCGTCAAGGAAGCTGTCTTCCCCTTCGCGCGCTTCCCCGGCGTCGACATTCTGCTCGGACCGGAAATGCGCTCGACCGGCGAAGTCATCGGCCTCGACACGGATTTCGCGCTCGCCTTCGCCAAGAGCCAGCTCGGCGCCGGCGTCGACCTGCCCCGCTCCGGCGCGGTCTTCGTCTCGGTGCGTGACGAGGACAAGGAAGGCGTTCTGCCGGCCATCCGCATTCTCGTGGAAAGCGGCTTCAAGGTGCTGGCCACCGGCGGCACCCAGCGTTTCCTCGCCGAAAAGGGCATCAACGCCGAAAAGATCAACAAGGTGCAGGAAGGCCGTCCGCATATCGAAGACGCCATCCGCAACCGTCAGGTCCAGCTCGTCATCAACACCACCGACAGCAACAAGGCGATTTCGGACTCGAAGTCCTTGCGCCGCGCGACGCTGATGCAGAAGGTGCCTTACTACACGACGATGGCGGGTGCGGAAGCAGCAGCGCTTGCCATCCAGGCGCTGAAGGCCGGCAATCTGGAAGTGAAGCCGCTGCAGAGCTACTTCCAGTAAGCTGCGGGAACCGCAGGTTCCAACGCTGAATGAAAACAAAGCGCCGCAGGTCACCATGCCCGCGGCGTTTTGCATTGCGTAATCCTGCTGCAATTCATTGCCGGTATCAAAACATCAGTTCGAACGAGGTCCATGATGTCCCTATTGCGCAATGACGGATCGCCCGCAGCCATTCGCCGCGCCGTTGCCGAAGCTGAGGTCAAACGCTCCATGAAGATGCTGAAGCGCCCCGCCACAGGGACCCAGCGATGGGAACACCTGGCCCTGATGGGCCAAAACACCGCCTTGAGGACCTGATCATGGCTGGACGTCCACCGGGACCGGAGCGGGTGGCTTTTCCGTTGCGGATCGAACCCGCAATATTGAACATGATCCGGCACACCGCGAGCGGCGAACTGCGCAGCGTCAATGCCCAGATCGAGGTTCTTCTGAAAGAGGCCCTGTCCCGCCGCGCCACGGCGGATGAAGCAGACAAGCCGCCCTTTTAGACCGCAGGGTGACAACGACGCTACAAGACACAAAGATGCGAGGCGGTCCTGCGGAAAGATCGCCGGCCCGCAGCCCCGCCTACGCCGCCAGCGCCTCGCGAACGCAATTGCGCCCCTCGGTCTTTGCCCGGTAAAGCGCACGATCTGCCTTTTCTGCGAGCGTCTGGAGATCGCAGCGCATGTCGCCGGTGGCGGCAACGCCGATGCTGATGGTCACCCCGACACGCAGACCGCCGCAATCGACCTCATTTATCGCAACCGCGTTACGAATGCGTTCGCCGATCATGCAGGCCTTGTCCACACCGGCGCCCGGCAGGAAGATGATGAATTCCTCGCCGCCATAACGCGCCAGCACGTCTCCGCCACGGATGCTGCCGCCGATGCGCCTTGCCACTTCCTGTAGCACACTGTCGCCGACGGCATGGCCGAAGCGGTCGTTGATCGACTTGAAGTGATCAATATCAAGCAGCATGGCCGCGTCGTTGGGATCGGGGGCGGCAGGCATCGTCTGAAAGAAGAAACGCCGGTTCTTGACGCCCGTCAGCGGATCGGTATTCGCCAGAACCAGCAATTTCCGCTCGGATCGCTCCGCCACCAGCATCATCACGAAGAGCGAGATGGCGAAGTTCAGCATGATAATGAAGAAGAACGCATTGACTAGGTTGATGCTGGCATAAGCGGGGAAAAGCACGCTTTTCATCACCGCAAGCGATATCAGGCCGGAGACGCCGGTAATCGCACCAAGCGCCAGCCGCGAAAGAAGCGGCTCTTTCCGCCACCGGGCAAAAAGCACGCCCGCCCCGCCAAGATAGGCCAGAGCCGCGCAGCCATTAAAAAGCGCCGCGCGAAACGCGTTGTTGCCGGCCACCTGCAACGCAACGCCAATCGCCAGCACTGCAATAAGACAGGTGAACAGGATGGTTTTGCGATTGACGAAACGTCCATCGCTCAATGTCTTCAGACCCAGCCAGATCAGCGCATATCCGGCAATACCGAACAAAACGCTGCCAAGCTCCCAAACGATCGGCGACAATATTTTCCATTCGCCATAACCGGCAAGCGTCGAACCGACCGTCATCGCCGCAAAACCCGCAGCAAGAGGAATGGGCCCCGGTAGACCGCGGCTACTCATTTTGAGATAGATAAAGCTTAACAGACCAACGATGTAAGAACATTTTTGCATCAGTATTACTGTCGCGAGGTCGAGCTCACCCAACATTATTTGTCCATACGGTGAATAAATTTAAAACTACCAAATACAATACCAATTATAAAATTTCAATAAAAATAACGGAAAACCAATCGTTAAACGATAATACCGGAAGTTACGGCTAAAGTTCTCAATAAATCTCCGATATACAAATCGAAATCTATTCGAATATTCTAATAAACTTTATATCATCGACGAACCGCGTCATTTCCGCCTCTTTCGCCCGCCCACCAGCAAGGCGCAGGAGATAGGAGGGGTGCACGGTGACAAAAAGCGTTCGGCCCTCCTCCATCGGTATAGGACGACCCCTGATCTCCGAGAGCCTTTCTTTGCCGCCGGTCAGCGCATAAAGCGCAGTTGCGCCCATGGCGACGATCAGTTTCGGCCGGACGAGCGCGATTTCCTGATTGAGCCACCAGCGGCATTGCTCCACCTCGCCTGCATTCGGCCGTTGATGGATGCGTCGTTTGCCGCGCGTTTCATATTTGAAGTGTTTAACGGCATTGGTGACGTAGAGCTTTTTGCGCTCAATACCGACATCGGCAAGAGTCCGGTCGAAAAGCTGGCCAGCCGGGCCGACAAAAGGCTTTCCGGCGAGATCTTCATGATCGCCCGGCTGTTCGCCAACGATCATGATTTCCGCATCCTCCGGCCCGGAACCGAAAACCGTTTGCGTGGCGCTGCAATGCAGGGGACAGCGGGTACAGTGGCCAGCCTGCCGCGCCAGCGACGCAAGCGTTCCGTCTGGCGCCAGTTGCGGCATCTCCCGTGCAGCGGCCGCAACCTGCAGGCGATGATGAAAGGGCTGCGGCTGGCTCGCCGTTCTGGCGGCCATTTCCAGTACCCGCGCCTCCGCGCCGAGAATGAGGTCGGGAATGAGATCGGCTTCCGGCAGGTTCTTCCAGTATTTCTTTGGCATCTCCGCCGTCATGGCCTTAATCTTCAAGCGGGCCGGATTGAATATATTGGCATAATAAGTTCGCCAGAGTTCATCCGTCTCGTCCGTCAGATCGGGCTTCGCCGCCGCCTCCCGAGAGGTTTGCAGCTCGCTTCCATCCCATCGGGCGGACCCTTTCGGCGTGGCGATCAGCCAGTCCATATCGGTAAACCGTCGCTGGAAAAACGCTGCCGTTCGCTCGACGATGAAATGATCCGGCTCGAACCAGGCCACGAACCGCCGTCGCCCGCCCTGCCCCTGCGGCAAGCACAACTCCTTGAAACGGACGAAGGCCGTCATCTTGTGACAATCCCGACGCACCGATTTCTCGAGCAAACGGGCCTCTGCAACATCCGGATCGGACTTGAACTGCAACAGGGCGCGATCCCGCTTCAGCCGCCACAACAAACGATAAAGCAGCGCAAACCGGCCGGGATCGCCATGGCAGATGACGGCCTGTGCCAGCGCCAAAAACGAAGCCGGAACGGAAACCTGCCCATTGCCGGCATCGACCATCGGTAATGGCTCACCTGCGAAATCCAGCAGCCCTGCCCCGTAATCCTGCAACCGCCAGTCAATCGTCTCCGGTCGAATATCGGCGGCAAGGGCCGCACGCGCGGCATCGCGCCACTCGCCGAAATCGCCCCGCCCTTCCAGCACCGGGCAGTACATCATAACAGCGACAATTGTTCGGGCTGCGGTGCAAACATCGCCCGCAAATCCGGCCGCTCGGTCAGCTTGCCCGGCGTCCAGCCCTCTGCGACGATAAAAGCCTTCACCTTTTTCAGGGAAACACCGAAACGCGCAATATCCTCCAGCCGCAGCCGCCGGAACCGCCGTGACGAGAGAACGGAGGCCACCGTCTTGGTGCCGAAACCGGGCACCCGCAGCAGCATTTCCCGATCCGCCGCATTGACGTCCACCGGGAAACGGTCGCGATGTTTCAGCGCCCAGGCCAGTTTCGGGTCGATATCGAGATCGAGCATGCCGTCACCCCCGGTCGCCGTTATCTCGCCAATGTCGAAGCCGTAAAAGCGGTAAAGCCAATCCGCCTGATAAAGCCGGTGCTCCCGCATCAGCGGCGGTTTGATGAGCGGCAGGTTTTTCGATGAATCCGGAATGGGGCTGAAGGCCGAATAATAGACGCGCCGTAAACCGTAGCTGCCATAAAGCCGGGCACTGGTGGAGAGAATGGTGTTATCGTCGGCGCCATCCGCCCCCACGATCATCTGCGTGCTCTGCCCGGCCGGCGCAAAGCGCTTGGTCTTTTTCGTCCTGACGGTCGGCTCCCCCGCCTCCTCAATCTTCAGGCGGATATCGGCCATGGAGCGGCGAATATTGGCGGGCTGCTTTTCCGGCGCGAAACGACCAATGCCGCTATCGGTCGGCAATTCGATATTGATCGAGAGACGATCCGCGTAAAGCCCCGCCTCCTCGATGAGCCTGGGCGACGCCTCCGGAATCGACTTCAGATGGATATAGCCTCGAAAACCATGCGTAACGCGCAGCTCGCGTGCAACCCGCACCATCTCTTCCATCGTATGATCCGACGACCGGATGATGCCCGACGATAGGAAGAGCCCTTCAATATAGTTGCGCCGATAAAACTCGAGCGTCAGCCACACCACCTCTTCCGGCGTGAAACGCGCCCGCTCCACATTGCTTGACGACCGGTTGATGCAATAGGCACAATCATAGATGCAGAAGTTGGTGAGCAGAATCTTCAAGAGCGAAATGCAGCGTCCATCGGGAGCATAAGCGTGGCAAATGCCCGACCCCTCCGTGGAGCCCAGACCGCCTGATGCTGCAGAGTTTCGCTTGGTCGTGCCGCTCGATGCGCAGGATGCATCGTATTTTGCCGCGTCGGAGAGAATGGCCAGCCGTTGCTTGATCGACTTCTTCATAGGTATGTTCACTATATGTTCTGACGACGAATGTCAATGAAACAGATTAAGTCATTGATTGTTAAAGGAAATATGCGCACCTCAAATTTGCTGGCATTTCGCTGCCGTCTTCTGATATAGTCGGCTCAGTTTTGATTTTGGCATGGTTCCGGAGTTCCTCTCCGGAACCTGTTTCTTTTTGTGTCTGCAAGTATAGCGACCGGAATGCGAAGGATAAAAAAATGGTAGAAAAAGTACCGATGACTCAGGGTGGATTCGTCAAGCTTCAGGAGGAGCTGCGCTGGCGCCAGCAGGAGGAACGCCCCCGTATCATCGAGGCGATTGCGGAAGCGCGCGCCCATGGCGACCTTTCGGAAAACGCCGAGTACCATGCTGCCAAGGAAGCACAGAGCCACAATGAAGGCCGCATCACCGAACTCGAAGACCTGACCGCGCGCGCGGAAGTCATCGATCTCTCCAAGATGTCGGGTTCGAAGATCAAGTTCGGCGCCACCGTCAAGCTGGTCGACGAGGATAGCGATGAGGAAAAGACCTATCAGATCGTCGGCGACCAGGAAGCCGATGTGAAGGCCGGCCGCATCTCCATCTCCTCGCCCATCGCCCGCGCGCTCATCGGCAAGGAAGTCGGCGACAGCATTGAAGTTAACGCTCCGGGCGGCGCCAAGGGCTACGAGATTCTCGCGGTTCAGTGGGGCTGACGCCCCCACATGCAATGCGCCCCATGCGGGCGCATTGCTTTTCTTGAAGTCTTCAATCCCCAAAATTAGCCGCAAAGACGGAAGCCCATCTTGTCCCACGTCAGTCTGAAAGATGTGCAGGTGCTTGCGCCGAACTTCAAACGCAGGCTCTCCGGCGTCACCTCAACCATCGTTCAGCTGATACCGGTGCAGAATCGGCTGGGACAGCAGGTCGCCGTCATCGGCCCCGGCCTGCCGCCGCATCTGCCGCATGTGCGCTTTCGTGATCTGTGGCGGCTCTGGCAGGACGGTCCGCAGGGCGGCCCGCGCATCTGGCATGCCCGGCGAAATCTTGAAATGTTGCCGGGTCTTCTCATGCGTGACGTGCTGCGCATGAAGGTGAAGCTTCTGTTCACCTCGGCAGCGCAGAGACGGCATTCCGCCTATACACGCTTTCTGATTTCGAAGATGGACGCCGTGGTTGCGACCAACGCGCGCTCCGGCTCGTTCCTGGAAGTGCCCCACCGCGTCGTCATGCATGGCGTCGATACCGAGCTGTTCCACCCCGCCACCGGCCCGGAAGACACGATCGCGGCAACCGGCCTGCCGGGGGAATATCTGATCGGCTGCTTTGGACGGGTGCGCCACCAGAAGGGCACTGATCTCTTCGTGCGCGCCATGATCGAGCTTCTGCCCCATTACCCGCAATGGACCGCTGTAGTTTCCGGCCGCATCACAACAGAACACAAGGCCTTTGGTGATGCGCTCAAGGCCGATGTGACCGCGGCCGGCCTCGCCGACCGTATCGTATTTCAGGGCGAAGTTGGCGACATCAAGCCCTGGTACCGGCGGCTGACGCTCTATGTCGCCCCATCCCGCAACGAAGGCTTCGGCTTGACGCCGCTCGAAGCTATGGCTTCCGACACGGCCGT
Organism: Agrobacterium sp. 22-209-1; assembly: GCF_053522485.1. NCBI lineage: Bacteria > Pseudomonadati > Pseudomonadota > Alphaproteobacteria > Hyphomicrobiales > Rhizobiaceae > Agrobacterium > Agrobacterium sp. 22-209-1. The sequence continues at coordinate 299,984 of NZ_JBNWCH010000003.1, forward strand.
TGTCGCCAGCAACGCCGGCGCTTATGAGGAAATGATCGTCACCGGCGAAACCGGGTCGGTTGTCGACGCGGGTGACTACGCCTCGCTCAGAGATGCGATAAAGACCTATCTCGCCGATCCTGCTCTGGCCAAAGCCCACGCAAGTGCCGGACTTGCGCACGTGCGCAGCACTTTTCCGCTGGAAAAAGAAGCGACAAGTCTCGGCGAAGTCTACGAGGCGTTGCGGCGGGGGTAATCCCCCCTCCGAAGTCGACGAAAAGCCGGCCGATCAGATTTCCACCAGACCGACGCGCTTCACCTGACGGATGGTGAGCATGGTGCGCACCGTATCGACATTTTCGTCCGCCGTCAGAACCTCGATGACGAAATCCTGAAATTCCGTCAGGTTTTTGGCCACGCAATGCAGCAGAAAGTCGCTTTCGCCAGACACCATCCACGCCTGCCGCACCAGCGACCAGCCAGCGGTTGCCGCCGCAAAAGCCTTCAGATTGCTGTCCGACTGGCGTTTGAGACCGATCATGCAGAAGGCGACGAGATCGAAACCGAGCTTCGGCGCGTTCAACATGGCGTGATAGCCCTCGATCACACCCGCCTCTTCCAGCTTGCGGACGCGCCTGAGGCATGGCGGCGCGGATATACCGACCCTTTCAGCCAGTTCCACATTGGTCATGCGCCCGTCGCGCTGCAATTCGCGCAGGATTTTCAGATCGATGGCATCGAGTTCGACGCTGGTCACGGAGGAGTACCTCGTTAAGCTGTAGAACTTCCTTGTACTATTCGGCGCGGGATTCGCAACATTATGCCACCGCCCGGTCACAAAATTGCGCGCGCATCCACAACTGCCTTGTTGGTAACGCAAGGCTGCCCTTGAATAAAGACACTAGACAACCTTAAATACCGGGCAACGAAGGGGTTGCGGCCCGTCCGCCGTCCTGCGGCTGGAAGGCCCTCGAGCGAAGACCCCGTTATTGAGAAGGAATATTTCCATGTCTGCCCGCCATACGAAGGTATTGATCATAGGCTCTGGTCCCGCCGGCTATACGGCAGCGATCTACGCGGCCCGCGCCATGCTGAAACCCGTGCTGATTGCCGGCATGGAACAGGGCGGGCAATTGATGATCACCACGGACGTGGAAAACTATCCGGGTTTCGCCGATCCGATCCAAGGCCCATGGCTGATGGACCAGATGCTGAAGCAGGCGACGCATGTGGGGGCGGAAATCGTCAGCGACCTCGTCACCGAAGTTGACACCACCGTACGGCCTTTCGTGGTCAAGACCGATTCCGGTCAGGTCTGGACGGCCGATACGCTGATCATCGCCACCGGCGCCAAGGCCAAGTGGCTCGGCATCGAAAGCGAACAGCAATTTCAGGGCTTCGGCGTCTCCGCCTGCGCCACCTGCGACGGCTTCTTCTATCGCAACAAGGACGTGATCGTGGTCGGCGGCGGTAATTCCGCCGTGGAAGAAGCGCTCTATCTCGCCCATATCGCCAAATCCGTGACAGTGGTGCACCGCCGCGACAGCTTCCGCTCGGAAAAAATTCTGCAGGAGCGCCTGTTCGCCAAGGAAAACGTCAAGATCCTCTGGAACACGGAAATCGCCGAAATCACCGGCGCACCGGCCAAGCCGCCCATGCCGCCTTCTGTCTCCGGCGTGAAGCTGCGTGATACCAAGACCGGCGCGATCAGCGAATTCCCCATCGACGGTGTCTTCGTCGCCATCGGCCATGCGCCGGCAGTCGAGCTGTTCAAGGGCAAGGTGAAGCTGAAAGACAACGGCTACATGTGGACCGCCCCCGATTCCACCGCTACCGACGTGGAAGGCATTTTTGCAGCCGGTGACGTCACTGACGACATTTACCGCCAGGCGATCACCGCCGCCGGCATGGGCTGCATGGCGGCGCTGGAAGCGGAACGTTATCTCACCGCGCAACAACCGCTCGCGGTCGCAGCGGAATAACCGAAAGGCAGGATAGGCATGGCAATGCCATTGGACTGGGATAAACTGCGCATTTTCCATGCCGCAGCCGAAGCTGGGTCTTTCACCCACGCTGCCGACAAGCTGCATTTGTCCCAGTCGGCCATCAGCCGTCAGGTCAGCGCGCTGGAGCAGGATGTCGGCGTCAAGCTGTTCCATCGCCACGCTCGCGGCCTCATCCTCACCGAACAGGGCGAGCTGCTGTATCGCACCGCTCATGACGTGCTGCTGAAGCTCGAAACGGTGAAGATGCAACTCACCGAAACGACGGAAAAGCCGAGCGGCAAGCTGCGCGTGACGACAACCGTCGGTCTCGGCCAGGGGTGGCTGACGGACAAGGTACAGGAGTTCCTGCAGCTCTACCCGGAAATGTCGATCCAGCTCATCCTCGACAATGAGGAGCTGGATGTGAACATGCGCCACGCCGATTGTGCCATCCGCCTGCGCCAGCCGCAGCAGTCGGACCTCATTCAGCGCAAGCTGTTCACGGTGCATATGCACGTCTATGCCGCACCGTCGTATATCAACCGTCACGGAGAGCCACAGTCGATCGAGGATCTCGACAATCACCGCATCATTTCCTTCGGTGAACCGGCGCCAAACTACCTGCTCGACGTCAACTGGCTAGAGAATGCCGGGCGCTCCTCTGACAACACGCGCATTCCACATCTGCAGATCAACAGCCAGACCTCGATCAAGCGGGCCTGTCTGCTGGGGATAGGTATCGCCTGTTTGCCGGATTATATCGTCGGTCGCGATCCTGGCCTCATCCAGCTGTCGCTCGCGGCAGATATTCCGTCATTCGATACCTATTTCTGCTATCCCGACGAGATGAAAAACGCTGCAAAGCTGAAGGCTTTCCGCGACTTCATCGTCGCCAAGGCGCGGAACTGGAACTTCTGACGTTAAAATAATCGACGTCAAAGAATAATCTTTCAAATTCAAAGCCTTACAAAGGCAGAAGCAAGAGGGGCGTACAGGCGCCCCTTTTCAGCTTTGCACATAAAATATACCGGAAATATCGAGGGCTGCGCGGCGCGCATGTCTGACCTGCACAAAAAAGAGTTGTTTCGTGCACAAAAAAGCACCATATCGCTCTCAGCTGATGCACACGGTGGCTTTTCCTCCCAGTTCCACCGCATCAGCTGTTCCCCTCTGGAGGTTTTTGACCTTCACACTTAAAGGGCCCTGGATCCATCCGGCGGCCCTCTTTTTTTACCCGCAAGAATTTTCTCCGAATTGGCGAAATATCGCACGATGCAACCTTGTTTTGCATTGTTCTCACACCCATATCTTAGTTGGCTGTCACGTTCGCCCAAGGCACGCGACAGCTGTTCCCCTCTGGAGGTTTTTGACCTTCAAACTTGTCAGGCCGCGGAGAGATCCAGCGGCCTTCTTTTTTGGAACAGCCTTTTCGTCCCCGCAACGTTCACAGAGACGTGACTTGTATATCGATAATTATCGATATAAATATCGGTCATGTCAGATATTAAAGAAGCACCGATGAACCCGGAGGAAGTCCTCAAGGCCCTTTCACACCCGGCACGGCTGAAATTCCTGGAATGGCTGAAAAACCCTGAAAGTCATTTCTGCCAGGAGCATCCGCTCAGCATGGGGGTGTGCGCCAACCAGTTCCAGATCAGCGGCCTGTCGCAATCCACCGTCTCGTCGCATCTGGCGGTGTTGCAGGCAGCCGGCCTAATCAGGTCGAAAAAAGTTGGGCAATGGGTGTTTTTCGAACGCAACGAAGAAACCATCGATGCCTTCCGCCATTATCTGCAAGCCAATCTCTGAGCCTCCCAAGCTTTGAGCCCCGGGGTGCCGGACTGGAGACCGCAGCGGTTTTCACGCCGGCACCCGAAAAACAAAGCGCGTCCACCGCGCAATTTCGCCAACCGACCAGAAAGTGAAGTCGCATGACCAGTCTTTTCGAACCGGCACAGGCCGGCGATATCGTGCTCGCCAACCGTATCGTCATGGCTCCCCTCACCCGCAACCGTTCGCCGGGCGCCATTCCCAACAATCTCAACGCTACCTATTACGAGCAGCGCGCCACGGCCGGGCTGATCGTCACCGAAGGCACGCCGATTTCCCAGCAGGGCCAGGGCTACGCAGACGTTCCCGGCCTTTACAAGCGGGAAGCGATCGACGGCTGGAAGAAGATCACCGACGGCGTGCATTCTGCCGGTGGCAAGATCGTTGCGCAGATCTGGCATGTGGGCCGCATTTCCCACGTCTCACTACAGCCGCATGGCGGCCAGCCGGTTGCTCCTTCCGCCATTCCGGCGAAATCGAAGACCTATATCATCAATGATGACGGCACCGGCGCCTTTGCCGAAACCTCCGAGCCGCGCGCGCTCACCATCGACGATATCGGTCTCATTCTCGAGGATTACCGCAGCGGCGCACGCGCAGCACTGGAAGCCGGTTTCGATGGTGTCGAAATCCATGCCGCCAACGGTTACCTGATCGAGCAGTTCCTGAAATCCAGCACCAACCAGCGCACGGATGATTATGGCGGCTCTATTGAAAACCGCGCCCGCTTCCTGCTGGAAGTCGTTGGTGCGGTTGCGGAGGAGATCGGCGCCGGCCGCACTGGCATCCGTCTTTCCCCCGTTACCCCGGCCAACGATATTTTCGAGGCCGACCCGCAGCCGCTCTACAATTACGTGGTGGAACAGCTCGGCAAGCGCAATCTCGCCTTCATCCATGTCGTTGAAGGCGCAACCGGCGGCCCGCGCGATTTCAAGCAGGGCGACAAGCCTTTCGATTACGCAGCCTTCAAGGCGGCTTATCGCAATGCCGGCGGCAAGGGCTTGTGGATTGCCAATAATGGTTATGACCGCGAGAGCGCCATCCAAGCCGTGGAGAGCGGCAAGGTCGATGCCGTCGCCTTCGGCAAGGCCTTCATCGCCAATCCGGATCTGGTCCGCCGCTTCAAGGACAACGCGCCCTTGAATGAACCGAACCAGCCTACCTTCTATGGCGGCGGGGCCGAGGGTTACACTGACTACCCGGCGCTCGCCTGATAAAGGATAAAACAAAGACGCCGCATTGCCTGAAAGCGATGCGGCGTTTTTCTCTCAGCACGGACTTCGCGCCTGCCGCGCGGCGAAGTCGGAAAACGCGCCCATGACAAAAGCGTTGGGCACATGCAGCGCCTGCAGAAAACCATTGCCCGTTTCCCTGCCAATGCTCATCAGCGCCACCTGAAAACAATAGAGACCGAGCAGGACCAGCGCGCGGCCAAGATTGGGCCGCAACTCGTCGTATCGCAGAGCGAGGATTACCAGTGACAGGATCGGAACCGAAATCAGGAGACCGAGCCCCTTGTGCAGCGAAATCAGCGATCCGTCATAATAGATGGATAGCCCGGCCAGCAGCACCTGCGCGAAAATGAGTAACGGCACACTTGCCGAGATCACGACAAACAGGCGACGCCAAACCGACACCCCAATCCCGACCGTCGCCATCACAACCTGCCCCCGGCATCGACCGGTTGAGCAAGGCTCGCCGCACCCTGCCTTTGCTCGAGGCAGCCGAGGCTCGCCAATGTCGTCGATATCGCGACATCAATCGGTGTTCTGGGCTCCGTTCCGAGGAAATCCGTAAGCTTGCGATTGCTCATCCGGATCGGCATATGCCAGAGATATTGCATTTCCAGTACTTCACGGAACAGGGGAACGAAGGGCGCGGCCAATTTGATGCCCGCCCAAGACAGCCGCCGCCTCTTGACCGGATGACCGACAACCCGCTCGATGGCTTCAACCAGTTGCAGCCCGTCGAAATCCCAGAAACCCTCCATGTGATAGACGGCAAAAGCCGGTAGCTCATCTGCCCGGTCCAGCAGCCGACCGATCGTCTCCGCCACGTCAGGCAGATAGGCCCATTGGTGTCCTGCATGAGGGGCGGCCGGATTCTGGACGCTGCGAACCGGCTTTCCGGGCTTCACCAGCATCTGCGAAAACCAGTTGTTTCTGGCATCCGGCCCAAAAAAATCCCCCGCCCGAACAATCAGCACCGGCACGCCACGCATCGACGCCATTTTCAGCCGCCGCTCCATCTCCGCACGCAACGCGCCCTTGCGCGTAAACGGCGTTTGCGGGCTCTCTTCGGTCAGCAGCGGAAAGGCGTCCGAACCGAAATTATAGACCGTACCGGGAAAGACTATCCTGGCGCCGCAGCTTTCGGCGGCGGCGATCGTGTTGTCCAGCATCGGCACGACCTGCTTCTCCCAATCGCTATAGCCGGGAGGATTAACCGCATGGACGATGAGCTGAGCGCCCTGCGCCGCCTTGAGAACATCCTGCCGGTCCATCGCATCGCCTGTCACGAATTCAATGTCGCCAGCGACTTCAGACGCTGGCTTTCGGCGAGTCATCGCCCTTAGCCGCCAGCCCCTTTGCAGCAGCATTCGCGAAACCTGGCCACCGACGCCGCCGTTCACTCCCAAGACGAGAGCCAGAGGCCGCGGATCCTGCACTGTACTTGCATCGTTCTCGATTGACATTTTCATACTCCTTTGTGTGTCTGGAGTATCGACCCGATGTGCGATATACGAAATTGTCGAAATCAGTGGAGCGGCTATACAAAATATTATGACGAAGAACCGCGATATCAGCTGGGATTTCTACCGCACCTTCCTCAGCGTGCTGAGCGACGGTTCATTGTCTGCCGCCGCCCGCGAGCTTGGCATCACCCAGCCGACGGCGGGACGCCATATCGGCGCGCTGGAGGAGGCCGTTGGTTTTCCGCTGTTCATCCGCTCGCCCCACGGGTTGATGCCGACGGAAGCAGCACTTGCGCTCCGTCCCTATGCGGAAAATCTGGCAGCGACGACCGCCGCCCTTATGCGCGCCGCCTCCGGCGAAGTCGGCAAGATCGAAGGCACGGTGCGCATCAGCGCATCCGATATCATCGGTGTGGAAATGCTGCCGCCGATCATTACCGCCATGCAGGAGGTTCACCCGCGGCTTGAAATCGAGCTTTCGCTATCCGATACGCTGGAAGACCTTTTAAGGCGCGAGGCGGATATCGCCATTCGCATGACCGAACCGCTGCAGGATGCAATCGTTATGCGTTACATCGGCAATTTCCGCCTGGGATTTCACGCGACGCGCGACTATCTGGCAAGAGCCGGCGCCCCGGCGAGCATGGAAGATCTGAACCGCCACCGGATGGTCGGTTTCGACCGCAAGACGCCCTTTATCCGAGCGGCCATCCAGCGAATGCGCTCGCTTGACCCCGAAATACCCGATATTGAAGAAATTTCCTTCGAAATCCGCGCCGACAGCAATCTCGCCCAGCTTGCCATGATCCGCGCCAGCGCGGGCATTGGCGTCTGCCAGATCGGCCTTGCACGCAAGGACCCACGGCTGGTTCAGGTTCTCCCAAACATCGATATCCCGCTCCACACCTGGGTCGCGATGCACGAAAACCTCAAGACCTCGCCGCGATGCCGTGCCGTCTTCAGCGCCCTCGTCGAAGGTCTCAAGGGGCATCTTAAGGAAACCGACCCAAGTGCTCCGCCCAAACGGCGCTAATGCCGAACAACTCTCGGCGAAGTGATCCCGGCTTTGCTGGAAATCCACGGATCGCGCATCAAAACGGTCTGGCCTGCTGCGTCGTCTTGTCGACCACCTCGGCTTCCGGCCGGTCGCCGCCCTGGCTGTATTCTTCATGCCAATGGCCGCTCTCATCCTGATAGCTGATTTCCTCGTCATCGCCGCCCACCTGCTGTTCGGCAGCGACAATACGCGCAGCCTCACGGGCATCGGCATAGGTGGGAAACGTCTCGGAATAAGCGCCGTTCATGCGGTAGGCGAAGCCTCCGTCATGTTCAACGATCTCGTACACCACTTTGGTCATGCATGGTCCTCCTGTATCGGTAGGCGACATGGCAACCACAACCGCGTTTCAAGCATTGCACCCAATGGGACAGCGCGGCATGAGCAGCATGTCCTGCGACACCACTATCCTACCAAAAGCATTCAAGCGCAAATCCTGCTTGATCTGAAGGACGATACGTCACAGCCTGAGCCGATCAGGGGGAAAGGAAATCAATGGCGGGTTCTATTCTGAAACAGGAGCGGATGCTCTTGCTGGCTATACCGGTGGCAATCCTCGCCTATCTGGCCGAACATGCAATATTCGAAGCTGGAAAGACGGCGGCGCTGATTGCCGCGATAGCGCTGATCGGGCTCATCGTCCTCGTCTCGATGCGGGTTGCCCATCACGCCGAAATCCTTGCCACCAAGGTCGGCGATCCTTACGGTACCATGATACTGACGTTGTCGGCCGTCGCGGTAGAAGTGCTGATCCTCGCCATCATCATGAGCGAGTCCGCTTCGCCCACTCTGGTGCGGGATACGATTTACTCCGCCGTGATGATCGACATCAACGGCATTCTGGGTCTTGCAGCACTTCTCGGCGGTCTTCGCCACGGCGAGCAGCCCTATAATGACGATTCCGGCAAGACCTATGGCGTAATGATCCTCACCGCCATGGGTATTTCGATGATCGTGCCGGAATTCATTCCCAAGGAAAGCTGGCATGTCTACTCCGCCTTCACCATCGTCGCGATGATCGCGCTTTATGCGCTGTTCCTCAAAATGCAGGTTGGCCCGCACAGCTATTTCTTCAGCTATGCCTATCCCCGGAAGGCACATCCGGCCGGCCAGACATCCGACGGCCACGCGGAAGAGGAGGACGAAGGCAGCGTGCCTCTTTCCATCGGTCTCATCGTCGCTGGCGTGGTGTTGATCGGCGTATTGGCGGAATTCATGTCGACCTTCCTGAGCGAAAGCCTTGAGGGCACAAGCGCGCCGCCGGCGCTGATGGCGGTGGTGGTGGCCACGATCTCGGCATCGCCGGAAATCCTCACCGCGCTCCGCTCCGCCTTGCGCAACCGCATGCAGGCCGTGGTCAATATCGCCATGGGCGCATCCCTGTCGACGGTCATCCTCACCGTGCCCGTCATGGAGGGCATCGCGCTCTATACCGGTCAGCCCTTCATCATGGCAATGACACCGGTTCAGACCGTCATGGTCTTCATCACCCTCATCGCCGCCGCCATCAATCTCAATGACGGCGAAACCAACGCGATTGAAGGAATGACACATTTCATCCTCTTCGCCACCTTCATCATGCTGCTGTTTCTGGGGCTTTGACCAAAACGAAAAAAGCCCGGCGTCGCTGCCGGGCTTCCTCATTTGAGATCATAACCGATCAACGGCAATCGGCACAGAAGCGCTGAATGCGCTTGCAGGCCTCTTCCAGCAGCGCTTCGGACGTGGCGTAGGAGATGCGGAAGTTCGGGCCGAGGCCGAAAGCCGATCCCTGCACAACGGCGACGCCTTCGGCTTCCAGAAGCTCGGACACGAAATCCGTATCGGTCTCGATGACCTTGCCCGACGGCGCGGTCTTGCCGATCAGGCCGGCGCAGGACGGATAAACGTAGAATGCGCCTTCAGGCGCCGGGCAGCTGATGCCCTTGGCCTGGTTGAGCATGGAGACGACGAGGTCACGACGGCCTTCGAAGATCTTCTTGTTTTCCGGAATGAAATCCTGCGTACCGTTCAGCGCTTCGACAGCCGCCCATTGGGCAATCGAGCTTGCGCCCGAGGTCTGCTGGCCCTGGATCATGTCCATGGCCTTGATCAGCGGCAGCGGGCCGGCGGCGTAACCGATACGCCAGCCGGTCATGGCATAGGCCTTGGAAACGCCGTTCATGGTCAGCGTGCGGTCATAGAGCGAAGGCTCGACTTCCACAGGGGTGACGAATTTGAAATCGCCATAGGTCAGATGCTCGTACATGTCGTCCGTCAGCACCCAGACATGCGGATGCTTGACCAGCACGTCCGTCAGCGCCTTCAGCTCGTCATGCGAATAGGCCGCGCCCGAGGGGTTGGAAGGCGAGTTGAACACGAACCACTTGGTCTTCGGCGTGATCGCCTTTTCCAGCGCTTCCGGCTTCAGCTTGAAATTGTCTTCCAGCGTGGCGTTAACGAAAACCGGTGTACCGCCGCAGATCGCCACCATTTCCGGATAGCTGACCCAGTAGGGCGCGGGAATGACGACTTCATCGCCCGGGTTCAGCGTGGCCATGAAGGCGTTGAAGAGAATCTGCTTGCCGCCGGTGCCGACAATCGTCTGCTCCGGCTTGTAGTCCAGGCCGTTTTCACGCTTGAACTTGTCGGCAATGGCCTTGCGCAGTTCCGGAATACCCGAAACCGGCGTGTATTTCGTTTCGCCGCGCTTGATGGCGTCGATGGCCGCTTCCTTGATGTTTTCGGGCGTATCGAAATCCGGCTCGCCGGCGCCAAGGCTGATCACATCGCGGCCCTTCGCTTTCAGCTCACGGGCTTTCTGGGTAACGGCGATGGTGGCGGATGGCTTTACGCGGGAGAGAATGTCGGCAAGGAAGGCCATTTTTAATCGGTCCTATTGGGGTTGACATCAGCAGAGGTTGGAAAACTTGTCATCTGCGGCATTTTCTATGTCGAAAGACAGGCCTTCTTTCAAGGTCAAAAGCCGGCTTATGTGCCGCAGCGGAGAATTTAAACCTTCCTTAACCCGGAAGTAACGCTTGATACGCTACATTGGCGAGCCTAGGGGTCGTGTCTCTATAGCTGGTTGAAAAATGGCGCCCAAAAGCATCTTTTCCAGTCTTGTCCGCGAGGTCGATGGCACATGGTCCACGGCCTATCGCACCTTCAACCTGAAATCGGCCCTGCAGCCGATTTTCCGCCGCACGGCAAGCGGCAGGCTCGACATCGATTCCTTCGAAGGTCTGGTGCGGCCGCACCGCAACGGCGAGCCGGTGACGCCAGGTGAATTCTTCTCGCTTGTGGCGTCTGAAGACATCGAAAATATCGATAGCATCCTGCGCACGATCCACATTCTCAACACCGGCAGGCTCAACCGGTCCCGCGCCCGCATCTTCGTCAATTTCCATCCGGGCCTGTTCCAGACGCCGGCCAAGATGCGCCAGGAAGTGGAGCGCATGCGTCTTGCCGCTCACGAGGCGGGCATGACGGCGGACCGCATCGTCTGCGAAATCTCCGAGAAAAAAGCCTCCGACACGCAGATGGTCGCTGACTTCGCCTATCACATGCACGATATCGGCTTTCGCGTTGCGCTCGATGATTATGGCGCCGGCGATTCCGACATTGACCGGGTAAAGCTCATCAAGCCGGACTATGTGAAATTCGAAGCCGGCTGGGTGCGCGATTTCATGCAGAATTCAGCGGGCGCCGCCCTTCTACGCGTCATCGTCAGCCAGTTTCGCGCCGATGGCATAGAGCCGGTCTTCGAGGGACTGGAAGCAGCATGGCAGGTCGATCTGTGCGAGGAACTCGGCGTCCTGCTGATGCAGGGCTACGTGCTGGCAAAGCCCGAACTTGCCCCCACCAGTTTCGACGCGCGTTTCCCGGAACTCGGCAGTGAATATCTCACCCCGCCCCGGGCGGAGAGGGGTCCTGCGCCACCGGCATTTTTCGGGGAAGAACGCCCGGCCGAGCCGCATCCACTGCGCCAGACCCGAACCTTCGGAAAACGTCGCCTCTGACGCCATGGGCGACCAAACGGCTTCCATATCAGGCTTAGCCACAATATTGCCGCAATAAATACCGCAGAACGCCAGAATTCCGTCTCCAAGCCGTCCATTTCGAAGCCTCTCTTATCCTTTAAGAACAGGGACAAGAGGCGATAGCCATGTTTACCAACGATCGGACTTCCGTTGAAAGGTTAAGGGCGCAGAGAACGCTGTTTTCCCTCTGGATGGCCGTTGCGGCTTTTCTCGTCATCGTCACCATGGCCGCCGGCATAGCAACCTCGGCGAACGCCGCCACGCAGGCGGTCGATACCCTGCATACGTCCGCCATCCCGCAGGTAGCCGCGACCACGCAGGCCGGGCCTCATATCCTGCTCATTGTCCTTTCGGCCGCAGCCTTCATCGGCCTTGGCGTCGGCGGCCTGATGCTCACCCGGCGCAGCCTGAAGGATGAGGCCCGCCGCTATAAATAAGCGGCCCTCCCCTCGACTTGCGGCCTCGGCATGTTGCTGCTAAAGCAGCCGGAAACAATCGTCCGGCTCGCGGATCGATATTTCAAAATTCCCCTGTTTACCACGGCCGCGACTGAATGATCTTCCGGCCCTGCTGTGCTGGTGCCAAATAATGACGCGTATTCAGGCCAATATGCTGCTTCTGCTCGCCGCAGCAATCTGGGGCGGCGGCTTTGTCGCGCAATCCTCCGCCATGGCCTCGATCGGCCCTTTCTGGTTCGTCGGCCTGCGTTTCGCCATCGCCGCCATCGCCGTGCTGCCCTTCGCGCTCATGGAAACACGATCGCTGAAATCGCCGCCGCGCCGGCGCGAAATCGGCAGTTTCATCCTCGTGGGACTTGCCCTGTTCGGCGGGGCCACTACCCAGCAGGTCGGGCTTCTGACCACGACCGTCACCAATTCCAGCTTCCTGACCGGGCTTTACGTGATCTTCGTACCCGTGATCGCGGTCGTGCTTTACCGCCGCCATCCCCACTGGATCGTCTGGCCGGGCGCGCTGATGATGTTGGGCGGCATATTCCTCCTCTCCGGCGGCGCTTTCGAGGCGCTGACCACGGGCGATATTCTCAGCATCATCTGCGCCTTCTTCTGGGCGATCCAGATCACGCTGGCCGGGCGCTTCGTCTCCGAAAGCGGAAGGCCGCTCGTGCTTTCCTGCACCCAGTTCGCCGTTTGCTCCCTTCTTAGTTGCATGATCGGTGTCGTGTTCGAACCGATCAGCATGGCCTCCATCGAAGCGTCGCTGGCGGAAATCCTCTATGTCGGCCTCGTCTCATCCGGCCTCGCCTTCGTGCTGCAGGTCATCGGCCAACGTTACACTACTGCCCCGCAGGCCGCGATATTCCTGTCATCGGAGGCGCTTTTCGGCGCTTTGCTGGCCTCGATTTTCCTGAATGAAACCATTTCCGGCGCCGGCTATGTCGGCTGTCTGATCATATTCGTCGCGATCCTGATCGTCGAACTGGTGCCGGAACTGACGCGAAAACGGCAAAAATCCATGGCCGGAGCGGCCTGACGTAAAAAGAACTCATTTTTCTCATCCCGCCCCTAAATCCGGGCGTTGCACTCAAATTTTGTCGCAAAATCCTGCGGAGAACGGCTTTTATTTCATCGATTATCACTTCTGCGGAAAAATTATGCGATTACGCGCCGTTATTCTACCGCAGGTTTTTTATCTGACAAAAAGCCCGTGAAAACTTTTGCTTGCCAATTTTCGATAAACGCATCACTCTACCGCGGTTCGGGCAATTTGCGAGCATGGGAAGGCCTATAAATTTGCGCACTGGGGACGCTATAAACCTCGGGCGGTGGGACGAAAAACGTTGGATGAGAACGCCATAACTTCCCGCTGCGAAGGTCCTTTTTCTCAATAGTCAAAAACTGCCTGCCAACGCCCACGCGGGGCAAAACTGTAATGCTGCCTGTAGCTGAACGCGGGCAGAGCGAAAAGGACCTGATGCATGGCCGAAACTGGCACCGTAAAATTCTTCAATACAGACAAAGGCTTTGGCTTCATCAAGCCAGATAATGGTGGCGCTGATATCTTTGTTCACATCTCTGCCGTACAGGCTTCCGGCCTGTCCGGACTTTCAGAAAATCAGAAAGTGAGCTTCGACACGGAACCGGATCGTCGCGGCAAGGGGCCGAAGGCAGTCAATCTGCAGATTGCTGGCTGACCCTAAAACGGCTTTCTTTTCTAGTTGAAGCCCGGCAGGAATGCCGGGTTTTTTTGTGCGGTCCCGCAGGCCTTTGAGCATTTCCAGGAAAAGTGGAATTCGGTTTTCCGTCCGGAAAGGCGCCAAAACAAAGAGTTCTAATAGGCCGGCGCTCAGAGCCCTTTGAGATAGGGGTTGGTGAGCCGTTCCTCACCCAGCCGTCCTCCCGGGCCGTGGCCGCAGATGAAACCGACATCGTCGCCCAGCGGCAGGAGCTTGTCGCGAATGGACGCCATCAATTGCTCGTGGTTTCCGCCCGGCAGGTCCGTGCGCCCCACCGATCCCGAAAACAGCACATCGCCGACATGGGCAAAGTTCTGGTCGCGGTTGTAATAGATGACGTGGCCGGGCGCGTGGCCCGGACAATGATAGACTTCGAAGACGTGGTCCCCGAAAGATACCCTGTCGCCGTCCTTGAGCCATTTGTCGGGCGCGACATTCCGAAGGCCGCTAACGCCGTATTTTTCGGCCTGCGCCTCAATCCTTTCGAGCAATGGACGGTCGTCCTCATGCGGCCCGATGACCGGTAGCGACAGCTTCTCACGCAGTTCGTCAGCACCGCCGGCATGGTCAAGATGCCCATGCGTCAGCCAGATTTCCTTCAGCGTGATGCCGTTTTCAGAAACGACCTGAAGAATGACGTCCACATCCCCACCGGGATCGACAACGACGCCCTCCTTGGTGTCCTGATCGAACAGGATGGTGCAATTCTGCTCGAATGGCGTGACCGGAACAATGCCCGCCTGCAACTTTCCCATATCCTGCGTCTCCTGTCTGAAAGCTCCCGCCTCCTATAGCCCGCGACCGGTTGCGGCACAATGGCGACAGGTGACGCCCATTTTCAGCCCACCAATTCGTTAAGAAAATCCCTATGCCATACAGGCAGATAGCACGAACACGCCCTGTCTGTAGGCATCATCTCGTCGAAAAATGTGGAACGCCCGGATGGTTGCGACGTTGTAGCACCAGTCTTGAAAGGAGTGAGACACATGGACAAGACGCTTAAAATGCTGATCGCTGGTGGCGCCTTTGCCTTGATGGCAGGCTATGCAAATGCCGCCATGGTCGCAACAACCGCCTCGGATATTTCTGTTCGTTCCGGCCCCGGTGAGGATTATCCCGAAATCGGCCTTGCCACGCGTGGCAGCAACGCCGTGCTTGATGGCTGCATGGATGGCAGCAGTTGGTGCCGCATCGAGGTGAACGGCCTGCGCGGCTGGGCTCATGCGGATTACCTGAACGTGATGTATGAAGGTTCGCCCGTCATTCTGAAGGAACGCCGCGCGGAACTGAGCGTGCCGGTCGTAACCTATGAAAAGACCTCAAGCGTTCAGGCGGAGCCTAACCCCGGTGACCCGAACCTTGGCCGTGTCGGTGAAGTCGATCCGCCGCAGTCGGTCATTACCTATATCGATGAACACCCTGCCGATACCGTCACCTATGACGGCGATATTGCCATAGGTAGCGTCCTGCCGGCCGATACCCGCCTTGTGGAGGTCCCTGACTATCAGTACAGCTATGTCCGGGTGAATGACGTGCCTGTTCTCGTAGAACCTTCGACCCGTCGTATTGTCTACGTTTACCAGTAACATCGTCATTACGACAAAAAATGAAGGAGAGCGCGGAGTTTCCGCGCTCTTTTCTATTCCAGGTAAGTGTCACTCAGGATTCCAGTTGCACCCGCACCCGCGCCATATTATCCACCGCAACAGAAAATGATCGGCGGCATTCTCCCGAGCGGACGCATTTTCGGCTATGTTTACAGAATATTGGCGCATCGACGCCTGTCAGCCTATGATCAGACAGCCGCAGGATATGAAGGAACCGCAGTGCCACCGCAATCGCTCAAAACCGCCGCCTCCAGGCAAACACCGGCACTCCCGAAGGTTGACGACGGCAAGATCGACTTCGACACGATCGAGGCGCTGTTTTTCGCCTATCGCGATTTCGTCTCCGATCCCGATGTCATTTTATCGAAACTGGAATATGGGCGGGCCCATCACCGGGTGGTCTATTTCGTCAGCCGGCAGCCGGGCATGACGGTGGCGGATTTGCTCGATACGCTGCAGATCACCAAGCAGAGCCTTGCCCGTGTGCTGAAGCAATTGATCGACGACGGTTACATTCGCCAGATGGCAGGTCCGGAAGATCGCCGTCAGCGCAGGCTTTACCCCACGCTGACGGGCCGCGAACTGGCGCTGGCGCTGAGCGAGCCGCAATCGCGCCGCATCGACCGCGCGCTGGAAGGTCTCGGGCCGGACGCCCGCGCCTGCGTGCGCAAATTCCTGGCGCAGATGCGCAGCCCGACGACGACCGTGGAGGACGAGTGACGATGGCGCAAGCACCGACAAAACGTCCACCGGCGGATGACGATGCGGCCCATCTCCTGATCGTTGACGACGACGCCCGCATTCGCGATCTCCTGCAGCGTTTTCTGGGCGACAAGGGCTATCGCATTTCCGTGGCGGCCGACGCGGCCGAAGCCCGGCGCAAAATGATGGGCATCCGTTTCGACCTGCTCATCCTCGACGTGATGATGCCCGGCGAGAACGGGCTTTCGCTCACCCGCTCGCTGAACGAGAACAAATCCGTGCCGGTCATCCTTCTGACTGCCCGTTCGGAGGCGGATTCGCGCATCGCCGGGCTTGAAGCGGGAGCGGACGATTATCTCGCCAAACCCTTCGACCCGCGCGAACTCGTCCTGCGCATCAACAATATCCTGCGGCGCAATACCTCGCCCGATACCCCCAAGATCGAACAGATCATGTTTGGCCCCTACAGCTTCTCCATCCCCAAGAAGGAATTGCGGCGCGGCCCCGAAACAATCCGCCTGACGGATCGCGAGCAGGAGATCATGCTGCTTTTTGCGCTGCGCGCCGGCGATACCATTCCCCGCCATGAGCTGGTGGAAGCGGAATCGGAAGTGGGCGAAAGAACCATCGACGTGCAGATCAACCGTCTTCGCCGCAAGATCGAGGACGACCCTGCCAATCCTGTCTATCTGCAAACGGTGCGCGGCATCGGTTACCGCCTGAGCGTGGACTGACGAGCAACCAACGAAGGGCGAACGCACGGTCATGGCGAGCCTCGATTTTCTGAGCACGGTCAAAAAAAGCGGCGTGGCCAGGGCCTGGCGTCTTTCCGGCAGGTGGTTGCGCCATTGGCTGCCCACCGGCCTTTACACACGCTCTCTGCTCATCATCATCCTGCCGATGATCTTGCTTCAGGGCGTGGTCGCTGCGGTCTTCATGGAGCGGCATTGGCAGCTGGTAACGGAACGCCTCTCCTCCGCCGTGACGCGCGATATCGCCGCGATCATTGAGCTTTTGCAAACGGACCCGGAGGAAGACGACTATCAGCGCGTCATCCGCATTGCCCGCGACAAGCTGGGGCTGAGCGTCTATATCGAACCCAAGGCGGATCTGCCTGCTCCAAGACCGGAACCGCTGTTTTCCATTCTCGACAGAATCCTGGCGGATCAACTCACCCAGCAGATCGGCAGGCCTTTCTGGATCGACACTTATGGCAACGGTTCGCTCGTGGAAATCCGCGTGCAGCTGGAAGACAAGACACTGCGCGTCTTTACCAGCCGCAGCGCGGCCTATGCCTCGAACACACATATCTTCCTTGTCTGGATGGTCGGCGCATCGCTGGTGCTGATCGCCATTTCGATCCTGTTCCTGCGTGGCCAGATCAAGCCGATCGAAGCCCTTGCCAAGGCGGCCGAAAACTTTGGCAGGGGCCAGAAGATCAGCGGTTATTCCCCACGCGGCGCGGACGAGGTGCGGCGCGCCGGCCTCGCCTTCATCCTGATGCGCGAGCGTATCGAGCGGCAGATGGAGCAGCGCACCGCCATGCTGAACGGCGTCAGCCACGATCTGCGCACCATTCTCACCCGTTTCAAGCTGCAACTGGCGCTCGCAGGCGAAAATCCCGATCTCGAGGGGCTCGACAAGGATGTCGAGGACATGCAGTCGATGCTGGAGGCCTATCTGACCTTCGCCCGTACCGATGTCGAAGAGGATGTCGGCACGCTGGAGCTTCCAGCCCTTCTTGAAAAAATCGGTCATGATTTCGAGCTGCACGGCAAGAAATTCAGCTACGAACTCTATAATATCGAGAGGATCATCGCGCGGCCCAATGCGCTGTCCCGGCTTGTCGCCAATCTGGCGGAAAATGCAAGGCGCTACGCCAGTAATCTCCACATCGATATCCGCAAGGCGCCGCGTTCCATCATCATGACATTTGACGATGACGGGCCGGGCATACCGGAGAACTCACGCGAGGATGTGTTCAAGCCGTTCTTCCGGCTGGACGAAGCGCGCAACCTCAATGCTTCGGGCACCGGCCTTGGCCTCTCCATCGTTCGCGACATCGCTCGCAGCCATGGCGGCGACGTGTCGCTGGATGAAAGCCCGATGGGCGGATTGCGGGTAATCGTCAAAATTCCGGCTTAGCGGCAAACGCACCGGTCAGCACATTTTCTCGCCGTTCGGCACCGGTCGCTCAACGGCGGCAAGCACGATATCGCCATTCGCATCGGCAAAACCGAGCGTCAGGACCTCGGACCGGAAAGGACCGATCTGGCGCGGTGGAAAATTCACCACGCCCAGAACCTGCCGGCCGACAAGGCTTTCCAGCGTATAATGCACCGTGATCTGCGCCGACGACTTCTTGACGCCGATCTCCGGCCCGAAATCGATCTTCACCTTGAAAGCAGGCTTGCGCGCTTCGGGAAAAGGCTCTGCTTCGATGATGGTGCCGACGCGGATATCGACCTTCTCGAAATCGGCATAGGAAATTTCACCGCTCATGACCTTGCCCCTTCAGCCCGCCAGCTCTTCGGCGCGGGCTTTTGCGGCAGCAACCGCCCGGTCGAAAAGGGGCTGCATGCCGTCATCGGCCATCAACACGGAGAGCGCCGCAGCCGTGGTGCCGCCCGGCGAGGTCACATTCTGGCGCAGGCGCGCCGCCTCGTCGGAGGACTGATGCAGCAGCTCGCCGGCGCCGGCCACGGTCTCACGCGCCAGACGCATGGCCACATCCGCAGGCAGACCGGCCTTGCGGCCGGCTTCGGCCATGCATTCCACTAGATAAAAGACATAGGCAGGGCCGCTACCCGAAACCGCAGTCACCGCGTCGATATCGCTTTCGGCATCCACCCATTCGACCGGGCCGCTGACTTTCAGCAGCCCGTCCACCACCGTTTTAAGCTCCGGCGTCACCAGTTCGTTGGCATAGGCACCCGTGACGCCACGGCCGACCATGGCCGGTGTGTTGGGCATGGCCCGCACGGCGGCAACCTTGCCGAAATGCGAAACGAACGTCCCGATGGTCGTGCCCGCCGCGATCGAAACAACGACAGTATCCGCGCCGAGCAGGGGTTTCAGCGAGGGCAGCACGGCTTCCATCATCTGCGGCTTCACCGCCACGAAAAGAATACCGGCTTTCACGCCCTCGGGCACGCTTTCGCTGTGGGCAGCTCCGGCTTCCGCAATCGTCGTCCGCATGGCATCGGAAGGGCGCGGATCGATGACCATGACCTGCGATCCCGGCACACCTTTTTTCAGCCAGCCTGAAAGCAGAGCGCCGCCCATATTGCCGGCGCCCACCAGGACGAGCGGCCCGGAAGCCTTATACGCCATCTTACGCTTCTCCGACGGTCTCGAACATGACCGCTTCGATTGCACTTTTTGCATCCAGCCCAGACCAGACGACGAACTGGAATGCCTGATAATATTGTTCGCAGGCCTCCAGCGCGCTGGAAAGCAGCACTTCCACCTGCTGGTTGTTCGGCTCGGCCCCCCCGGACAGAAGCAGGGACTGGCGGAAGATCACGACGTCTTCCTGCCGCCACAGATCGAAATGACCCATCAGTACCTGGCCGTTGACCTGCGACAACAGGCAAATGACTTCATTGACACGGTGGTCCGGCACCTTGATGTCGAAAGCACAGGCCAGATGCAGCGCCTCGAAATCTTCCATCCACGCAAACGAGACGTGATAGTCGGCCCAGTGACCAGCCACCGTCATGGCAATCTCGTCTTCGCCGGAACGCTCGAACGACCAGTCATTCGAGGCAGCGACAATCTCGATCATGTCGACTGGATTGGACTGACGCTCAATTTCAAATTCTATCAGACTCATGCGGCACCTTCTCAGCCGGTCAGAATGTCGTGTTTTGAACGCCGGGCACAAAACGCACATACAAACCGGGATAAACATTTGAGACGATTGCCCGACACCACCAGAATTACGCATTGACCCTGTCTGGAGCTTACCGGTCTTTTCGAATCATCATTTAAAATCAGTGTATAATGGCCGAGTCCTGCTGCCACCCCTTCCCCGCCATTTTTGCCTTTTGAACAGTGGATATCTCCTCCCCCATCACCTCAGGCGAGAGTCTTAAGCGACTCTGCCGATTGTGTTTTTTGGAAGTGTCCACAGGCCCAAAAAATTCGCGTCCGAGCACGACTTTCGGCAACCGGAGGTCAAGTCGGCCAAAGGGAGCCGAAAAACAAAAAGCCCCGGAATCGCCTGCGATCCGGGGCTTCTCAGAAAAGTGATGAAAAATCAGTCCTTGGCGGCCGAAAGCTTTGTTTCGAGGGCCTCGATGCGGGCGCGCAGCGCGTCGTTTTCATCCCGCGCCTGGATGGCCATCTCGCGGACCGCGTCGAATTCCTCACGGCGGACGACATCCAGGCTGTTCAGCCAGCGATCCGCCTGCGCGTGAAACGCCGCTTCGGCTTCCTTGCGCACACCCTGCGCGGCACCTGCCGCATCGGTCATCAGCTTGGCGAATTCATCCAGAAAACGATTGGTGCCTGTCGTGCTCATGGCGCTCATCCTTCGTCGGTTCAGGGGCATCGTGTTGCCCGCTGTTGCTAGCCTTCAGGTAGGCACTCCATCGCCACCTTGCAAGCGAAATCGAAAAATCACAAGAGCTTGCGTGACCCACGGTACCTTGAGCCGGAGCTTGAAGAATCACCTTGACCGCCGCCATCGCAATCGCCATTTTCCTTGGCGTCAGGGAGACCGGTGAGCATCATCGCCCGGCCCCTTGAGACAATGGCTCGTTCCGTTGTCCTCCCAACAACGATGACGGAATATATACGGATTGATAGCCGCTCCCACCCAACTCGCCATCATGCCCTTCCCCAATATCGATCCGGTGGCACTGTCCCTCGGCCCGCTCTCGATCCACTGGTACGGCATCGCCTATGTCGCCGGCATCATGCTCGGCTGGTTCTACGCCCGCCGCCTCGCCCGTACGGATCGGCTGTGGCCGAACGAAACGTCGCCGATCTCGGCGCAGCATCTTGACGATTTCATCCTCTGGGCAGCCGGCGGCATCGTGCTCGGCGGCCGCATCGGTTACATTCTGTTTTACGATCTCGCCGCTGTCGCTGCCAATCCCGTCAGGGCGTTCGAGATCTGGAACGGCGGCATGTCTTTCCATGGCGGCCTGATCGGCACCACCATCGCCATGATCCTTTTCGCCCGCAAGAACGGCATTCCGGTCTGGAGCATGTTCGACGTCGTTGCGGCCGTAGCCCCCATCGGTCTGCTGTTCGGCCGCATCGCCAATTTCATCAATGGCGAATTGTGGGGCCGCATTGCCGATGTGCCATGGGCGGTCGTCTTCCCGACCGGCGGCCCCTTTGCGCGGCACCCGAGCCAGCTTTATGAAGCGGGCCTCGAAGGGCTCGTGCTCGTCATCGTTCTGGCAATCGCCATCTATGCCTTCAGGGCGCTGAAGACGCCCGGCACCGTCACCGGTATTTTCGTCTGCGGTTACGCGCTGTCACGCATCTTCGTGGAATTTTTCCGCGAACCGGACGCCCAGATCGGTTATCTCGCCGGCAACTGGCTGACCATGGGCATGGTGCTCTCCACCCCGATGTTCGCCCTCGGCCTCTGGGCGGTCCTGCGGGCTCGCCGTGCGACAAAAAGCGCCTAAGCGGTATGATTGCCCATGACGACACCGCTTGCGCAACGTATCAAATCACTTATCCGGCTCAACGGTCCGCTCAGCGTTACCGACTATTTTTCGCTATGCCTCGCCGATCCTGAACACGGTTATTACAAGAGTCGCGAACCCTTCGGTCGTTCGGGTGATTTCATCACCGCGCCAGAGGTCAGCCAGCTTTTCGGCGAAATGCTCGGGGTCTTCGTGGTGCATGCCTGGCAACGGCATGGCGCTCCCGCACAAACGCAGCTGGTGGAAATCGGCCCCGGCCGCGGCACCATGATGTCGGATATGCTGCGCGTCATCCGCCGCATCGCACCGCCGCTCTATGCGACGATGCGAGTGCATCTGGTCGAAACCAGTCCCCGCCTTTCCGCCATCCAGAAGGAAACGCTGGCCGAACATTCAGGTCGGCTGACATGGCATGACAGTTTCGACAATGTGCCGGATGGCTTCCTGCTGCTTGTCGCCAACGAACTCTTTGACGCCATTCCCATCCGTCAATTCGTCAGGACACCGCAGGGTTTTCGCGAGCGCGTGGTCAACCTTGATGCCAATGACGAACTCGTCTTCTCAACGGGCCTTGCCAGCATAGACCCGTCCCTGCTGCCGCCGGAGCCCGAACGGCAGCCGCTCGGCACCATATTCGAGATTTCGCCGGCCCGCGAGGCAGTGATGACCGCGATCTGCCAGCGCCTCTCCGCCCATGGCGGCACGGCGCTCGCCATTGATTACGGCCATCTGGTTGCCGGTTATGGCGATACGCTGCAGGCCATGCGCAACCATGCCTTCGACCCGGCGCTTGCGCATCCCGGCGAAGCCGATCTGACCAGCCATGTCGATTTCGAAAGCCTCGTGAAAACAGCGGAAGCGACCGGCGTTCACGTCAACGGCGCGCTGCGACAGGGCGATTTCCTATATGGCCTCGGCCTCAAGGAACGGGCAGGCGCGCTTGCCGCCAAGGCGACGCCCGACCAGACGCTTGAAATTGCCGAAGCGGTCAATCGCCTCGCCGGCGAAGGCGCCGGCAAGATGGGGGAACTTTTCAAGGTCATCGCCGTTTCAAGTCCCGCGCTTCACCTTTTGCCGTTTCGAGCGGTGGATTGACAGCGCAATGGCCTCTGGGCCAACATCGCCGCGACACACGAAGCAGGCACACTGCATCACATCGCCGCGCAATGCCGCGGCAACAGGAAACATCTCGCTTAACCCTATTCCACTGGCCAACAGCGACATTCTCCAAGGAATTCCCACACCATGCAGAACGCAACGCTGCCGCTCCCGCTCCAGTCCCCCTTGCTCGCCGCGTCAGGCGAAAACCGTGTCCGCCACGGTTTCTTCACCCGGCAGGGCGGCGTTTCGGAAGGGCTTTATCAGGGCCTCAATGTCGGCCTCGGCTCCCATGACGAACCCGAAAAAGTGCAGGAAAACCGCCGGCGCGTAACGCAATGGTTCGGCCTGCCGCCGGGGCGCCTCGCCACCGTGCATCAGGTCCACTCCCCCGACGTCGTCGTTGTCGATGACAATTACGACGGCAACCGTCCGCAGGCCGACGCGATGGTCACGGCAACCCCCGGTTTCGTGCTGGGCGTGCTGAGCGCCGATTGCGGACCGATCCTGTTTGCGGATGCGGAAGCAGGCGTCGTGGGTGCGGCCCATGCCGGCTGGAAGGGCGCGCTCTTCGGCGTGCTCGAAAACACCATTGAGGCCATGACGAAGCTCGGCGCCAGCCGGGAGCGCATCGCCGCCTCGCTTGGCCCGTCTATCAGCCAGGATAATTATGAAGTCGGACCGGAATATGTGGCGCGCTTCACCGATATCGATCCGGCCTACGCGGATTATTTCGCCGGGACGGAAAGGCAAGGCCACGCCTTGTTCGACCTCAAGCAATTCACCGTCGACCGGCTGACGAAAGCCGGCGTGAAGGCGGAAAACCTCGGCCTCTGCACCTATCCCGACGAACATCGTTTCTATTCCTACCGCCGCACCACCCACCGCGCCGAACCCGATTACGGCCGGCAGATTTCCGCAATCGCAATTCTGGAGGACTGACATGGCCCTGCATTTCGAGCTTTCGGAATTCGATGCCCGCCGCGAGCGGCTGCTCGCAAAAATGGCCGAGGAGAAGCTGGACGCCCTTCTGCTTTTTGCACAGGAAAGCATGTATTGGCTGACCGGCTATGACACGTTCGGCTACTGCTTCTTCCAGACGCTGGTGGTGAAATCGGACGGCTCCATGACGCTGCTGACCCGCTCGGCGGATCTGCGGCAGGCGCGCAATACCTCCATCATCGAGAATATCCAGATCTGGGCCGACCGGCCCAATGCCGACCCGACGCTCGACCTCAAGAACCTGCTGAGCGATCTTGACCTTTTGGGTGCAAAGATCGGCGTCGAATATGACACACACGGCATGACCGGCCGCGTCGCCCGCCTGCTGGACAACCAGCTCGCCAGCTTTTGCCAGATGAGCGACGCTTCCTATTTGGTCAGCACCCTGCGGCTGGTCAAAAGCCCCGCCGAGATCGCCCATGCGCGCAAGGCGGGCCAACTGGCCGATGCCGCGCTCGACGCGGCGCTTCCGCTCATCAGGCCCGGCGCGGACGAGGCCGCGATCCTGGCAGCGATGCAGGGAGCGGTTCTGGCCGGTGGCGGCGATTACCCCGCCAATGAATTCATCGTCGGTTCCGGCGCGGATGCGCTGCTGTGCCGCTACAAGGCCGGCCGCCGCAGGCTCGACGCCAAAGACCAGCTGACGCTGGAATGGGCCGGCGTCAGCGCCCATTACCATGCCGCCATGATGCGCACGGTGGTGATCGGCGAACAGGATTTCCGCCAGAAGGAGCTTTACAGCGCCTGCCTGCAAAACCTCACCGCCATCGAAGAGGTGCTGCGACCGGGCAAGACCTTCGGCGATGTCTTCGACGTTCATGCCCGCGTGATGGATGAACGTGGATTGACGCGCCATCGGCTAAACTCCTGCGGTTATTCGCTGGGCGCGCGCTTCTCGCCATCCTGGATGGAGCATCAGATGTTCCATACCGGCAATCCGCAGGAGATCACCGCCGACATGACGCTCTTCGTGCATATGATCGTGATGGATTCCGATTCCGGTACGGCCATGACGCTCGGCCAGACCTATCTCACCACCGACGGCGCGCCGGAGCCGCTCTCGCGCCACAACCTCGATCTTCTCACAGCTTAAATCGCCGCCGGGTTTGACAGAGCGGGAAGACCGCCCTTACATTGCGCCACCTTGGGCAAGAAGGAGCGGAACATGAGAGGGAAAATCGCATGAGCCGGATGGGGTTTACCCCCCTTTTTCCAGCCATCATTGTTCCAGCGATGATGCTGGCCCTGTCAGGCTGCAACACGACGGAAGCGCTGACACCACAGGTGGATGTCGGCCATAACACCTCGCAATCGACACCCGTAACGCAGGGCGACCTCGACCAGATGGCCGCCGCCGCCGACCGCGCCCCCGCTGGCGCTCCGGCAACCGCGACATCCGTTCCTGCCTACGCACCGCAGAACTCGTTGCAGGCGCAGGCGCAAGCCCTGTCCAATGGCAGCCAATATGGCGAACCGCTTCGCCAGAGCCAGACCGCCGCCGCTCAACCCGCACCCGCACAGCAGACGGCGTCACTTGCGCCTGCGGCCTCCGGTAATTCCATCCGCTTCCTGCCGATCATCGGTGCACCGGTTCAGGCGGTCACGCCGCTGTCGCGCCAGCTCGGGGCCGAAGCGCGGGCGAAGGGGCTGACCATCCGGGCCTCCAACGACAATTCGGCTGAAAATATCCTGAAGGGATATTTCTCCGCCTTTGCCGATGGCGGCAAGGTCAACATCGTTTACGTCTGGGACATTCTGGACGCCAATGGTGTGCGGCTGCACCGCCTGCAGGGACAGGAAAGCGTCGTAGCAAAAGGCAGCGATCCATGGGCCGCCGTGACCGACAGGGTCATGCAGGATATCGCTGCAAAAACGCTGGGTGAGTATACGTCATGGAAGCAGTCTCAACGCGGATGAGGTGAAACGGCGGGAGAAGTCACAGAGATTTCACGAAAATCATTGCGAAAGCGCGGAGTCCTCTTGCAATCGGAAGCAACAGCGCTATTAAGGCGCGCATGGCAACAAGGCGTATCCGGCAAAGGCTTTTCAGCCGGATGTTCCTCCCCTTGAACGACGCTTGGTTACGGTGGATTGAGCCCCGTAATGCAAGGCGATGGCATGGAAACAGGCGGCCGCAATGAAGGTTTTCGCAGGCAATTCGAACCGGCACCTTGCCGAAGCGATCTGCAAGTATCTGAACGTTCCTCTCGGAAATGCCACTGTAAAGCGGTTTGCTGACCAGGAAATATTCGTAGAAATCAGCGAGAACGTGCGCGGCGAGGACGTTTTCATCGTCCAGTCCACCTCCTTCCCGGCAAATGATCATCTGATGGAACTGCTCATCATGATCGATGCCATGCGCCGCTCCTCGGCAAAACGTATCACCGCGGTGCTGCCCTATTTCGGTTATGCCCGCCAGGATCGCAAGGCAGGCCCCCGCACCCCGATTTCCGCCAAGCTCGTCGCCAATCTGATCACCGAAGCCGGCGCCGACCGAGTTCTCACCCTCGATCTCCATGCCGGCCAGATCCAGGGCTTTTTCGATATCCCCACCGACAATCTCTTCGCAGCGCCCATTCTCGCCCGCGACGTGAAGGACCATTACGACACCAACAATGTCATGGTGGTTTCACCTGACGTCGGCGGCGTGGTGCGCGCGCGTGCCCTTTCGAAGCGTCTCGACTGTCTTCTGGCCATCGTCGACAAGCGCCGTGACCGTCCCGGCGAATCCGAGGTCATGAACGTCATCGGCGACGTCTCCGGCAAGGATTGTATCCTCATCGACGACATCATCGATTCCGGCGGCACGCTCTGCAATGCCGCAGAAGCCCTGTTGAAAAAGGGCGCGACCAGCGTTACCGCCTATATCACCCACGGTGTACTTTCCGGCGGCGCGGTTGCCCGCGTTGCCTCCTCGAAGCTGCGCGAACTCGTCATCACCGACAGCATCCAGCCGACCACCGGTGTCCAGTCCGCGCACAATATCCGCGTGGTCAGCACTGCCGGCCTGCTCGGCGAGGCGATCAACCGCACCGCGCAGGAACAGTCGGTATCCGGCCTGTTCGACTGAGAAGCTGCGGCAAACCTCGGCAATCATTCTGCGGCCTGGCGAATTGCCGCCCGGTTCAGATTGTCGGGCAGGCTGCGGTCCATCTCGAAATCGCTGGTTGCCTCGACGTCATCCTCGGCCCTGTGCCGAGGATCTAATCGCGGTGAATAAAATCAATAGGCCGCGGATCCCCGGGACAAGTACGAGGGTGGCGCAGGAGTATCTGGCGCGCTCGCCATTCACCTCATTGAAGCGAACTTTGAAGTTCCTCTTAAGACGATGCCGCACCCGCGTCCGGCGGCCGCTGCAGACGTGAGGCTGCAGCCTTGATTTTCGGCCACCAGCGCCGAAGCCGCGTGAGGACAGCATGGCGACCATTGCGCCAGATGCTGACCGTATCGGCTCTGACCGCATTGACGGTGAACAGGTGACGGTGACGGTTTACCGCCAGCAGCCGATAGAGGAACAGGGTCGTCAAGGCGGAAAACAGGATCGACATCACCACATCGCTGAGGAAATGTCCGCCGGCCGCAATGCGCAAGCCGGACATAAGGACGATCATGCCGGCGGCGATGCTTCCCATCGCCAAGCGTCCGCGCCGTTGCAGCCGGGGCCAGACGAGCACGCAGAGCGGCAGGAAGAAACTGGCGATCAGCGCGGTTTCGCCGGAAGAAAACGAGCAGTTCGAATAACATTGCGCACTGTACTGGAAAGGCGGCGTGAAAAGCTGCTGACCGCCGAATTCGGTGACGCTGAATGGGCGGGCGCGACCGATAGTCGCCTTCAGCACACCATTGACGAGAAGCCCGGCACAAAGGATCACCGGCCCGCAAAGGAAGGCCCACACTCGCCAGCCGGTTCTTTGCAGCGTACCCAGCCGAAGATTGCCGACAAGGATCATGAAAGCCAGAAGAGTGGCAAGCTCCGTACCTTCGCGCAGCGTATCCCGCAACCATTCGGGAAACGGTTCACGGCCGGACCATGGCTGCTCGACGGGCGAGAAAAACAGGGCGGAGAAGCTGAGATCGATGGAGGGAAAGGTCGCGAACAGGATGACGAGCGCCAATGTCGCGAATGTCACCCAGATCGTGATCCGCATATGCGAAAGATCATTGTCCATTGCTGCCCTCCGGCATGCATCGCGGCAGCAGGCGCCAGAGGCCGATTTCCCTGCCCTCGAAGAAGCCCGGCCCGGCGGTCCAGCGGGCGACCGGCGCCTCACCGGCAAGGCACGCCGGCAGGCCATCCGCACTTGCCAGGAACAAGGGATATTTCGCCTCGCCGGGTTTCAGCGGGTAAAGAAGGGCATAATGGCTGGAAGGCACGCCGGTTTCGGGCAGTGCGCGCGTCTTCACCTGTTTTTCGTCCCGTAATTGATAAAAGAGTTCGGCGAGTATCGAACGGTCCGTAGCGACAATGGCGTCCGCCCCCGCCTCGCGCGCCCGTAACAGACCGGTCGACACCAGGTCGGCGCGCCCCAGATACCGCTTCATCGCCAGTTCACCACTCGGCAGGCGCAATTGCGTTCCGGCAATGGTCATCAGCGGCAGCGCCACGGCCACGATGCCGCCGAGCACGAGAGTGGACACGATGAGCCAGCGCCGCGACGCCAGGACCGGCACCGCCAGAAGCACGCCGGCCGCATAGGCCCCGACCGCCCAGTTGGCGAGCGCCCGCGACATCAAACCCTGCGCGGTGATCAGCAGAACAATCGGCACCGAAAGAGCGACCAGCGCCCGGGTTTCGGCATTCTTCGCACGAATTGTTGCGACGATCATGCCGACAAAAACGAATGGGCCGACCACGCCCGCCTGGGAGAAGAAGAATTCCAGCGCGGAACCGATCTTCAGCCGGACGCCATGCCAGTTCGCATTGTCCGCCGTATGGCGTGCGGTCATGAAATCATGCGCCGCGTTCCACCACAGATTGGGCGCGATGACGACAACGCAGACGAGCGCGGCAAATGCCGCGTCACGCAGCCGGATGCGCCACGCCTCGCAGAGCCAGCCGGCGGCGATGAAGCAGGGCAGAAAATAGATCATCGCATATTTCGACATCAGCCCGAGGCCGAAGCACAGCCCGAGGACGATGCTCCAGCCCGACGACGCCCTGCCCTCGTAGCGGGCGAGCGCAAGCTTGCGCATGGAGATCATCGACAGCACGATGAACAGCATCATCGGTGTATCGGTGGAGATCAGCAGGCTGCCGAGCGTTACCGCCGGCAAGGTCAGATAGATAAGGGCGGCCAGGGATGCCAGCCTGACATCATAGATCATGCGGCCGAGGGCAAGGATGGCCGCCGCCGCCACGCCATGCACCACGGGTGCGGCCAGCCGCACCTGAAAAGTGCCCTCGCCGCCGCCCAGAACGGTTGCCGCGCGGATAAGCCAGCCGATCAAGGGCGGCTTGGAATAGGCGCCGAACGCCATCTCCCTGCCCCATAGCCAATATTGCGCCTCATCGACGAAAAGGTCGGTCCGGTTGAAGGCCAGCGCAAGGACGCGCAGCGCCGTCACGAGGACGATCGCCGCGAATGCAAATGTCAGCCACCGACGCTCATCGCCTGCCTGCGCATAAGGCAGGGTTGTCGCCTCATGCATGCTGGCGGCGTTCTGCATGAATCAACCAGAGATTTCGGGCATAGATAAAAAGGCCGGACGCCTGGCCCAGAATGAAGACCGGATCGCGCCGCCAGATGGCGTAGGAAAGCAGCACCAGACCGCCGAGAACGGAAAAATACCAGAACGCCACCGGAATGACCGAGCGGTTTGCCCGTTCCGAAGAAATCCATTGAACCAGAAAGCGCATGGTGAACAGCATCTGGCCCATGAAGCCGGTGCAGACCCACAGAAATTCCTTCCAGCTGTTCACATGCAGCATGGACCATAAAGCCGGTGCGTTCACGGCGATGTCTCCGTTTTGAAAGTTTCAGCCCAGCTTGACCGCTTTCGCCGGCGCAGCAGCCAGGCGACGCCGATCAGATCGTGGATGCCGACAAGCGCGCGGCCGATATTGGTGTAATGGGAATTCCCGTGCAGCCGTGCCCGGTGCGTGACGTCGACATGGGCGACCTGCCAGCCATCGCGATTGAACAGCGCCGGGAAATAGCGATGGTGATGATCGAAATAGGGCAAGGCGAGATAGGCGTCGCGGCGGAAGGCCTTTAGCCCGCAGCCGGTGTCACGCGTGCCGTCCTTCAATATCCGCGCCCGAAGCCCGTTGGCAAAGCGGGAGGAAAGGCGTTTTCCGAGCGTATCGCGCCGGCCGACGCGCTGGCCGGCCACGAGACCGAGCCGGCTGGAGGCGCCTGCGGAGAGAAGCGGCGCAAGAAGTGCCGGCAGATTGTCCGGCGGGTTCTGCCCGTCTCCATCCAGCATGCAAATGACCGGCGCACGCGCCGCCTGCACGCCGCTGTGGATCGCCGCAGACTGGCCGCCCTGGCGATCGTGCCGGACGAGCCGCAGCATCGGATAACGGTCCCCGAGCGCAAGCACCGCGTCGACCGTGCCGTCGGAAGACGCATCGTCCACAACCACGATCTCGAAGGCGCCGACCGGCTGACAGGCGACGAAAATCTCCGCCACGAGCGTTTCCACACTCGCTTGCTCATTGTGCATGGGCACGACAACGGCGAAATCCGGCCTCGGTTTCACGCTGGCTCCGTCATATCCGTCTGCATTCAGTCCGCAGACATCATCGATAGTGGCGAGAGAAGGAGCGCGAAAAGCTTGCATGAACATGAACAGCCGTTGATCTTCGCTCGATATGCGCCTGTTCTATTGCAGTTTTATAACGGCACGTTTCGGTGGAACCTCGATTGCTGTCGAAGTTTTTCTCACGGCATGCGGGAAATAATCCTACAATTCGCAACCCTTTAACGCGACCGTAAGCAATTTTTGCCACCGTGCGGCTACGTTTTTTTGGGGGAGGGAACAGGATGCCGGGTGCAAATCCGACTGCTGTCAAAGCTAAATCATTGTCGATCAAGGCCAAATTCGCAGCGCTCGTCACGGGCGCGACGCTGGTCTCCTGCCTGTCCGTGGGGCTGTTATCCTACGAGATGGGCAAGTCGGGTCTTATAGACGCCAGCGAAATCAGGCTCGAAACGGTTGCAAGCAACCAGTCCAAGCAGCTCGATGCCTATACTCTGCGTGTCGAACAGAGCATCTCCGAACTGTCGCAGAATGCTGCAATCGCACAGGCGCTGGAAACGATGACCACCGTTGTGCCGACGGAAAAGGACGCCATCATCCAGGCTTTCCGCCGCGAGGGCGTTTCCGAGGAGGAGCGCGCCTCCTTCAACGGCGAAGGCCTGCGACTGCTTTACGCCATTCGCCACGCCACCATCAACGCCGCCATCGCCAGCGTCTGGCGCAACACCCGTGTCAGCGACATCTACGTGATCGACAAGACCGGCCTCATTATTTACACCGTGACCAAGGGGAAGAACTTCCTCACCAGCGTGACGGAACCGCAGAACGCTGCGATCAAGGAGCTGTTCGACCGCATCGAGGCCGGCAAGGACGGTGTCGTCAGCACCACCGGCTTCAGCGGTGGGGAAAATGATTCGGCCATGATCGGCATGCCGCTGGCCGTTTCCAACTGGGGCCAGATTCAGCGCAAGGGCGCCGTCATCATGCGCATCGCCGCCGACCGTATCGGCGCGGTGGTGACGCCCGAAGAAACCGGCAAGACAATTGATGACGCCGTTCTTCTGAGCGCGGATGGCAAACGCCGCGCCGGGATCCTCTCGGGCGGTGCGGATGCCACCGTTTCCGAAAATCTCGCGGCCCTGTCGGGCGCAAGCGATGCCGGAATGGTGATGGCGCAGACGCCTGCCGGTAACATCTTCTATGCCTATCGCCCAGTCTCCGTTTTCGGACAGAAACATCTTCTGGCCATCGGCCAGCAGGAAAGCAAGGTGCTGGCCGCCGCCAACGATCTCGCCTTCTGGGCAACCATCGCAACACTGGCGGTACTCGCGATCATGACGCTGATCGGTATTTTTGTGTCCGCCAGCCTCACCAAGCCATTGACCGGCCTTGCCGCATTGATGGAACGCCTGAACGGCGGTGATAGCAATATCGAGATCAAGGCCGTTTCCCGCGGCGACGAGATCGGCACCATGGCGCGCGCGCTGGAATCCTTCCGCCAGGGCATTCTGGACAAGCAGCGCATGGAAGAAGAAGCCCATCGCAAGGGCGAGGAACTGGACGAGGAACGCGCCCAGCGCGAGATGGAAAAGGCAAGAAGCGCCAAGGAACTGGAAGAGGCTGTCGACGCACTCGCCACCGGTCTTGCCAATCTTGCGGCCGGCAGGCTCGATCTCCGCATCGACAAATCCTTCGTGCCGTCGCTCGATCACCTGCGCGTCGACTTCAACAACTCCATGGCGGGCCTGGAAGCGACCATCTCCAACATCGGCGAAAGCGCCAATGCCATCCGCTCCGGCTCCGGCGAATTGAAAAGCGCATCGGAAGACCTGTCGCGTCGCACCGAACGCCAGGCCGCAGCCCTTGAGGAAGCGGCAGCAGCGCTCGGAGACATGACGCAGGCCGTCAATCTCTCGCTGTCGCGCTGCAATGTCGCCGTCGAGGCAACGGCCGGCACGATGCAGGACGCCCATAAATCCACCGCTGTCGTGAAAGAAGCGATTGTCGCGATGGAACGTATCGAGACCTCGTCGGCCAAGATCCGCCAGATCATCGACGTCATCGACCAGATCGCCTTCCAGACCAATCTTTTGGCGCTGAATGCCGGTGTGGAAGCCGCGCGCGCCGGGGAGGCCGGAAAGGGCTTCGCGGTCGTGGCGCAGGAGGTTCGTGAATTGGCCCAGAAATCGGCAGCCGCCGCGCGTGACATCACGACGCTGATCGCAACCTCTGCAGGCGATGTGGAAAGCGGCGTGGCGCTGGTGCTGAAGACCGGTGAAAGCCTCGAGCAGATCCAGAAACGCATCCAGTCGGTCAACGACCAGATCGGCGAGATCGCCACCGCATCGCGCGATCAGTCCGGCCGTCTCAGCGAAATCAACGCCTCCGTCAACGAACTCGACCATGTGACGCAGCAGAATGCGGCCATGGTGGAGGAAACGACGGCCGCCGCCTTCTCGCTGTCCAGCGAGGCCGACGGCCTGACCGAACAGGTGGGGCAGTTCTCGGTCGGCAGCCTCCGCCAACAAGACCAGCGTTACGCGGCATAAACCGCAACGAAAAAAGGCCGGAGGCAGAACCTCCGGCCTTTCTGTTTGAAGCCGGGTTCCCAGGGGCCGAAACCCCTGGGAACACGCCGGCGATCTGGCGCCACAGCCCCTCGCCGGCTTCCGGGGAGGACCTCAGAAGAAACCGACCTTGTTCGGGCTGTAGGACACGAGCAGGTTCTTGGTCTGCTGGTAGTGATCGAGCATCATCTTGTGGGTCTCGCGACCGATGCCCGACTGCTTGTAACCGCCAAAGGCAGCACCCGCCGGATAGACGTGATAGCAGTTCGTCCACACACGGCCCGCTTCGATGCCACGCCCGGCCCGATAAGCGATGTTCGTGTCGCGGCTCCAGACGCCCGCGCCCAGACCGTAAACCGTGTCATTGGCAATTTCGAGTGCTTCTTCCACCGTCTTGAAGGTGGTGACGGAAACGACAGGACCGAAGATTTCCTCCTGGAAAATCCGCATCTTGTTATTGCCTTCAAATACGGTCGGCTGGATGTAGTAGCCGTCCTTCAGGTCGCCCGTCAGCGTCTTGCGGTCGCCGCCGGTCAGAACCTTGGCACCTTCCTTCTTGCCGATCTCCAGATAGCTCATGATCTTGTCGAACTGTTCCTGCGAGGCCTGCGCGCCCAGCATGGTCGACGGGTTGAGCGGATCGTCCTGGCTTATGGCCTGAACGCGCTTGATCGCCTTTTCCATGAAGCGGTCATAGATCGATTCATGCACCAGCGCCCGCGAGGGGCAGGTGCAGACTTCGCCCTGGTTCAGCGCGAAGAAGGCGAAACCTTCGAGCGCCTTGTCGAGGAAGGCATCGTCCTCGTTCATCACATCGGCGAAGAAGATGTTCGGCGACTTGCCGCCCAGTTCCAGGGTGATGTTGGTGACGTTGTCGGCCGCATACCGCATGATTTCCTTGCCGACCGAGGTGGAGCCGGTAAACGCGATCTTGGCGATGCGGTTGCTCTGCGCCAACGGCTTGCCGGCTTCAAGGCCCGTACCGTTGACGATGTTGAGAACGCCGGGCGGCAGCAGATCTTCAATCAGCTCCATTACGATGAGAATCGAGGCAGGCGTCTGTTCCGCAGGCTTCAGCACCACGCAATTGCCGGCAGCAAGCGCCGGCGCAAGCTTCCACGCGGCCATCAGGATCGGGAAGTTCCACGGAATGATCTGGCCGACGACACCGAGCGGTTCATGGAAGTGATAGGCGACGGTATCGTTGTCGATTTCGCCGATCGTGCCTTCCTGAGCGCGGATGCAGCCCGCGAAATATCGGAAATGATCGATGGCGAGCGGAATATCCGCATTGGTGGTTTCACGCAGCGGCTTGCCATTGTCCCAGGTTTCTGCCCGGGCGATGAGATCGAGATTGTCTTCGATCCGCTGGGCGATCTTGAGCAGGATGTTGGAGCGCTCGGTTATGCTGGTCTTACCCCATTTGTCGCGCGCCTTGTGTGCTGCGTCGAGCGCGAACTCGATGTCGGACGCATCCGAGCGCGGCACTTCGCAGATCTTATGGCCGGTCACCGGCGAAAGATTCTCCATGTAGCGGCCGGACTTCGGCTCCACCCACTTGCCGCCAATGTAATTGCCGTATTTCAGCTTGAAGGGCGCTTCGCCCGCTTTCTGCTGAACCTGAATGTTCATGATTTCATCCTCCCTGATGAAAACGATCCTGAGCGGACCGCATGGGAGGAAGGTGGGCCTAGATGATGCGGTTCGGTAGAGGGGCGGCGCGGTTCCGCAGCGCACATTGTCTCACATCTGCGACAAAGACGCCGCGATCCGGCATGATTGGCCGGATCGCAACCGCGAGGACCTTAGTGCACGCCGAATTTCTTCATCTTGCGGTGAAGCGTGGCGCGGCTGATGCCGAGCAGCGAGGCCGCCTGCGTGACATTGCCGTTGGTGCGCGACAAGACGCGGCGAAGCGCCGAACGTTCCGCTTCCGCAAGGTCTGAACCGCTGTCGTGGCGCTGTTCCTGAAGAACATCCGCGGCGGGCAGTCCCTGCGCGATCCGGGCATCGTCCAGCTTCAGCGCAAGGCGTGCGGCGCGGGTCGCCCCCAGCACGAGATCGTCCTGATCCACGGCAAGCAGCGAAAGCGCCGCCCCGAAACCGCTCGGCACGACAACGATGCGCGCACCCGGAAAGGCCCGGCGGAAAAGATTACCCTCGATTCGCTGCGCCGCATCCTTCACCGCCTGGGTGACGAAGGAGAAGGTCATCTCGTTGATATCGTCGCGGCAGGTGGAAATATCGAGGGCGCCGGTCACCCGGCCGGTATGGTCACGGATGGGCGCTGTCGTGCAGCAGAGTTCGGTATTCGACGTGAAGAAATGCTGATCGCGGTAGACCACCACCGAGCGCTCATCAACGAGCGCCGTACCGATGCCATTGGTGCCCACGCTCGCTTCGCTCCAGACCGCCCCGGACCAGAGACCAAGCGCCCGGAAATCACGATCATCGCCCGAGGCACCACGCCGCTCCAGCGCAACGCCCTGTGCGTCGGTCAAAAGCAGGCAGCAGCCGGATTTGCCGACGCTTTGGAAAATGCGGTCGAGTTCATCCGTGCTTTCGGCAATCAGGCCAGCCGCACTCTCACGGGCGCGGCGGAATTCAACTTCGCTAAGAAAGATCGGCTTGCGGTTTTCCTCGGGTGCAAGGTGATGTTTGACCATGCAGCGACGCCAGGAGGCCACAATCGGAGAACTTGCGGCGGCAGAACGGTGTCGCGCGGTTTCATACACGCGTTCCGCATGGGCGATGTCTGTCGGCATACGCTCCTCCCAAAGCTTTTGTGCGATGGTGCGCTGGAAGCGGCCATGTTTCAACAAAAAAAATCGAGACTGGCCTTGCCGGGCGCAAGCGTGGCTGCGCCAGACTGTCAGACGGCCTTGAAATATCGCCGGCCGGCGGTCACTTCCGTTTCGTCCTCGGCCGAGAGGAAGGTGTCGTCCACGAGATTGGCAATCGAGGTCACCGGACCGGGCTTGCCGAAAAAGAAGCCCTGAACCTGCAGGCAGCCTTCACGCCGCAGGAACTCGATATGGGCCTTGGTTTCGACCCCTTCCGCAAGCACCGGAATATTGAGGCTGTGCGCCAGGATGAGCGTCGAGCGAACGATCGCCTCCGACTGCACGTTGGTCGAGAGGCCGTCAATGAAGGCACGGTCGATCTTGATCTTGTCGAAGGGGAAGCTCTGCAGGGTCGAAAGCGAGGAATAGCCCGTGCCGTAATCGTCCATGGCGATCTTGACGCCGAGCGCCTTGAGTTTGCGGATGGTGACGAGCGCGTGGCGATGATCGGCTATGATGCTGCCTTCGGTGATTTCAAGCTCCAGCCTCTCCGGCGCAAGCCCGGTTTCGGCAAGAATTCTCTCAACCTTGTCGGGGAAATCGTTGTCCGCAAGCTGCTGCGGCGCGACGTTTACGGCAATGGCGAGTGACTTTTTCCACCTCGCCGCCTGCGCGCATGCCTCTCTCAGAACCCACTCGCCCAATTCCACGATGAAGCCGGTCTGTTCGGCGATCGGAATGAATTCGACGGGAGAGACCATGCCGCGTTCGGGATGGTTCCAGCGCAAAAGCGCCTCGAAACCGACGATGCTGCCGCTTTTGGTGTCGTTTTGCTGCTGGTAATAAAGCTCGAACTCATTGTTGGCGAGGCCGCTGCGCATGGCGATGGCAAGTGCATTGCGCTCGCGCGCGGCCTCGTCCATGGATTTGTCATAGAAGCAGATCGTGTCCGAAGTACCGCTTTTTGCCCTGTACATCGCAACATCCGCCTGCGCCATCAAGGTATCGGCATCGATAGCACCAGTGTTACGCACAGAGATGCCGACGCTGGCGCCGACAGAAAATGTCTGGCCGTTCCACTCGACCGGCCTGCTGATTTGCTCGATCAGTCGTTGCGCGAATTCTGCCCCATCGGCCCGGGTGTAATAGGAATGGGTCATCGCCACGAATTCATCGCCGCCCATGCGCGCCAGGAACTCCCCGGCCTTCAGCACGGAACTCGCGCGGTCGGCGATGGCGCGCAGCACAGCGTCACCCGCCGCATGGCCATGCACGTCGTTGATTTCCTTGAAACGATCGAGATCGATCGACAGAAGCGCGGTATGCGCGCCTAACGAAATATGGAGTGTGCGGCGATTGAGATGTTCGATAAAGGCCGCCCGGTTGGGAATGCCCGTTAGCGGATCGTGCAACGAAAGATGACGATAGCGCGCGACCGCCTGCTGGGTGGACTGGGCATCGATGACATAGGTGGAAAGTCCGAGCGCCAGAAGCAGCAGCGTCACGGCGATTGCGCCCCCGCCCATGATGGCCGGCGGCAGCAGATTTTCCGGAATGACGATGCGCGGATCGAAAGCGAAGGACATGGAAGCCATGCCGGTATAGTGCATCGACGCAATGGCGAGGATGAGAAATGTCACTCCGCCATATTGGCAGAAACGGTTGAGAGGCCGGGCAATGCGATTGACTGCAAGGGCGCCAAGCGCTGCCCCGAGCAACAGCGAAGCGATGACATAAGCCTGATCCCAGAAGATCATGCCTTGAACATTGTAGGCCGCCATGCCGGTATAATGCATTGCCGCAATGCCGAGCCCGAGGATCATGCCGCCGGCTTCCACCAGCACGCTGCGCCCTCCATAGGCGGAAATGCCGAAGCCGGCAGTCGTTGTGGTAATGGCGATCAAAAGCGACAGCCCGGTCAGATAAGGATCATACCCCACCTCACCGGCCGCGACATAGCCCAGCATCGCCACGAAATGGGTGGTCCATATCGCCGCCCCGCCATTGACGCCCGCGAGGAACAACCAGTTGACCTTCTGCACACCCGTCGCCAGACGCGCTTTCGAAAAAAGGCGCATCGAAACGAAACTGCCCAGCATGCAGACGAAGACTGCTGCGGCAGTGTATCGATAGTCGTGATCTATGGTGAGGCACTCGAGAACTTTGAGCATTGTCATCTACGCAATTGGAATTTTGCATAGCCTTATCATTCGCCAAGTTTTCACCGGGTTTATGTGCATGGATAAGCATATATTAAAGGTTGCAACAAACGGGTGAATTAGTGAACTCTAATAAAATTACAAAGCGTCAGCAGCCAAAACCTGGCCACTCTTGTCTTTGTCTGCCGTTTGTATTATAGCGCCCGCACCCGTGTAGACACCCTTGGAGGCAACGCGGGTGGGATGGTGCTTGCACCTCCCCAGTTCAGCGCCCGCGGGCATGAACTCTCCATATAACCTCGAAAGGAATTGCCATGAGCAAAGAATCGTATGAGCTCAAGGCCGAGGCGCGCGAACGAGTTGGTAAGGGGTCCTCTCGTGAACTTCGCCGCAACGGTTTGATTCCCGCTGTCATCTATGGTGACAAGCAGGCCCCCATTTCCATCGCTCTGTCGACCAATGAAGTCACCAAGCGTATCCACGCTGGCGGTTTCATGACGACGGTTGCGACCATCGACGTCGACGGCAAGAAGATCAAGGTTCTCCCGAAGGATTACCAGCTTGATCCGGTCCGCGACTTCACCATGCACGTCGACTTCCTGCGCGTTTCGGGCAACACGCTCGTCAACGTTGAAGTTCCGGTTCACTTCGAAAACGAAGAAAAGTCGGACATCAAGATCGGCGGCGTTCTGAACATCGTTCGCCACACCGTGGAGTTCCACTGCCCGGCCAACGACATTCCGGAATTCATCACGGTCGATCTCGCTGGTCTGAAGATCGGCGACAGCGTCCACATTTCGAATGTGAAGCTGCCGAAGAACATCACGCCGGTCATCGCCGACCGTGACTTTACGATCGCAACGATCGTTGCTCCGGCTGCTGGCGTCGCTGAAGAAACGACCGAAGAAGCTTCCGAGGAATAATCGGCGGCCGCAAGGCCGTACGACCTTGGAGACAGCTTTGAAAAATGAGGCCCGTTCCGTATTCGGAACGGGCCTTTTAGTTTTCATGAACTTTAAAACCAGAAAGCTCGCCATCCTGACCTGATACGGAAACCGTTTCAGTGTCGATTAACACTTCCATGAAACGATACCCTCGCGCTGTCGTGGAACACCGGCCGGGCTGAGGAAATGCGTGGTGAAACGGGCTTTCGCCGGAAACCCTGCAAAACCCTCCGGGCGGACGAAACGCGGCGCAGCAAGTTTGGGGCAAAGGGTAGCTGCAATTTAACATGGCTCATTCCGTCGAAAGCCGCTTTATCGCGATAGTTTCCGGCGCACTTCTTACAGTGGTCGCCCCGCTCTTCACGCTTTTGCTGACGCTGTCCTATCACGAAGCCATTCGCAGCCAGCGTAACCACCTTGAGATTCTGCTGTCGACCAATGCGCAGGCGCTTGCACGACCACTGTGGGATCTTGATGACGACACCATAAACCAGATTACCGGAACGCTCATTTCCGACCCCGTGATCAGGATGGTCGAGGTCAGGGATACGTCCGGCCAACTCGATGTCGTCCAGACAGCCGGCAGCGACATCATTCAGGATGCAGCCTCGACGACGCGCGAAGTAACCTACAAGACCACGAAGGGCTCCGTCACCGTCGGCCAACTGACGATCTATTACGACAATGTCAGCCTTATGACCTCTTTGAGCCGCACCGAACTGGCTTTCATTACGATTTTCATCCTCGCCGTCCTCACTATCGTTCTCGCCGCCATCGCCGGCAACCGCTTCATGGTCATCCGTCCGCTGATGCGGCTTGCGGCGGCAATAGAAGCGACGCGGCGTCTCGGCTCGCGCCACCACGTCGACTGGCGTTCGAAAGACGAAATCGGCAGGCTGGCGAAAAGCTTCAACGAAATGCAGTCCCAGCTTGAAAAGGAAGAACTGGAGATCAAGAACGCACACGAGCGCAAGACGGAGATCTACAACCGGACGCCCGCCATGCTGTTTTCGCTCGACAGGCACGACCGCATTGCCGCCGTCAGCGACTATTGGGTGCAGGCGACGGGCTACGATCGTTCCCGGATACTCGGCCTGAACTTCGCCGATCTCATCCATCCCGATGACAGGCTTCTCTTCCAGCAGCGCAAGACCGCGCATCCCTTGCCCGATGCCTCGCATAGCGGCATTACCGTGCGTTTCCATTGCATGGATGGCGGCGTCATGGACGCTCTCATCCTGGAAAAGTCTCTTGATTCCGGCGATGCGGCCCATCAGAGCATCTGCCTCTGCGTCATGACCGACGTAACCGAACTGCGCCAGTCGGAAAAGCGCAACCGACAGCAAGCCATTTCAGACCACCTGACCGGCCTCTTCAACCGGCAGGGCTTCGAGGCGATTCTCGACGTGCAGATCCGCGATGCGGATCGCAATGGTAGCGAGTTGGCCTGCCTGTTCATCGACCTCGACCGGTTCAAGGCGATCAACGACAATCTCGGCCACGCTGCGGGCGATGCCGTGCTCAAACAATTCACGCTGAAGCTCGAGCCCATGCTGACGCCGCTGGACAGCGCATCGCGGCTCGGCGGCGACGAATTCGCCATTCTTCTGGCCGGTGACAAGGTGGAAGAGCGCGCCCTGCAATTCTGCGAGCGCATCTGCGCCATGCTGGACACGCCTTTCGAGATTGAAAGCAACAGCATCCGCCTCAGCGCCAGCATCGGCATGGCGGTCTATCCCCTGCACGCCGCCAGCGCCTCCGAGCTTCTGCAGAATGCCGACATGGCGATGTATACCCGCAAGCGCACCGGCAAGAACGGCTCGCAGGTCTTCGACAGCTCGATCATGGACCGGGCGCGCGAACATGCGGAGCTGGAGCGGGATATCGCGCAGGCACTTTCCGAAGACTGGTTCGAGGCCTATTTCCAGCCGATAGAAAACCTCGCCACCGGCCAGACGGCGGGTTTCGAGGCGCTGCTGCGTCTCAACCACCCGGACAAGGGCTTGCTTTCCCCGGCCGCGATCGTCAGCCTTGCGGAAGAAAACGGCACTATCCACCGCATCGGCAATGTCATTCTCGATCAGTCGATCGCCAATCTCGCCAGGCTGTCGCGCCTGCCGGGTATGGAACAGACCTATGTGGCGGTGAATTTCTCGCCGCTGCAATTCGAACCGGGATTGCCGACCCGCATCGCCGGCGTTCTGCACCGCCACGGCATTCTTCCGAAACGGCTGGTCATCGAGATCACCGAAGCCGTTATCATGAAGGACGATCCGCAAATCCGGGCGATCCTCAACGCCATCCACCAGCTCGGCTGCCGCATCGCGCTGGATGATTTCGGCACGGGTTATTCCTCGCTCAGCTATCTCAGCCGTTTTCCGGTCGATATCGTCAAGATCGACCAGTCCTTCACCCGCTCGATCTGCGACGACAGGATGGACATCAGGCAACGCAACCGAATGCTGGTCGAAGGCATCGCGGCCATTTCGCACAAAATGAACTGCGCTGTCATTGCCGAGGGTGTCGAGACGGAAGAACAGAAAGCGCTTCTGACCGACATAGGCGCTGATTTCGGACAGGGATATTTCTTCGCACGCCCGCAACCCGTGGAAAAACTGATCGCATCACTCGACACCGCGTCCGGGCAAGACCGAGCCGCGGCGCGACAAGCGTGAACCGCAGGGGGCCAGCCATGGGACTGATCCGCTTTTGCCTGATCTTCCTTGCGCTCGCCACTCCGGCCAGCGCCGCCAAGCTGTTTCTGACCACCGAGGTTTATCCGCCCTATAATCTGCAGGCCAGCGACGGCAGCGTGCGGGGTGTCTATTTCGACCAGCTCAGAACCGTGCTCGAAGACACCGGTACCAGCTACGAAGTCGCCGTCATGCCCTGGGCAAGGGCCATCGCACTGGCCAGAACGCAGGCCATGCACTGCGTCTTCGCCGCTGCCAGAACGCTGGAGCGGGAGAAGCAGTTCAAATGGGTCACGCCGATCCATATCGACCGCAACATTCTCGTGGCGCGCCGCGACGCGAATATCGAAGCCTTCAGCCTCGAGGACGCGAGGAAATATCGGGTGGGAACCCAGCGTGGAGATTACACCGAGGCGCTTCTCGAAAAGCTCGGTTTCCCGCAGGTGGATGTCGGCGCGGATTTCGAGATCACCCTTCACAAGCTGAATGCCGGCCGCATTGACCTGATGCCCATGTCGGAGAGCACCTTCAAAAGCCTGCCGGCCGACACGTTCAGGGAAGTGATAACCCTCTCACGGCAGCAGCTTGGCCTTGCATGTAACAAAAGCGTACCAGACGAGGTGATCGCAAAATTGCAGGCCCGGCTGGACAGGTTGATCGCCGATGGAACACAGCAGCGAATATTCGACCGCTACAATCTCGTCAGTCCCTGAACCATCCGAAACTCCATAAAAAGATTGACAGCCGGCGGTTTTCGGGGTGGTGACAACAGCATCATCAGGCAAAACGCGGACATGCCCCATGAAGATCATCGCAGGACTTGGTAATCCCGGTGCGCAATATGCGGGAAACCGTCACAATATCGGCTTCATGGCCGTCGATGCGCTGCAGCGCCTGCCGTCCTTTGCGCCCTGGTCTAAAAAATTCAAGGCGGAGATTTCCGAAGGCGAGATCGGCGGTGAAAAGGTTCTGCTCATGAAGCCGCTGACCTATATGAACCTTTCGGGTGAGTCCGTCGGCGATGCCATGCGCTTCTTCAAGCTTGCGCCGGCGGACATCATCGCCATCCATGATGAACTGGATTTGCCGGCCGGCCGCGCCCGTATCAAGACGGGCGGCGGCCATGGCGGCCATAACGGCCTGAAATCGCTCGACGCCCATTGCGGCAAGGACTATCGCCGCCTGCGCCTCGGCATCGGCCATCCCGGTGACAAGGAGCGGGTGCACAGCCA
Source organism: Agrobacterium sp. 22-209-1 (assembly GCF_053522485.1). Taxonomy (NCBI): domain Bacteria; kingdom Pseudomonadati; phylum Pseudomonadota; class Alphaproteobacteria; order Hyphomicrobiales; family Rhizobiaceae; genus Agrobacterium; species Agrobacterium sp. 22-209-1. The sequence continues at coordinate 342,904 of NZ_JBNWCH010000003.1, forward strand.
CGTGCTCGGCGATTTCGCCAAGGCAGACCGGGTCTGGCTCGATCCGCTTCTGGACGCCATTGCCGACAATGCCGCCATGCTGGTGAAAGCCGAGGATTCGCAGTTGATGAACAAGCTGGCGCTGGCTACGGGCAGCAAGCCGGAGTCCGAAAAACCGGCCAAGGCAGCCAAACCCGCCGCGCAGTCCCATATCCATCAGGCACGCAACAGCGCCCAGCCGAAAAAGCTGCCGGAAACCGGCCCTATGGCCGAAATGCTAAAGCGTATGTTCAGCAAGAAGGACTAGATCGCGAATGTCTTCGAAGCCCATCGTCCTGCGCGCAGCCGGAGCCGGCGATCTCGCCGGTTTGCTTGAACTCTACCGGGCGCTCAATCCGTCCGACCCTGAAATGACGGCAGAAGAAGCGAGCGCGGCTTTCGCGGCCATGCTCGCCCAGCCCGGCCTGACCGTGTTTCTTGCGACCGAAGGCGAAGAAGCGGTCGCCACCGCCACGCTCCAGATCGTGCCGAACCTGACGCGCGCCGCCCGCTCCTATGCCCTTATTGAAAACGTGGTGACGCTCGAAAACCGTCGCGGCCATGGATATGGTCGCGCGGTGGTGTGCCATGCCGTCGAGGCCGCTTTTGCAGCGAATTGCTATAAGGTGATGCTGCTGACCGGGCGACAACGCCCGGAGGTCCATGCATTTTACGAAAGCTGTGGCTTTGTGCAGAACAAGACGGGTTTCCAGAAAAGGCAGGATTAACGCTCACTCTTCCGGCTCGGTGGTGAACATCAGCGGAAATCCCGCTTCCTTGCCGAGATCGGTCGCTTCCTTGGCCTTGGTCTCGGCGATATCGCGCTCGCAGACAACGACGACCGCACTTCCGAAGCGGTGCGCCGTCATCATCACCCGGTGGCCGGTATCCTCGCTCATGCGGAAGACAGCTTTCAACACCACGGTAACGAACTCACGCGGCGTATAGTCGTCATTCAGCAGAATGACCTTGTAGAGCTTCGGCCGCTCCAGCTTCGGTTTGACTTTCGGTTTCGGTTTGAGATCGACAGGACTGTCACCCATCATGGTCGCTCGTGCCTGTCGCTCATCGCGGTTGTTCATGGGAAAACCCCGTTGATGACGAAAGATCGGTCGCTTGACCCGCTTATATTGCGCCGCAACCGCGGCATCGGCAACCCTGCCAGAAATTCCGCACCATTAAAGGGGCTTTGCCCGCACAAATCCGCCCGCGGGCTTGACCTTGCCTTGCCGTTTCCGCAAAAGGCTCCTCAACGAATTCTTCAAACGGGCAGGTTTCAAGCCATGGGCTTCAAATGCGGTATCGTTGGATTGCCAAATGTCGGCAAGTCCACTCTCTTCAACGCGCTGACGAAAACGGCAGCGGCGCAGGCGGCCAACTATCCCTTCTGCACCATCGAGCCGAATACCGGCGAAGTGGCGGTTCCGGATGCGCGCATGAAAATCCTCGCCGACATTGCCGGCTCGAAGGAAATCATCCCCACCCGTATCTCCTTTGTGGATATTGCCGGCCTGGTGCGCGGCGCATCGAAAGGCGAAGGCCTCGGCAACCAGTTCCTCGCCAATATCCGCGAAGTGGACGCTGTGGTGCACGTTCTGCGCTGCTTCGAAGATGACGACATCACCCACGTCGAAGGCCGCATCAACCCCGTGGCCGACGCCGAGACCATCGAGACCGAGCTGATGCTTTCCGATCTCGAAAGCCTTGAGCGCCGCACGGAACAGACCCGCAAGCGCGCCACCGGCAAGGATAAGGAATCGCTGGCGCAGCTGCCGCTGATGGAGGCCTCGCTGAAGCTTCTGAACGAAGGCAAGCCGGTCCGCACCCTGCTCTCCACGCTGGATGCCGAGGAGCTGCGCATCCTTCAGGGCCTCAACCTCCTGACCGCGCATCCGGTCCTCTACGTCTGCAACGTCGCCGAAAGCGACGCCGTCGACGGCAACGAACACACGAAAGCCGTTGCCGAAATGGCCAAGGCCCAGGGCGCCGAATCCGTCGTCATCTCTGCGGCGATCGAATCCGAAGTCGCGCAGCTTCCCGATGAAGAGGCGAAGGAGTTCCTTTCGGCCCTCGGGCTCGAGGAAGCAGGCCTCGACCGCCTGATCCGCGCAGGCTACAAGCTGCTCGATCTCATCACCTATTTCACCGTCGGCCCGAAAGAATGCCGCGCCTGGACGATTGAGCGCGGCACCAAGGCCCCGCAGGCCGCCGGCGTCATCCACTCCGATTTCGAACGCGGCTTCATCCGCGCCAACACCATCGCTTACAACGACTATGTCGCCTTCAAGGGCGAAGTCGGTGCGAAGGAAGCCGGCAAGGCTCGCGACGAAGGCAAGGAATACGTGGTTCAGGACGGCGACGTCATCCACTTCCGCTTCAATACCTGATCTGGCCTTTGGCGGCCTCGATAGGGTCGCTGAGAAGGGTAAGCCGAACATCGCGGCACGGTTTCTTCTCCCCGCCGGGGAGAAGGTGGCCCGAAGGGTCGGATGAGGGGGCAAGCTCTCCGAATATCTCTACCCTCGCCCCCTCATCCCGCTGCCGCGACCTTCTCCCCTCGGGGAGAAGAAACAAGTAATACCGCCTCGCCCCATTCCTCTGCATTGCATCCTCGATTTGACCTTTACGTAAAGGGAAAAATCATTTTAGATGCCGCCGATATTGACTGTGCGAAGGGAGGACGCCATGACGCCGGTCGCGACTTATGCCTATGAGGATTTTCCCGTCGGACAGGAATTTCCCCTTGGACCGCAATCGATTTCCGCAGAGCAGATCGTTGCTTTTGCGAGTGAATTCGACCCCCAACCCATGCACCTGTCCGAAGAGGCCGGACGCCAGAGCATTCTCGGCGGGCTAGCGGCTTCCGGCTGGCACACTTGCAGCCTGCTGATGCGGATGATGGCGGACAGCTACATTTCGAACTCGACCTCGGAGGGCAGCCCGGGCATCGATTTCGTTGACTGGAAAAAACCGGTTTTGGCGGGCGATACGCTTGCGGGAAAATCCATTGTTCTGGAACAGCGGCCCTCCGCGTCGCGCCCCGGCATCGGCCTCGTGAAACTACGCCACGAGCTTTATAACCAACACGGCGTCCTGGTATCGCACGGCGAAAACACCGTGATGTTCCGCATGCGCGACAATGGGGGCGCTGCAGCATGAAACTGGCAGAACTTTCTCCTATCGGCGAACGCGTCACACTCGATACGCTGCATTTCTCCGCCGAAGACATTATCCGTTTCGCCCGCGATTTCGATCCGCAGCCCTTTCATCTCGACGCGGAAGCCGCAAAGAACAGCATTTTCGGCGGACTTTGCGCTTCCGGATGGCACACAGGTGCTGGCTGGATGAAGTGCTTCCTCTCCCACTGGGCCAAGGAGGTGAAGAGGCTGAAACTCCAGGGCCTTGAGCCGCCCAAACTCGGCCCCTCGCCCGGCTTTCGAGAACTGAAATGGAAAAAACCGGTCTTTGCCGGAGACGATGTCACCTATTTCGTGACCCTGCTCGACACTCGGGCGCTGGAATCCAGAGCCGGCGTCTGGCTGAACACTACATTTAACGAGGGCGTCAACCAGTCAGGAGAAACGGTGCTGACCTTCCGGAGCGGGGTTCTGGAATTCGAATAGAATGAGCGCCGGGGCAATAGCGTCACCATTGCCCCGCTACCATCTCAATGGCCGGAAAATTCCACCAGCGTCCGCACCTCGACACCAAGGTTTTCCAGCTTCTTGCGGCCGCCAAGATCGGGCAGATCGATGACGAAGCAGGCGGAAACGATCTCCGCTCCCATCTGCCGCAACAGCTTGACCGCACCTTCAGCGGTGCCGCCCGTGGCAATCAGGTCGTCGACCAGAATGACCTTCTCACCCGGCTGGACCGCGTCCACATGCATTTCCATTTCGTCCACGCCGTATTCAAGGCTGTAGGCGACGCGGACGGTGGTGTGCGGCAGCTTGCCCTTCTTGCGGATGGGCACGAAACCGGCCGATAGCTGATGCGCCACCGCCCCTCCCAGAATGAAGCCACGTGCTTCCATGCCGGCGATCTTGTCGATCTTCGTACCCGCATAGGGCTGCACGAGTTCGTCCACGGCGCGGCGAAAGGCGCGCGGGTTGCCGAGCAGTGTCGTGATGTCGCGGAAGATGATGCCCGGCTTCGGATAGTCGGGAATGGAACGGATGGCAGCGGAAAGCTCCGAAGCGATAACGGTCATGGTATTTCCAGTTGAGATAAGGGAAATGGATCAGAAGGTTCAGGCCACCCTATCAACTTGGCGGCTGCGGACCAACTAAAAAGGACCCGCGCTCATTCCCTGGCATTGCTGTGACCGGGGCTCCGGCCCTGCGGCGTCTCTCAGCCGGGCAACCGATGCTTGCCGTTATCACCAGCACCCATGAAAAGGCCCCCACGAAAGACCGTGGGGGCCAATGACTGACAGGCATCTGGATATCGATCAATGTTCCTTGTTGGCGTAGACCGATTTCTTGGTGAGATAGATCAGCGCCGTAAAGATGAACAGGAACACCATGACCATGAAGCCGGTGCGCTTGCGCTCTTCCAGATGCGGTTCTGCGGTCCACATCAGGAACGCCGCCACATCCTTGGAATATTGGTCCACGGTCTGCGGCGCGCCGTCGTCGTACGTCACCTGATCGGCGCTGATTGGCGGCGCCATCTTCAAGGAGGTGGCGCCGACGAAATAAGGGTTGAAGTGGGTGCCTTCAGGCACAGTGTAGTCCGAACCATCCGTGTTTTTAATGCCGGCCGGCGCGTCCTGATAACCAGTCAGCAGCGCGTGGATGTAGTCCGGCCCGCCTTCCTGATAACCGCCGATGATCGGGATCATGTCGATGATAAATTGCGGGAAACCGCGCTCTACGCCGCGCGCCTTGGCGAGCAGCGACATGTCCGGCGGGGCCGCCCCGCCATTTGCGGCTGCCGCCGCCTCATGGTTCGGGAAAGGCGAAGGGAAATGATCGGAAGGTACGGCCTTGCGATTATACATTTCACCATCGGCGTTCGGCCCGTCCTGCACTTCGTACTCAGCCGCGAAAGCCTTCACCTGGTCGTCCGAATAGCCGAGGTCACCCAGTGTGCGGAAGGAAACCAGGTTCATGGAATGGCAGGCGGAGCAGACTTCCTTGTAGACCTTCAGACCGCGCTGCAGCTGGCCCTTATCATATTTCCCGAAGGGACCGGCAAAAGACCAGTTCTGTTCCTCGGGCTTAATGATCGGGAAGTGGTTGCCGGCGATAGCATGCGTGGCCTGTGCGGCAAGATCATGGCTCTCTTCCGCCGCCGAAACGACGGTGACGGAACAGCCGATGGCGGCGAAAAGCGCGATGCTTGTTACAAGCTTCTTCATTGTCGTCATCCTTCCTTCGCGCTCAGACTTCGGCAGCCGCAGATGCGGCACCCGTCTTGGCGGCGTTCTTTTCGAGAACGGCCTCGGTAATCGAATTCGGAATACGCCGGGGCGTTTCGACCAGACCGAGGATCGGCATGATGACGAGGAAGAAACCGAAGTAATAAAGCGTGCCAAGCTGAGAATAGCCGACATAATTGCCTTTCAGATCGCCGGTGAGAAGACCAATCAGGCCCGTTCCTTCCGCCGGGCGCGAACCCAGCCAGCCGAGCATGATGGCATTCACCACGAAGACCCAGAAGAACATCTTGTACCAGGGACGATAAACGGCGGAGCGAACCTTCGACGTGTCGAGCCAGGGCAGGAAGAACAGCACGACGATCGCGCCGAACATCACGAGAACGCCGCCAAGCTTGGAATCGATGACCCAGATGTTGAAGGTGATGGCGCGCAGCATGGCGTAGAACGGCAGGAAGTACCATTCCGGAACGATATGCGCCGGCGTCTTCAGCGGATCTGCCATGATGTAGTTGTCGGGGTGGCCGAGGAAGTTCGGCATATAGAAGACGAACCAGGCATAACCGATCAGGAACACGGAAACGCCGAGCGCATCCTTCAGCGTCGCATAGGGCGTGAAGGGAACCGTGTCGGTCTTGCTCTTGACTTCAACGCCGGTCGGGTTGGTCTGACCGGTGACGTGCAGAGCCCAGATGTGCAGGATAACGACGCCTGCGATCATGAAGGGCAGCAGATAATGAAGCGCGAAGAAGCGGTTCAGCGTCGGCTGGTCAACGGCAAAGCCGCCAAGCAGGAACTGCTGGATCCATTCACCGATGGCGGGGAATGCCGTGAAGAAGCCGGTGATGACGGTCGCGCCCCAGAAGGACATCTGGCCCCAGGGCAGAACGTAGCCCATGAAACCCGTCGCCATCATCAGCAGGAAGATCACGCAACCGAGAATCCAGAGGATTTCGCGCGGCGCCTTGTAAGAGCCGTAATAAAGGCCACGGGCAATGTGCAGGTAAACCGCGATGAAGAAGAACGACGCACCGTTGGCATGCATGTAGCGCAGCAGCCAGCCATGGTTGACGTCACGCATGATCTTTTCGACGGAATTGAACGCGACCGTCGTTTCGGCGGCATAATGCATGGCCAGCACGACGCCGGTGAGGATCTGCACGATGAGCATGACGGAAAGCATCGCGCCGAACGTATAGGCGTAGTTCAGGTTACGCGGGACAGGGTAGGCAACGAAGCTGTCATAGATCATGCGCGGCAAGGGAAGCCGCGAATCGATCCACCTCTCGATGCCGGTGGACGGCTGATAACTGGAATGACCACTCATGAATATCTGTCCCCTTATCCGATCTTGATCACGGTATCGGATGTGAATGCAAATGTCGGGATGGCGAGGTTCTGCGGCGCCGGACCCTTACGTATGCGGCCCGCCGTATCGTAGTGCGAGCCATGGCAGGGACAGAACCATCCGCCGAAATCGCCGGCCTGGCCAAGCGGAACGCAACCGAGATGGGTACAGGAACCGACCATGACGATCCAGTTTTCCTTGCCCTGGCCGGCGGAGCGGTCGATATCCGTCGCCTGCGCGTCAGCGGCGATGTTGGCGTTGCGCGCCACGGGATCCTTCAGATCGCCGAGAGCGACGGCCTTGGCTTCCTCGATTTCCTTCTCCGTGCGGTTGCGGATGAAAATCGGCTTGCCGCGCCACTTCACGGTGAGCGACATGCCCGGCTCGACGGCCGCGACATCCACTTCGATCGAGGCAAGCGCCAGTGTCGATGCATCGGGACGCATCTGGTCAATAAAAGGCCATGCTACTGCGGCGGCACCAACGGCGCCCGCCATTCCCGTCACTAGATAAAGAAAATCGCGACGGGTCGGTTCACCCGAAGCGTCGTGATTGGTTACGTGCTCGCTCACCGCTACACCATCCTCTGCGCTGTTTTTGCCGTAAATCGCATGAGTCCTCCCGCTAAGATTTGATCCAGGACAAACTCCGTCCCACCGTCCTGGACACAACTGCGGCATCAAGAAACCGCGTCACTCTGTGTGATCGCAAAATATTGACCGACTTGGCAAGAGCAAAGCACACAAAGCTGCCGTAATTCTGCCGGAGGGGGCCAATTTGGCTCTCATTTTTTCGCCGTACTCGGCAGGCGGGCAACATTGTGCGCATCCGTGCACCATGTTAGGAGACTTCAAGGGAGAGCACGGAAAGCAGGGATTCGGATGACGGCGAAGCTCTCTTGCATGGTCTCCACGGCAGTGGCTGCCGTTCTTTTCGTCGCCAGCCTGCGCTACCTCACCGATTTCTGGCTTCTCGCCTTCGTCACCAGCTTTCAGCTCCATATCGCCATCGTCTGCATCCTGCTGTCATGCCTCGTCTTCTGGCTGACGCGCGATGCGGTTTCGGCGCTCCTCGTGGTCTGGTCGCTTGCGCTCGCCATCCACGCCATTGCCATGCTCCTGGAATTTCCCACATCCGCCGCCCCTGCGCCGGGCGCCAAACCTTTCCGGCTGCTGTCCTTCAACGTGCTGATGGACAATGCCGCCAATGCCGATGCAATTGCCGACAAAATTCTCGAATCGGGCGCGGATGCGGTCTATCTCTTCGAAGCAGCGGCGCTTGAATCGGCCCTGCCGCGACTGCAGCAAACCTATCCGCACAGGCTTGGCTGTTACGTCGGCACGCCCGGATGCGATCTGGTCATCCTGTCAAAAAGACCGTTGCTGGAAGGCCGTTTCCACAGCCTCAGCGATCTTCGGCGGGATCGGTTCGCCATAGCCCATATCGACCTCGACGGCACGGAACTGACGCTCGCCGCCGGGCATATCACCAAGCCCTATTTCGACGATTATCATCGCGACGAACTCGACGAAGTGAGCGAAATTCTCTTTCGTGTCACCGGGCCGCTCATTCTGGCCGGAGATTTCAATTCGGCCAGCATCGCGCCTGACATGCGCGCTTTCCTCGCCGCCAACGATCTGAAGAAGGCGACCTTCGAACCCGCCACATGGCCGACGGAGGCCGGTCGCTTCGGCATCGCCATCGACCACATCTTCACCCGCGAACCGGCGACGCTGATGAAAACCACCCGCCTGCCCGACAGCCTCGGCTCCAATCACTTTGGACTGATGGCGGATTTCATGATCGGGAAATAGCCGAAGGCCCTATTGCGCCGCTTCGTCCGCGGCAAGAAAACCGCCCGACTGCCGCGCCCAGAGTTCCGAATAAAGACCGCCCTGCATGACCAGATCGGAATGGCTGCCCTCCTCCACGATGCGCCCCTGATCCATCACGATCAGCCGGTCGAGAGCAGCAATCGTCGACAGCCGGTGGGCGATGGCAAGCACCGTCTTTCCCTGCATCAGCTCGTCCAGATTGCTCTGGATCGCCGCTTCCACCTCGGAATCGAGCGCCGACGTCGCCTCGTCGAGGACGAGGATCGGCGCGTCCTTCAGCATCACGCGGGCTATCGCGATGCGCTGGCGCTGGCCGCCGGACAGTTTGACGCCGCGTTCGCCCACATGTGCATCGAAACCTTTGCGGCCACGTTGGTCCTCAAGCCGTTCAATGAAATCATCCGCCTTGGCCCGCCGCGTCGCCTCCCGCAACTGTTCCTCGGTCGCATCGGTGCGGCCGAACAGGATGTTGTCGCGAATGGAGCGATGCAGCAGCGACGTATCCTGCGTGACCATGCCGATATGGGCGCGCAGCGATTCTTGCGTCACCCTGGCGATATCCTGCCCGTCGATCAGGATACGGCCTTTTTCGACATCGTAAAAACGCAAAAGCAGATTGACGAGGGTGGATTTTCCCGCCCCGGAGCGTCCGACGATGCCCACCTTCTCGCCCGCCCGGACATCGAGATTGAGATGGTCGATGACGCCGTTCGCGCGCCCGTAGTGGAAACTGACATTTTCGAAACGGATGCCCGGCTTCTTCACCTCCAGCACCGTCGCCTCCGGGGCGTCGACGAGACCGATCGGCTGCGAAATCAACTCGGCGGCATTCTGCACCGTGCCGAAATTGCGCATGATGCCGTTGAACTGCGTCATCAACCGGCCGAGCAGGAAGTTGAGGCGCAGCACCAGCGCCAGCGTGAAGGCGACCGCGCCGGAACTGATCTTGCCGGAAAGCCACAGATCGGTGCAGAGCGCGGCCATGGATGTGATCATCACGCCCGACAGAAGCGCCATGGAGGCGCGCACGCCGGTAATGAAGCGCGTGAACGTCATGGTCGCATGCTGGAAAATGTCGAAGCCCTGCCGCATATAGCGGTCATTGGCGTCGTCGCGCCCGAACAGCCGCAGCGTCTGGATATTGCTATAGGCGTCCACCATGCGGCCGGAAAGCATCGAGGCGGCTTCCGCCGTTTCCTTGGAGTGGTGGCGGATACGCGGCACGAAATACCGCGCCAGCAGCGAGAATATCCCCACCCAGACGATGACAACGACCGCAAGACGCCAGTCCAGCCCGCCAATCAGGAACAGCATGGACACGGAATAAATGCCGACGAACCACACGCTTTCCATCAGCGATGTAACGAGATCGCCCGCCGCCTGCCCGCCGGACCAGACCTTGGTCACGATGCGGCCGGAAAAATCGTTCTGGAAGAAGGTCAGCGATTGCCGCGCCACATGCATGTAGGATTGCCAGCGCACCAGATTGTAAAAACCGGGCGTGATGATCTGCTGATCCACCAGCGCGGTCACCATGGTGACGATAAAACGCACGACGGCGATCAGCACCAGCATGCCGACGAGTTCCCCGCCATGGGCCGCAAGCAGCCCCGCCCAGCCCTCTTCCGGCTTTACCGTCGAGAGAATATCAACGAGCCGCCCGACGAACCAGAACAGCGCCGCCTCGATGGCCGCCGTCAAACCGCCGAGCACCAGCATCGCGAAAAACGGCGCCTTGGCCTGCGAGATATAAAACCAGATGAAGGCAAATGTGCTTTCAGGCGGCCGCACATCGTCCTTGCGGGCGAAGGGCTTTATCCAGTTCTCGAAATACTCGAAGATGCGGGTAATGACCATGATCGGGATATAGGCGGATTCCCGACTTGGGAACAGCCGTAGCGGCTTCGGGAAAGATTATATTTCGGTAACATCAGGAAAATGAAAGAGGGCGGAGAATGTTCCCCGCCCTCTCGTTTTCCTTACTGCGCAGCCACTTCCGCCTCGTGGTCGGCAATGAAGCCGCCGGACTGGCGCCGCCACAGGTCGGCATATATGCCGCCCATCGCCGCCAGCTCCGCATGGCTGCCCGCTTCCACGATCCGGCCCTTGTCGAGGATGATGAGCCGGTCCATTTCAGTCAGCGTCGAAAGGCGGTGGGCAATCGCAATCACCGTCTTGCCTTCCATCAGCGCGAACAGGTTTTCCTGGATCGCCGCCTCGACTTCCGAATCGAGCGCCGAGGTCGCCTCGTCCAGCACCAGGATAGGCGCGTTCTTCAGGAAGACGCGGGCAATCGCAATACGCTGGCGCTGGCCGCCGGACAGCTTGACACCACGTTCGCCCACCTGGGCATCGAGACCCTGTCGGCCATGCATGTCGACAAGCGTTTCGACGAAGTCCCAGGCATTCGCCCGCTTCGCCGCCGCGATCACCTGCTCGTCCGTGGCCTCGGGATGGCCATAGGCAATGTTGTCGCGGATCGAACGGTGCAGCAGGGAGGTATCCTGTGTCACCACGCCGATCAGCTCGCGCAGGCTGTCCTGCGAGACCTTGGAGATGTCCTGCCCGTCGATGGTGATCCGGCCGCCTTCGAGATCATAAAAGCGCAGCAACAGGTTCATCAGCGTGGTCTTGCCCGCACCCGAGCGCCCGACCAGACCGACCTTTTCGCCCGGCTTGATGTCGAGCGTCAGCCCGTCGATCACGCCCTTGTTCTTGCCATAGTGGAAACGGACGTTGTCATAACGGATGGCGCCCTGCGGTGCGGCAAGCTCAGGCGCCTTCGGGACATCGACAATATCATGAGGTTTCGTCATCATCGACATGCCGTCATAGACAGTGCCGATATTTTCGAACAGCGACGTGACTTCCCACATGATCCACTGCGACATGCCGTTGACGCGCATGGCAAGGCTGATCGCAATGGCGACCGAACCAGCCGTGACCGAACCCTGCATCCAGAAATAAAGACCGAGCGCCGCCGTGGAAAACAGCACCACGGCATTGTTGAGGTCGATCAGGATGTTGAAGCCGGAAATCTTGCGCATCTGGCGGTGAACGGTTCCAAGAAACACGTTCATGCCCTCACGCGCATATCTTTCCTCGCGGCCGGCATGGGAAAACAGCTTGATCGTCGAGATATTGGTGTAACTGTCGACGATCCGGCCCGTCATCATCGAGCGCGCATCGGCCTGTTCCTGCGCCAGCCGGCCGAGTTTCGGCACGAAATAGGTGAGGATGCCCATATAGATGCCGAGCCAGACCAGCAGCGGAATGACCAGCCGCCAGTCCGCTGCAGCGACCATGAACAGCATCGAAACCACGAAGCTGATGGCATAGACGAAGACGTCGATCACCTTCAGCGCCACTTCGCGGATTGCCAGCGCTGTCTGCATCACCTTGGTGGAAACCCGGCCGGCAAACTCGTTGGCAAAAAAGTTCATGGAGTGGCGCAGCAGGAAACGGTGCATTTTCCAGCGCGCAATCATGCCGAAATTGCCGGCAAGCGTCTGGTGCATCGTCATGGTGTGGACAGCACCCATCAGCGGCAGCAGGAATAGCACCAGCCCCGCCATGACGATCAGATGCCAGCCCTCATCGGCAAAAAACGTCTCGCGATTGGCCGTGGAAAGCCAGTCGACGATATTGCCGAGGAATTTGTAAAGCATGGCTTCGGCAATGGCGATGCCCATCGACATCAGGCCGAGCAGCAGCAACCACGGCCAGGCGGGCTTCACATAGTGCCACAGGAACGGCAAAAGCTTCTGTGGCGCCACTGACGGCGCCGAAGCGGGAAAAGGATCGAGGCGTTTTTCAAACCAGCCAAACATAGGCCAAGCTCCGGCAATCAATCGCTCCATCGTCACAGGGTGAGCAGACACAAATATGGCTCACGACGGAACGGAAAAGTCTTTGAACATGGCCGCAACAGCCACATGGTGAATCAAACTATGGGAAACGCGGCAAGGCCGCGGGATACCACCTAAGCCAGCAGGCGAACCACTGGGGCCGGGAGGCGAATGCGAATGTCATTTGGCATGAGAACCTCCTTTGGCTGGTGTTGAAGACGCCGATCTTTTATCGCAAAAGAAGACGAAACACCAGCCGCCTGCCTCAAAAAAGTGCAACCGTATATCGGCACGGATTTGCCCGTTCGATTTTCCCGGCAGTGCGATCTGGATTTGCCCGCAAAACATGGATCAGGAGACCATGCAGACAATCAGGATCGCCCTCTACCAACCCGATATTCCAGGCAATACCGGCACCATCCTGCGGCTGGCCGCCTGTCTTGGCCTTGGCGTCGACATCATCGAGCCGGCGGGTTTCGATATTTCCGACCGCAATCTCAAACGGGCAGGAATGGATTACATCGCGGCGGCGGCGCTGACGCGCCATGTCAGCTGGGACCGTTTCGAGGAATGGCGGGCAACCACCGGCCGCCGCCTCGTTCTCGCCTCCACCAAGGCCGCCTTGCCCTATACGGATATCACCTATCGCGCCAACGATATCCTGCTGTTTGGCCGGGAAAGTGCCGGTGTGCCTGATCATGTGCATGACAAGGCGGATGAACGAATCATCATCCCGATGATGGCCGGACAGCGCTCGATCAACGTCGCCATGTCGGCGGCGATGGTCACCGGCGAAGCCCTGCGCCAGGTGGCATGGTCCTAATCTGCCATCTTTACAGCCAATTTTTCAGGCAAATATGAAAATTGAACGTTTTTACCGCGGAACTGTCGCAACCCGGCCTGTACCGAAGGCGTTCACGCTCCTATACTGATTAGCCGGACAACAAAAATCGTGCTCGCCGGAACCATCTGCCGGCGGGTGTGAGGAGACGTCGCATGCAATCCACCATTGTCATCGTCAACCTTCTCGGCGCCGTCGCGTTGCTGCTCTTCGGCCTTGCCCAGGTGAAGGACGGTGTCACCCGCGCTTTCGGCATGAAACTGCGAAGCGTGCTGGCCACAGGCACCCAGAACGGTCCGCGCTCCTTCTGTTCCGGCTTCTTCGCCACCGTCGCCCTGCAAAGTTCGACCGCGACGGCACTGACAGTCGCTTCCTTCGCGGAACGGGATCTCATCAAGCCACGCATGGCACAGGTCGTGCTGCTTGGCGCCAATGTCGGCACCGCCGTTACCGCATGGATCGTCGCCGCCGGCGTCGAGTGGCTTTCGCCGCTGCTGATCCTTGCCGGCATTATCCTGAAAAAAGGCAGTTCCAATGCCAGACAGGGCGGCGGAACCGCCGTCATCGGTATCGGCCTGATGCTTCTGTCGCTGCATCTCTTAAGCGGCGCCACCGAACCCATGCGCGCCTCTCCGGCGCTCGGCGTCTTCATCGGCCTGCTGGATGGCGCATGGCCAGTCGCGCTGATCTTTTCCGCCGTGCTCGCCTTCGTCTCCTCCTCCAGCCTCGCCGTCGTGGTGCTGATCCTGTCACTGGCCGCCACCGGCACCCTGTCCACCGGCCTCATCATCGTTCTCATCCTCGGCGCCAATCTCGGCGGCGCCATTCCGCCCGTCATTGCCACGCTGTCCGGCCCGGCATCGGCGCGGCGCATCACCATCGGCAATCTTGTCGTTCGCACCATCGGCTGCCTGGTTGCCATGCCGCTCGCCTCCTATGGCGCAACATATCTACAGCAATTGCCGCTTTCGCCCGCCAAATTGCCCGTCGACGCCCACCTGATCTTCAATGTCATCCTCGCGGCGCTGGCCTGGCCCTTCTCCGGCCTGATTTCCGACCTGATGACAAAGCTGGTGCCGGGTGATCCGAAAGCCGAAGACGGGCCGAATTTCCTCGACCAGCAGGCGCTGGATATGCCGGTCGTTGCGCTTGCCAACGCCACCCGCGAGGTCTTAAGCGTCGGCGACAGCATCGAGCGGATGCTGATCCGCGCCGAAAACGCCTTCAAGCACAATGATCTGGCGCCGCTTCAAGAGGTTTCCCTGCTCGAAAAGAAGGTCGACCGCCGCCAGCAGGAGGTGAAGGTCTATCTCTCGCAACTGGGCCGCAAAGGGTTGACCGACGAGGAAGCGCGTCGTTCGATCGCCATCATCGATTATGCCATCAACCTCGAACATATCGGCGATATCATCGAAAAGGGCATCTGCGAGCAGATCCGCAAGAAGGTGCTGAACAGCTTCAAATTTTCCGATGACGGTTATGAGGAGCTGAAGACCCTGTTCGACATGACCATCGAGAACCTGCGCGCCGCCCAGAGCATTCTGGTGACCGGCGACTTCGAGCTTGCCCGCCGGCTGATGGAAAGCAAGGTGGATATACGCCGCCTCGAAAAACAATCCTCCAACCGCCATCTGGAGCGGCTGCGCGACGGGTTGGCGGAAAGCATGCAGACCAGTTCGCTGCATCTGGACATGCTGCGGGATTTGAAGCGCATCAACGCCCATATCGTGACGGTGGCGCATCCCATTCTGGATGAAAGCGGCGTGCTGATCGAAAGCCGCCTGCGTTACGCCGAACCGCGCGCCTGAGCATTTCCAGGAAAAGTGGCCCCGGTTTTCCGTCCGGAAATGCGACAAACAAAAAATTTAGAGCGTTTTCGCGATTCGAAGAAAAGCGAAGACGCTCTAAAATTCAATCGGCAGAGGGCAGACGCCGCATGGTGAATTCGATGCGGTCGCCTTCCAGCTGCCGCCAGCTTTCCACTTCCGTCCAATAGGCCGCTTTGGGAAAGCTGTCGAACCATTCGCGCGCCTTGGCGCGGGCTTCCTCGCGGCCAAGACAGAAGGTCTGGCGCACGAACATGCCGTCGCGCTTTTGTTCACCGCCGGCGCTTTCACGTTCCCTGCGATGATTGGTGATCCTGCGCTTCAGCCCGTCGAGCGGCGGCGGTCCGGTAAATTTCGTCATGATATTCACCTCTGGCACCTACATCGATAAAGATAGTGCCCGCATGTGAACTTGGCGAGTCGAATTTGTGCGCGGGGCCTGCACCTGCTAGACGCGACAGGGAATCGACGTCACCAAAGGAGAATACGCATGGAACGGCCAATCTTGCCGAAGGGCTTGCCCGACGACATCGAGGACAAGAAGGCCCTTGCCCAAGCCTGGTTCCAGCATCTTCGCGACACCATCGTCGCCTCCTTCGAGACCCTCGAAAGTGACCTGACGGGCCCTCTTTCCGATCAGGAGCCCGGCCGTTTCGTCCAGAAAGACTGGCTGCGTGAAAATGGCGAGGGCGGCGGCGGGAAGATGTCGATGATGGAAGGCCGCGTCTTCGAAAAGGTCGGCGTCCACACCTCCACCGTCTATGGCGAATTCTCGCCGGAATTCCGCAAGCAGATACCGGGTGCGGAAGAAGACCCGCAGTTCTGGGCGTCGGGTATTTCGCTCATCGCCCATCCGGTCAACCCTCATGTGCCGGCCGTGCACATGAACACCCGCATGGTCGTCACCACCAGCCACTGGTTCGGCGGCGGCGCGGATCTGACGCCGGTGCTGGGACGCAGACGGACGCAGGAAGACCCGGACAGCCAACTTTTCCACCGCGCCTTCGAAATTACCTGCAACCGCCATCCGGTCGCCGACTATCCGCGCTACAAGACGTGGTGCGACGAGTATTTTTTCCTGAAGCACCGCAACGAAGCCCGCGGCATCGGCGGCATCTTTTTCGACTGGCTGCACCCACAGGAGGAAAATGGCGGCTGGGACGCCAATTTCGCCTTCGTGCAGGATGTCGGCCGCGCCTTCAATCTGGTCTATCCGAAAATCGTCCGCGCCAATTTCAACCAGAACTGGACGGAAGCGGACCGCGACGAGCAGCTTATCCGTCGTGGCCGTTACGTGGAATTCAACCTGCTTTACGATCGCGGCACGATCTTTGGCCTCAAGACCGGAGGCAACGTCGAATCGATCCTGTCCTCCCTGCCGCCGGTGGTGCGCTGGCCCTAAAGAACCTCACATAAATTTGACGCTTATCAGCCATTTCGTCGCAAATAGCGCAAATTAGGACTTATGGAAAAATCAAGGCAATGATAGTCTCCTCCTCGCAGACGTACTGGAGGAGCTATCGTCATGATTACTTCGAACAGCATGCCTATCTCTGCTTCCCCCGAGGGAGCACAGCAATCCATCGATACCCCGGAATTGATCGACCGCCTGGCAGCGGAAATGCGCGCCACGGGTGATCGCGAACTGCCGCATTCCTTTTATGTCGAACAGGTAAAACGCTCCCTTGCCGGACAAAACACGGCGCGGCGGGCGGACAATGACGAAATGCCTCGTACAAAAATTCCGGCAGCCGGCACATCCTCTGTTTTCCAGTGCTGGGCGATGCCCGAATAGGGGCTTGAATAAGGTCGAGGGACGCCGCTGTGGAACATAAGCGGTGAACTTTCGTTTCTTGTTGGAGGGACAGCAGGCAATTGGATTGCTGTCCCTCAATCAAAACAGGGAGGCAAGACCATGAGACTGTTTGAATGTGGAACGCTCGTGCCCGGCTGCGCCTGGCACACCCGCGCAGACGACGATGCCGAAGTCGTGCGCCGAACCGTTGAACATATGCGCTCGGCCCATGGCGAAACCGTCATCCGCGAAAATATGATCGAAAACATCAAGGCGCGCATCCGCGACGAAGCGAATGCGGCGTAAGCCGAAACGCCGCCACTATTGCGGCTTCAATTCTCCAGCATATCTTTCAGCCGGGCGGTCAACGCTGCCCGGTCCAGCGAGAAATTGACGTCGATCCACTTTTCCTCGAGGCTTTTCAGCACTTCGCCCACCTTCGGACCGGCCTCGACGCCAGCGGCCATCACATCCGCGCCGCTCAGAGGAAAGCCCGGTTTGTGGAATTTTTCCGCCCGCGCCAGCAAAGTCGAAAGCCGCGCCACTTTCCGCATGGCCGTGTCGCCAGCCGAAAGATCGGCGCGGGCCGAAGCAAGCGCTAGTTTCAGCCGCGTCTTCACGCCCTCCACACCCTGGCGATATAGCAGCCGGTCGAGCGCCGTCTCCTTCAACTCAGGGTCAGCCGCCGGAGCCGAGGCCCAGTGGTTAAGATAAGCCGCTTCGGCTTTCGACAGCCGGAGGCGCGCGGCAAGGGCAGCCAGCCTGTCCCTGTCCGGCGGCACGATGGCGGCAAGCCGCAGCATCGGGTCCACCGCCCAGCCGAGAGCCTGCTCCGTCGCCACCAGTCCATGAATGGCGTCGATGCCCCACTTTTCCGTTTCGGGAAGAATTTCCGCCAGAACGCCCGATTGCCGCATCCACAAAAGGGCGCGCGAAGGATCGCGGGCGGAAAGCAGCTTTTTCAATTCGCTCCACACCCGCTCGGCCGAAAGGGTGCCCAGCTTGTCCTTGGCCCGCGCGCTTGCCCGCAAGCCGTCCGCATCCGGGCGGCCAGAACCGTAATGGGCAAAAAAGCGGAAAAACCGGAGAATCCGCAGATAATCTTCCGAAATCCGCATCGCCGCATCGCCGATGAAACGCACTGTGCCGGTCTCGATATCGGGAAGACCATCGACAAGGTCGATGATCTCGCCCTTTTCATCGGCATAGAGGGCATTGATGGTGAGGTCGCGCCGCTCGGCATCGGTCTGCCAGTCGGTGCCGAAAGCCACCTGTGCGTGGCGGCCATTGGTCTCGACATCATGGCGAAGCGTCGTCACCTCGTAACCCTCGCCGTCGATGACCAACGTGACCGTGCCATGGTCGATGCCTGTCGGCACCGTCTTGATGCCCGCCGCCTTTGCACGCTCCACGACCACATCAGGGGTGAGCGTCGTCGCCATGTCAATATCGGCGACGGGCAGGCCCATCAGCGCATTGCGCACCGCGCCGCCGACGATCCGCACCTCGCCGCCATCGGCATTCAGAAGCGTAAAGATGCGCTTCAGCGCCGGTTTTTGAAACCAGTCCCGCCCGGCAAGGCTACTCATGAATAAAACCTCTCGTAAATCGTCCTGACGATGCCCGCCGTAATGCCCCAAATGTAGCGTTCGCCATAGGGCATTTCGTAGAAAAACCGCTCCTTCCCCTGAAAGATGCGGCTGCCGCGCCCGTGATTGGCCGGGTCCATCAGGAAGGACAACGGCACCTCGAAAACCTCGTCCACTTCAGTGGGATTAAGCGTCAAATCAAAGCCGGGGCGAACGACCGATAGCACCGGCTTGATGCGAAATCCCGTCCCGGAAATGTAATCCGGCAGACGCCCGACCGTCTCCACGAAAGACCGCGAAAGGCCGATTTCTTCTTCGGTCTCCCGCAACGCTGCCTCTTCCGGCGTGCGGTCCTCGGCATCAATGCCGCCGCCGGGAAAGGAAATCTGGCCGGAATGCTGGCGCAGGGTTGCCGTGCGTTGGGTGAAGATCACCCGCGCATCGTTGCCATCGTCGATGACAGGTATCAGCACGGCGGCATCCTTCAGCCGGATACCGTTGCCAGAAAGCACCACGCCCGGATTGAGCACATGGTCGCCATTTTCCCGCTCGGCCACGCCCTCGCCTTCCTGCAGCACCCGGCGGCGGAAATCGGCAGCGGTAAAACCCTTGAGTGCCGTCATTGTCATTGCGAAAGCCGTTCCAGTTCCTTGGCGGGCATCACGGGAAAGATCACCCCGCCCGAGCGCAGGGCAAACATCTCAACGCCATCCACGTCGATCACCTCGCCAAGGGCGACGAGATCATACATCACGGCCCGCGAGACGAGCGCTTCCAGCCTACCGCGCACCAGAAGATAGGGTTTCAATTCCCGGTTCTCACCGAAAACCTCGAACCGCAGCGGGTGCTCCGGCCCCGCCTCCACCACGTCGCCGACATTGGTGCGGAAGGTCAGCAGCGGCTGGCCATCGTCCTCACCCGCCGTCACCTTCATTTCCACGGCGACGAAAGGCGCGTCCACCACGCGGATGCCGACTTTTTCCACAGGAGTTACGAGATAGGTCTTCCCGTCCTCATCCTTGCGCAGAACCGTGGAAAACAGCCGCACCAAGGGCGCTCTGCCAATCGGTGTGCCGAGGTAGAACCAGGTGCCGTCGGCGCGGATTTCCATGTCTAGATCACCACAATAAGGTGGATTCCAGCGTTCCACCGGCGCCGGCCCGCGCTTCGCATCGCCGGTCTGTTCCGCGGCGCGGGAAATCATCGCCGCAAGCCCGGCCGCATCGCCTGCCGAATTTATCGTCTCCGCTGCCATATTCGAGTCTCGCTTTGCCGATAAGGAAATACTAAGTCACGACATAGTCATTCGAATGGCGCTTGTCAGCGGCCAAGAGAGCAATAAGCTGTAAGCGGGGCGATATAGGCCCGGTGGCGAAGGTATGAGGAGAGCGACATGGGCGTGATGAATACCGGCGAAACCCTTGATGAAAAGGCCATCGTCGCTGCGGCCGAAAAGGCGCTTTCCGACATTGCGGCCATCCGCACGGAAGTCTCCAAGGTCATTTTCGGCCAGGAAAAAGTGGTGCAGAACACGCTTCTTGCCATCCTCTCGGGCGGCCACGCGCTGCTCGTCGGCGTTCCCGGCCTCGCCAAGACCAAGCTCGTCACCACGCTCGGCACCGTAATCGGCCTCGATGCCAATCGCATCCAGTTCACACCGGACCTGATGCCGTCAGATATTCTCGGCTCCGAAGTCATGGATCAGGACGAGAACGGTCGCCGTTCCTTCCGCTTCATCAAGGGTCCGATTTTCGGCCAGTTGCTGATGGCCGACGAAATCAACCGCGCCAGCCCGCGCACGCAGTCCGCCCTTTTGCAGGCCATGCAGGAATATCACATCACCATGGCCGGCCAGACCTACGAGCTGCCGAAGCCGTTCCACGTTCTGGCCACACAGAACCCGCTCGAACAGGAAGGCACCTATCCGCTGCCCGAAGCCCAGCTCGACCGCTTCCTGCTTCAGGTCGATGTCGGTTATCCCGAACTTGCCGCCGAGCGACAGATCCTTCTCGACACGACAGGCGCCGCCTCGGGCGAAGCGCGCGGCGTGATCGATGCCGGGCGTCTGATGGAAATCCAGTCCCTGATCCGCCAGATGCCGGTCAGCGACAAGGTGGTGGATGCGATCCTTTCGCTCGTCCGCTCCGCCCGCCCCGGCCATGGCAACAAATTGACTGACAAGCACGTTGCCTGGGGACCGGGTCCGCGCGCCGGCCAGTCGCTGATGCTGACGGCCCGCGCCCGTGCTCTTTACGAAGGCCGGCTCGCTCCGTCGCTGGACGATGTCCATGCGCTGGCCGAACCGGTGCTGGAACACCGCATGGCGCTGACCTTTGCGGCCCGCGCCGAAGGCATGTCGGTGCGCGATGTCATCGCAGCGCTTGTGGAGCAGGCGAAGAACTGAACGCATCTCAGGCCTAAATTTTCGCGAAAGGACGGCATGTGGCATCCATCGGCCAGATCGTAGACAAGACGCCGGGTAGCGAAGTTCTGGCGCGTGCACGACAGCGCGCCGCCCTGGTGCCGGACTGCATGGTCGAGGCAAAGCGCATCGCCAACACCGTTATCGCCGGCTGGCACGGCCGCCGCAAGCGCGGCATCGGCGAAAATTTCTGGCAGTTCCGCCCCTATGCCGAAGGTGAGAGCCTGTCACGCATCGATTGGCGGCGCTCGGCCCGCGACGACCACACCTATGTGCGAGACCGGGAATGGGAAGCGGCCCACACCATCTGGCTCTGGGCCGACATGTCGCCGTCTATGATGTTCAAATCCACCCTTGGCTCTGTTTCAAAGGAAAGCCGGGCGCTGGTGCTGATGCTGGCGCTTGCGGAAATCCTCGCGCGCTCGGGTGAGCGCATCGGTTGCCCCGGCATCATGGAGCCTGTGTCGGCCAGAAACGCCGCCGAACGACTGGCCGCCGCCATCATGCACGCGCCGCTGACCACTGGCATGCCGGAAACGGGCATGATCCGCGGCGCGAGCGACATCGTGCTGATCGGTGATTTTCTCGATGATGCACAGACCGTGATGGAGCGCATTTCGCCGCTCGCGCGGCGCGGCCTGCGCGGTCATGTGGTGGAAATTGCCGATCCGGCCGAAGAGACTTTTCCCTATTCCGGCCGCACCGAATTCACCGATCCGGAAACCGGTGAAAAACTGGTGTCGGGCCGTGCCGAAACCATTCGCGAGGATTACACCCGCGCCTATCTCGCAAGGCGTGAGGCTCTGTCCTCCTCGTTGCGCCGTCTCGGCTGGAACTTCGTGTTCCACCGCACCGACCATCTCGCCTCCGAGGCGCTCGTCGCCGTTCACATGTATCTTTCCGGCGCGCCGGCACAGGGCGGTGGGCAAGGCGGTGGCCGTCGATGAGCGCATTGCCTTTCGTCTTCACCAGTCCCTATATCCTCTTCGGCCTGCTGGCGCTGCCCGCCATCTGGTGGCTGCTGCGACTGACGCCGCCGCGCCCCAAGGAGGAAGTGTTTCCGCCGCTGAAGATATTGGCGACGGTGCTGAAACGCGAGGAAACGCCCTCGAAAAGCCCATGGTGGCTGACCCTCCTGCGCATGGCGCTCGCTGCCGCCGTGATTTTCGCGCTCGCCGATCCGGTGGTGAACCCGCGCAACAACAGCATTGCCGGCAGTGGCCCGCTGGTGCTGGTGGTCGACAATAGCTGGGCCTCCGCGCCAGACTGGGAAAGACGCGTTGCAACCGCTGAGGCCCTGATCGGCGATGCGGAACGGGCCGACCGCCCCGTCTCCATCAGCTTCACCGCCGATGCAGAACATGACGCTGTACCGGGAACGGCAGGCGTTGCACTGGAAAAGCTCGCCGCAGCAAAGCCGAAGCCGCTCGTGCCGGACCGCGTGCGCACGGCAGAAGCCATCACAGAGGCGCTGAACGGCACGCCCCCCGGCACGCTCGCTTATATCGCCGATGGCGTTCAAACCGCGCAGGATGAAAGCGCACTGAGGACGCTCGCCAGCCTCTCACCCGCCGAATTCCGCATTGTGAAAGGCGACGGCAAGGCGATCAACGCCATTACCGGCGCCAGCAACAATGCCGATGCCATGAGCGTCACACTGTCACGGCTCGACACGGCCGAAGCCGCCCGGCTGACCGTCAATGCGCAGGACAGCCAGGGCCGCATTCTCGCCAACGGCATCGCAAACTTCGCGCCCGGCGCGGCCGAAACCACGGCGACGGTGGAAGCGCCCTTCGAACTGCGAAACGATTTCGCCCGTCTCTCCCTCGAAGGTGTTTCGACGGCAGGCGCGGTGCATCTTCTCGACGACGGCTTCCGCCGGCGTCGCGTGGCGCTGCTGGCCGGCGAAACCGGCAATGATTTCCAGCCGCTACTACAACCGCTTTATTATATCAGCCGTGCACTTCAGCCCTTCGTTGATCTCATTCCGCAGCGGCAGGCCGATCTCGCGCAGGCGATCCCGGAAATCCTGCAATCCAATCCTTCGGTCATCGTCATGGCCGATATCGGCCGCCTGCCGCAGGAAACCTATGAGCCGATGCAAAAATGGCTTTCGGGCGGTGGCACGCTCATCCGTTTTGCCGGACCGCGTCTTGCCGCAGCCCCGGCCGACGATCCGCTGGTGCCTGTAACACTCAGACAGGGCGAACGCGCGCTTGGTGGCGCGCTCTCCTGGGCCGAGCCGCAGCCGCTGGCCGATTTCCCGAATTTCGGCGCTTTCGCCGGCATGCCGAAGGCCGATGGCGTCCTCGTCAAACGCCAGGTTCTGGCCGAGCCGACACCCGATCTGGCTGAACGCACCTGGGCGAGCCTTGCAGACGGCACGCCGCTCGTCACCACCCGCAATGTCGAGGCAGGCCGCATCGTGCTCTTCCATGTCAGCGCCGAAGCAAGCTGGTCCGACCTGCCGATCTCAGGCCATTTCGTCGATATGTTGCGCCGTATCGTGCAATTGTCGAAGGCGGGCGGCGCTTCTGCCAACGCAAACGCCCCGGCCGCTGCCCTGCCCCCCTTCCGGCTGCTGACGGCCGAAGGCGCGCTTTCCGCCGAAATCGGCACTGCCCGGCCGCTGGAAATGCGCGCCGGCCAGCCGCCCCGCTCCGGTTTCGACAATCCCCCCGGCCTCTATGGCACAGAGGATGGTTTCGTGGCTCTCAATCTTCTGCCGGCTGGCGCCACGCTTCGCCCGCTCGATACTTCGGTCGCCGGTGTCAACACCACCAGCGAAGCACTGATCGGCGAAACGGCGAAATCGCTGCGCCCGGCCTTGTTCATCGCTGCCTTCCTGATGCTGATTGCCGACAGTCTCATCGTGCTCTTCATGAACGGCGCCTTCGCACGCCTGCCGAAAGCCCGCAGCGCGACCGCCGCCACCGTGCTTCTGGCGCTCGGCGCCTTTGCCGCCATGTCTCCAACGGACGCCCGCGCCGACGACCCCAAACCCGGTGACGAGCAGATTTTCGAGCGGCTGGACACGACGCATCTCGCCTATGTCCGCACAGGCGAAGACGATGTCGACCGCATTTCCGAGCAGGGTCTCCAAGGTCTCAGCGAATTCCTGACCTGGCGCACGACGCTGGAACCCGGCCAGCCTGTCGGACTCGATATTTCCAAGGATGAATTGTCCTTTTATCCCATCATCTACTGGCCGGTTTCGGCCTCCGCCCCGATGCCGTCTAGCGCCGCTATATCGCGCATCGATGCGTATATGCGTGCCGGTGGCACTGTTCTGTTCGATACGCGCGACCAGTTTTCTTCGCTCGACACCGGCGCGACCAGCCCTAACGGCGAACGCCTGCAGGCGATCCTCGCCAATATCGACATTCCGCCGCTGGAACCTGTGCCGGAAGACCATGTTCTGACGCGCTCCTTCTACCTGCTCACCAATTTCCCCGGCCGTTACAACGGCTCACCGCTATGGGTGGAATCGCGACAGGGAGCGGCGAAGACCACCTCCGGTCTCTCCTCCTCCGGCGATGGCGTGACGCCGATCATGATAACGGGCAATGATTTCGCCGGTGCCTGGGCCGTCGACGCGCAGGGCGCTCCGGTTCTGCCCACTGTGCCGCCAGACGAATTGCAGCGCGAACACGCTTTCCGCTCCGGCGTCAACATCATGATGTATATGCTGACCGGCAACTACAAGGCCGATCAGGTCCATGTTCCGGCACTTCTCGAACGGTTGGGGCAGTGACATGACATTGACCTTCGCCCCCTTCCTGCCGTGGATCGTGATTGCCGTTCTGGCTGTCGCCGCCCTTGTCCTCTCCTTCATCGGCCTGTGGCGCGGTGTCCGCGGCGCATGGCTGCGCGGGCTGGCGCTCGCCGCTTTGCTTGCCGCCATCGCCAATCCGCTTTTGACACAGGAGGAGCGCGAACCGCTTTCCACCATCGTTCCCGTCATCGTCGACCGCTCGCAGAGTCAGGATGTGCAGGACCGGCCGCAAATGACCGACACCGCCCTGAATGCGCTGCAAGACCGGCTGTCCCGCTTCCCGCGCATCGAGCCGCGCATCGTGGAAGTGCGTGACAATGGTGAGAGCGATTCACCCTCGACGCAGCTTTTCTCGGCCCTTTCCTCCGCCGTTTCGGATGTCTCGCCATCCCGCGTCGGCGGCGCGATCTTCCTCAGCGACGGCCAGATTCACGATATCCCGAATGCCCTGCCCAATGCCGAACAGGTGCTGGGCTTCCGCGCCCCCGTCCACGGACTGATCACCGGCAAGGCCGATGAATTCGACCGCCGTATCGAGATCGTCCGCGCCCCGCGCTTCGGCATCGTCAACGAGGAACAACAGCTGACCTTGCGCGTCTTCGATGACGGTCGCCCCGCCGGCGGCGGTGCTGCGGAAGTGACGGTGAAGATGAACGGTGAGGAAATCGCGACGCTTCAGGCGACACCCGGCCAGCCGACACCATTCAGTTTCAAGGTTCCGCGCGGCGGCAACAATGTCATGGAATTTTCCGTCGCCGAGCTTCCCGGTGAAGTGACGGCTGCCAATAACCGCGCCGTTCACCTGATCGAAGGCATTCGCCAGAACCTGCGCGTGCTGCTCGTCTCCGGCGAACCCCACGCCGGGGAACGGGCGTGGCGTAACCTCCTGAAATCCGATGCCTCGGTCGATCTGGTGCATTTCACCATTTTGCGCCCGCCGGAAAAGCAGGACGGCACCCCAATCAACGAACTCTCGCTGATCGCCTTCCCCACCCGCGAGCTGTTCGTCGAAAAAATCGAGGATTTCGATCTCATCATTTTCGACCGTTACCAGCATCGCGGTGTGCTGCCGATCCTCTATTACGATTACATCGCCCAATATGTCGAAAAGGGCGGCGCGCTGCTGATCGCCGCCGGTCCGGAACATGCCGGGCAGGATTCGATCGCAATGACACCGCTCGCCTCCGTGCTGCCGGCGCAGCCGACCGGGCAGGTGCATCAGGCTGCTTTCTACCCGCGCCTTTCGGAAGCGGGCAAAAAACACCCTGTCACCCGTGGGCTGGATGGATCTGGCGCCGAGCCGCCGCAATGGGGCCGCTGGTTCCGCACCATCAGCGTCGACCCGCCGCAGGGCCAGACGGTGATGCTGGGCGACGGGCAGGACCCGCTTCTGGTGCTGAACCGCCAGGGCGAAGGCCGTGTTGCCATGCTGCTGTCGGATCAGGGCTGGCTCTGGGCGCGTGGTTATGAAGGCGGCGGCCCGCATGTGGCGCTTTACCGCCGTATCGCCCACTGGCTGATGAAGGAGCCCGAGCTTGAGGAAGAGGCTCTGACAGCGCGTGCCAATGGCCGTACCCTGCAGATCACCCGCCAGACTATCGGCGACGATCCCGGTCAGGCAAGCGTGCGTTTCCCTTCGGGCAAGACGGAGAACATGGCCTTCACCAGCACCGAGCCCGGTCTTTACAAAATCGAGCGCCGCATGGATGAAACCGGCCTGTTCGAGATCAAGAACGGCGACTTCACCACTCTCGTTCATGTCGGCGCGGTGGATGCGCCGGAATTCAAGGCGATGATCTCGACGACCGAAACGCTGAAACCGCTGGCCGATGCCACCAGGGGCAGCGTGCACCGGGTGGCCGATAGTTCCGGCCGCATCGCTCTTCCCGATATATTGCCGGTGCGCGGAGATATCAGGGTTGCCGATGAGGATCGCATGCTGATACGCATGACCGACGAGACGGTGCTGAAAGGCGTCAACACCCTGCCGCTCTTTGCCGGTTTTGCCGGGCTTGGCGCGTTGCTGCTTGCCTTTTCCGCGCTTTGGTGGCGTGAGGGCCGGTAAGGGCGTTTCCAGCGCAGAGCTTAAGACGATTCACGTCTCGGAACGGAAAACGGGAAACGGCTGCCGCCCGGCGGCCCGGGAAGATGAACATGAATTTCGTTTTGAGCGATGTCGCGGATGCAGAGGCCGAAAAGGCCATTCGCGATCCGCTGGTGGCCTATAATCTCGCCCGTTTCGGTGAAAGCGACAAACGTGAACTCAACATCACCATCCGCGACGACGAAAACATCGTCACCGGCGGCCTGGTGGGCCACACCGTTTCGGTGAAAGCGACAAACGTGAACTCAACATCACCATCCGCGACGACGAAAACATCGTCACCGGCGGCCTGGTGGGCCACACCGCTCGCGGCTGGCTTTACGTCCAGCTTCTTTTCGTGCCGGAAACCATGCGCGGTCAGGGCATAGGCCCGAAGCTGCTTGCCATGGCGGAGGCGGAAGCCAGAAAACGCGGCTGCATGGGCGCCTATATCGATACGATGAACCCGGATGCCCTGAGAACCTACGAACGCCACGGTTTTATCAGGATCGGCTCGCTCGGCCCCCTCTCCAGCGGCCAGTCGATCACCTGGCTGGAGAAGCGCTTCTAGAGCATCCGCTAAGCGCCTCTAAGCGGCGATCCCCGATACCCCACCGTCGACCGTTCGGCCCATGGCCTCGCGGATTTGCTGGCGAAGCCACACGGCTCCGGCATCCGCGTCAGTCTGCAATGTCCAGACCATGGCGACGGGCGGGAAACTGAGCGTCACCGGCACGGGGCTTATTTCCAGCCCCAGCATTGGCGCATAACGAAGGGCGATGCGTGAGGACACGGTCGCCAGCACCGCTGAGGATCGCGCCGTCGCCAGAACCGAAAGGAAATCCGGCGCAGCCGCAACGACATCGATTTCCAAGCCGCTCAGTTCCAGTGCATCCTTGATGCAGCCATGCAGGCTGTCCGTCTGCGATATGACCGCATGTTTGGCCTCGATATAGGCGTCCAGTCCTACGGGATTGGGCAGATCGAGCAAAGCCGGGTTGAAGCAGCACAGCACGCTGGAGGAATAAAGCGGTTCGCAATGGTGGCGCTGCTCCTTCGAATAGGTGCATCCAACAGCCATGTCGATCACGCCCGTATCCAGCATCGCCGTGATCTCCTGCTCCTGCCCGCTGCGGGCCAGAATGCGGATGCCGGGCGCGATTTCGCGCAGCCGCGCCGTCAGATCCGGCAAAAGCAACAGCTCCACCTCGCTAGACATGCCCAGCCGGAACGTGCGGCGCTCGGTGGCCGGATCGAACACATCCGCCGTCAAAACCGCCGCCTGCGCCTGCCGGAGCGCCTGCCGCACCGGGCCAGCCAGATGGAGCGCCCGCGCCGTCGGCTTCATCTCCTGCCCCACGCGGATGAAAAGCTCGTCCTGAAACAGCGTCCGCAGGGTGGAGAGATTATGGCTCATCGCCGGCTGCTGGATTTTCAGCCGCCGCGCGGCGCGCGTAACGTTCATCTCCTCCATCATCGCATCGAAAGCGATGAGAAGATTGAGGTCGAAGGAACGGAGATTGAAATGATCGATAGTTTGCATAAGTCACATCGATTTGATTGCTGACCTGTCTACACTTAGCTGGAGTGCGGAAAGTTTCAAGACATTCCTTCAACCCAGGAGTCCCCCAATGCCGTCACGTCGCTCACTTCTAAAAGGCGCCGCCAGCGCCATCTTTGCAGCCCCTTTCATTGCGCCCTCCCTCGCCTTTGCCAAAGCGCCGCTCGCTGCCACACAGGCACCCGGCTTCTACAGGCTGATGGTCGGCAAGGTGGAAGTCACCGCGCTGTCGGATGGCGTCGTCGCGCTGCCGCTTGCAAAACTTTACAGCAACACGACACCGGAACACGCATCCAAGGTGCTGGAGGATGCCTTCCTGCCGGACGAGACGCCGACCTCCGTCAATGCGTTTCTGGTCAATACCGGCGACAGGCTGGTGCTGATCGATGCCGGCACCGGCACCTATCTTGGCGCGAGCCTTGGCAAGCTCGTCGCCAATATCGAAGCTTCGGGCTACAAGGCCAGTGAGATCGACGACATCATCCTCACACACATCCATACCGACCATTCCGGCGGACTGTCGGCGAATGGCAAACGCGTTTTTGCCAACGCGACCCTGCACGTCAACAAGCGCGAAGCCGCTTTCTGGCTGGATGAGGCAAAGGCGAAGGCAGCGCCCGAAGCGATGAAAAAATATTATGCCGAAGCGATAGAGAGCATCCAGCCCTATATCGATGCCGGCAAATTTGAGACCTTTACCGATAACGCCGCGCCGGTTCCCGGTCTTGGCTCGATCCTTTATGCCGGCCACACACCAGGCCACAGCGCCGTCATTCTGGAAAGCGAAGGACAGAAAATCGTCTTCTGGGGCGATATCACCCATGGCGATATTCTCCAGTTCGATGAGCCTGACGTGGCAATCGAATTCGACGTCGACCAGAAGGCCGCCGTCGTGGCGCGTGATCTGGCGTTCCGGCAGGCGGTGGAAGGCAGATATCTGGTGGCCGGCGCGCATATCGCCTTCCCCGGCATCGGCCATGTGCGCACCGACAGCACCAATTACGATTGGCTGCCGGTCAATTATACGGCGCTCTAAGGGGCGAAACAGCCTGGCCTGATCCTCAACGGGTCAGGCCTTTGCGCGGGAACGACGCGTCAGGTCAGCGCCACCTGCCGCGTTTCCGCATTGATCATCGTCGCGGCAATGGCGGCAAGCACCAGCAGACCGGCGAAAATGCCGATTGCGACGCCAAAACCCTGCGCTATGGCATAGCCAAGCAGAGACGGCGCCAGCAGGCCGCCCAGCCTTGCCATGGCGCCCGCAGCCCCCATGCCGGTTGCGCGCGATTCGGTCGGGTAAAGCTCCGGCGTAAAGGCGTAGAGCGCGCCCCAGGTGCCGAGAAGGGCAAAACTCATGATCAGCAGCGAAGCGGCAATCATGACGCCGCCGACCGCGAGTGTGAACAGCAGGCAACCGAGCGCCGAGAGCAGGCAAAAACCGATCAGCGTCGGCTTGCGACCCCATTTTTCAACGCCATAAGCGGCAAGCGCATAACCGGGGATCTGCGCCAGCGCCACCAGCACCAGAAACCCGTAACCGCGCACGAAACCGAAACCGTCGCCCGCCAGTTTCGCCGGCATCCAGGTGAAGACGCCGTAATAGGAAACAGAGACGAGGAACCAGATCGCAAGGATCATGAGGCTCCGCTGCCTGAGCGCCGGTGAAAATATCCCCTGGCCCTTAGCCACATCAGGCTGGAAAAGCGCCGTCCCGGCATCGAGCGGCGCGCGCCCATTCGTCACCAGCATGCGGTTGACGACGGCCTTGGCTTCCTCCAATCGCCCGCTGCGCAGCAGGTAAAGCGGCGATTCCGGCATCAGAAAACGTAAGCCCAGCCCCAGAACGGCCGGGAACGCCGTCACGGCAAAAATGTAACGCCAGGCATCGGCGACGCCGGCAAGGCTCGCGCCCCAGGCCGCCAGCGCCACAATCAGCGTGCCGACAGCCCAGAAACCCTCCAGAAAGACCAGCCAGCGGCCACGATTTTTGGCGGGCAGGAACTCGGCCATCATCGCATAATCCACCGGCAGCGTGCCGCCCACGGCGGCACCGGTGAGAAAACGCAGGACGAGCAGGATGGTAAAATCGGGAGCGAACACCGAAAGCACTCCGAACAGCGCATCGCAGGCCACGGTGACGATCAGCACACGGCGACGCCCGTAACGATCCGCCAGCCGCCCGAAACCGGCAGCACCCAGCAACATGCCGAAAAAGAACGCCGTTCCGGTCTGCAAGGCCTGCGGCACCGTCAAGCCGAAGGTTGCGGCAATCGAGGCGGCGGTGAAGCCGACGGCGAGAACCTGCATGGCATCCGCGGCCCAGACGAGGCCGAATATGCCCATCAGCCGCCGCTGATAGGCGCCTGCGCCCGCGCGCTCCAGCGCATCGTTCATGGTGATAGCCGTCATGCCCCGCCCCTTTGCAGAAATCGACTTTGACTTGCTATCGTATAGGGGAAGGAAACGGAATTGAATTCTGTGGAGGGTTTGCTCGGTTGGAACGAAATACACGCCGCAACGATAGGCGAACCCCTCAGCCGTAAACCCTGAGCGGCTCCTCAAAACCCTCATCTGCCGCCATGGCGGCCGGCATGACGGCCTGGCAATTGCGCCAGCCGATCTTGCCCTTCAGCCGCTGATGCACGTCGTCTCCAATTGGCACCACCAGCACCCGGCTCGGGTCCACCGGACCCGGAAAATCGAGCGCCGCATAAGCGACCTTCTCGAAACCGAGCGGCATGTAATAGGGCGGATCGCCAATCAGGATCACGGCTTCCGAGCCGTTGCGCCGGGCGGCGGCAATGGCGATCCGGACGAGTTCCCGGCCGATGCCCTTGTTCTTGTGCGAGGGCCGAACGGCAAGGGGCCCGAGCATATGGCCCTTCACCCCGCCGGCCAGAACCGGCGTCATGCGCACCGAAGCGATCGTCTCGCCATCATCGGCGCAGACGAAGGACAGCGACCGGTCATGCGGCCCCTGCTCGCGGATGCGCGCGGCCGCACGGGTATGCCGGCCGGGACCGAATGCTTCTTCGTTGATGACGTCGATGATGGCGTCGTGCGACGCGTCCTCGGTGAGGTAGACAAGATCGTGCTTGGACATGAAGAGACCGAAACTTCCAGAATACGGATGCGACAATAGATGACGGCTGCGCCGGTAAGGGCGTTCAGGAGCGTCAGCGTCGTCGGAGCATCCGTGGTTCGATCATAATCAAAAATTTCCTCAGAATTGTGAAAATCGCAATTATCAGGAAAATAACGGCCCGTCCAGAACAAATCGCTACGCCGTGCCATTCCCGCTATGCGAGGCGGAAACGCATTGTTCAACACCTGGCGGGTTCGCGCCTGACCGTGAAACGGGTAGGATCGGCCACAAGAAAACAACCAAGGAGATCATCATGGGTATGCTCGTGGAAGGCGTATGGAAAGACGTCTGGTACGACACCAAGGAAACCAAGGGGCACTTTAAGCGCAGTGCCTCGCAATTCCGCAACTGGATTACAGCGGACGGCGCACCCGGCCCTTCCGGAGAAGGCGGGTTCGAGGCGGGGAAGGACCGTTACCACCTCTACGTCTCCCTCGCCTGCCCCTGGGCGCACCGCACCCTGATCTTCCGCAAGCTGAAGAAGCTGGAAGACCTGATTTCAGTCTCCGTCGTCGATCCGCTGATGCTGGAAAACGGCTGGGAATTCAAGCCTGAGGGCGAGCGCACACCGGGCGCGACCGAGGATCACCTCTTCGGCTCCTCGGCGCTCTGGCAGGTCTACACCAAAGCAGACCCCAAATATTCGGGGCGTGTCACCGTGCCAGTGCTGTGGGATAAAAAACGCGGCACCATCGTCTCCAATGAATCGGCGGAAATCATCCGCATGTTCAACGTGGCCTTCAACGATCTCACCGGCTCGCAGGCCGATTACTATCCTGAAGCACTGCGCTCGGAAATCGACGCACTGAACGAGGTAATCTACGACACCGTCAATAACGGTGTTTACAAAGCCGGTTTCGCCACCACGCAGGATGCCTACCAGCAGAACGCCGTAAAGGTATTCGAAACGCTGGATATGCTGGAGGACCGCCTGAAGGATCGACGTTTCCTGTTCGGCGCGGAGCAGACGGAAGCGGACTGGCGGCTATTCACCACGCTGGTGCGGTTCGATCCTGTCTATGTCGGCCATTTCAAGTGCAACATCCGCCGCATCCACGACTATCCGCACCTGACGGCTTATCTGCGCGATCTCTACCAGACGCCGGGCGTACCTGAAACGGTCGATATGCGCCACATCAAGGAACATTATTACCGCAGCCACCGCACCATCAATCCGACCGGCATCGTGCCCGTTGGCCCGGAACTGGACCTGACCATGGCCCATGGCCGCGAGGCACTTGCCTGACGGAAGCGATAGCCGTTACCAGTGATCGGCAATCGCCGCTTTGCCGGAAAGTTCGGCAAGGCGGCGGCGGGTGGCGGGTGTCACATTTTCCGGCAGGTCTGAGAGATCGAAAAAACCGCTTTCAGTGATTTCATGATCCGGTTTTTTCGGCGTGGTCTGGGTGACCTGAAGCCGGTAGAGCGCCACATGATCGCGGTTACTGCCTTCCAGATTGAGGTAGACATGGACAAGCTCCGGCTTCGAGGAAGCCTCAAGATTGCCTTCCTCGCGAATTTCCTTGTGTAATGCCGCGAGCAGGGTTTCGCCGCGTTCCACCCCGCCGCCCGGCAGATACCAGCCGGGCAGATAGGTGTGCCGCACGAGAAAAATCCTGCCCTGTTCATCGTAGCAAGCGGCGCGCACGCCAAGGGTTGCACCGCGCGTGAACAGGAAAACGAAATGCAGAATGCGGATCAGCAGGCGCGTGTGGAACGGGCGGGCGTCCCGCCGCATTGTCTCATCACTCACTCTGGTTTCTCCCCGTCGGCAGGCTTTTGTTGGACGTGTGGCATATCATAGGTTATCTCTCCCGCCATGTTCAAACTTGCGCATATTTCAGACGTCCATTTGGGGCCTTTGCCGAAACTCACTTTCCGGGAACTTGCATCGAAACGGATCACCGGTTTCGTCAACTGGCATCGCAACCGCCGCAAGCATCTCTTCACCGATACGCTTGAAAAGCTGCTCGACGATCTCGAGACAAAATCGCCGGATCATCTGGCTATCACCGGCGATCTCGTCAATCTTGCGACCGGCATCGAAATCCGCGCCGCCGCCGATTGGCTGGAGGAAGTGGGCGATCCCGAAAAGACCTCCGTCGTTCCCGGTAATCACGACGCCTATGTGTCCGGCGCGCACGACAAGGCCATGCAGGCCTGGTATCCTTACGTGCGCGGTGATGGCGACCCTGCGGAATGGGATGATGACCGCAAGATTTTCCCCTATATGCGCGTGCGCGGCCCCGTCGCACTGATTGGCTGCTCCACCTCCATTGCCACACCGCCCTTCTCCGCAACGGGATATTTCGGTAACCGGCAGGCCCGCGCCACGGCGGAACTCTTAAAAAAAGCCGGTGAACAGGGCTTGTTCCGCGTGGTGATGATCCATCATCCGCCGATCCGGGGTGCCACTGCCGCCCACAAGCGCATGTTCGGCGTTCGCCGTTTTGCAGCGGCACTGGGCGTCGGCGGTGCGGAGCTGGTGTTGCATGGGCATACCCATTTGAACACGGTTTACTGGCTGAATACGCATCATGGGCTGGACCACATCCCGGTCGTCGGCATTTCCTCCGCGAGCCAGGGGCCGGGCGGCGAAAAACCGCGGGCGGCCTATAATCTCTTCAACATTTCCGGCGGTCCCGGCACCTGGAACGTTGCCTGCGAACGGCATAGCCTCAATGAGGCCGGCACGGGTGTGGCGCTTGAGGATATCAGGGTGTTTTATGAGAATGGTAGGCCGCTGGGCTTTTCGCGTCCTGCGGAGCAGAGTCCGGAGGAGTAAAGCGACGGAGGGTGGGGGGGTAAACCCACCCTCCAAGCAAGCTCACTTCGCCCGCTCTTCCAACACCCGGTTGGCCGCCGAAACGATTGCCTCCAGCGAAGCCGCCACGATATTCGTGTTGATCCCCGCGCCGAACAACTTACCACCCGGATGCTCCATCTCGACATAGGCGATGGCCGAAGCATTCGAGCCATGCTGCAGTGAATGCTCCGAATAATCGTTCACCGACAGATCAACCCCGAGATAAACCGACAGCGCATTGATGAACCCGTCGATCGGACCCGTTCCCTTGCCCTCGATGCGCTTCACCTCGCCATTGTCGGTGATCTCGGCGGCGACGATGCGCACGCCCTTGAAATCGCCGGCCGGATAGGTGTGGTGATCCACGAACTTGATGCGCGCATTCGGCTGTGTCACGTAGCGCTCGATAAAACGCTCGTAGATGCGCTTGGCCGGCAGCTCGACACCCTCTTCATCGGTGATGCGCTGGATGTCCTCACGGAACTCCACCTGCAAATTGCGCGGCAGGTTGATGCCGTAATCCTGCTGGAGAATATAGGCGATACCGCCCTTGCCGGATTGTGAGTTGATGCGAATGATCGCCTCATAGGAGCGGCCGACATCCTTCGGATCGATCGGCAGATAGGGCACTTCCCAAACGGGGTGGTTGGCGACCTTGATCGCCTTCATGCCCTTGTTGATCGCATCCTGATGCGAGCCGGAGAAGGCCGTATAGACCAGTTCGCCCACGTAAGGGTGGCGCTCCGGGATCGTCATCTCGTTGGAATATTCGTAGACATCCTTGATGCGCTCGATATCGCGGCAGTCCAACTCAGGATCCACACCCTGCGTATACATGTTCAGCGCCAGCGTCACGACGTCGACATTGCCGGTGCGCTCGCCATTGCCGAACAGCGTGCCTTCGACGCGATCCGCACCCGCCATCAGACCCAGTTCGGTCGCGGCAATGCCGGTACCACGGTCATTATGCGGATGCAGCGAGATGATGACGTTTTCGCGGTTGTCAATATTGCGGCACATCCATTCGATCTGGTCGGCATAGATGTTCGGCGTCGCCATTTCGACGGTCGAGGGCAGGTTCAGGATCAGCTTGTTGTCCGCCGTCGGCTTCACCACCTCGACCACGGCGTTGCAGATTTCCAGCGCCACTTCCAGCTCGGTGCCGGTAAAGCTCTCGGGCGAATATTCGAAACGATAACCGCCGCCAGCCTTCGCCGCCATATCGGTGATCATCTTGGCGGCATCGACGGCGATCTGCTTGATGCCATGCACATCCTTGCCGAACACCACGCGGCGCTGCAATTCCGACGTGGAATTGTAGAAATGGATGATCGGCTTGTTGGCGCCTTCCAACGCCTCGAACGTGCGGCTAATCAGCTCCGGGCGGCACTGCACCAGCACCTGCAGGGAGACATCGTCGGGCACGTTGCCCTCTTCCACGCACCAGCGGGCGAAATCGAAATCCGTCTGCGAGGCGGAAGGGAAACCGATCTCGATTTCCTTGAAACCCATTTCGAGCAGCAGCTTGAACATGCGTGCCTTGCGGTCGTGACCCATGGGGTTGACCAGCGACTGGTTGCCGTCGCGCAGGTCCACCGAACACCAGATCGGCGCCTTTTCGATGGTCTTGCCCGGCCATGTCCGGTCGGGGATATTGATGGTCGGGTAAGGGCGATACTTCACGCTAGCGTCAGCCATGCCCTTGGAAATAGTGGTGATCTTGCCGTCCATTTCGCTTCCTCCTTGCGCAGTCCGCGGGCGTCTTTCGCCATCGGCGGATGCGCGGCCCTTCAGGGCCTAAATCCAGTATAAAATGAGATTTCGAGATGAGGAGCGTTTGCGCCAGCGGGCTTTCGGCCGCCGGGCGCTCCTCACTGGACCCGGCAACCGCGTGTAAGGTCGAGGCTAAGAAGCGAGAGTGCACCGCACGGCGAAGCCTTCGCAGAAATCTGCGCGCTCATGCCAAAAATGATTGCGATGCTGTTGCTCATGGCGATGTGTATAAACAGCGGCTGGCGGTCTGACAAGTGATCTTGTGATGCGCAGGCTTATTTTGCTTGACGGCCAGTCTCCAGCCTTTCAGCGATCCACAATTTGACAAGCGATTGCCGGGTCACACCGAGACGACGTGCTTCGTTGTCGAGATCGTTGACGACCCACGTCGGAAAATCGATGTTCACGCGCTTGGGTTCGATGTTCAGATGGCGCGCCGTCGACCAGTCGAGATATTCGCTGATGTCTTCGCCGTCATCGGCCATCCTGTCGAATTCTTCTGCGCTTATTGTCTTCATAATGATACCTCTCTAATTCTCGGACACGTCGCACGGAAATGATGCGAATACGGCCACCCCGCACTGTATGGACAGCCAACCACAACTTCTCCCCGAGAAGTGCGATGAGGGCGAACCGCTCTTCTCCAATATTCTGCGCTGTAACCGTCAAACCGTATTTATCGTGCCACAATGCCTGTGCATCGACAAAATCGATGCCGTGTTTGTCTTTATTGCCAGCGCTCTTTATCGGATCAAATTCGAATACCATAGGAATATAATATAAAAACTATACCATTTCCACCATCTAACCACGCTTCACCACCCGCTGCAACGCCATCATCAGCCCGCCGCCGATCAAGCCCCAGAAGGCCCCGGAAATGCCGCCGAAGGAAAGGCCGGATGCGGTGATGAGAAAGGTAATGGCCGCCGCCTCGCGGGTTTCCGGCTCCCTGAAGGCTGCGACTGCGGAGCCGGAAAAGGCGCCGACCAGCGCCAGCCCCGCCACCGCCTGGATGAGGATGGGCGGCGCCAGCGCCACGAAGGCGGTGACCACGCCCGCCAGCAGGCCAAAAATAATATAGCCGACACCGCCGATGATCGCCGCCCAGTAACGCCGCGTTGGATCGGGATGGGCGTCCTCGCCCGCGCACATGGCCGCCGTAATCGCCGCGAGATTGACCGCATGCCCGCCAAACGGCGCAGAGAGCAGCGAGAAAAAGCCAGTCGAGGCGAAAAGCGGTCCGGGCTGCGGATTGTAATGATTGACCTTGAGCACCGCGATACCGGGAATATTCTGCGAGGCCATGGTGACGATGAAGAGCGGCAGCGCGATGGAAACAACCGCGTGGAGACTGAAGACAGGCGTTACCCACTCCATCGGCGGCGTCAGCGATTGCGCCACGCTGCCCAGCGCACCCGCCGGAATGTCGACGCCGAAAATCATCACCAGCACGAAGGCGGCAAGAGCGGCGGGCACAGCGAACAGCCGTTTGAAGGCTCCCACCACGATCCAGGCAAGGATGATGGGCAATCCAAGCGCCGGGTTGAAACCGATTGCCTTGATGGGCGCGAAACACAGGCCGATGATGACGCCCGAGAGCATGGCGTTGGCAAGCGGCGCAGGAATGGAGGCGACAGCCTTTCCCAGCGGCCTGAATAGGCCCGCGATGATGATCAGGATGGCGCAGATGATGAAACCGCCGACGGCCGCCGGAAAGCCGCCCTCAAT
This sequence comes from Agrobacterium sp. 22-209-1, assembly GCF_053522485.1. Classification (NCBI taxonomy): domain Bacteria; kingdom Pseudomonadati; phylum Pseudomonadota; class Alphaproteobacteria; order Hyphomicrobiales; family Rhizobiaceae; genus Agrobacterium; species Agrobacterium sp. 22-209-1. Next base: position 380,677 of record NZ_JBNWCH010000003.1, read on the forward strand.
GACGCCGGTGGTCGCAAGCAGCGCAGCGCCCGGCGTCGACCAGGCGATGCTGATGGGAAGCCGGGTGGCGGCGGAAAGGATAATGGCGCAAAGCCCCATTGCTACCGAAAGCGCCATCAGCCCCGACGCCGCCTCGAAATCCGTCGCACCGACAGCTTTCAGTCCCTGCAGCACGACGGCGAAGGAGCTGGCGAAACCGACAAAGGCGGTGAGGCAGCCCATGAACAGGCTCTGGACGGAAAAATCTTTCAGCATGAAGCACTCTGCGACCTGCTGCCTGTCGCAAACAACCGCAACGGTCCACATTGGCGACAGGCAGAAACAAAACTGAAGCGTGACGCGCGAATCCGGGGATGGCGACACGCTCTGGATGAAGCGTGATTATATTCAGGATCAAAAAAGACGCCGCTTGGCAAGATGAGCCGCCAGACTTCAGGTACGGCGGAGCGGAAAACGTCATCAAAGTTTAGCGGCGCGGCGCTAATCCTGCCTGCATCACGACCGATCATGCACAACAAGAGGGACCCTTGCCATGCTCCGCACCGTCACCATCGTCGCCTGCTGTTTTGCAGCTCTGCCGGCCGTAGCCCAGACCCCGCCGCCACCAGCGTTTCTGGGCCAGATCGTCGTTCCATCGGGTCTTTCCATTGATGGCGTTACCTTCGGCGGCATTTCAGATCTCGCCTTTGACAGCGAAACCGGACGTTATCTCGCAATTTCCGATGACCGCGTGGAAAAAGGGCCGGCCCGTTATTACGAACTGGAACTGGCCGTGACGGAAGGCGCCGCCACGCTCAACATCGCCGCCACGCACGAACTGAAGGATGAGACTGGCGCCGCTTTTGCGCCGAAGGGCATCGATGCGGAGGGCGTCGCGCTCGACCGCAAGGGCGGCAAGCTCTACTGGTCGTCCGAACGCGACCTGAAGAACCAGCCGGCTCTCTACGTCGCGGACCTCGACGGCAGCAATGTGAAGCGGCTGGAGCTGCCGGACGCCTATCTCGTCGACGACGCAAAGACCAAGGGCGTCCAGAACAACCTCGCTTTTGAAGGCCTGACCCTGATGCCCGGCCGGCTGATCGCCGCCACCGAAAATGCTCTCATCCAGGACGGCCCCAAGGCGACGCCGCAGGCGGGCAGCCCGGCCCGCATCCTCGTCATCGACACGGCGACGCTGAAGCCGGTCGCCGAGCACGTCTATGTCACCGAGGCAATCTCTAAGACGCCGACGGCCGCCGAGCCGAAATATAACGACAACGGCCTTTCCGCCATCGCCGCACTGCCGGATGGTCGTTTTGTCGCCGTCGAGCGCAATTTTGCCTCCGGCGTCGGCAACCACATCCGCTTCTTCATCGCCGACATGTCCCGCGCCGACAATATTCTCGGCAAGGACAAGATCGATCCGGCATCCGTGGCCGCCGTATCCAAATCACCCTGGTTCGAAATCAACGAAGGCGATTTCGGCCTCGATATCGACAATATCGAGAGCTTCGCCTTCGGCCCGGTGGTGGATGGCAAGCAGCTCTTCGTCATCGCCTCCGATGACAATTTCAACACGGGCAAGCAGTTCACCCAGTTTGCAGCTTTCGCAATTCCCGCCAACCTCAGTCAGTGAAATCCGCCAGAAGCGGAATGCCGGCTCTGAATCAGCTCAGGGCCGGCATCGGCAATTATTCCGAGAGGCGTCTTCACCAGCGAAGCAGACGTGAGCCGGCAAAAGCGCCAGCGATGCCGGTCACCAAGATGCCCAGCGAATACCAGATCAACACGAAAGCCATGCCGTTTTCGGTGCAGAACCACGAATAGACCCAAGCTCCGGCCGCACCCGCGGCAATGCCTGCGGCAAATCCCGCAAGCGTGGGATCAGCGGGAGCCGAACGCTTGAGAACCGCAAAATTCGCCATAAACAGCGGCAGTGCAAAAGCAACGATGAAAAACGGGCAATGCAGCGCCGACGACCCGATAATAAGGGTGCTGTAGGTGCCGGGCACGGCAAATCCGAGTTGAACGAGCGCGATAAGCGCCATGGCGACAAAAATCAGCGCAAGCCACACAAACAGGAAACCCCGCTCGCCTTCCGGCCGCGCAAGCCGCATGACGGCGAAAAAGGCAACCGTGGCAAGAACGGCGTTATAGGCGGATTTGACCCAGAAACCCGGTTCGGTCATGGCGTCACTCATGTCGACGCGAAGCCCCAGAATGGCCAGCATCAGCACCAGCGAAAAGCCGAGCGCAGGCAAGACGGCGAACGCCAACCTCCGCTCCAGCGCGAAAGCGGCAACAGGTTTCAGATCGTCCGCCAGTTGTTCGATGATGTCTTCCGTCTTCTTCACGTGTCCCCCCGCAACTTTGCCGCCAGGACTTTCAGCGTTCTGTGAATACCGACCCTCGCCGCAAGCTCGGTCTGGCCGGACTGTTGCGCCGCTTCGGCAATTGAGTGACCTTCTAGCTTCACCCTTCGAATGAGATCCCGTTGCCGTTCCGGCAGTTCGTCGAGCAGCCGCTCCACATCCATGCGGGCTGTGACCGCGTCAACAGACGGTTCCGCCTCCAGCGTTTCATCAAGTTCGACTTCCGCCAACAGGCGCGCACCCCGGCCCCGATAGTGATCGATGAGCTTGTAGCGCGCTATCGAAAAGAACCACGCCGTGAAAGGTCGCGCACGATCATAGGTCTCTCGTTTGGCGTGAAGCGACAACAGGGTTTCCTGCACAATATCTTCGACATCGCCTCTGGCGGCGGCGGCCATGCGCCTGCCGTAATAGGCGATCAGCAGCCGTCTCAGGGCATGAAGCAAATGCCTGTAGGCACCTTCGTCCCCATCGAGGGAACGCAGCATCAGCATTTTCAGTGTCTCTTCCGAAGGGCTGCCTGTCATCGTCACTATCGGGTTATTCGCGCTCAGGAGGATATTGTTACATGGTGACTCAAAAAAAATCTCGCTCGAACTTGCCCTCATAAGCACGTGAAGATGTAACGGCCGGCCCAAGGCCTGCGACATGATGAAATAACACCGACCTTAAACGAAAAGCCCGCACCGGCTTCCACCGATACGGGCTTTCTCAACTGAAAAATCGAAAGCTCAGAGTTCCGACTGGCTCTCGACGATCTTGCCGACGAGGCCGTAATCCCTGGCCTCTTCCGCGCCGAGCCAATAATCGCGATCGATATCCTTGGCGATCTTTTCTTCGCTCTGGCCGGTGGCCTTGGAGAAGATCTTGATCAGGCGCTGGTTCATCTTGATGATTTCGCGGGCCTGGATTTCGATGTCGGAGGCCATGCCGCGCGTACCGCCGGAGGGTTGGTGCAGCAGGAAGCGGGTGTTCGGCAGGCACAGGCGCCGTTCCTTCGGCACCGAAACGTAAATCAGCGCGCCGGCGGAAGCGACCCAGCCCGTGCCGATGATATAGACCTTCGGCTTGATGAACTTGATCATGTCATGGATGGAATCACCCGATTCGACATGGCCGCCCGGCGAATTGACATATACGCGAATGTCGTCGTCGCTGGCGGCGGCAAGGGCCACGAGCTGCGTGCAAACCTTCTGCGCCAGTTCCTGCGTGATGCCACCATAGATGAAGATCGAACGCGACTTGAAAAGATTCGCTTCCGTTTCCTTGCCGATCGGCAGTTCCTTGCTCTTGTCGTCTTCGTCTTCGTTCATCAACGGCTCTCTCCAGCAAAATTCGTGCATGCCCTTCGGACATAGTGCGACTTGTTACGTAAGGCAATGAGCGAAAAAGGCAAGGTTTGCCCTCCAACAATAAACAGCACCACCGGCAGATGACGCATGGACAGCCTGTCTGCCTTCGCGATATCGTTGACGCCTCATTACAGCGCCGCCGGCTGCGGGAAGCCCAAGATCCCGTTGCGGGCGGTCATAATCTCAAGAGGGAACCATGCTGAAAAGACTAAACCTCGCAGCCGCCGCACTGGGCGTTACCGCCCTGCCCGCTTTCGCCCATTTGAACCCGGAAGAACACGGCTCCTTCATGGCCGGCGTCTCCCACCCCTTCTTTGGTGCGGATCACATTCTGGCGATGGTGGCCGTCGGCATCTGGGCCTCGCAGATCGCCGTGGCGCAGAACGACCGCAAGGCGCTGTGGATAGTGCCTTCCGCCTTCGTCGGCACCATGGCCGCCGGCTTCCTGATGGCGGTCTACGGCATCGGGCTTCCCTTCGTCGAACCGGCCATTCTCGCCTCCGTCATCGGTCTCGGCCTGCTCGTTGCCATGGCGGCAAGGCTTCCCACGGCAGCCGCTGCTGCCGTGGTCGGCGCTTTCGCCCTTTTCCACGGCCACGCCCATGGCGGTGAACTCGGCAGCGCCGGCGCGCTTCAATTCGGCCTCGGCTTCATGATCGCCACCGCCATCCTGCATGCGGCCGGCATCGCGCTCGGCCTCGGCATTGCCCGTTTCGGTTCGGTAGCCAGCCGCACGGTTGGCGCGTTGACGGCGATTGCGGGTCTCTCGCTCGCCTTCGGCGGCTGACGATCATTACCGAAATTTAAAATTCGGGCCGCTTTGAAAAGCCGGAATTGAGGCCTACCTCCTTATCGTGGATTTTCGCTTCACGGTAAGGAGGCAGCATATGTCACCGGAAGAAAGTCAGCTTCTCAAGGGCCTGTTCGAAAGAACCAGGGCCGCATCCGCCACCCCGCGTGACCGCGAGGCGGAAACAATGATCGCAGACGCCGTGCGCGATCAGCCCGCGGCCCCCTATTATCTCGCCCAAGCGGTCATCGTTCAGGAAAAGGGACTGGAAGCGGCCGCAGCCCATATCAAGCAGCTCGAAGACCGTATCCACGCGCTGGAAAGCGGCAATAGCGCCCCACAGGCCGCAGCGCAGGGCGGCTTTCTGAGTTCCATCTTCGGAACCGGCCAGTCACAGCCGCCAGCACCGACACCCGTCCCTGCCCCGCAAGCCTCATGGCGCAACGATACCGCCGGCCAGACGGCGGGTCCCTGGGGATCGCCCGCAGGCCAGCAACCCAGCGGCCCCTGGAGCCAGCAGCCCGCCGCATTCGGGCGCACATCAGGCGGTGGTTTTCTACAGGGGGCGCTCGGAACCGCCGCGGGTGTCGCCGGCGGCATGCTGCTCGCCAATTCGTTGAGCGGCATTTTCGGCGGCCACATGTCGTCGCTCGGCCTTGGCTCGCCCTTCGGCGGCAATAGCGGCATCGGCAACGCGCCAGTCGAGGAAACCGTCATCAACAATTATTATGGCGACAGCGCCAGCCCGCAAAACAACGACGATGACGATATCCAGCAGGCCGATTACGACGACAACGTCGACGATGCGGATTTCGATTCAGGCGACGACGGTTCGTTCGCCTGAATCATCGATCCCGACAAAGCCGGATCAGCCGCGACCGCGATAGGTGGGAACGCCCTGATCCGGCAGCCACACACCTTCAGGCGCCGGTCCGGTCTGCCAGAAGACGTCGATCGGAATGCCGCCACGCGGATACCAGTAAGCGCCGATGCGCAGCCATTTCGGCTGCAGCAGCTCCACCAGCCGCTTGGCAATATAGACCGAGCAATCCTCATGGAATGCGCCGTGGTTGCGGAAGGACTGCAAAAACAGCTTCAGCGACTTGGATTCCACCAGGAAATCACCCGGAATATAGTCGATGACGATATGGGCGAAATCCGGCTGGCCGGTCATCGGGCAAAGCGATGTGAATTCGGGCGCAGTGAAGCGCACGACATAATCGGTGCCGGCATTGCCGTTCGGCACTTTTTCGAGCACGGCCTTTTCCGGGCTCTCAGGCGTATCGACCTTCGTGCCCAGCTGCGACAGGCCGGAAACATCCGTCACGGACATGGAAAACTCCTGTTTTTCAAACAATCACTTTGACGCCATGCGCCTTTTCGCCCTCAGGCTCGACGTGAATGGCAAGGCTGGCGCCGGGTATGACGTCCCTTATGGCATCTTCGAGGCGGTCGCAAATATCATGCGCCTCCCGCACCGTCATGACAGCAGGGACCACGACGTGAAAATCGATGAAGGCGGCAGAGCCGGCGCGACGTGTCCGCAGATCGTGTACGCCAATCACACCGCCGGCATGTTCGGCGATGGCCTTCTTGATCGCCTCGTCCTCTTCCGGCTCCACGGCCCGATCCATCAGCCCGCCAAGCGAATGCAGAATGACCTTCGATCCCTGGAACAGGATGTTTATAGCCACCAGAATGGCAAGCAGCGGATCGAGAATGGCGTAGCCCGTCAGCAATGCAAGGACAAGGCCGACGAGAACACCCGCCGAGGTAACGACATCCGACATGATGTGGTGGCCATCGGCCGCAAGCGCGGGTGAGGAATGTTTTTTGCCGACGCGAATCAGGATTATCGCCCAGACAGCATTAACGATACCGGCCACGGCATTGATCGCAAGGCCAAGCACCGGCGCTTCCGGCAATCTCGGATTGAACAGAGCGCCCCAGGCCTCCTGCACGATCAGGAGCGCGGCAACGACGATGAGTACACCCTCCACGACCGCGGAAATATATTCCGCTTTATGGTGGCCGAACTGGTGGTCGTCATCGGCCGGCTTCTGCGCATAGCGAATGACGAAATAGGCGATGAAGGCCGCGACCACGTTCACGGTCGATTCCAGACCGTCCGATAAAAGCGCGACCGAGCCCGTGACCCACCAGGCCACGAGCTTCAGGCCAAGGACGCCGAAAGAAAGCGGGATGCCCCAGAATGCGAGCTTGCGGACCAGCGCCCCGCCCGGCATATTGCCTTCATTGTTCATTTTCTGCCCTCGTGCGGATGCGAACGAATTGCATCATCAAGTGCCAAAACGCACGAACCGCGCGCACGGGGTCTCCGTGCGCGCGGTTCGCTATTTGCGCGTTCTATCCTTCAAACGGAGAACAAGGTCAAGGGCCTTGAGCCCTCGTCCAAAACGTCATGCTTCGCTTTTTTGCTCGCAGAAACGAATGCGGTTGCCAAACGGATCGGTCACTTCCATCACATCGCCCCATGGCAGTTCTTCAACGCCCGGCTTCATGAAGCGATAGTCCTTCGCCGCCAGTTCCTGTTGATAGGCGTGAACGCCGTGCATGGTGACAAAGATGTTGGAACCCGGCGTCGCATCCCCATGATGGCCGCTGAGGTGAAGCCCCATTCCGGCTCGTGAAACCTGCATATAGAGCGGGAAATTTTCGCCGAATCGGTGTTCCCAATCGACCCCGAAACCGAGAAACTCGACATAGAACTCCCGCGCCTTGGCCTCGTCGAAGATCCGGACAATCGGGAACGTCCGTCCGAAGCCGATGTCTCCAAAAATCTGTTTCCCGGCGTCGCCCATGCTGCCTTGACCCAATTTCGGCCGCAAAAATGAAACCGGCCGCACAGGTGCGGCCGGTAGGATCAGCTTATTCGGCTGCGACGATCTTGCCGTCCTGCCACTTGAAAAGCGAGAAGGCCTGCGAGGTCAGGTCGCCGTTTTCGCCGTAGGTCACCTTGCCGATTGCGGTCGGGAAAGCATCACCGCTTTTCAGGGCCGTGGCGACGGCTTCGGAATCCTTGGCGCTTCCGGCCTTCTCTATGCCGGCCTTCAGCACTTCAACAGCGGCATAGGCGTTGAGCGTGAAGGCTTCCGCCGGAATGTTGGCGGCCTTCAGCGCTTCGGCAGCGGCCTTGGAATCGTCGTTCTTCAGCGCGTCGGAAGCGTTGGTGAAGATCGTGCCTTCGCCAGCCTGCGAGCCGATGTTCCAGAACTCGCTGTTCGACAGGCCGTCACCGCCGATAACGGCAGCCTTGGAACCGATATCCTTCAGCTGACGCACCAGAAGACCCGCTTCCGGATGGTAACCGCCGAAATAGACGATGTCGACATTGTCGGACTTCAGACGGGCCGTCAGCGCGCCGAGATCCTTTTCGCCGGGCGTCAGCGCGTCGTAGAGAACTTCGGTCACGCCGCCGGCGTTCAGCGTGGTCTTGAAGGCGTCTGCCAGACCTTTGCCGTAAGCGCCCTTGTCGTGAATGATGGCGATCTTCTTGTCCTTGAGGTTGGCGAGAACATATTTCGCCGCAACCTCGGCCTGCTGGTCGTCACGACCGCAGGTGCGGAAAACGTTGGAAAGGCCGCGGTTGGTCAGGCCCGGCGCGGTCGCCGTCGGCGTCACCATCAGCACGCCGTTTTCGGCAAAGACATCCGATGCCGGAATGGCGACGCCGGACGTCACAGGACCGACGACGAAGTGGATGCCCTCGGCAACAAGCTGGTTGGCCGCGGAAACGCCCTGCTTCGGCTCACCGCCGTCATCGGCAAGCTTCAGCACGACCTGTTCGCCGAGGATGCCGCCCTTCTTGTTGATTTCATTGACTGCCGTCTGGGCGCCGTTCTTAACCTGGTCGCCATAGGCGGCGACAGGACCGGTGAGCGGCGCAATCAGGCCGATGACGATCTCGGCATGAGCAAGGGGTGCGAATGCGAAGGACGCTGCAAGCGTCACGCTGGTCAATGTCTTCAGTTTCATCCTGGTGTCTCCTTAAAGGGGGTCGCGGGACCCGGTGAGCGCCATGGGCGCCGACCGAATGAAACTATCGGACGCCTCCCGGCGAAAACTCGTTCCATTTTTGAATTCCGAGCCTTCCACTCAACTCATACGGAAGGTTTGATGATTTATGCAAGTCACCTTTGCTGGATTAGCTCTATTAGCGGTAAATCAATCGCCGGATCGACCGTGATTGCGCCATCGGAAAGGACGCATCGGCTTTCCGTAAACGCTTGGCGTTTGGTCGCCGCTGGAGGATAATACGCCATGATCGCAGCAGATGAAGAATTTCTGACGGGCCTGCCCGTCTTCCGGCATTTTGAAGATGTGGCCGACCCGACGCTTTATCGCGCCCTGCCGCCGGGATGGGGGCTGGCCATCGCCGATATCGTCGATTCGACTTCGGCCATCGGCACCGGCCGCTACAAGGCCGTCAATATGGCGGGTGCGGCGGTCATATCAGGCGTATCGAACAGTCTCGGGCGTCACGACCTGCCCTTCGTTTTCGGCGGCGATGGCGCCGCCGTCACGGTGCCGCCCCAGGGGCTGCCTGTCGCACGAACGGCACTTTCGAATGTGCAGCGTTGGGTAAAGGACGATCTCGATCTTGCCATGCGCGTGGCGCTGGTTCCCATCGAGGATATTCGTGAAAATGGTTTCGATATTCGCGTCGCGCGCTTTCAGGCAAGCGAGGATGTTTCCTACGCCATGTTCTCAGGTGGCGGCAACAGCTGGGCGGAAGCGCGGATGAAGGACGGGCAATATGCCCTGCCCGCCGCAGAAACGGGCGAACGCCCCGATCTCACCGGTCTTTCCTGCCGCTGGAACCCCATTCCGGCAACCCACGGCAAGGTGGTGTCGATTATCGCCGTGCCGGGACCGTCGCGGGACATGCCGGCATTCCGTCAGCTGGTCATCGATCTCGTTGATCTCGCCGAGCAGGATGCAAGACACGGCCACCCCGTGCCGGAGGATGGGCCGAAACTCGGTTTCGTGCGCGAGGGTCTTAGCCTCGAAGCCCGGGCCGGCGCTGCCTATCACGATGCCTGGGGCAGGATGCGCCGCTCGTTTCGCATCCTGGGTGAAAGCTTCCTCGTCAATCTCCTCGGTTTGACCAAACTGTCGCTTGGACGATTTAATGCGGATCGTTACAGACGCTCGGTCGCCAGCAACACCGATTTCAGGAAATTCGACGACGGTCTGAAGATGACCGTTGATATCGACGCCGCCCGACTCGAAAATATCCGCGCGCGGCTGGAACAGGGGCGCCTGTCGGGAAGCTGTTATTACGGCCTGCACGAACAGGATGCCGCATTGATGACCTGTATTGTTCCATCTCCGCTTTCGAGAGACCACATGCATTTCGTGGATGGCGCCGACGGCGGATATGCCGCTGCAGCAACCCGCCTCAAACAACAGATACAAACGGCTGCGCCGGTATGAAAACCGCGCTAATACGCAGCCCCGATCCCTGTGCCGGATGCAGCCGCGGGAAGGCCGCTGAAAAGAAAAACCGGCGTCGTGCGCCGGTTTCAATTGGGTGATGCTGCCGGGCCTTAACAGGACCTTGGGATCAAGCCGCAGTCTTGCTGCTTTTCTGCGCCTGGCAGTAGATGTCCTCGAGTGAAGCAAGGATCTTCTTCACGGATTCGGAGTTGCTGGAGTAATAGATGGTCTGCGCATCCCGTCGTGTCTTCACCAGTCGCTGCGCACGCAATTTCGACAAATGCTGCGAGAGAGCGGACTGACTGAGGCCAACCTGAGAAGCGAGAACACCAACAGGCACTTCCGTATCCACCAGCGTGCACAAGATCATCAGGCGCTTTGGGTTCGCCATCGCTGAGAGCAAGTCTGCAGCGGCGATGCTGTGTTCCGACAGAGATTGATTATCCATACGCTCAAGTCTCCTGATGACAGTCCGAGAGACGGTCATGGTGGCAATAATAGGTGTTCTAAAGGTGTTTTTATAATTCGGTCGATACGTTGTATATACCTAAATCTTGCTTATATCGCGCCCCTTCCAAAGACTATTCTTGACCGATTATTTACTTAATAAATTGTGATTAATTTATCGGCGTTTCGCCTGATTTTATGAAAAATATAATAAAATTATGTATTAGAAATAGCATCCATAAGAAATAAGAGATTAAAAATTGAGCACTTCAATACCAACACTCGATGCCGGATTTTGACGCCACAATCTATTACCACCTTAAATTTGATAGCGAACCAAAGAATCTAGATTAACATTGCGCAATTTTCGCCGAATTTGCAATATGATTTTTATTAGTAATTATTTTAATGCATAACTTGTGAGGTCAAAAAATATTCTTTGCTGCCGTGGGAAGGTATAATTTGCGCCGCAGAGACCTCCCGGAAAAGACGAAGGGCCCTCCACGACGGAAGACCCTTTCTTTTTTGAGGGAGAGGCGAATCGCTATTTCTTGCGGTGACGCGTCAGCCCCGCCACAACTTCATCGGCGGAAATCGTGCCGACGATCGCACCATTGTCGACAACGCCGATCGCGCCGGAATGTTTTGACAGCGCATCAAGAATATCGATCAGCGGCGATGACGGACGGGCGGTGGCGGCGACTGCCATCTGTCCATTGCGTTCGTCCACGCCCCTTTTCATCACATCGGCGGCGGTCAGCATGGAGATCGGGTTCATGTTCTGCACAAAATCCGCGACATAGGGCGTGGCCGGCTGCTTGACGATCTGCTGCGGCGTTCCGCACTGGATGATGCGTCCGCCTTCCATCATGGCGATACGGTTACCGATGCGGAAGGCCTCGTCCAGATCGTGGCTGACGAAGAGAATCGTTTTCTTCAGCCGGCTCTGGAATTCCAGAAGTTCGTCCTGCAGGCGGCTTCTAATGAGGGGATCGAGCGCCGAGAACGGCTCGTCCATCAACAGGATCGGCGCGCCGGTGGCGAAGGCTCTCGCCAGCCCCACGCGCTGCTGCATGCCGCCGGAAAGCTCGCCCACCTTGCGGTCGGCCCAGGCGGAAAGATTGACCAGTTCGAGCTGCTCGGCGACCATGCGCTTGCGCTCGGCTTCCGGCACGCCGGAAAGCTCAAGCCCGAAGCCGACATTGTCGGCCACATTGCGCCAGGGCAGCAGGCCGAATTGCTGGAAGACCATGGAGACCGTGTGCATGCGCAGGTCACGCAACGTTTTCGCAGGGCAGCGATAGGGATCGACATAACCCGAACTGGTCTTCACGCCGACATTGCCGCGCACCACGGGCGCAAGCCCGTTGACGGCCCGGAGCAGCGTCGATTTGCCGGATCCGGAAAGCCCCATGAGGACGAGAATCTCGCCTTCCTTGACGGACAGCGAGGCATTGGCGACACCGAGCACCAGCCCGGTTTCGGCATTGATCTCCTCACGCGTACTGCCCTTGTCGATCAGCGGCAAAGCAGCATCGGGCCGGTTGCCGAAAACGATATCGACATTTCCGAAGATGATAGCATCACTCATAGATCATCCTCCGCGCCGGGAAGTCGGAAAAGTCGGTCGAGAACGATCGCCAGTATGACGATGCACAATCCCGCTTCGAAGCCCATGGCTATATTGACGGTATTGAGCGCGCGCACCACCGGCACCCCCAGGCCATTGGCGCCCACAAGCGCGGAAATGACCACCATCGACAGCGACAGCATGATCGTCTGGGTGAGACCGGCCATGATCTGCGGCGCGGCGAAGGGAAGCTCCACCTTGCGCAGAACCTGCGATGGCGTGGCGCCAAAGGCGACGGCCGCCTCCACCAGCGCCGGCGGGGTCGAGACGATACCGAGACGGGTCAGCCGCACGGGAGCTGGAATGGCGAAGATGACGGTGGCGATGAGCCCCGGAACCATGCCGAGACCGAACAGCACCAGCGCCGGGATGAGATAAACGAAGGTGGGGATGGTTTGCATCAGGTCCAGCACCGGGCGCATACCGGCATAAATCCATTTGCGCCTTGCCGCCAATATGCCGAGCGGTATGCCGATGATCATGCACACGGTGCTGGCGGCGATGACAAGCGCCAGCGTCTCCGTCGTCGCCTTCCAGTAGCCAAGATTGATGATGAGCAGCAGGCCGAGCGCGGTGAAGACGGGCATGCCGACGGAGCGGCGCGTCCAGGCCGAAAGCGCCGTCAGGATCGCCACGATGATAAGCGGATGCGGCGCCTGCAACACATAAAGCAGGGCGTTGATGACACCTTGGAAAATGAAGGAAAGCCAATCGAAGAAAAAAGCGAGATTGCCGGTCAGCCAGTCGATGGCCTCCTTGGCATATCGGCCGACGGGCAGGCGGTTTTCAGAAGCGCTGAGCCATTCCACGGTAAGAAAAGACCTTTCGTGAACTAAAACAATTCCGGCAAAACTGCAGAGCGGTTTTGCCTCCGGAATTGCGCAGACAACAAAGAAATAGAGCATCGTCATCCCGTTTCACCGGGATTGCTCCAATGCAAAAATGACGGCCGGCAACAAAACTGCCGGACGCGGTGCTGGCGCATGACCTTCAATGTCTGAAAATTCACAGGCAAGGTCATGCATGGGCATCGTTATTTCCCGCTGATCCGGCCTGCCGCGCAGGCCGGATACAGTCATGCATCGTCTTGCGGCTTAGAGGCCGAGAGCTTTCTTGGCGGCAGGCAGGGCATCAGCGCTGCCGTCCTTGGTCTTGACATTGGCGAGCCAGGGCTCGATCGCCGTCGGATTGGCCTTCAGCCAGGCGGTTGCAGCCGCCTCACCCTCAAGGCCGTCATTCAGGATCTTGCCCATGATCTCGTTTTCCATGGGCAGGGAAAATTGCAGGTTCTTGAGGAAGGCGCCCACATTCGGGCATTCCTCGACGTAGCCCTTGCGGACATTGGTATAGATCGTCGCGCCACCGAGATTGGGGCCGAAGACATCGTCGCCGCCGGTCAGATAGGTCAGTTTGAAATTCGCATTCATGGGATGCGGTTCCCAGCCGAGGAAGACGATGGGCTCGCCGGATTTTTCAGCGCGGGCCACCTGGGAGAGCATACCCTGTTCGGACGACTCGACCACCTCGAACGACTTCAGACCGAAACTGTCCTTGGCCACCATGTCGAGAATCAGGCGATTGCCGTCATTGCCCGGCTCGATGCCATAGATCTTGCCGCCGAGTTCGGCGCTGTGGGTGGCGATGTCCTTGAAGTCCTTGATACCGAGTTCGGCGCCCTTGGCGTTGGTCGCCAGCGTGTATTTCGCGCCGGTCAGGTTTTCCCGTAGCGTCTCGACGGATTTGTCTTCGCGATAGGGCGCGATATCGCCTTCCATGGTCGGCATCCAGTTGCCGAGGAAGACGTCGATGTCCTTGTTTTTCAGGGATGTGTAGGTAACGGGTACGGAGAGAAGTTTGACGTCAGTTTCATAGCCAAGGCTTTTCAGAAGCACGGTGGCGGTCGCCGTTGTGGCGGTGATGTCGGTCCAGCCGACATCGGAAAAGCGCACTGTGCCACAGCTTGCCGGTTCCGCAGCACCGGCCGCACTGAACGTCATGGAGGAGATTGCTGCGGCCAGGGCCAGACAGCGGCTTCTATTTGCAAACATATGGCTTGCTCCCTGTTTTTCGTTCCCTTGCCATTATCAATATCTGCCGGACACAATCAACTCGCGCGCATTTGCGTGCTTTGGCGCACCGTTTGCGACAAAATCGTGAAAATGTCGGTATTCAGCGGAGCAATGTCGAAAAAGGACAGACCGTAGAAATCTGTGTTTTTCACATAGCCATACTTTTCAACCCGCCTCTTCGCCGTCAAAAGACGCTGAATGCAGCATTGGCTGGAAATCCGGGACCGATTGTGAAACACGGTGTGCCGATTGATGAGGCCGGAGCATTCAAACGCACGTCGGAATGATGAAACGGTGCTCCTGGAGTGGATAATGGCAAAACTCTATTTCAATTATTCGACGATGAATGCCGGCAAATCGACCATGCTGCTGCAGGCCTCCTATAATTATCAGGAGCGCGGCATGCGCACGCTGATTTTCACCGCTGCCTTTGACGACCGGGCCGGCGTCGGCCGTGTTGCTTCGCGCATCGGTCTGTCCTCCGACGCCCTGACCTTCGATGACAAAACCGACCTGTTCGCCGAGGTATCGGCCCTCACCGCCGAAGCGCCGGTCGCCTGCGTTTTTGTCGATGAAGCCAACTTTCTCTCCGAACACCATGTCTGGCAGCTTGCCGACATTGTCGACAGGCTGAACATCCCGGTCATGACCTACGGCCTGCGCACGGACTTTCAGGGCAAGCTCTTCCCCGCCTCGAAAGAACTGCTTGCCATTGCCGACGAGCTTCGCGAAATCCGCACCATCTGCCATTGCGGCCGCAAGGCGACGATGGTGGCCCGCTTCGACAGTGAAGGAAAGGTCGTGACGGAAGGCGCGCAGATCGATGTCGGCGGCAACGAGAAATATGTTTCCTTCTGCCGCCGCCACTGGGTGGAGACGTTCAAGGGGGAGTGAACATCTGCGTCCGGTTGCCGCATTTGATTTTCCGCAAAGATGGCCGCCCTGCTCCCGGGCTAAGACGACGGCGACACATTCGCGTGGATGTGCTTTCTCTCAGGAGCAAAACTATGCAGAACAGAACTGCCAAATTCGCCGGCCTCGCCATTCTCGCAGGTCTTTTCGCCTTTCCCGCCCTTGCTGCCGAAATCGAAGTGAAGATGCTCAACAAGGGCAGCGACGGCCAGGCGATGGTCTTCGAACCCGCAACCGTCAAGGCCGCCGTCGGCGACATCATCACCTTCGTCCCGGTCGACAAGGGCCATGATGCGGCCGCCGTGAAGGACATGATCCCCGAGGGCGTCGCAGACTTCAAGGGCAAGATGAACGAGACGGTGAAGGTGATCGTCGAGAAGGAAGGCGCCTACGTCGTCAAATGCACACCGCATCTCGGCATGGGCATGATCGCCCTTGTCGTCGTCGGCGATGCGGCGCCGGCCAATCTTGACGCCGTCAAGAACGGCAAACTGCCGAAAAAGGCGCGCGACCGCCTGAATGACGAGATCGCCAAGCTCGGCCTCTAACCACATATGCCTTCGGTTCCGCGGCGGCTGTTCCACAATCCGTGTGAAAAGCCATGACGGCCGGCGCGGACCGCAGGTTGAGAAAAGTTTCGCAATCATGTTGTATCCCGGTTGACCGGGACATATCTGGAAGACAGTAAATGACCGCGGCTTATACCAAGCGCCGAAGGGTGCGCGCGGACCGAGGTCTTTCTTCCGGCGTCCAGCCCCACGGGCAGAGGAGACTATGACGACATGATCGACCGGATCACCACCTGGATTCAGGCAGCCTTCAGCGCCATCGGCAGGACCGCCGGTCTTCTCGTCGCCTGGCTTCTGTGGCCCTTCATGGCCGCCCACGGCTGGTACAGCGGCCGCAACTGGCTCATCAAGGGCCCGATCGCCCTCATCGTCATTCTTCTTGCCGGCTTTTACGGATATTTCATCTGGCAAACCCAGGTCTGGACGAATTTCGACCCGGATTACGTCGCGCGCTACAAGCTTGAAGAGCGCACCGTGCCTGCCGGGCAGGAATTGCCGGCCGCCGCCCCGGCGGGCGGCGCAACGGGCGCCGCCGCAAACACATCCGCGCCGGTCTGCCAGCGTTCGGCCATCGTTGACGCGGCCGCCGACCTTACCGACTTCAACGTCAACCAGAATGCATGGATTTCCTCCATGCTGCTCTATCGCCTCGGCCTCTTCGGCATGGACTGGGACAGCACGCCGTTTCTGGACAACAAGGCGTCGTTCCAGCGCGGCGTAAACCAGGCCGTGCGCCGCACCTCGGTGGAACTGGTGGATACGCTCGGCCGCGTGCGCGGAACCTCCGGCATCAACAACAATCTCCAGGAAGCACGCGGGAACATGCAGTTCAGCGAATATTCCTGGTATTTCGGCCTCGATCCCTTCGGCCCGAAGACGCCGACCCCCAGCTATTACCGCGCCGCCATCCGCAGCTTCCAGGCCTTCAACGGCGAACTCACGGCCTGCAAGGCGGTTTTTGACACCCGCGCCGACAACCTGATCCAGTTCATCGACCGTATCGCCGGCGACATCGGTTCGACTTCGGCGATCCTTCGCGAACGTTCGGAAAACTATAATGGCGGCTGGTTCGATACCCGCGCCGATGACCGCTTCTGGTTCGCCTATGGCCAGCTTTACGGTTATTACGGCGTGCTTTCCGCGGCCGGATCGGACTTCGCGCAGGTCATCCGCGAGCGCAACCTGACCAACCTGTGGAACGACACGCTGTCGCAGACCCGCGCAGCTCTGCGCATACAGCCGGCGATCATTTCCAATGGTGAGGAAAGCGGCTGGATCATGCCCTCGCACCTCGCCACCATGGGATTTTACGTTTTACGGGTGCGCTCGAATCTCGTCGAGCTTCGCTCGGTTCTCGACCGGTAAGGCGAGGCCTGCCGGGAACGACAGGATCGATCAGTCTATCAGGCCAAGGCGTATGGTCTTGGCCACCAGCTGGGTGCGGTTGACGCAGTCGAGCTTGCGGATGGCGTTGTTCATATAGGCATTGACGGTATGTTCCGAGATGGACAGAAGCTCGGCTATCTCCACGGAGGTCTTTCCCTGCGCCGTCCAGCGCACCACATCGAGTTCACGCTTCGTCAGCGGCGATGGGCCTTTTGAGTTGGTGCGGCAAAGCCGGTCATAAACCTCCAGCGCATGCAGCACGATCATGCCCAGCTCGTTGAGCGCGGCTTGCGGCAGGAGATCGCGATCGCCCGCGAAATTCATCAGATGCCGGTTGCCGTACATGCCATGCACCGGCACCATCAGACCGGACGTAATGCCCATGCTGCTCAGCGAGGCCGCCGCATCCACCAGCGGTCCGCAGGCAATATCCGGATCCTGCAGCGACCAATATTGCGGCATCATCGACGACGCGCCGCGCTTGATGACGGGACAGTCCCCAAGCGCGCCATCCCTGGTCATTGCATTCACGACCCAGATGGGCAGGCTGCTTTCGACAACCGTCGGCAGGGCATAGGCATTCTGGCCGTCGGGCAACCGCAACAGGGTCACATAGGCGTAACCGAAGGCGCGCATCACTTCCCGCAGCGCCTCCAGCCATTGGGATTTGTCGGCGGCAGCCGACAGATCGCTGCAAAGCCTGGCCTGACGCTCCGTCTTCACCATTCACACACCCCCGCCACCCCGGGACGCAGCGCCCGGAGCGAGAAACATGCTGCATGGCCAGAACGGGGTTGCGACCTTCATATCGGCTGGACCACCCTGATCAAAGCACCGGCTTTTCGGATTTGCCTTTCGGCTTGGCCATCAGTTTTTCCAGGAAACCGAGCATGACCGCCGAGACGACAAAAGCCAGATGAATGATGGTGAACCACATCAACTTGCTGTCCGAATATTGACTGGCGTTGAGGAAGATTTGCAGCAGGTGGATCGACGAGATCGCCACGATCGACGACGCGACCTTGATCTTCAGGCTGCCGGAATCGAGCTTGCCCAGAAAGGAAACCTCGGCATCGGCATCGTCGAAGCGGCTGACGAAGTTCTCGTAACCGGAAATCATCACCATGACGATCAGGCTGGCAACCAGCGCCGCATCGATCAGACCCAGCATGGCGAGGATCATGTCCGCTTCGTCATAGGTGAAAACGTTCTTGGCAACTTTCAGAAACTTGAGCGCGAAGGAAAACGCATAAACCGCCAGCGCCGCGACGAGCCCGAGATAAAAAACGACGAGCAACCAGCGGCTGGAGAGGATGATCCGCTCAACGAGCAGTTCAAGAGACTTCATTTCCGTATCCGATTAATAGTCCATTTATTGTACCGCCATGTAAACTGGCTGCGAATGTCCTAGCAAGCCGCCATGTCCGGACTTTGACCATACCGTGGCGTTTTCGCACCTATTCACCGATCAGGTCCGAGAACGGATAAGCGTCATATTTTTGCAACATGCCGTTATGCTTTAAAACATGATTGGAAAAGTCATATATAATATGTTGACAGTTATCATCATGTTTTTTAGTCCTCGCTTATCGGCTCGCCCGTAACAATCAAAACAGTTTCAGCCGCAGCGGCAAGTGCGGCGTGCCTTCGCACGCCGCGGCCCGTTCGCGCGCCTACCTGGGGGTAATTAATGTCCATTTCGCGCACGCATTCCGCGCTGCTTTTGTGCACTGCCATCTCTCTTCTGCCGCTTGCCGGCCCCGCCCTGGCACAGAATGCCGCGTCGCAGGCGGACGGCGCCACCACGCTTGAAAGGATCGTCGTCAAGGGCAAGCGTGTCAAAAGCGTCAATGCCGCCGCTGACACGCCGCTGGCGAGCCAGACGACAGCGGAAGACATCCGCAAAAAAGACATCGGCAGCATCAAGGACCTCGGCAACAGCACGGAACCGGGCGTCGATTACGTCGATGCCAAGCCCGGCCGGCCCGGCGGCCTGTTCATTCGCGGCCTCGGCGGCGCGCGTGTCGTCACCTTGATCGACAATATTCCCGTTCCCTTCTTCGAAAACTTCGCCCGGCGGGGTCAGGCCACGACCACCCTCAGCAATACGAATTCGAGCTTCGATTTTTCCTCGCTCTCGACGGTCGATGTGGTGCGCGGTGCAGATTCCAGCCGTATCGGCTCCGGTGCTCTCGGCGGCGCGCTGGTGCTGCGCACGCTCGAGCCGGAAGACCTGATCGGCGAAGGCAAGGACTGGGGCGGTGTGGCAAAGACCACCTATGACAGCGAAGACAGAAGCGTGGGCGGATCGCTCGCTGTCGCCAAGAAGATCGAGAATACGTCAGTTCTGTTCCAGGGCTCCTACAAGCGCGGCAACGAGACAGACAACAAGGGCACGGCCGATATCTACGGAACACGCCGCACCAAGCCAAACCCCGCCGACACCTACGAAAGCAACCTGATGTTCAAGATCCGGCAGGATCTGGAGGGCGGTCACAGCATCGGTCTGACGGCCGAGCGTTATTCGCTGCGAAACCGCAGCGACATGAAGACGCTGCAGGGCGTGAGCGTTTCAGGCTCGACCTACCGGATCGGCGACTACCGGGGCTACGAGGATACTGAGCGTGATCGCGTATCGCTCGATTACGAATACGAAGCGCCCTCGACCGACGGCGTGATCGACGCCGCCAATCTTTCGCTCTACTGGACGCGTCTTTCAAAGGAATCCGGCGCCGGTGACCGCCTGACCAATAATTCGCTCTATATTCGCGAAGACAGCATGCGCAACAGCGCCTTCGGCATCGTCGGCGGCCTTGAATCCGGTTTCGAGCTTGGCGGCGTGCAGCACACGGTCCGTTACGGCGGCAATGCCATGACCACCGATTTCAGCCAGGAACTTTACGCCAACACGGCCGGCGTGACGTCTTCCTCCCAGTCGGACATGCCTGACGTGAGCGGCAAGAGCCTCGGCCTTTATCTCGATGACGAAATCGCCTTCGGCAACGGCTTCCGCCTGACCCCCGGCCTGCGCTTCGATTCCTATGACTACGACCCGGACGGCTCGGTTTCGAGCAACAGCGGCTACAGAACGTTTGGCCTGCCGACCGGCAATAGCGGCTCGCGCTTCTCGCCGAAGCTGCTCGCGACCTATGACGTCACGCCGGAACTGCAACTCTTCGCCCAATGGTCGATGGCCTATCGCGCCCCAACGATTAACGAACTCTACCTGAACTTCTCCAACGTCAGCTCCGGTTACGCGGTGGTCGGCAATTCCGCCCTCAATCCCGAGACCAGCAACGGTTTCGAAATCGGCGCGAACTACGCCTCCGGCGACCTGACGGGAAGCCTGACGCTATTCCACAACAAGTACAAGAACTTCATCGAGCAGTACACGACCTCGACGACGCTCTTCCCCGGCTTCGGTGGCAGGGGCAACGGATCGCTCTTCACCTATCGCAACCGTAACAACGTCGAAATATCAGGTGTCGAAGCCAAGGTCCGCAAGGATCTCGCAAACGGCTTCTTCGCCCATGCTTCGCTCGCTTACGCCTATGGCAAGGACACCGACACCAACGAATTCATTCGCACGGTCGCGCCCTTCAAATCCGTTGTCGGCATCGGCTACGAGCAGGACGTCTGGGGCACGGAACTGACCGGTGTCTTCTCCTCCGGCATGCGTGACGACAGGGTGGCCAACACCTTCGACGCCCCCGGCTACGGCGTCTTCAACCTGACCGGCTGGTGGGAACCGGAACAGACCAAGGGCCTGCGCATCCAGGCCGGCATCTACAATCTGTTCGACAGGAAATACTGGAATGCCGTCGGTGTTCGCGACGTGAACCCGAATTCCGTCAGCACCGTCAACCAGCCGGTGGACTTCTATACGGAAGCCGGACGCACCTTCAAAATCTCTCTGACCCAGAAATTCTAAAACCGGGCAGAAACATCATCTCCAGTCGGGGCGGCCTTCGGGTCGCCCCTTTTTTGTCAGCGGCAATAGAGATAGCCGCCTTTTCGCTCCAGCACGTCGAGATGCAGGTGATCCTGATGGGTGGCGTCGCTGCCGGGAGAAAGAACCGTGCGGAAGAATAGGCAGGCGGCGGCGGTAATCGTGCGCTGGAAAGCGCCTTCCGGCGTCCCGTCCTCGACCCGCGGCTTCATCACCAGCGGCTCGCCCTTATCGAAGGCGATCGTGGAAATATCGACGGCATTGCCCTTGGCATGTTCGGAAATCTTGCCGTTTTCCGCGCTGTTGCGGTTGCGGCAGATATAGGTCGAGGCATTGGCGATAGACGTCACCTTTTTTTCCGGCATTGCCAGAGCCGCAGCCGGCAGCATCATCTCCTTTGTCCAGCGGGAAAGGGCAAGCGCGGTTTCGCAGCGCATGGTGCCCGAAGGTTCCAGCTTGATGCCGGGCAGAACCACGGAAAGCTCGACAGGCGCTTCGATGCCGCACCCCGGCTCCGCATCGCGGATCGGCTCAAGCTGTTTGAATTCCGCACCGATATCCTTCAACGCGCCAAGGCATGCCTGAAGCGCGGCCGGATCTTCCGGCCTCACCGGCTCGGGCGGCTTCTCTTCCGGTTTTGCGGCGTCACCATCCGGTTTCCGTTGTTCGCCCTCCTCTTTGCTCTCACCCGCCTTGTTCTCCACGCCTTTCTTGCTGTCATCGGGTCCCTTGTCTTCCGGCGTCATGCCGTCATCCGGTTTCCGCTCTTCCGGGACCTGCGGCTTCGGGGCCGGTTTCGGCGCTTCCGCCGGGCTTTGCGGCGGCTCGTCCGATGGCTTTTCCGAGGGAGTGGCAGGTTGCCCCTCACCCGGTTTCGGTTGCGGCACCGGCACCTGCGCCGGCGGTTCAGAGGCGGAAATCAATGCGAGGGTGGTTACCAGAAGACAGAGGCGATGAAGCATTTTATGGGGCACTCCTGACCGTTTCGGCAGGAGTGCAACGCCGCCACGGCCCGTAAGGTTCATTCCCTCACCGAAATCCGCTTGCAAAGGCGGATCGTGCGCGCTAACAATTTTCCTATGAACCTCGTGTCTAAGAACATTGCTAACTGGTGGTGGGGCAGCTTTTCGCGGCCTTGACCAGTCATGTCTTTAGACAAAGTCCAAGCCGCCCGAATTTTCAGGCGGCTTTTTTGTTATTATGCCGCCTGTCATCGGGCCTGAACAACGGGAAGTATGAGAGAAATGGTAACGATCATTCAGGATGACGGAGCGGAAACCTACGAGACGAAAGGCGGCATTAAGGTCAGCCGAAAGCGTCGGCCCGCCGATTACGCCAGCGCCATCGATAATTATATCGAAAAGCTCGATTCCCATCGCGGCGCGGTTTTTTCGTCCAACTATGAATATCCAGGCCGTTACACCCGCTGGGATACAGCCATTATCGATCCGCCGCTCGGCATTTCCTGTTTCGGCCGCAAGATGTGGATCGAGGCCTATAATGGTCGCGGCGAAGTGCTGCTCGATTTCATCACGGAAAAGCTGAAGACAACGCCCGACCTTACCCTCGGCGCCGCCTCGACCCGCCGCCTTGATCTCACCGTCAACGAACCGGACCGCGTTTTCACCGAAGAAGAACGCTCGAAAATCCCGACCGTCTTCACCGCACTGCGCGCCATCGTCGACCTCTTTTATTCGAATGCGGATTCGGCCATCGGCCTGTTCGGTGCCTTCGGTTACGATCTCGCCTTCCAGTTCGACGCGATCAAGCTGTCGCTGGCGCGGCCGGAAGATCAGCGCGACATGGTGCTGTTTCTGCCGGACGAAATCCTCGTCGTTGACCACTATTCTGCCAAGGCCTGGATCGACCGCTACGATTTCGAAAAGGGCGGCGTGACGACGGACGGCAAGTCCTCCGACATCACACCCGATCCGTTCAAGACCACCGATACCATCCCGCCCAAGGGCGATCACCGTCCGGGCGAGTATTCCGAACTGGTCGTGAAGGCCAAGGAAAGCTTCCGCCGCGGCGACCTGTTCGAGGTCGTGCCCGGACAGAAGTTCATGGAGCGCTGCGAAAGCAATCCGTCGGCGATTTCGCGTCGTCTGAAGGCGATCAACCCCTCGCCCTATTCCTTCTTCATCAATCTCGGCCATCAGGAATATCTGGTCGGCGCTTCGCCGGAAATGTTTGTGCGCGTCTCCGGCCGCCGCATCGAGACCTGCCCGATCTCAGGCACCATCAAGCGCGGCGACGACCCGATTGCCGACAGCGAGCAGATCTTGAAGCTGCTCAATTCGAAGAAGGACGAATCCGAACTCACCATGTGCTCGGATGTGGACCGTAACGACAAGAGCCGCGTCTGCGAGCCGGGTTCGGTGAAGGTTATCGGCCGCCGCCAGATCGAGATGTATTCGCGCCTCATCCACACGGTGGACCACATTGAAGGCCGCCTGCGTGACGATATGGACGCCTTTGACGGCTTCCTCAGCCACGCCTGGGCCGTCACCGTCACCGGTGCCCCGAAACTCTGGGCCATGCGCTTCATCGAAGGCCATGAAAAGAGCCCGCGCGCCTGGTATGGCGGCGCAATCGGCATGGTCGGCTTCAACGGCGACATGAATACGGGGCTCACGCTGCGCACCATCCGCATCAAGGACGGCATCGCCGAGGTGCGCGCCGGCGCGACGCTGCTCAACGATTCCAATCCGCAGGAAGAAGAAGCCGAAACCGAACTGAAGGCGTCGGCCATGATATCGGCCATTCGCGATGCAAAAGGCGCCAACTCCGCCGCCACCAAGCGCGACGCCGCCAAGGTGGGCACCGGCGTGAAGATCCTGCTCGTCGACCACGAAGACAGTTTCGTGCATACGCTGGCGAATTATTTCCGCCAGACGGGTGCCACGGTCTCGACCGTCAGATCACCGGTCGCAGCCGACGTGTTCGATCGCTTCCAGCCCGATCTCGTCGTGCTCTCTCCCGGACCGGGCAGCCCGACGGATTTCGACTGCAAGGCGACGATCAAAGCCGCCCGCGCCCGTGACCTGCCGATCTTCGGCGTCTGCCTGGGTCTTCAGGCACTGGCGGAAGCCTATGGCGGCGAGCTGCGCCAGCTGGCCGTGCCGATGCACGGCAAGCCCTCGCGCATCCGTGTACTTGAGCCCGGCCTCGTCTTCTCCGGTCTCGGCAAGGAAGTGACGGTCGGTCGTTACCATTCGATCTTCGCCGATCCCGCCACCCTGCCGCGTGATTTCATCATCACCGCGGAAAGCGAGGATGGCACGATCATGGGCATAGAACACGCCAAGGAGCCGGTGGCCGCCGTTCAGTTCCACCCGGAATCGATCATGACGCTCGGCCAGGACGCCGGCATGCGCATGATCGAAAACGTTGTGGTGCATCTGACCCGCAAGGCGAAGACCAAGGCTGCATGATGCCGGCTGGCGACGCCATCAGCATCGAACCCATCCGGGCAGAGCACGTTGAAAGCTTTCACCGTGCTCTCGATGCGGTGTCGCGCGAGCGGAAGTACCTGAGCTTCCTGGAGGCGCCGCCGCTCGAAGCGGTCCGCACCTTCGTTCTCGACATGATCGAAAACGACCATCCGCAATTCGTGGCGATTGCGGATGGCAAAGTGATTGGCTGGTGCGATATCCGCCGCCAGGACAGAGCGACCCGCGCCCATTGCGGCACGCTCGGCATGGGTATCCTGCCTGCCTATCGGGACAAGGGACTGGGTGGACGACTGATGCGGCGGACGCTCGATGCCGCCCGCGAATTCGGGCTGCATCGTGTCGAACTGAGCGTGCATGCGGACAACGCGAGAGCCATTGCACTTTATGAAAAGATCGGCTTTGTGCATGAAGGCCGGGCCCGGGATGCCGTTCTGATCGACGGACGTTACATCGACAGCCTCAATATGGCGATCATCTTCGGCAACTAACCCCTCGGCAGCGAGGCGGAAATGCACAGCGCGAATTTCTTCAGCAGCTGAATGTCGAAATGCCCTTCCCGACGCAGCATCCAGGTTAACGCATCATTCGCAGTCCACGGCTTCTTGTAGGGCCTGACCGAGGTGATGGCGTCATAGACGTCGCAAATCGCCGCGATACGCGCATAGAGGCTGATCTGGCTGCCCGCACGGCCGCTCGGATAACCGCCCCCATCCATCCGCTCATGATGATTGAAACAGACATCGAGCAGCATCTCCGGCATCTGCGCGTTGCGCGACAATATATCTCGGCCGAATGCGGGGTGGAGATTGATGATTTGCCGCTCGCTGGCGCTCAACCCTTCCGCCTTGTTGAGGATCGATGAAGGAATTTCCACCTTGCCGATATCATGTAGCAACCCGCTGATACCGAGCAGATTGACAGTTGCCCTGTCGAGCCCGAGATAATTTCCGAAAAGGATCATCAGCCCGCTGACGGAGACGGAGTGCACAAACGTCGTTTCGTCTTTGGATTTCAATCGGGTGACCCCGATGAAAATCGCCGGGTTCGACTGCACGGCGTCGGAAATCCTACCCGCTGCCGTCGCCATGCTTGTCAACGAGACACCGCCACCGGTTTCCGCAACCGCAAAGATTTCCGCAACCGCATCGGCTGCCAAACGCACGGCATGGCTGATCACAGCGGTGGTCTCTGGGGAACTGTCCGTTTTCATTGTCGCCGGTCCGCCAACACCCGACCTTGCTTCGACATCGTTTCCCCTGGCGGTATTGATGACGATGCTTTCCGCGCCGCTCGCTTTCAGCTGGCGCACCCCATCCTCATGCCGCAGGAGAAAGCGATGTCGTTGCATAATCTGCCGGTTCGACGCCGTTCCCTCGACCGCCTCGATAAACATGCCAACAGTTAATTGCCGGGTGGAAATTCGCTTCAACATCAGACGCTTTTATTTTCCTTCCCGGGAATGTTAACGTGGCCCGCTATTGATAAAGGCCGACATAAACCAGCCTCCAGATGGACAAATATAAGCCCGTTAAAATATTCAAGTATGCAACACTAAACATAACATAGCACAAATATGAAAATTATTTACTCAGGATATATTTAAAATACGAAGAATCAATACGAACACACCAAGAAACAACCCAAGAATGTAAATACTGAAAATTCTCGCATATGACGCAAACCAGAAGTCGAAGAAGAGCCGCATGAATTCGAAACTTGAAACGCGCATCGATCAGGGTACGGGCCGCGAACCGGCAGATATGGTTCTCAAAGGCGGGCGATTCTTCGACCTGGTGACCGGGGAACTTGTTGCTTCGGACATTGCTATTTGCGGCGATACTGTCGTTGGCACATGTGGAGACTACAAGGGTCGGCGGGAAATCGATATTTCCGGCAAAATCGTCGTTCCCGGCTTCATCGATACGCATCTCCATATCGAATCGTCGCTCGTTACACCGCATGAATTCGACCGCTGCGTTTTACCCTATGGCGTTACCACCGCCATTTGCGACCCGCATGAGATTGCCAATGTTCTCGGCGTTGAGGGGCTTCAGTTCTTCCTCGACAGCGCCATGGAAACCATCATGGACATCCGGGTGCAGCTCTCCTCCTGCGTGCCCGCCACCCACCTTGAAACCGCTGGCGCCGATCTGCCCATCGAAAAACTGCTACCGTTCCGAAATCATCCGAAGGTCATCGGGCTTGCCGAATTCATGAATTTTCCGGGCGTCATCCACAAGGACCCGGTGTGCATGGCAAAGCTGGAGGCCTTTCAGGGCCAGCATATCGATGGGCATGCGCCGCTTCTCTCCGGCACGGCGCTGAACGGCTATCTTGCCGCCGGCATCCGCACTGAACATGAATGCACGAGCGCGGCTGAGGCGTTGGAGAAAATCCGCAAGGGCATGCATATTCTGGTGCGCGAAGGCTCGGTCTCGAAGGACCTGCACGCCCTGATGCCGATCATCACCGAGCGCCTCTCGCCCTATCTGGCGCTCTGCACAGATGACCGCAACCCGCTCGATATCGCCGAACAGGGCCATCTCGACTATATGATCCGCACGGCGATCGCCAGCGGCGTGGAACCGCTCGCCATCTACCGCGCCGCCTCGATTTCCGCCGCAAAAGCCTTTGGCCTGCGCGACCGCGGCCTTGTCGCACCGGGGTGGCGCGCCGATCTCGTGGTCATCGACAGCCTGCAGAACTGCAAGGCCAGCATGGTGCTTTCCGGCGGCCGGATCGTCGATGACGCGCTGTTTGCCACCCGCAAACCGGTCGCACCCGTCGGCCTTGACAGCGTCAAGGCAAGACCCGTTCTCGCCTCGCATTTCGGCGTGCCGGTCACAGAGGGCGAAAGCCCCGTCATGGGCGTGCTTCCCGGCAAGATCATTACCGAACACCGCCGCTACAAGCTGCCAACGGACGGCAACCAGACCACCGTCGATCTTGCGAACGACATCATCAAGGTCGCCGTCATCGAACGCCACGGCAAGAACGGCAATCACGCCAATGGCTTCGTTCAGGGCTTCGGCCTGAAAAAAGGCGCCATCGCCTCCACCGTCGGCCATGACAGCCACAATATCTGCGTTGTCGGCGTCAGCGAAGACGACATGGCGCTGGCCGCTAACCGGCTCGGCGAAATCAAGGGCGGCTTCGTGGTGGTGGAAGACGGCCGGGTGACGGGCGAGATCGCTTTGCCCGTCGCCGGGTTGATGAGCCTAGAACCCTACGAGACCGTTCGAGATACGCTGCACACGCTCAGAAAAGCAGCCTATGCGCTCGGCACGA
The DNA here is from genome assembly GCF_053522485.1 of Agrobacterium sp. 22-209-1. NCBI lineage: Bacteria > Pseudomonadati > Pseudomonadota > Alphaproteobacteria > Hyphomicrobiales > Rhizobiaceae > Agrobacterium > Agrobacterium sp. 22-209-1. The sequence continues at coordinate 408,335 of NZ_JBNWCH010000003.1, forward strand.
CACTGGAAGAACCTTTCCTGCAGGTCGCCTTCCTGCCCCTGCCCGTCATCCCGCATCTGAAGATTTCCGATATGGGTATGGTGGATGTGGACAGGTTTACACTGATCTGACGGAGGCTTGCCGACCGGAGACAGCGGAAAGCGCTCAATCCGCGTTTCGAGGCCGCGAGAGCGGCCTCATGCTTTCGTCTCCGAAGGCCAGGTGACGTAATAATATTTGCCCGCGACCCTGCCAAAATAGGCGTGTTTTCCTGTCGAATTGTCGACATAGCTGCCGCTTCCATCCCTGGAGAGCGCGCCGTCTTCGCTGCGCTTCAGCTGCGTATTGAGAAAATCCACCCAGTTGGTCTTGGCAATGTCAGTGGCTGTCGTCGGTTTGCCGTTTTTCTGGTTCGGGTCCCACGCATTGATCGTTTTGCCCTGAGTGGGGTTCGAAACCTGCAAGGCCCCACGCTCGAGAGCACTCATCATCGACCGGGCGCGCAGATATTGCGCCGGATCGTCCCCCGCCAGGGAAAGCTTGGCCCTCAGATTCCGCATGAAGTCGGGCGATGCGATATAGTCGGCTGACGAGGTTTTGGGGGCTGGTTTCGGTGTTGATGCGCGGGCTGCCGATTGTCCGGAAAGGAAGACCTCTCGGATGGATGGAGGCGCGGCCTTGGCTTTGGCGCGCGACGAGGTGGAATTCGCGGTATTGGGCTGATTGAAATTCTTGATTGAAACGGACATGACAATCCCTGCTTCACCTTATGGGTGGAGACCGAAAAATCTGTAGGTTTCAATAATTAATACTGGAAGCTTGCCCAAGGCTCGCCAACAGCGAAGTAAATGTGAAAAAATTAATGAAAAATTTTCATTAATACGAATATATTTGTGTTTTAATATTTAATTAGTTCAAATTTAACCCATCATATATTAATCAATACTTAAATATTACTATTCACCATCCAAAACGCGATCATGGCGCCGCATTTGATCGTCAGAACGCACCCGCAATGTCTGATATTATTCCATCGCCGAAGAGCGCAGGGAGGTCATGAACCCAAAGGCAGGGACTTGCGAAAATAAACCACCCGCTGCGTTTCCTCAAATCCCAGCGCCGCATGCATGCGGTGTGAATCGACATTGGAAATGTCGGCATCGGAAGCAAGTTCGCTCACACCCTTGCTGGTCGCCCAACGGGTTACTTCGGCAATCAAAGCAGCCGCAACGCCCTGTTTGCGAAAGGCCTCTTCCACATAAACGCCTTCGAGAAACGCCACGGGTGAGGTGTCGCATCCGTTGACATAATCATGCCGCAGGCTGGCTTCGGCAAAACCGATGGCCATGCCCGCCGGATCATAGGCAATAAATCCAACTTCATTGTCGGAGATGTCCTGCAACTCCACCCGGTGTTCGGCGGGTGAAGCATCCGGCCACAAGCGGTGCCGCAGAAGCGACCACTCATCGAGCGATGCTTCGCCAGCCGCCTCGATGGCAAATTGCCCGCTCATGCAACGACCCCGCAAAACACATCCAGCCCCTCGAGCTTCACGATCCCCGCATCGAATAACGGTGCGAAACCCGGCATCGGCAGTATATCGGTGACCCGCATGGCCTTCGGTATCGGGAATTCCACCGCCTCACGGGTGAGGTTGAAAACGAAGAGCAGTTTTTCATCGCCCTTCTGGCGCGTGAAGGCCAGCACGTCGAGATTGGTCTTGATAAAGTGCATATCGCCATCGCGCAGTGCGCCGTGACCTTTGCGGAAGGACAAAACCGCGCGGTAATGGTTCAGAACCGAGTCCGGCTTGCGCTCCTGCGCATCCACAGCCTGCATGGCATGAACATAGGGCACCGGCAGCCACGGCTTTTCAGCGCTGGAAAAACCGGCATTCGGCTTGCCTGTCTCCCACACCATCGGCGTGCGGCATCCGTCCCGCCCCTTAAAGGCGGGCCAGAAGCGGATGCCGTAGGGATCGCGCAGATCCTCGAAAGCAAGTTCCGCCTCGGTCAGACCCAGCTCCTCTCCCTGATAGAGACATATGGAACCGCGCAGGCTGGCGAGAACGCAGATGGCAAGCTTCGCCACCCGCACCTGCTCCTCCGCACTTTCGGAAAAACGGCTGAGGTGACGCACCACATCATGGTTGGAAAAGGCCCAGCACACCCAGCCATCCGTCACCACCTTGCCGAAGGTCTCGACCGAGGCGCGCAGATGCTTCGCGCTGAAATCCGGCCCCAGCAGGTCGAAAGTGTAGCACATGTTGAGCTTGTCATTGCCGGACGTATAGGCCGCCACCGTCTTCAGCGACCGCGCCCCGTCTCCCACCTCACCCACCGTGGCGCGGCCCTCATAGTCGTCGAGCAGCGCGCGAAAACGCTTGAGGAAGGCCACGTTTTCCGGCCGCGTCTTGTCGTACAGATGGTCCTGCATGCCATAGGGATTGACGTCGGAAGCATCGAGACCGAAACTTTCCTCGTCGAAAAGCGGCGGGTTGTCGCGCAAAAGCCTGTCATGGAAATAATGGTTGACGGTATCGAGCCGGAAACCGTCAACGCCGCGATCCAGCCAGAAACGCACGGTTTCGAGAAGCGCATCCTGCACATCCGGATTATGGAAATTGAGATCCGGCTGCGAGGCGAGGAAGCTGTGCATGTAATATTGCTTGCGCACGCCGTCCCATTCCCATGCCGGCCCGCCGAAGACGGAAAGCCAGTTGGTGGGTGCGGTGCCATCCGGCTTGGGATTGGCCCAGACATACCAGTCGGCCTTGCTGTTGGTGCGGCTCGCTCGGCTGTCCACGAACCAGGGATGCTGGTCCGACGTGTGCGAGATGACCTGATCGATGATGACCTTCAGCCCCAGCCGGTGCGCCTCGGCCATCAGCGCGTCGAAATCGGCAAGCGTGCCGAACATCGGATCGACATTGCAATAATCGGAAACGTCATAGCCCATATCGGCCATGGGCGAGGTGAAGAAGGGCGAGAGCCAGATGCCATCGACGCCGAGCGAGGCGATATAGGGCAGACGTTTCGTCACTCCGGCAAGATCGCCATAGCCGTCGCCGGTCGTATCCTGAAACGAGCGCGGATAGACCTGATAGATCACCGCTCCCTTCCACCAGTCCGATTGTGCTTGAGATTTGTGGACCGGGGCATGGGGCAGTGTCATCGGCGATCTCCTGAGGGCGTCACGCCGGGAGAATATAAAGCCCTTGCGCCCGCGTAAACCGGAACTTCGCACATGCACAAACGGCGACAACCGCCCTTGTCAGCGGCGCGCACTCGTCGTAAGCCGCATGGCTGGAAAAAACGGGAGGATGACGGCGTGGGCGGACGGTTTCTGTCGATTGGCGAATGCATGGTGGAACTGTCGCAGGCCGGCAACGGGCTGCTGCGCAAGGGTTTTGCCGGCGATACGTTCAATACCGCCTGGTATGCCCGGGCTTGTCTGCCGCAAGACTGGTCCGTCGATTATTTTACCGCGCTCGGCGACGATCCGCTTTCGGAAGACATGCTCACCTTCATCGCGGATGCCGGCATCGGCACGGAGACAATCCGCCGCATCAAGGGCGGCACGCCCGGCCTTTACCTCATCAACCTGAAGGACGGCGAGCGCACCTTCAGTTACTGGCGCAACGCCGCCGCCGCAAGGCAGCTTGCCACTGACGCGGACCACCTGCGCAAAACGGTCGAGAGTGCCGATGTGGTCTATTTCTCCGGTATCACGCTCGCCGTTCTCGCCTCCGCCCATGATGTCGATACGTTCCTCGCCGAACTGCGCCGCGCCAAGGCGGCGGGCAAGCTGGTGGTCTTCGATCCCAACATTCGCCCGCGCCTGTGGGCGGACAGGGATACGATGCTCGAAACCATCTCCAACGGTGCGCGCGCCGCAACGCTTGTCATGCCGAGCTTCGATGACGAGGCCAGCCATTTCGGCGATGTGTCCGTGGAAGCGACCATCGACCGCTACCGTTCACTTGGCGTTGAAAACATCGTCGTGAAGGACGGCGCCAAGGGCGCGACGCTCGATTTCGGCGGCAGTCGCACTCACGCCCCGGCGGTGAAAGCCGTGGACGTGGTGGATACGACAAGCGCCGGCGACAGCTTCAACGGCGCCTTCCTCGCCCGTTACGTGACCGGCAGCTCTTCCGAAGAGGCCGCCACCTTCGCGGCAAGGGCTGCGGCAACCGTCATCGGCCACCATGGCGCGCTGATCAGCCCCGAGTTGCTTCCACTGGTGGGATAGGGCTCGCCACACTGCGCGAACGTGGATTTTCGCATGCAGCCACCTCGGGTTCCCTCATTCCTGTTCCCCGGAACAAGTCCGAGGAACAGGGATAAGGACAGAAGGCAGCGCCGCCGACAACAGCAAAATTTTGAGCGCAACCACGATTCCCCACCGCCATACACCCTGACATGATCCTGTAACACGCACGCCGCATATACGGGCAGAAGCCGGGCAATGGGGATTCGCCCGCGCGCAGATGAGCAGGATCAGTGTTTCATGACGAGAATCACGATTGTCACAGATGCCTGGCACCCGCAGGTCAACGGCGTGGTTCGCTCCATTGAAAACACCAATACCGAACTCGCACGGCTCGGCGTCGATGTGCACATGGTCACGCCACAGAGTTTTTACAGCATCCCCTGCCCCACCTATCCGGAAATCCGCCTGTCGGTCGCCGGTTATCGTCGTGTGGCGGCGGAGATCGAAAAAAGCCAGCCCTCCTTTGTGCATATTGCCACGGAAGGGCCGCTGGGCTTCATGGCCCGGCGCTGGTGCGTGAAGAACCGTATGCGTTTTTCCACCAGCTACCACACCCGCTTTCCCGAATATGTAGCCGCCCGGTTCCCGGTCCCGGAAAGTTGGCTCTACGCCTTCGTGCGCTGGTTCCACAATGGCGGCAACACCTGCATGGTGGCCACGCCGAGCCTTGAGACCGAACTGGAAGCCCGCGGCGTGCGCAATCTGAAACGCTGGAGCCGCGGCATCGACGCCGAGCTTTTCCATCCCCGCCCGAAAACCAAGCTGCCTTTCGATCTGCCGAGACCGATCTTCATGACCGTGGGACGTGTGGCGGTGGAAAAGAACCTGCCGGAATTCCTGGAACTCGACCTGCCGGGATCGAAGATCGTCGTTGGCGACGGTCCCGCCCGCCATGAATTGCAGGAAAAATACCCTGATGTTCTGTTCACCGGCATCAAGACCGGTGAGGAGCTGGCCGATGCCTATGCGCAGGCCGATGTCTTCGTTTTCCCCTCGAAGACCGACACCTTCGGCAACACCATTCTCGAAGCGCTGGCCAGCGGCGTTCCAGTTGCCGCCTTCCCCGTGACCGGACCGATCGACATTCTCGGCGGAAACCCCGCCGCCGGTGCGCTGGACACTAATCTGCGCGACGCCTGTCTGGCGGCGCTTCACTGCTCACCACAGGCAGCGCTTGCCCTTTCCAAAAGCTACAGCTGGGAAAAGGCCTCGCGACAATTCCTCGACAATGTCATCCATGCCGCCGGAAAATCACTGCCGCTTCTGTCGCGCTCGCGGCTTGCATGAGGCAATCCCCGAGATTTGTGCGGGAATGAGTGGACGAAACGGTACGGGAGTGTCACAAGGCGATCAGGACGCGACTGCCGTTATCTTTAGAACGGGGTCGGGCTGCTGATTGACGTCAGGCGGCTGCCGCGAGATTACGCTGGCCGTCCTTTTATCAGATCGACCCCCTCACCAGTTACCAGTGAGAGACTGGCCCGTCAGCGGCACGGTCCGCGCCTTGCCGTCGCTGTCAGTCACCGAAAGCGATGCCGCCATCTGCTTGGGGGATTTGCGGAACCAGTTGGCGGCAACGCTCGCCATATCGCCGATCATGGCCTGTTTGTGCCAGTCGGCAAAACGTCTGGCCGACGCTTCCGGCTCGGAACGGTAGAAGAAATCGCCGGATTGGCCGAGATCATTGATGGACGCCGCCATGGCCGACAGCGGCCGCTGGAACATCTTTGCCGGCACCGCAAGCGCATCGGCACCTTCGGAAAAGGCCGGCGCCATGAAATCGATCGCCCAGCCGTCCGCCTCGACCCAGCAATGGAAATTCTCGCCTGCACCCGTCACGTAACCATCTTCCCGATGATCTGCGAACAAGAGAACCGTTCCGCCGAGATTATAGGCGGCAAGCCCGCCCTTCGGCACCGCCTTCACCTTGTAGTGCTGCTGCAGAATGAAGGCGCCGAAGGTGCTGAAATACATGGAGGCCGAGGCGGGATCGGCATTCTGGCTGATGAGCAGGCTGTTGATGACGCGGTAAATCCTGAAATAGTCGGTCTGCTTGATCAGCATGGTCTTTTACTCTTCAAAGCCGGACAGTGAAATTGGAACGAGCGAATGCCGCTTGTTTCGTCTCCCCGCCGGGGAGAAGTCCGCGGCAGCGGGATGAGGGGGCGAGAGTATAGATATTCGGAGAGCGAGCCCCCTCATCCGACCCTTCGGGCCACCTTCTCCCCGGCGGGGAGAAGAAACCGTCGCGACGCCTCACGTCAAAATCAACGCCGCTTCTTCGCCTTGCTCTCGAACGGATTGTCCGAACCACGATAATGCACACGGATCGGCACGCCCGGCATGTCGAAATCCTTGCGCAGGCCGTTGACCAGATAACGCGTATAGCTTTCCGGAATGGCTTCCGGCCGGGTGCAGGAAATCATGAAGGCCGGCGGGCGGGCCTTGACCTGGGTCATATATTTCAGTTTCAGGCGGCGGCCGGAGACGGCCGGCGGCGGATGCTGCGTGGTTTGCGCATCCAGCCAGCGGTTGAGACGGGCCGTGGAAATGCGGCGGTTCCAGACCTTGTCGGTATCGATGATGTTCTGCATCAACCGGTCGAGGCCATAACCCGTCTGGCCGGAAATCGGCACGGCGCGAATGCCGCGCGCCTGCGGCAGAAGCCGCTCGGTCTTTTCGCGCAGATCGGCCAGATAGGCCTGCGGGTCTTCGACCAGATCCCATTTGTTGAAGGCAAGCACGGCGGCGCGGCCTTCACGGATGACGAGGTCAACCAGCTGCAGATCCTGCTTTTCGAAGGGGATGGTGCTGTCGAACACGATGACGACGGTTTCCGCAAAGCGGATGGAACGCAGCGAATCCGCGACCGAAAGCTTTTCCAGCTTCTCCGTCACCTTGGCCTTGCGGCGCATGCCGGCCGTGTCGAACATCTTGATGGTGCGGCCGCGCCAGTCCCATTCGACCGAGATGCTGTCGCGGGTGATGCCGGCTTCCGGGCCGGTCAGCAGCCGGTCTTCACCGAGGAAACGGTTGATCAGCGTCGACTTGCCCGCATTCGGCCGGCCAATGATGGCGACGCGCAGCGGCTTGGTCTCGTCATAAACCGGCTCTTCGTCTTCTTCATCCTCGCTGCCCGGTTCGCTGCGCGGCAGAACGATATCCGTCTCCGCCTCATCCACTTCCGGCGGGAAAGCCACGTCCTCGCCGATTGCCTCAACAATGGCGTCGCGCAGGTCGATCATGCCCTGACCGTGTTCGGCCGAGATCGGGCAAGGGTCGCCTAGGCCGAGCGTGAAGGCATCGTAGAAACCGGCATCGGAACCGCGCGCTTCAGACTTGTTGGCCACCAGTACGACAGGCTTGCCGCGACGGCGCAGCATTTCGGCCAGCGTCTCGTCGGCCGGCGTCAGGCCCGCCTTGGCGTCCACAACGAACAGCGTCACATCGGCATCGTCAATCGCCGCTTCGGTCTGCGCCCACATGCGGCCCTGAAGCGTTTCCGGACCGGATTGCTCCAGACCGGCGGTATCGATGATGGTGAAACGCAGGTCGACCAGCTTCGCCTCGCCGGGGCGACGATCACGGGTCACGCCCGGCGTATCGTCCACCAGCGCCAGCTTCTTTCCAACCAGACGGTTGAAAAGCGTGGACTTGCCGACATTGGGGCGCCCGACTATGGCGACGGTGAAGCTCATTGATCCTGGTTCCTTAAAGCACGTCTGCCCAAAACACTACCTGTTTTGGGCAAAGGACATGCGTAAAATAATGAGTTGGATCGCTTTGGCAATGCGGAGAATGCCGGCGCGATCTCGCGTGGCGAAGCGACCTTAAGCAGCCTTGCCTGAAGCGGTGATCTTGTCGAGCATGATCTGCGCCCGGTTCGTCACGTTGCGCGGCGCCTGCGCGTCGCTCACGATCTGCTCGAACCATTGTTTGGCCTTGGCGAAATCGCCGGCCTTGTAGGCGGCGAGACCCAAAGCCTCGCGGGCGGAAGCCTTCATGGTCTGGCCTTCGCCGCTGAGCGGCTCCGCCAGCGCCGCGACCTGATCATAGGTGCCGTTATCCACCAGCAGCCACGCCGCGCGCACCTTGGCGGTATCGCGGAAGACCTGCGGTGCGGAGGTGTCGTTGCCGATGGCGGTGAAGGCAGCGATGGCGCCGGCCGCGTCACCCTTCTGCGAAAGCAGCGTGGCCGAGCGGAACTTCGCCAGAACAGGGTAATTGCCGTGACCGGAAGTTTCGAGATCGGCGAAGGCCTTCAGAGCCTCATCCGTCTTGTTTTCCGAAGCAAGTTTCAGCGCCACGAGGAACTGATCGCCCGAATTGGAAGCGCGGCTGGTGTTCCAGTATTCGTAGATACCGGCACCGGCGGCACCGAGAACCACCAGAACGGCCGCACCCACGACCACGATACCGTAACGGCCCCAGAAGCGCGACAGCTGCTCGGAACGGATCTGCTCGTTCACTTCGCGGATAAAGGTATCATTTTCGTTTGCCATCAAATTCTCCGTTACCCGCGTGGAGATCGTTGCCGATCCATCCGTCCGCGGACATACCAAGCCGCTTACCCGGGTCAGCGAAAGTCAGGCCAACCGGGTCTTGGTCGGCCTTCTAGCCTATTTTGCCTGATATGTAAGGGGGAAACGTCGATTTCCTACATCGCAATGGGCTGAACGCCGATCAACCATTCGTGCAGTTTCAGGATGAAAGCGCCCCACAGAACGATGCCGCCGACAATGGCGATAAGATCATAGCGGCTTGAAACGAAGTCACGGACCACTTTTTCACCAGCGCGTTCGCGACGCTTCAGCGAAATCCGCATCACCACGCCCCAGGCGAGGAACGATGCGAAGAGCAGGATCGAGGATGTCTCGCCATTGGCCAGAAGATGCGCCAGCGCCCAGATTTTGACCGAGAGGATGAGCGGATGTTTCGTCTTCGTTGCGATATGGCCAGCCGGGATGAAGCTGGCGACAAGACAGATCATCGCGAGCAGCATCAGGGTGACGGCGATATGGCTCATCCAGACCGGCGGATACCACAACATGCCGGTCTCCTGCCGTGCTTCACCGAAGGCATAGATGACGAGGCCGAGCGTGACGAGGCTGACAACGGAATAGACGCCCTTGAAAGGCCCTTCGCCCATCGTCGCGATCATGCGGGCGCGAAATTGCGGCGCGACCACCTTCAAAAGATGCGTCAGCAGGAACAAGGCAAGACAGAGTGCGAGAAAAAGCATGGAATACGGTCCCCCGGTGGAACGAAGCGGCCCTATCACCGCGGTTGATAACAGGAATTAGGCCGAAAGCCATGAAAACGCCAGCCACTTCAAAGCTTCGCCTTATTCCACCCGCAAAAGGCCACGGTGTTTCATATGACGGATGACTGATGTTTCGCCCCTTTGCCGCTTTTTCCCTGTCGCTTCTCACCGCCCTTCCCGCTTTTGCGCAAGAGGCTGAGAAGCCGAAGCAGCTCGTGATCGTCTCCTTCGACGGCGCGGGCGACAATATGCTGTGGGAAAGAAGCCGGGCGACGAGCAAGCAGGTCGGCGCTCATTTCACCTATTTCCTCGCCTGCACGCTTGTCATGGACAGGAAGACCAGCGCCAAGACCTATCAGGGACCTGGCCAGAAGGCCGGCCGTTCCAACGTCGGTTTCGGCCAGTCACCGGAAGAGGTGGAGACAAGGCTCAGAAACATCTGGGCCGCCTATCGCGAGGGGCACGAGATTGGCAACCACACCTGCGGCCATTTCGATGGCGGCCAGTGGACCGCGGAACAATGGGACGGCGAATTCACCACCTTCACCAGTACGCTGGAAAATGCCTGGCAGATGATCGGCAAGAAGGGCGAGGAGCCCGAGGGCTGGCGCGAGATGGTCAAAAACATCAACGGTTTCCGTGCGCCTTATCTGTCGCAGGGTCCGGCGCTGACTGCCGCCCAGAAAAAGCACGGTTTCGTTTATGACGCCACCAGCATCACCAAGGGGCCGGAATGGCCGGTGGAGCGCGACGGCATAGAGCATTTCGGCCTGCCGCTCATTCCCGAAGGTCCGGGCAACCGCCCGATCATCGCCATGGACTACAATCTCTTCATCCGCCACTCCATCGGCGTCGAGACGCCGGATCGTTCGAAGGAATTCGAGGAGCGCGCCTATACGGCCTTCCGCAATGCATTCGACAGGCAATATGATGGCGAGCGCATTCCGCTACAGATGGGCTTTCATTTCGTGAAGATGAATGGCGGCGCCTATTGGAACGCTTATGAGCGGCTGCTGCGCGAAGTCTGCCGGAAACAGGATGTGGCCTGTGTGAGCTATGCCGAGGCGATGCCGATGATCGAGGCGCGCAGGAAGCAGAAGACCGAGGGCTAAAATCTCTGAACTTATGAAAAAGGCGGCCAATTGGCCGCCTTCTTGTTTGCTCAGGGGCGGTTGGCATTCAACTCGCCGGCTTTGGCTTCTCGCAGTAGATATCGCTGGTCAATTTCGGGAAGCTCCTGCCCCTCGATCGCCGCTTCGAAGGCTTTCAGACGTTTGTAGATCGACAGGAGTTCGACAATGGTCGTCCAAGAGTTCACGAGATACTGGAACGAGCCGCGCACCTGTTCGAAAACATTCAGGACCTGGTTCATAAGTCCGAGCGTGACCTTGCCGGCGACGATCGACGGGATGAGAACCAGCGTGCCAAAGATGTTGTCCGCCTGCAGATAAAAAATGCGGGCGACGTTGAAGTACAGATAGTGGAAATAGAGGCGGAAATAATTCTTCCGCACATTGGCAAACAACTCGCCGATCGTCAGAGGATCCGCGCGCTCTTCATGGTCTTCGCCATAGACCAGCTCCTTACGATAGGCAGCCTCCACGCGCTGATTGCGGAACTCCAGCCCGGGCAGCTTGATACCCACGAGCGCGAGAAAAACCGTGCCGAACACTGACCAGACGATGGCGGCCCACACGAGAGCATGGGGCACGGCTCCGAAAAGCGGCAGGTCCGTAATCGTTTCCGAGAATGTGAACAGCACCGGCAGGAACGCGATCAGCGTCATGATCGCCCGCACAAACCCCACACCCAGTCCTTCGACGGTGGAAGAGAAACGCATGGTGTCTTCCTGCACACGCTGCGAGGCGCCCTCGATGTGGCGAAGCCGATCCCAGTTCGACATATAAAATTCGTTCATCGCCGTGCGCCAGCGGAAGATATAGTGGCTGACGAAAAACAGATTGAGCACACCGACGAAGATGGCGACGAAGGCGATACCCGCAAAACCGAGCGACCCCATGTAGAGTTGTTCGGCCGTCACAGGCGCCGTCCGCGCCAGAGCCTGCTGGATAAGGTCATAAAACGGCCCATACCAGGCATTCACTGCAACACTCACCTGCACGGAAAAATAGGTCGCGAAGATGATCAGCGCCGATCCAAGAACCGACCAGTTCTGCCAGCGATGCGGATGATACCAGAACCAGAACGCGGAAAAGATCAGCGCGGCAACGGCATAATAAATATAGAACCACAAGAACGGGGTGGACCAGAAAACCGAAACGCCGATGACCGGCTCTTGTCCGGCAGGCAGAGGCGGCAGACCAATTATGGCACCCCAATTGCGGCCGCCGGCGTACCACACGCCGATCATGGCCATCGCCCAGACGAAGGCCGACGTGAAGAACAATTTCGGTTTGGGAAAGAAGCAATGAAACACGTTTCGAACTCACGCGCGTTTGAAATCAGCCATTATTGGCGAAGCACTAGATGGCCCGAACCTAGGGCAGAAATTTGTGCACAGCAATGAAGAAGCACTGACCTTAACAAGATGTAAGGCGCAGACGGCGGGCGACGCCCCCCGGAAACAGCGAATGAAAGGTGGAAGAGACGGTCAGCGGCCTAGCGCTGCCGCTCCGTGGCGAGCACCGGCAACATCAGCAGAATGCTGACAACGAGCACGGCGGAAGCGAGAATGCTGGGCGCGGTAAAACTTCCCGTCACCTCGGCAATCCAGCCGGCGGCAAGCGGCCCGACGATCTGGCCCGTGCCGAAAGCGGCCGTCATCAGCGCAAAGGCGCGACGTGGGCTCGGGCCTGCAAATTCCCGGCCGAGTTGCAGGCCATAAGCGGTGATGACCATGAAGGTCAGCCCGAGAAGCAGGCCGCCGGCGAGAACGCCCGGCACCGGCGGCAGCATCACCGAAGCGAAGACACCGACAGCTTCCAACGCCAGCACGATAACGAAAGCGCGCTTTAGCCCCTGCGATTTCAACACCGGTTTCCACAGGAACAGCGAAATGGCAGCTGCGCAGCCGGTGATGAACCAAGCCAGAAACTCCACGAAAGCACCGGCAGCGGCCATCCGGGCAATCGCCACGATAAAAGTGGCGGTGATGACGTAACCGAAGCCGAAAAGCCCATAAGCGAGCGTCGTCAGAAACAGGGGCCTTGTCCAGACAAGCGGCGGTTCCGCCGCCGAAGATGCATGCCGCGGCGGGCCAGCGGGAAGCACGCGAAAGACAAGGAGAAAGGTGAGAAAGGAAAAGACCGCACCGGCAATCCATTCCTCTCTCCACGAGGAGCCGCCGCCGTCAAAAACGACGCCAATCAGATAGACCGCAAGCGAGGAGATCGCGATACCGGCCCCGACACCGCCATAATGCAGCGCCTGAACGCTGTCCCTGCCCGCCTTGACGGCATGGCCGATAACGATCTGCGAGGTGAAGATCATGGTCATCGCACTGGCGACGCCGGCCAGAAACCGGATGACGGTGAAGGCCGCGACGGAATTGAAAGCCGCCATGGCAAGCAACAATGCCCCGGTGGAAAACAGGCCGCAAAGCGCCACCAGCCGTTCCCGCCCCGATCCCCACGAATAGGCCGCCAGAACCGCCCCGGCCAGATAACCGGCGAAATTCCCGGCCGCCACGATCCCCGCATCCCCCGCCGAAAGCGGAACGTCGGCCATCATGCCAGGCAGGATGGGCGTGAAGGAAAAACGGCCGAAACCCATGGCGGAGGCCATCATCAGCGCCCCGGAAAATCCGAGTGCAGTCAGATGTCTGGCGGAAAGTGGCTTGTCGATGCTCATGCATGGCTTATCGCAACCGGGCGGATAGGCGACAAGCGAGTTATTTTGATCGGCGTTATAAGCGGTCGTTATCGTTCACTCGGTGAGCGGCGCTGCGTTCCGAGGGTGCCGTGTATTCTTCTCCCCGAGGGGGAGAAGGTGGCCCGAAGGGTCGAATGAGGGGGAACGTTGCCGGACTTCGGAGAGCTTGCTCCCTCATCCCGCTGCCGCGGACTTCTCCCCCTCGGGGAGAAGAAACAAGCGGCACGCGCTCGCTCCGACCTTAAAAGTGAGGGTGACGGAGGCAGATGTAGCCGTCACTCCGCAAGCGTCAGCACCAGCGGCCCGTTTTTCGTCGCCACCACGGTATGCTCATATTGAACCGTCGGCGCGCTCGGGTCACTATAGAGCGTCCATGGATCATCGTCGCCGTCCTCGGCCCAATAGGCCCCCGTCGAAAGAAACGGCTCGACAGTGAATACCATGCCTTCCTGCATGATGCGGCGCTCGTCCTTGTCCGGCCAGGTCGCCAGTTCCTTTGGCTCCTCATGCAGGGAACGGCCAATGCCGTGGCTGGCGAGATTGGTGATCAGCGTGTAGCGGTTCTTTTTGGCAAAGGCACCGATGGCATTGCCGATATCGGCGAAGGGCCGACCGGTTTTCACCTGCTGCAGGCCTGTCCACATGGCGCGCTTGCCATCGCGGCAAAGCCGCTCGATTTCCTTTTTGACAGGCGGCACGGCGAAGGACGAACCTGTATCGCCGAAAAAGCCGTTCTTCACCGCCGAGACATCGATATTGACGAGATCCCCCGCCTTGATGATGCGCGGGCCGGGAATGCCATGGGCCACTTCCTCGTTGACGCTGATGCAGGTCGCGCCGGGAAACTTGTAGCAGAACTCCGGCGCCGATTGCGCACCGTTATCCTCCAGCACCTTACGGCCGATGGCGTCCAGCTCGGCCGTGGTGATGCCCGGTTCCAGCGCGTCCGCCATTGTCTGCATGGCAACGGCGCACAAGCGGCCGATATCCTTCAGCAGATCAAGTTCTTCTTCGGTGGAAATGACCATGTCTCTGTCCGTTATTGTGTATGGCGGGTCTCGAAACGCCCACCCTGGTAATCATCAGGCCGTGGCTTTCACCGGATCGGCGCTCCCCGTCAATTCTTTTCTGACGAGTGGGGCGACTTTCGTACCATAAAGCTCAATGCCGCGCATGATCTGGTCATGCGGCATCAGGCCGATGGCCATCTGCAACAGAAAGCGATCATTCCTGAACACGCCATGCGCCTTGATGATCTTTTCCGCCACCAGTTCCGGTTCGCCAAGGAAGAGATTACCCTCCGGCCCGCGTGCCGCATCGAAATGCGCGCGGTTCGTCGGCCCCCAGCCGCGTTCGCGGCCGATGCGGTTCATCACCTCCGCCTGCGGTCCGTAAAATTGGTCCGCCGCCTTGTCGGTGGTGTCGGCAATGAAGCCGTGCACATTGATGCTGGTGCGCAGCTTGGTCTTTTCCTGGCCCGCCCGGCGCGCGGCCTCGTGGTAAAGATCGAACAGCGGTGCGAAACGGCGATATTCACCGCCGATAATGGCAAGCGCCACCGGCAGGCCCATGGCGCCCGCCCGCGCCACCGATTGCGGCGTGCCGCCAACCGCGATCCAGACCGGCAGACGCTCCTGCAACGGACGCGGATAAACACCGCGACCATTGATGGCCGGATGTTTGGTGCCGGACCAGGTGACGATTTCCTGTTCGCGCAGCGCCAGCAGCAGATCAAGCTTTTCGGAGAAGAGCACGTCGTAATCTTCGAGATCGTAACCGAAAAGCGGGTAGGATTCGATGAAAGAACCGCGCCCGGCCATGATCTCGGCACGGCCGTTCGAGAGGAGATCGACGGTCGAGAACTGCTGGAACACGCGAACGGGGTCATCTGAACTCAGCACCGAAACGGCGCTCGTCAGTCGAATATTCTTCGTCTTTACCGCCGCCGCCGCCAGCACGGTGGAGGGAGAGGAAACGACATAATCCGGACGATGATGCTCACCCAGGCCAAAAACATCGAGCCCGACCTGATCGGCAAGCTCGATCTCTTCGATGAGTTCCCGCAGCCGGCGTGCTCCCTCCGGCCCGCGGCCATCGGCGGGGTTGGGATTGACATCCGCGAATGTGTAAAGACCGAGTTCCATAAACGATACCTCTGTTTGCTTGCCTCAGAGATAGGGACGGGAGCCCCCGCAGGCAAACGCAAAATCTGCCGCAAAATCTGGATGCTTGGCGTCGAAAAAATCGATGGTCGCACCCACACGAGCCGCCTTGCGCGCTCAATCCTAAATGGCGATTGCCAGCCTGCCCCCTTTGGGCATAGGCTGCTTAAATATGTGCGAAGTAATGCAAAAAGGGGAAAGCATGCATCGGACAGTTATCGTGACAGGCTCCACAAGCGGCATCGGCCTTGGCATTGCCCAGCGATTTGCGCGCGATGGCGCCAATATCGTGCTGAACGGCTTCGGCGATGAGGACGAAATTGAGAAGTTGCGTCTGCTGCTGGAGGCCGAAAGCGGCGGGCGCGTGCTTTATCACCCTGCCGATATGACGAAACCGGACGAGATCGCCGATCTCATTCAATCCTCGCACGAAAAGCTCGGCTCGGTGGATGTGCTCGTCAACAATGCCGGTATCCAGCACATCGCGCCCATCGAAGAATTCCCGACGGAAAAATGGGACTGGATCATCGCCATCAATCTGACCAGTTCCTTCCATAGCATGCGCGCTGCGATACCGCTGATGAAGAAGGCCGGAAAAGGCCGTATCATCAACATCGCATCCGCCCACGGCCTTGTCGCCTCGCCGTTCAAATCGGCCTATGTGGCGGCCAAACACGGCATCATGGGCCTGACGAAAACGGCGGCGCTGGAGCTTGCGCAGACCGGCGTCACCGTCAACGCCATTTGTCCCGGTTATGTGCTGACCCCGCTGGTTGAAAAGCAGATACCTGAGATGGCCAAGGTGCGTGGCATCAGCGAAGAGGCGGTGAAGAACGATGTGATGCTGGAGTTGCAGGCAACCAAGCAATTCGTCACCGTCGACGATGTGGCCGCCGCGGCCGTATTTCTGGCAAGCGATGCCGCAAGCAACATTACCGGCACGCATATTTCCGTGGATGGCGGCTGGACGGCGCAATAATTACCGAACTTTCTTTCCGTTTTGGAAATAATGAATTGCCAAAACGGAAATCGATATGCGCGCGGCGGCGTGCATATGATGCGCAGGGATAATGACAAGAAACCGGCTCGGCAGCCGGTCAAAAAAAGCAGGGCATTGCATGAACGACGCGATCAGTTTCATCCTCAACAGCGAAACCATCTCGCTGAAGGGTTTCGGACCGACAGACACGCTTCTCGATTATCTCCGCATCAACAAGCGGTTGACCGGGACCAAGGAAGGTTGCGCCGAAGGCGACTGCGGCGCCTGCACGGTGCTGGTCGGGCGGCTGCTGGACGGTTCTCTGCGATATGAAAGCGTCAATGCCTGCATCCGCTTTTTAGGTTCGCTGCACGGCGCCCATATCGTCACGGTGGAGCATCTGGCCGCGCGCGACGGCACGCTGCACCCCGTGCAGCAGGCGATGGTGGATTTCCACGGCTCGCAATGCGGTTTCTGCACGCCGGGCTTCATCATGTCGCTCTACGGCCTGTGGCTTTCCAGTGAAAACCCCGGCGGCGCCGACATCGAAAAGGCGCTGCAAGGCAATCTCTGTCGATGCACGGGTTACGAGCCGATAGTCCGCGCCGCCGAAAAGATCGCCGCCGCGCGCCCGAGCGCCCTCTTCGACCCGCTGCAACGCGACCGCACCGATATCATGGCAAGGCTCTGGGCGATCCGCGCCAATGAAACGATCACCGTCACCCACGGCGAGGGCCGCACCATCATTCCAGCGACGCTGGCCGAGCTGACCGAGATTTACGCTGCCGAACCGAAGGCGACCATCGTCGCCGGCTCCACCGATGTCGGCCTGTGGGTAACAAAGCAGATGCGGGCGCTGAACCCTGTCATCTTCATCAACAATCTCGGCGACCTGCAGACCATCACCGTGGGTGAAGAGGGCGTGACACTGGGCGCTGGCGTCACCTACAGCCAGGCCTTCAAGACCATCGCGGAGCACTTCCCGCCGCTTGCCCGGTTGTTTGATCGGCTCGGCGGCGAACAGGTGCGCAATATGGGCACCATCGGCGGCAATATCGCCAACGGCTCGCCCATCGGCGACACCCCACCGGCGCTGATCGCCCTCGGGGCCACGCTCACCCTGCGCTCGTCCTCCGGCAGCCGCACCGTGCCGCTGGAAAGCTACTTCATCGATTACGGCAAACAGGACCGGCTGAGCGGCGAATTCGTCGAGAAACTCTTCATTCCGTTTCAGACGCCGGAAAGCCACTACGCCGTCTACAAGATTTCCAAGCGCCGTGACGAGGATATTTCCGCCCTCTGCGCCGCCTTCAATCTGACGCTCGATGCCGATGGCGCAGTCGACGACATCCGCATCGCCTTCGGCGGCATGGCCGGCACGCCGAAACGCGCCGCGCATCTGGAAGCAGCGCTCCTCGGGAAAGAGTGGTCGCAGGAAACGATCAACGCGGCGCGCGATGCGCTGGATGAGGATTTCACCCCGCTGACGGATTGGCGCGCGACCGCCGAATATCGCCAACTGACGGCGAAGAACCTGCTGATACGATTCTTCCTGGAGACATCAGGCGAAAAGCAGGAACTTGCGCGTTTCACGCTGGAGGAGGCTTGAACCATGGACACCACAAGCTTCGACAAGACCAAGACCGAAATCGACGGCTCGATGCACACCTCGCTCCGGCATGATTCCGCCCACAAGCATGTGACCGGCAGCGCCGAATATATCGATGACATTCCCGAACCCGCCGGCCTCGTCCACGGCGCACTCGGCCTTGCCGACCGTGCTCACGCGGAAATCATCACGATGGACCTCTCCGAAGTGGAGGCCACACCGGGCGTACTTTGGGTGATGACGGGCAAGGACGTGCCCGGCGAAAACGACATCTCCTCCGGCGGTCGTCACGATGAGCCCCTGCTCGCCGAGACAAAGGTCGAATTTCACGGCCAGCCGGTCTTCGCCGTCTTTGCCGAAACCCGCGATATCGCCCGCAAGGCCGCCCGCAAGGCAAAGATCACTTACAAAGACCTGCCGCATTTCACAGATATCGATACCGCAATCGAAAACGGCGGCGCGCTCGTCATCGACCCGATGACGCTGAAACGTGGCGATGCGAAGATCGAGATGGATGTCGCGCCACGCCGCCTCACCGGCACGATGCGCATCGGCGGGCAGGAGCATTTTTATCTCGAAAGCCATATCGCCATGGCCGTGCCGGGTGAAGATGACGAAGTGACGCTGTGGAGCTCCACCCAGCATCCAAGCGAAATCCAGCACATTGTCAGCCATATCCTGCAGGTGCCATCCAATGCCGTCACGGTGCAGGTGCGCCGCATGGGTGGCGGTTTCGGCGGCAAGGAAACGCAGGGCAACCAGTTCGCAGCCCTTTGCGCCATCGCCGCCAAGAAGCTGAACCGGGCCGTAAAAATCCGCCCCGACCGCGACGAGGACATGAGCGCCACCGGCAAGCGCCATGATTTCCGTGTCGATTACGAACTTGGTTTCGATGAGGAAGGCCGCATCCACGCTGTCGATGCCACCTATGCCGCACGCTGCGGTTTTTCCTCCGATCTATCCGGGCCGGTCACCGACCGTGCGCTGTTCCATGCCGATTCCAGCTATTTCTACCCGCATGTGCATCTGACCTCGCGGCCGCTGAAAACCCACACGGTCTCCAACACCGCCTTTCGCGGCTTCGGCGGCCCGCAGGGCATGCTGGGGGCGGAACGTTTCATCGAAGAAATCGCCTATGCCGTCGGCAAGGATCCGCTCGATATCCGCAAACTGAATTTCTACGGCGAGACCGGCTCCGGCCGCACCACAACGCCCTATCATCAGGAAGTCGAAGACAACATCATCGCCCGCGTCGTCGAGGAACTGGAAACCTCCAGCGACTATCGTGCGCGCCGGCAGGCAATCGTGGATTTCAACAGGACAAGCCCGATCATCCGCAAGGGTATCGCGCTCACCCCCGTCAAGTTCGGCATCTCCTTCACCATGACCGCCTTCAATCAGGCGGGCGCGCTGGTGCATATCTATAATGACGGCTCCATCCACCTGAACCATGGCGGCACCGAAATGGGTCAGGGCCTTTACACCAAGGTGGCGCAGGTGGTGGCAGATGCCTTCCAGGTGGATATCAACAGGGTGAAAATCACCGCCACGACGACGGGCAAGGTGCCGAACACGTCGGCCACCGCCGCCTCCTCCGGTACGGACCTGAACGGCATGGCCGCTTATGACGCCGCCCGCCAGATTCGTGAGCGCCTCGTCAAATTCGCCGCCGAGAACTGGAACGTGCCGGAAGACGAAGTCGTCTTCCTGCCGAACCGCGTGCGCATCGGGCTTGAAGAAATCGCCTTCAACGATTTCGTAAAAAAGGCTTATTTCGCCCGCGTCCAACTATCGGCCGCCGGCTTCTACAAGACGCCAAAAATCCACTGGGATCGCGCCGCCGGCCGTGGCACACCGTTTTATTATTTCGCCTATGGCGCGGCCTGTTCCGAAGTGTCGATCGACACGCTGACTGGCGAATATCTGATGGAACGCACCGATATCCTCCACGATGTCGGCAAGTCGCTGAACCCGGCCATCGATATCGGCCAGATCGAAGGCGCCTTCGTGCAGGGCATGGGCTGGCTGACCACGGAGGAACTGTGGTGGGACGGCAAGGGGCGGCTGCGCACCCATGCGCCTTCCACCTACAAGATCCCGCTTGCCTCCGACCGGCCGAAGAGCTTCAACGTCAGGCTGGCGGAATGGGCGGAAAATGCCGAACCGACCATCGGCCGCTCAAAGGCCGTGGGTGAGCCACCCTTCATGCTGGCGATCTCGGTTCTCGAAGCGCTCTCCATGGCCGTCGCCTCCGTCGCCGATTACAAGGTCTGCCCGCGGCTTGACGCGCCGGCAACGCCCGAGCGGGTGCTGATGGCGGTAGAACGGTTGAAGAAGGTGTGAGGGGGAGTATCCATGTGGCCGAGCCCCCTCATCCGGCCCTTCGGGCCACCTTCTCCCCGGCGGGGAGAAGAAACATGCCGCGCCGTCGCAAATTTCCGCAAAGTTGGTAATGTAAGCGAAAACATCGCTCCGGGTTTCTTCTCCCCGCCGGGGAGAAGGTGGCGCGCAGCGCCGGATGAGGGGGCCAGCCCCAATGCCTGACGCCTCCCTCTCCGCCTTCCTCGCCCGCCCTGCCCCCACCATCCTCGTGGAAATCGAGGCAGTGAAAGGCTCATCCCCGCGCGAGGCTGGCACCTTCATGCTGGTCAGCCAGGAAGCCCTCTGGGAAACCATCGGCGGCGGACAGTTCGAATATATGGCGATAGACCACGCCCGCGCCATGCTGCGAACAGGGACGACCGAAGACCGCATGGATATTCCGCTTGGGCCGGAAATCGGCCAATGCTGCGGCGGGCGTACCTTGCTCCGGTTCCGGCTGATAACGGCGGAGATATCAGCCACGCTTGAGGCGCGGCTGAAGGGCGAAGCCGAGCGGCAGCCCGCCGCCTTCATTTTCGGCGCAGGCCATGTCGGCAAGGCGCTGGCAGATGCCCTGTCGCTGCTCCCCCTCACACTCACGGTGGTGGAAACCCGTGAAGGCGAGCTGCGCGATCTTTCACAGGCGGTGGCGTCGGTACTCACCCCCATGCCGGAAGCACTCGTTGCGAAAATCCCGGCAAACGGCGCGGCGATCATCGTCACCCACGATCACGCGCTCGATTTCCTGATTGCGAAGGAAGCGCTTGCCCGCGACGATCTCGCCTATGTCGGCATGATCGGCTCGAAGACCAAACGCGCCACCTTTTCCCATTGGCTGGAACGGGAAGGAGAGCCCCCTTGCCGCCTTGCAAAGCTCACCCTGCCCATCGGCGGCAATAGCGTCAGGGACAAACGGCCTGCGATCATAGCGGCCCTTGTGGCAGCCGAGTTACTGCAAGCATTTTCCGCTGCCGAAATCCGTCGCAACGAAAATCGACACGGCCATCCTCAAGGCCAAGATCACGCCTGAGCCCATCCGGCAGGCTTTCATCCGCCAGATTGTCGGGTTGAAGGCTTTCAAGGGTAAACCGTTCCGCTGTCCGCAGACCCGCACACAGGCGGGACCACGCGCGCAAGAGTGCTGTGCGCATGTTCGTCTCCATTCAAAAATGTCAGAAGCTCAGTTGATGAATTGAGCTAAAAATGCTCTGTTTTCCGGAGAAAAACCAATGAAACCTTCGGCAATTGGCATAAAGAGAACTTATCCATGAAAATGTCGCGCCAGTTCCCGCTGAACGCCCTGCGGGTGTTCGAAGCCGCCGCAAGGCATCTCAGTTTCACCAAGGCCGGTGAGGAACTGGGCATGACGCAGACGGCGGTGAGCTATCAGGTGAAACTGCTGGAAGAGAATATCGGCGAACCGCTCTTCATCAGAAGGGCGCGGCAGGTTTCGCTGACCGAGGCCGGGCAGAAACTCGCGCCGAAAGTCGCCGAAGCTTTCAATACGTTACAGGAGGCCGTAGATAATGTGCGTGACACGCCTGACGCCACCTTGACCATCCATTCCACGGCCACCTTTGCTTCGCGCTGGCTCTCGCGGCATCTGGGAGCTTTCCAGCTCGAACATCCTTCCATCGCCGTGCGGTTGGAAACGTCGGGGACATTGATCGATTTTTCCCAATCCGATTGCGATGTCGCCATTCGCTGGAGCAAAGATAACGGCAAAGGGCTTATCTATCATCAATTGCTGCGCGGCGTTTATACGCCGATGCTGCATCCGAGCCTTGCCGAAAGCATCGGCGGATTGCACAAACCGGAAGACCTGCTGCGCCTGCGCATCATCGATCCCGGCGATATCTGGTGGAGCCAATGGTTCCAGGAAGTCGGCGTCGAAAATCCCGGCCTAAATCGTTATCCTCGCAGCCGCCTCAATGTACAGGCCTTCGAAGCCGCCGCCGCGATCGCCAGCCAAGGGGTGGCCATGCTCACCCCTGAACTCTATGCCGATGAGATTGCCCTCGGCCGCCTTTACCAGCCCTTCGAACACCTCAGCAGCGAAGGCAAGAACTATTGGCTGGTCTACCCCGAAAACCGCAGGAACATCCGCAAGATCAAACTGTTTCGCGACTGGATATTGAAGCGGATCGAAGAAAGCCATCCGCAGCAACCGCCTCAAAACCCCATGTCCGGCGCGTAAAAACAGCGCGGCGTATCCTCATCCGGAAACAGGCAGAGATGATATTCGCCATCTTCGGATCGTCTTGCCTCGCGCTGCGACCAGTTGAAGACGTGGCGTCGCGTGACCATGCGGTGATCGCCGGGCGCGAGCGAGACCTCGTAACCGTCGGACGTGACACGAACACTGCGCGTGGGGATCATCTGGCAGTCGCCGGTTTCGGCGTCGCCATTGCAGCAATAGCTTTCATATTTAAACCCCTTGTGGGATTCATGGGCAAGCGCGGTGGCGCTGAACGCCAGAGATAGGAAGAGGACCGTCAGAACAAGGCGCATCGGCATGGTCTCCGTTGAAACAACGGCGGCAGCCGGAAGATCATTGCGTCCCTTTATTCAAATTTCACATCAACACTTACCCGGACACAACGGCGCCGGGAACTGCGATACCTGCCCCCTGATCTGCCCCCACCCAGGGTTCGCAGCGCCCGCTTCCGGAAGAACCGCCAGCGAAACATGTCATGGAAGCCCTGCGTATCGCGCATAAAACCGGAATGGATTTCCGGCAAGACGCCCTACAGGACTCCGCAGCCTTATATTTTAGCACATCAGCAGACTGCACAAAGGATAATAGCTGAGTCGCGTTAGCCAGCTAAGCACAAACGATGCGACAGGAATGAGCTAGTGCAACTTTACTGGGCCAACCCATGCGAAAGGATACAACAAACTGATATTGCAGACACAAGAGCATCGGATTGTGAACAATCGCGCCCCAAGCTTTGCTTTCCCCTTCCCTAAAGGCCAAATTTCTCGCAAGGTGCGCTGCACAAGGATCAGGGGAACCGCATGTACGAATACGCCATTGCGTGGGAATGGATGGCCTTTGCCGTCCGCTGGCTCCACGTCATCACCGCCATCGCCTGGATCGGCTCATCCTTTTATTTCATCGCGCTCGATCTCGGGCTGGTCAAACGCCCGGATATGCCGCCGGGTGCCTATGGCGAGGAATGGCAGGTGCATGGCGGCGGCTTTTACCACATCCAGAAATATCTGGTCGCCCCTGCCCGCATGCCCGAGCACCTGACATGGTTCAAATGGGAAAGCTACGTCACCTGGCTTTCCGGCTTCGCCATGCTCTGCATCGTTTATTATGGCGGCGCCGATCTCTTCCTCATCGATCATTCGGTGCTGGCGCTCACCCAGTTCCAGGCCATCGGCCTGTCGCTTGCATCGCTGGCCATTGGCTGGCTGTTTTATGATTTCCTCTGCAAATCGCCGCTCGGCAACAATACCTGGGGCCTGATGGTCGTGCTCTATGTCGCGCTGGTGGCGATGGCCTGGGGTTATACGCAGGTCTTCACCGGCCGCGCCGCGTTCCTGCATCTCGGCGCGTTTACCGCCACCATCATGTCGGCGAATGTGTTCTTCATCATCATTCCCAACCAGAAGATCGTCGTCGCCGACCTGATCGCCGGGCGCACGCCGGACCCGAAATACGGTCGCATTGCCAAACAGCGCTCACTACACAACAACTACCTGACGCTGCCCGTGATCTTCTTCATGCTGTCGAACCATTATCCGCTGGCCTTTGCGACCCAGTTCAACTGGATCATCGCAGCGCTGGTGTTTCTGATGGGCGTCACCATCCGCCACTGGTTCAACACCACCCACGCCCGCAAGGGCAAGCCGACTTGGACCTGGCTCGCGACCGCGCTCATCTTCATCGTCATCATGTGGCTTTCCACGGTGCCGAAGGTGCTGACCGGCGAAGAAGAACAGAAGGCAGCGACGCTTTCGCCGATGCAGCAGCAATTCGTCACCGACACCCATTTCGCCAAGGCCCGCGATGTGGTTCAGGGCCGCTGTTCCATGTGCCATGCGGCCGAGCCGGTGTGGGAAGGCGTGCCCTTCACACCGAAATCGGTGAAGCTCGAAACCGACGAACAGATCGCCGCCCATGCGCGCGAAATCTATTTGCAAGCCGGCCGCAGCCATGCCATGCCTCCCGGCAACATCACCGCCATCACCCCGGATGAGCGCAAGCTGCTGACCGCATGGTATGAAAGTGCGGTTTCCGGGGCTGGAAAAGCCGAAGGAAAAACCGAATGAGCATGGTTCTGCTGCGTGGCCGTCTGCTGAGCTTCCGCCGCGCGCCGCTCGCAATCGACGATACGCAAAGCTATGTCTATATCGAAGACGGTGGCCTGCTGATCGAAGACGGCAAGATCGCTGCCATTGGCGACTATGCCGATATCCGCAAGCAAGCCCCCGAAAACGTCGAGGAAAAGGACCACCGCCCGCATCTCATCGTGCCCGGCCTCATCGACATGCACCTGCATTTCCCGCAGATGCAGGTCATCGGCTCCTATGCCGCCAATCTCCTGGAATGGCTGAACACCTATACCTTCCCGGAAGAATGCCGTTTCGTCGAAACTGCCCACGCCCAGCGCATCGCCACGCATTTTTACGACGAGCTTCTGCGCCACGGCACCACCACCGCCGTTGCCTATTGCTCCGTGCACAAGACCTCCGCCGACGCCTTTTTCGCGGAAGCTCTGAAGCGCAACATGCTGATGGTCGGCGGCAAGGTGATGATGGACCGCAACGCCCCGCAAGGCCTGCTCGACACGCCGGAAACCTCCTATGACGAGACCCGGCAAGTGATCTCCGACTGGCACGGCAAGGGCCGCAACCACGTCGCCATCACGCCGCGTTTCGCCATCACCTCCACGCCGAAGCAGATGGAAGCAGCACAGGCGCTGGCGCAGGAATTTCCCGATCTCTTCATCCAGACGCATCTTTCCGAAAATCTGGATGAGATCAAATATACCTGCGAGCTTTACCCTGAGGCGACCGACTATACGGATATCTATGTGCGCTACGGCCTGATGGGCGAAAAGACCCTGCTCGGCCACGCCATCCACCTCTCTGACCGCGAGGCAGATGTACTCTCGGAAACCGGCGCGGTCGCCGTACATTGCCCCACCTCGAACCTCTTCATCGGCTCCGGCCTGTTCCCGATGAAAAAGCTGCAACGGCGCGAAAAGCCTGTTCGTATCGCGGTTGCCACCGATATCGGCGGCGGATCGAGCTATTCCATGCTGCGCACCATGGACGAGGCCTACAAGATCCAGCAATTGCTGGGCGAACGTCTCAACCCGCTGGAAAGCTGGTATCTGATGACGCGAGGCAACGCCGAAGCCCTCTCCATGGTCGATCGCATCGGCACGCTGGAGGCCGGCACGGACGCCGACATCACCGTGCTGAACGCCTCCTCGACACCCGCCATGGCGCTGAAGATGGAAGTGGTGAACAGCCTGACGGAAGAACTGTTCCTGATGCTGACCATGGGTGACGACCGCACCGTCGTCGAAACCTACGTGGCCGGTAAGGCGATGAAGAGCGTGCTTGCATAGTTCGGGCGGGGCCGAAACATCCGGTCACGATCTCGCTTAAACCAATATCTATGGAGCGAGCGGATGCCCCTTGTTTCTTCTCCCCGCCGGGGAGAAGTCCGCGGTAGCGGGATGAGGGGGCAACGTCGGCGATATTCGGAGAGCTTGCCCCCTCATCCGACCCTTCGGGCCACCTTCTCCCCGGCGGGGAGAAGAAACCGTGCCGCACCCGCTCGCTTCCTATGACTGGCTGGCGTCACCGGCCGAAATGCGAATGACCTCTGGAGTGCCCCATGCCGGATCTAGACCCAACCACCCTGCTCATGATCCTCGCGACCTTCATCGTTGCCGGCATCGTCAAGGGGGTGACCGGCATGGGACTGCCCACCGTCGCCATGGGCGTGCTCGGCCTCTTCATGCCGCCGGTCATCGCCGCCGGCCTGCTCATCCTGCCCTCCTTCATCACAAATATCTGGCAATTGCTGGCTGGGCCTGATTTTCGGGCCATCGTGAAGCGGCTGTGGCCGATGATGATAGCCATTGTGCTTGGCACCCTCATCGGCATCCGGCTGATGACGGCGGGCACCGGCGTCTGGACCACCTCGGCGCTCGGCCTGTGCCTTGCGGTTTACGCGACGTATAGCCTGCTTGCCAGACCGGTCTCGATTCCGGCAAGGCTGGAACCAAAACTCTCACCCGTCATGGGGCTGGCGACGGGCCTTCTGACCGGCGGCACCGGAATTTTCGTCGTGCCCGCCGTCCCCTATGTTCAGTCACTCGGATTTAACCGCGACGATCTCGTGCAGGCGCTCGGCCTTTCCTTCACCGTTTCAACCATTGCACTGGCTACCGGGCTTGCCTCGCAGAATGCCTTTCACGTCGAGCATCTGTCACTTTCCGCGCTGGCCGTCCTGCCAGCCCTTGCCGGCATGTGGCTCGGTCAGAAGGTTCGCCACATCGTCAGCCCGGCGACGTTCCGGCGTTGGTTTCTCATCTGCCTGCTTCTGCTCGGCTGCGAACTGTTCCTGCGCGCATTTTGGTAACAGTACGGCGACGATTTTGATGTCGCCACCACGCCATCCATGATATGTGAAGCCATCATTCAAATGTGAAGGCTTTATCCATGGGCAAAATCCTGACCATAGCGGACCTGAAACAACAGGCTCAGCGCCGTGTGCCGAAAATGTTTTTCGACTACGCCGACAGCGGCGCATGGACGGAAGGCACCTACCGCGCCAATGAGGAGGATTTTTCCAAGATAAAGCTGCGCCAGCGCGTGCTGGTCGACATGACCGACCGGTCGCTTGCCACCGAAATGATCGGTGAGAAGGTTTCGATGCCAGTGGCTCTTTCCCCCACCGGCCTGACCGGCATGCAGCACGCCGATGGCGAGATGCTGGCGGCACAAGCAGCCGAAGAATTCGGCGTACCCTTCACGCTTTCCACCATGAGCATCTGCTCCATCGAGGATGTCGCCTCGGTCACCTCGAAACCCTTCTGGTTCCAGCTCTATGTGATGAAGGACCGCGACTTCGTCAACAATCTGATCGACCGGGCGAAGGCCGCCGGGTGCTCGGCACTGGTGCTGACGCTCGATCTGCAAATTCTCGGCCAGCGCCACAAGGATCTGCGCAACGGCCTCTCGGCCCCGCCAAAATTCACCCCGAAACACATCTGGCAGATGGCGACCCGGCCGAAATGGTGCCTGGACATGGCGCGCACCAAGCGGCACAGCTTCGGCAACATCGTCGGCCACGCCAAAAACGTCTCCGACCTCTCCTCGCTCTCCTCCTGGACGGCGGAACAGTTCGATCCGCGCCTGTCGTGGAAAGACGTCGAATGGATCAAGCAGCGTTGGGGCGGCAAGCTTATCCTCAAGGGCATCCTTGACGAGGAGGATGCGCGCGCTTCGCTCGATACCGGCGCCGACGCCATCATCGTTTCCAACCATGGCGGCCGCCAGCTTGATGGCGCGCATTCCTCCATCGCCATGCTGCCGAAGATCGTCGACGCCGTCGGTGACAGGGTCGAGGTGCATATGGATGGCGGCATCCGCTCCGGTCAGGATGTGCTGAAGGCCGTGGCGCTCGGCGCCAAAGGCACCTATATCGGCCGCCCCTTCCTCTATGGCCTCGGCGCCGATGGCAAGCGGGGCGTAACCACGGCGCTGGAGATCATCCGCAAGGAGATGGATATCAGCATGGCGCTTTGCGGCAAGCGGCTGATTACGGATGTGGATCGCAGCATTCTGGCGTGATGGTGATAACTCAGAGCCAGTGTCTCAGAACGCCCCGTCGTACTTTGCCTCCCTCATCCCTGTGCTCGTCACAGGGAGCCAGCCCAAGTCCTTGGGCCGAAAGGACTCTCCCCGTCGCGCAGACGCGCGCCGGCTGGATTCCTGTGACGGGCGCAGGAATGAGGAAGGGTGCAGGGGTGCCGTTAATGCCCCACCGTCTTCGAAAAAACATTCACAATCACCACCCCCGTCACGATAAACCCGAGGCCGATGACGGCGGCGATATCCAGCGTCTGGCGGAAAACGAAATAACCGATCCCGGAAATCAGCACGATGCCAAGCCCGCTCCAGATCGCATAGGCCACGCCGACCGGCATGGCCCGCAGTGTGAACGACAGCAGATAAAAGGCCGCTCCGTAAAACAGCGCCATCAGCACCGTCGGCAAAAACCGGGAGAATTGCTGCGACTGCTGCAGAAAGGAGGTCGCGATGACTTCGCAGACGATGGCGGCGACGAGCGCTCCATAGGTCAAGACAGCTGCATTCATCACCCTGCATCCTTCTTCGTCTGCGCGATCATGCGCGCTCTGAGAGCCGCCCTGTCGCCACCTGCCCTGCCATCATCGGCCAGAAGATCGGCGAACCAGATGCCGTCAGCGGCAAGCCGCACCAGCTCCAGTACCACCCCATTATCCGTTTCCTTATGACGGGCAAGCCGCCCCTCGATCCAGCTGTTCCACATGCGTCGAAGCGACGGTTCACCGACCATGGAAACCGAAATCGCGGCCCACTGTTTCCCCGAATCCCTGCCCCGATCCGAGAAAACTGCATTCACATAGGCCCTCGTGAAGCGTCCGAAAGCTTCACAATCCTGTGAGAGGAGGTCATCGATTTCACAGTCCAAAGCCGCCAGAAGGTCCGCCATGACCGCTTCCAGCAGCGCCTGCTTGGATGGGAAATGATGGAACAACCCGCCTTTCGTCACCCCGGCCGCGTCCGCAACCGCCTGCACCGAGAGCGCCGCAACACCCTGTTCAGCAGCGAGTCTGGCCGCGCAATCGAGAAGATTGCGGCGCACGAGTTCGGGTTGCTTCTTGCGCTCATATGCATTTGTCATGACATTAAACATACCGGATGGTTGGTTTCTTTTCAAGGAAATAGCAGGGCCGCCCGCCAGCTTGAAATTCATACTTAATTAAGCATGAAAGCGATCTCTAAAGTTTTAGCGGTTTTGTTGCCGGAAAGTGTCAGTAAAACTTCGCCCATCGCGGCGATCGAACAAAAGGGGTGAATTATGTCGGGAACGGTCAAACGGGGAATGGCGGGTGCATGGGTCTTCGCGCTCGCCTTCTTTTGCGCGATCCTCTCATTGCAGGCGTCGCCTGCGCAGGCGGGTTATGCCCATTTCATCATGGACGCCAATACCGGCAAGGTTCTGGCCGCTCGCAACGCCGATGTGCTCAACCACCCCGCATCGCTCACCAAGATGATGACGCTTTACATGACCTTCGAGGCCCTGCATTCCGGGAAACTGCGCTGGGACCAGAAGATAAAGATGTCAAAGAACGGCGCGTCGGTCATCCCCTCGAAGCTCTATGTACGCCAGGGCCAGACCTTCACCGTGCGCGAGGCCGTCTATGGCATGATCGTCAAATCCGCCAACGACATGGCGGAAGGCATGGGCGACCATCTCGGCGGCTCGGAGGCGCGCTTTGCCCAAATGATGACCCGCAAGGCCCGCCAGCTAGGCATGACGAAAACGGTGTTCCGCAACGCCTCCGGCCTGCCCAGCAAATCGCAGGTGACGACAGCGCGCGACATGGCGAAACTCGGCCTGGCGCTGCAGCGTGACTTTCCCAAGGAATACCGCCTCTTCGCCATGGAATCCTTCAGCTTTCGGGGAAAACGCATCCGCGGCCACAACAATCTGATGTATCGCTACAAGGGCATGGACGGCATCAAGACCGGTTACACCAATGCCTCCGGCTTCAACCTCGTCAGCGCCGTCAATCATAATGGCCGCCGTGTCGTTGGCGTCGTGCTAGGCGGCAAGACTGCCCGCAGCCGCGATGCCCAGATGGCCGCCCTTCTCGACAAGGCCGTGCCGCAGGCATCGAGAAGCCGCAATACCGAACAGCTCGTCGCCAGCGCGAGTGTCAGCCGTACCTTCGATGTGCCGCCCGCAGCCGTGCCGCTGCCCATGTTTGCCGAACGCCGCCGCGCAGATCCGGTCGCCATGCAGATCGCCACAGCGAACGATCAGGTGGCCGACATGATGCAGGTTTCAGCCATTCCGCGGCCGGCACCCGCTGCAGCCTCCGTCGGCCAGCGCAGCCGCTGGGAAGTGCAGATCGCCGCCACCGACAGCGAAGCCGCCGCCCGCTCGCTGCTCGCCAATGCCCGCTCCAACATCGCCAGAAACCATGCCGGGATCGCTCCCTATACCGAAGCGGTGCAAAGCGGATCGGCAACGCTTTACCGCGCCCGGTTCACCGGCTTCGAAGACCAGTCTTCGGCGGTTGCCGCCTGCAAGGCGCTGAAGGCGCAGTCCTATGCATGCGTGGTGATGACCAGTGAAGGGTGATCCTTACCGCTTCAGCCAGCCGTTCTCCAATGCATCAGCCAGATAGGGAATGCCGTTGACCCTCGCCATTTCCGACATGGCCAGATTGTCGTAGCGGATATTCCGGAAATAGACCTGCCAGCCGCGCCCGGTCTCTTCCAGCACGGCATAGGTGGCGAGCGCATGGCCCGCCTCGACATGATGATCGAAAGGCGTGTCGTCCTTCCAGCCGGGGCAACCGACGCTACCGGGATTGACGATCAACCGGCCGTTGGAAAGCTGTACCGCACGGGGAATATGCGTGTGCCCGCACAGCATCAGCGGCTGGGAGATACCTTCCGCCCGCTCCTCTATTTCGGTCAGCGGCCGCAGTTTCAGCACGCCTTCCGGCGACAGCGTTTCCAGCCAGTAGTCGAGATCACCAAGCGGCGAGCCATGGCAACAATAGGCGAGATCCTTGAACACCATGCTGAAGGGTAAGGTTTGCAACCAGTCCAGATGGGCGGCGCTCAGCTGCGCATGCGCCGGTCTTTCCCAGCTTCCCATCTCCTCCGGCGCGCGCTCGATCAGTTCCCGGTCATGATTGCCGCGAATGCTGGGAATCCAGTTGCTAACAAGCACGTCGCCGGTAAAACCCGCTTCCAGCGGGCCGCTGAAACAATCGCCGAGATTGACGATGTCCTTGATGCCAAGACGGGCGATATCCTCCAGCACGGCTTCAAGTGCTGCGCAGTTTCCGTGAATATCGGCAATGGCGGCAAAGATCATGGCAATCAGCTTCCTCGATAGGTGGAATAGCTATAGGGCGAAAGCAGAAGCGGCACATGGTAGTGGCCGCTCTCGTCGGCAATGCCGAAACGGATCGGGATAATGTCGAGAAAGGCCGGCTCCGCCAGCACCACGCCCTTGCCGCGCAGGTAATCGCCGGCATGGAAAACCAGCTCGTATTCGCCGGCCTTGAAACTGTCGCCGACGAGCAGCGGCCCCCCATCGACACGGCCGTCGCTATTGGTCTGCACCGTCTTCAGCTTTTCGCGGCGATCGCCGGAGAGCCGGTAAAGCTCGATCGTCAGCCCTTGCGCGGGCGTGCCATGGGCGGCATCGAGGACATGGGTGGTCAAACCGGTCATGGCTTGGGCTCCGCGATCATATAGGGCTCATCGAAAAAATACTCTTCCAGATTGTTACCCGGCCCATCGCGGTCGGCAACCAGAAAATCCGAAACCGCCTGCAACGGCATCAGCGGATAGTGCCAGACATTGCGGCGATAGTTCACGCCCTGATCGCCCCTCGCCAGAAACACCTGCGGCCGGCCGGGCCGGCCGCCATCGTCATCGGCGACGACCACGAGGAAAGGCCGGCCGGAGAGCGGCGAAAAACTCTGGCTGCCGAGCGGATGCCGCTCCATCATTTCAATCTCGTGCGGAAAGACCCGCGGCTGCCCGCGGAAAATATTGAGGATGACACGCGCACCCTCGCCCGCAGCCTCCGGCGCTGCAAGCGCATGGTGCCGCTCGGTCTGGCCGCCATTGATGTGCCGCATGGAAAAGGGTGTCGTTTCGATCACATCGCCAAAGGATGCGAAAGCCTCTTTGGTGAGAGGTTTTATGTCGAGAAAATCAGTCAAATGTCATTCACCTTGGGCATGCCAGTTTCGGAGAAGGGAGAGACGCGCCTGCAAATCCGGAATGCTCTGCGTTATCGTTTTCCAGACGACCGAGAGTTCCGCCCGGAAATAATCATGCACGATTAGATTGCGCATACCCTTCATCTTGATCCAGGGGATCTCCGGGTGCTGCTGTAAAAACGCGGGGTATTGCTTATCCAGCTTGGCGACCGCCTCGCCAATCACGGCAAGACCCATCATGACCGCCATCTGCGTCCGCGTGTCGGAAGAAAAAGCGGCCTCATCCATATCGTGAACGAAATCACGTATTCTGGAGGCGGCAACATCCATCTCCTTCAGATAGAGCAGAAGCCGATCCGTACTCATACCGCTTTGGCTTCCTTCAGAACCCGCGCCCGTATGTCCGAATGCAGGCCGCCTGAGGTGACGACGTCGACCTCCACACCAAGCAGCGCCTTCAATTCCTCCAGCAAGCCGCCAAGGTCGAACAATGTCGTGCCCGGCAGCGCATCCACCAGAATATCGAGGTCGCTGTCCGGCCGGTCCTCGCCGCGGGCGACGGAGCCGAACACGCGCGGGTTCGCCGCGTTGAAGCGTTTCGTCGCTTCGCGGATCGCTTCCCTGTTCTTTTCCAGCACCTCGGAAGGTCTCATGATCTTCATCTCCAGACGGCACGATTCTAGCAGAACGGCCACCGCTCGCCAATTCAGCCTTCCGGCAGCATCGAGGAAAGGCGCAGCCAGGCGATCTTCTCCACCTGCGCCATCGCCGTCTCAAATTCTTCGGCCGCGCCGTTGCCGATGCGCGTCTCGAAGGCGGAAAGAATATCGTGCCTGTTCAGCCCCTTGACCGCGATGATGAAGGGAAAGCCGAATTTTTTGGTATAGGCGCCGTTCAACGTGGTAAAGCGGGCGTGCTCTTCGGGGGTAAGCCGATCCAGCCCGGCGCCGGCCTGTTCGTTGCGGCTGTCGGCCGTCAACTCGCCCGCAATCGCCAGCTTGCCGGCCAGATCGGGATGCGCCCGCAATACGCCGAGCCTCTCCGCCTCCGAAGCCGCGCGAAACTGAGCGCTGAGCACGGCGTGAACAGCCTTGGCCGTTAGCTCCAAACCCGCTCCGCCGGCGTCATAGGCCCGTTCGGCTATGAAGGGCGAATGTTCGAACACGCCCCCGAATCGGGTGACAAAGTCCTCGCGCGTCACCATCAAAACACCTCCGGCCTGTGATGTTCATGCCAGTGACGGGCGATCTCGATGCGCTGCGGGATCCACACTTTCTCATGACCGAGCACATATTCGATGAAACGGCGAAGTGCCGCCGCGCGCCCGGGACGGCCGACAAGACGGCAATGCAGGCCGACGCTCATCATCTTCGGCGCGCCCTCGACACCTTCCTGATAAAGCACGTCGAAGGCATCCTTCAGATAGGTGAAGAACTGGTCGCCGGAATTGAAGCCCTGCGGCGTGGCAAACCGCATATCGTTGGTTTCAAGCGTATAGGGAATGATGAGGAAAGGCTCTTCCTTCGGACCTTTTACCCAATAGGGCAGATCGTCGGCATAGGAATCCGACGAATAAAGGAAACCGCCCTCTTCCATGACGAGGCGCAGCGTATTGTCGGAAGGCTTACCCTGATACATGCCGTAAGGGCGCTCGCCGGTAACCTCCGTGTGCAGACGCACGGCCTCAACGATGTGCTTGCGCTCTTCCTCTTCGGAAAAATCCTTATATTCCAGCCAGCGATAACCATGGCTGGCGATTTCCCAACCCGCTTCCTTCATCGCCGCTACGGCCTCGGGGTTACGGGCCATGGCGGCGGTCACGCCGTAAACGGTGGTGGTGACGCCAAGCCCGGTGAACATGCGCCACAGCCGCCAGAAACCGGCGCGCGAGCCATATTCGTAGATCGATTCCATGTTCAGGTTGCGCTGGCCCGGCCACGGCTGCGCGCCGACGATTTCCGAAAGCAGCGATTCCGACGCCTTGTCATTGTCGAGAATGCAGCTCTCGCCGCCCTCCTCGTAATTGATGACGAATTGCACGGCGATGCGCGCGCCGCCCGGCCATTTCGGATCGGGAACATTGCGGCCATAGCCCACCAGATTACGGGAGTAATTTTCGGAAATCATTCAGCCACCCAGACCATCTCTCCCAAGGCGGAAACCGATTTCGGGAGACATAAAACAGACCTCCGAAGCGCGATGACCCGCAACGGGCACAACACACGCTTCAGATATGCGATATCCGAACGGTAGCATCCGCTTCCGGAATGTCGAGATCAATTTTGCTGACATTCCGATGCTTTTTTGTATACGATTGTGCCGTTGCGCTCTTCAGGCGATCTTTCGGGCGGAAACACGGCCCATGGGGTGAAGCGAGTGCACCCGGAAAGGCGCGCCCGGTTCATCTTCGATGAAAAGCGCAAGGCTGGAAAACTGCAGGGATCGGGTGAGCAGCGGCTCGAAAACCTTGCGCACGGCCCGCTCTATCCTCTGGCTGCTGGACGCTTCCACACCGCCGGTCAGCGACATCTGGAAACGGAACTCATCCATCACATGCGGACTACCCCAGCGATGCAGATTGGTGAGCTGCGAGGCCGACAGCCGGTCGGGATCCGCCCGCTCGATTTCCGCGTCGGAGAGCGGCGCCCGATAACGGTCGAATTCCTGCACCACGCGGGCGGCGAAAAAATGCAGCACTTCACAGGGACGCTCGGGAACGAGACTGAAGACATTCTCCTGTCTCGCCACCACAAGTTGCGGCAACATGAAAGGCTCATGCTTGCCGGAAAAATACATCAGGTCGCGCAAAAGCGCGGCCTCGGAATGGCCTTCGGCAAGGCGGAAGGGAGCCTTGATCGTGCCATGGAAACCATACCTGCGCGGCAGGGCCGTATGGTAGGAAATCTCCTGCATGCCGAGGTCGATCGTGCCGGGAGGTTCCACAGCCTGACCTGAATAGACATCGCGCCCCAACCACGCGGCCGCCGCCTGCGTCAGGGGGTCATTGGGGGAAGGCGTGAAATGAATGGCGTATCGCATGCACTGTCACCTCGCCGCAAATGCGGACAAACCGGCCTCTTTGCAGGCCAGCAAATAAGTGATTTGCGTGACAGATTAACGACGTGGGCGGCCCGGTCAGAACTTTCTAAAGGCCGCGACGGCAATACTCACGTGTTGTTGAAGGTGAAAGCCCGAGGGGATGACAGGCGTGTGACCGCACACGGTTTGCAACGCCGCATCGGCAAGAAAATGCGCCAGCCCGAAGCTGACCTTGAAGCCGCCGGTGAGCGCAACGAGCCTCGGATGGCCGGGGATCGCGCCCACCATCGGGTCCCTCCCCACCGCTTTCGGGCGCAGCCCCGCCCAGCGTTCCAGCACCGGCGCGCGGACAAGCGAGGGAACAACGGCAGACGCATCCGCAAGCAGTTTTTCAAGTTTTTCATCGGTACTTAAGGGATCGGAAAAACAATCTTCGCTGGTACTGCCGATCGCAACAGTGCCGTCTTCATGCGGCACGATATAAAGACCGTTCAGAAACACCACCGGCATCGCCGCGTCGGCCGCCGCATCGAGAAGCGCCGCCTGCCCCTTCACCGCCTGCCCGAGCGTCACACCGGCATCCAAACCGAGGGCGTCGCGGATAAGGGGAAAAGAACCATGGCCGTTGGCGACAATGACATGGCCGAAAGAAACCTCCTCGCCCGAAGACAGCACCGCCCGCCCGGCATCCGCATCGAGCAAAAGAACGCCACGACCTTCCGCCAGCCGCACATGCCGCGCCTTGCCGAGAAAAGCCGAAAGAAGGGCGATCAGCGCACGCGGCGAAACCCGCGCCGCCAGCGTATCGAACACGAAACCCGCCTCACCCGCCGCATCATCCACCCAGCCCGCGACCGAAGGGCTGTCGCCGACATGCCAATGGAACCGGCGCTCACCCGAAACCCAGTTCTCCAGCGCATCCCGTTCGTGTCGCTCGGCAATGGCGCGCAGATGCGGCTTCGGCAGCGGAATGATCCGGCCTGAGCGACGGTAGCCGGCGGAAAGCCCGGTCTCCGCCTCCAGCCCGGCAATCTCTTTTTCCAGGGCAACGAGAGCGTCAAACTGGAACTGCTTCTTGTCCGACCAGCGGTCCGGCATATGCGGCATCAGTGCGCCCAGCAACCCGCCGCTGGCGCCGCCGCCGGTGCGATCCGCCTCCACCAGCAATGTCTCGATGCCGAGCCGTTCCGCCTTGACGGCGGCCCACAGCCCCATGATGCCGCCGCCGACGACGAGGAGCGGCACGGAAGCCGGCAATCTTGGAGATTGACCCTTTTCGAAAGCAGGATTATCGGCTTTAGCCATGAAACATTCCAACGAAAATATCACAGAGACCGGCGCAGCGGCCGGTTCATCGGTCGGGGAAGCCTCGACCGCGCTCGACTGGCGTGAAGGGGATATGCCCTATTCACTGGCCTTTGACGACCATTTTTATTGCCAGACGGATGGCCGGCTGGAATGCGGCCATGTCTTCCTCTCCGGAAACGGCCTGCCGGAGCGCTGGCTCGAACGCGAGGGCGTCTTCCGCATTGGCGAATTGGGCTTCGGCACCGGGCTTAACCTCTGCGAGACATGGCGCCAATGGAAAGAGATGCGCAACGGCCGCTCCACGCTGCATTTCATCTCCTTCGAACTCTACCCGATGAAGGCGGAGGAAATCGACCGGGCGCTTTCCCGCTGGCCGGAAGTGGATGCCGAACGCAAGGCGCTCACCGCCCTCTGGCCCGCCGAGCCGAAAGGACGGGTCGAAATCCGGCTCGATGACGAAACGCGCCTGACAGTGGTTTGCGGCGAAGCGCTCACCGGCATTTCCGCAAGCGAGGAAAATTTCGACGCCTGGTTTCTCGATGGCTTCGCACCCGCGCGCAATCCGGACATGTGGTCGCTGGAAATCATGCAGGCGCTTTTCGCAAAGACGGCGCCCGGTGGCACATTCGCCACCTATGCCGCCGCCGGCTTCGTTCGCCGCAACCTCATCGCCACCGGTTTTGAGCTGGAGCGTCGGAAAGGATTTGCCGGAAAGCGGGAGATGCTCTGCGGCATAAAACCATTCGGCTGACGGCAGCAGTCAGACGCGCGGCGCATCGCGGCGCGGCATGTTTTCGCCCAGCCATTGCGCGATCTTGTCTTCCAGCGTTTCGGGGCTAATGGGCTTCGACAGATAGTCATCCATACCCGCCTCCAGGCATAGTTCACGGTCCGCCTCCTGCGTATGGGCGGTTACGCCGATGATCGGCACATGTCGGCCGTCGGCGGCGGTCCGTTCCGCGGCGCGTATGGCCTGCGTCGCCTGATGCCCGTTCATGACCGGCATCGAGACATCCATCAGGATAAGTGCGGGATTATTCTCCTGCCACGCCTGCACGGCTTTCTTGCCATTGCCGACAATCAGAAAGCGCAGACCCGCCTGCTGCAGTATCTGGCTGAAGACTATCTGGTTGACGTCATTGTCTTCCGCCACCAGCACATCGACCAGATTGGACCGATGCCGTAAAGGCACTGCCGTGGCTGTGTCAGCCCGCTGTTTCCTCACCACGGGGCCGTTTTCCGGCCGGACGGCGCGCGCATCGCGGCCTGCCTCACGTAGCGCCGGAGCCTGGCGAGCGCGTTTCAGCCGCACATCCCGCACCACATCGAACAGGGTGGAACGGAGCAGCCGCGCCCGTGCCGGCTTCATCAGATGCGCCTGCACGTTGAGATCGGTGAACAGCGTCTCGTCACCGACGACATCCATGGAGGTCAGGAAAACAATGGCGATATCGTCAAAACGCGCATCCGCCCGGATCCGCTCCACCACATCCAGCCCGTTCATGACGGGCATGTGATAGTCGAGAATGACGGCGTCGATGGCAAATCCAAGCGCCACCGCCTCCTCCAGCACCGCAATGCCAGTAGGTCCGTCACCCACCGCGTGGCCGTCTATGCCCCAGCTTCTCAACTGCTCCGTCAAAATACGGCGGTTGACGTCGTTATCGTCAATGACGAGCACGCGAATATCGTCGATCGCCACGGAAAGAAACGGGAGATCGCGCTGTCTCTCGGTCACCTGAAACGGAATATTGACCTCGAAAGTCGATCCCTTTCCAACGTCGCTGACGACATTGATCGCGCCATCGAACAAACCGACGAGCCCGACCGTAATCGCCAGCCCCAGCCCGGTTCCCTCGTGCCGGCGCGTGGCGGAACCATCGACCTGGCTGAACTTGTCGAAGATGGTTTCAAGCTTGTCGGCCGGAATGCCGATCCCGCTGTCTTCGACGCGCAATGACAGAATGGCCTCGGACGTTTCCGCCGACCGCGCCGAAAGCTCAACCAGCACATGCCCCGTTTCCGTAAACTTGACGGCGTTTCCAACGATATTGGTGACGATCTGCCGAAAGCGGCCGGCATCGCCGATAACCTTGCCGAAGACAGAAGCATCGATCCGGACGATCAGCTCAATGTCCTTTTCAAGCGCCGCCGAGGACAGGAGCGACACCACATCCTCGACCGCCTCCGCCGGATCGAAGGGCACGCTGCGCAGCCTCATCTGCCCGGCCTCGATCTTCGAAAAATCGAGAATGTCGTTGATGATCGTCAGAAGCGCATTGCCGGATTTGACGATGATATCGGTAAAGGTCTTCTGCCGCGTATCGAGATTGGATTTGGCCAGAAGCTCCGCCATGCCGAGAACGCCATTCATGGGCGTGCGGATTTCGTGGCTCATATTGGCCAGGAATTCCGATTTGGCCCGATCCGCCGCT
Organism: Agrobacterium sp. 22-209-1; assembly: GCF_053522485.1. Classification (NCBI taxonomy): domain Bacteria; kingdom Pseudomonadati; phylum Pseudomonadota; class Alphaproteobacteria; order Hyphomicrobiales; family Rhizobiaceae; genus Agrobacterium; species Agrobacterium sp. 22-209-1. The sequence goes on from NZ_JBNWCH010000003.1 coordinate 447,566, forward strand.
TCCGCGCGTGACAGAAGCCGCTGCAATTCCTCTTCACGCAGCTTCATCTCGGTCACATCGGTGACGATGATGAGCCAGTAATTGCCGGAACTGTTGGTGGCTTCCAGATTGAGCCAGCTTTTGCCGGCGACATGGATGAGCCACGAAAACGGCCGGTTGGCGGCAATATTCTCCCTCCAGGCGCGCAGCGTCTCGGCAGCCTCCTCGGCCGTGCCGAAATCGCCGCGGCCGGCGCAATGGGCGAAGAAACCCGACCAGTTGCAGCCCTTTTCCAGGAGATGCGGCGGAACGTCGAACATGCGCGCCATCGCCTCGTTGGACATGATGATCGTGCCCTGCTCGACCAGCACCAGCCCCTGCGCCATGGCGCGCGTGGCTCCCTGCATATATTCGCCGACCCGCTCCAGTTCGGCCTTCGCCTTGCTGATCTCGACATCGCGCATGCGCACATCGGTGACATCGGCATAGGTGCTGAGGATTTTCCCGCCTTCGAGCCGGGTTTTCGAAATGACCGTGACCTTGCCGCTTTTGCTTCGCACCTCACGGGGCGCAAAGACCTCCTCCTTTAAAAGCCGCTGCACCCGCTCGCCATAGACCTCATCGAAAGGCCTGTCGCCATAGTCATAAAGGCCGCTGTCGAAATTCATCTCCATGAATTCGCGATAAGTTTTGCCGACAAGCGACTTTTCGCCGCCGATCTCTCCCCAGACCTCATAAAAGAACGGATTGACATATTCGATGACGAGATCGGCGTCGAGCAGTAGCACGCCCACCGGCAGGGCATGAAGAACCGCTTCAAGCTGGCGGTGCAGCTTCTCGGCTTCGGCCTGGGCGGCGATCAGCGCCTTTTCCCGCTCCTGCAAAAGGCTGACATCGGTAACGGAACCCACCAGATAATATTCGTCATCCGGCGTCGCAACCCGGCCGAGCCGGGTGATGACGGGAATGGCCTGTCCGTTGCGCTGAGGCATGTTTCCCGTGCGTTCGAGCGCCTCTCCGGTCTGCAAAATCCGTTCGTTTTCCTGCTGGAACTGGGAGCCGTTCTGCGGGAACATTTCGGATTCGGTCTTGCCCATATAGTCGGCGAGATTACCGCCCAGGAATGTATCGTAGGCGGCATTGGCGTAGGTCAGCCGCCTGTCCTGATCCCTCAGGAACACGCCGACCGGCAATTGTTCAAGCGCAGCGCGCAGCAGCCATGTCTCGCGGATTTGTGTGCTCAGAAGAGTCTCATGCGCCTTGAACTCGGTCACATCTACCCTGAGCCCGACAAGCATGCCGTTTTCCAGCCGCTTGTTGATCATGCGCACCCAGCGGCCGTCGGCAAACTGTTCGACCCTTTCGAGATAGGGGAGGGAAAAATCACGCAGCTGCTTCTGCATCCAGTCTTCGAAAGACGGCGCGTCACCCTCCAGAAAACGATATCCGCTCGAAAAATAGAGCGTTTTCATCAATGCTTCGAGCCGGATGCCGGGTTTCAGCTCGATGTCGAGATCACCGTAAAACTCTGCGAAGCGCGCGTTACAATAGACCAGCCGATTATCCCGGTCATAAACGACGATGCCGGCATCGATGAAATCCATGACGCCGCTGCTGAACAAAATATCCGACGTACCGCCCACGGCCGTGCATTTGCGCGAAACAGCCGACGGCGTCTCCTCGAACATTTCGAACAGGAAAAGATTGCCGTCTTCCCCCACGAAGCGTTCGCAGCGAAGCAGGGACGATTCCACGCTGGTCGGGACATGACAGGCTATCGTCTCGTCAGTCGCAAAGACCAGCGAACGACGCTCACGATCCTCCCGCTCTGCATCGCGAATGTCGGCGGAGAGGGAAAGAGTGGTATGACCTTCAAATGCTGAAGGCTCTTGCCCCATGACCCGGGCATAGGCGGCATTGACCACGACATAGCGCAGCTCGCTGTCCTTGATGCACGCGGGCAGGTCGAGGGCGGCAACAGCCTTGCAAGCCTTTTCCAGCAACCCGCAGCCTTCGGTCAATCGATACTCCACACCTTGCAGTCCATCCCTGTCGAATCAAATATTTCCGGACGCCGTCTCAGAAAACGTTATGTGAGAAAATCGATCTTTGCTATGTATTCGAGGGTGTCGTTACCCTTTTTTAACCATAATTCTTCGGCTGCACCCGCGTCGTTGCGGCAATCGCCGGCCACCGATGCGCATGGCTGCCATGCGCCCGCCTGCGGCCATGTTACAAAACTATCGCTTGACTTTGATGCGCAAAACGCCCACATCCCCGTCAAGCTTTCACCTTCGGCAGCCGCGTGAGCTGCAGCGTATGACCGGAAAACACCCTTAAGGTATCCGGCCCGCATGAAGGAAAAGCGCAGAGAATACAGAAGACGGCATGTGCCGCACTGATGCGCAGAAAGTTATTCCAACCCACAAGTTCCCAATTCACGCGGGGTTCTTGACGCCGAAACCGCCGGACAGCTACCCTGTTCCGGACGATTGGTTTTTGGCGCCCCGAAAGGCATTATATTGACCAGTTTTAGCGAACTCGGCCTCTCCGAAAAGATCGTGGCCAGCGTTACCCAGCTTGGCTATACCGCTCCCACCCCTATTCAGGCAAAGGCCATTCCGCTGCTGCTTGAAGGCCGCGACCTGATCGGCCTCGCACAGACCGGCACCGGCAAGACCGCCGCTTTCGGCCTTCCGATCATCGAAATGCTGATGAAGCAGGCCGACCGCCCGGCAAACCGCACCTGCCGCACCCTCATCCTCGCCCCCACCCGCGAGCTGGTGAACCAGATCGGCGAAAACCTGCGCTCCTTCGTGAAGAAGACGCCGCTGCGCATCAACCAGGTTGTCGGTGGCGCATCGATCAACAAGCAGCAGCTCCAGCTCGAAAAGGGCACGGACATTCTGGTGGCCACCCCCGGCCGTCTGCTGGACCTCATCGCCCGCAACGCCATCTCGCTCTCCAAGGTTACCTATCTGGTGCTCGATGAAGCGGACCAGATGCTCGATCTCGGCTTCATCCACGATCTGCGCAAGATTTCCAGAATGGTTCCGGCCAAGCGCCAGACGCTTTTGTTCTCGGCCACCATGCCGAAGGCGATTGCCGATCTGTCGCACAGCTACCTGACCGATCCGGTCAAGGTCGAAGTCACGCCTCCGGGCAAGGCTGCCGACAAGGTCGAGCAATATGTGCATTTCGTTGCCGGCAAGAACGACAAGACCGATCTCCTGAAAAAGTCGCTGAACGAAAACCCGGATGGCCGCGCCATCGTTTTCCTGCGCACCAAGCATGGCGCGGAAAAGCTCTACAAGCATCTCGAACATATCGGCTTCAAGGTCGCTTCCATCCATGGCAACAAGAGCCAGGGCCAGCGGGAGCGGGCACTGAAGGGCTTCAAGGACGGTGATATCAAGGTTCTGGTTGCAACCGACGTTGCCGCCCGCGGCATCGACATTCCGGCTGTGACGCACGTCTTCAACTACGACCTGCCGGAAGTGCCTGACGCCTATGTTCACCGCATCGGCCGTACCGCCCGCGCTGGCCGTGACGGCATCGCCATCGCTTTCTGCGCACCGGACGAAACCCGCCTGCTGCACGACATCGAAAAGCTGATGAAGATCGATATTCCGGTTGCCTCGGGCGAACGCCCGTCCGTGCTTGCCAGCCCGACGCGCCCCAACAACAACCGTGGCGGCCGCAACAACAATGGCGGCCAGCAGCGCGGCCCGCGTGAAGGCGGCCGTCACAACGGCGAATCCCGCCCGTCCCGCCACCATGCGCCGCGCGATGCCGACAACGATCTGGAAGTCACCTCCGACTTCAAACGCGTGAAGCAGGCAGAAGGCGATGCAGGCCGTCCGGCCGGCCCGCGCAAGCACCGCCGCCCGGCCCGCAAGCCCGGCGGCAGCGGCGCCAATCGCCACGCACCCGCTGGCGGCAACGGCCAGGAAAAACGCGCTTCCGGCAACGGCAATCGCGGCCGCAACCGCTAAGTCGGCCTGAGGCGCTCGGCGCTGCCGCGCCTTTCTTCTCCCCGCCGGGGAGAAGGTGGCCCGAAGGGTCGGATGAGGGGGCAAGCTCTCCGAAATCCGGCGAGGGGCGCCCCCTCATCCCGCTGCCGCGGACTTCTCCCCCTCGGGGAGAAGAAACAAGCGGCACCCGCTCGGTCTACATGCGGTTGTCGTGCACCCAGGCGCTTTTAAATTTCACCCCGCAAGCCCAGGCTTTGCGGGGCTTTTCTTTGCCTCAACCGCCCTGCCCAACCGCCCGGCGTCGTGACGGCAAGGTCATGGCCAGCACGCCGGCGATCACGCAGACGAGCCCCACCCACATGACCGGGGTCGGCACCTCCCCCAGAAACACCATGCCGATGGCGACACCGACCGGGACCCGCAGATACGCCTGCGAGGTGGTGCCGACCGAACCGAGCGTCTGCATCAGCCGGAAATAGATCATGAAGGCGAGCGCCGTTGAGAAGACGCTGAGGCACCCAAGTGCCATCAAAGACGCCGCCGAAGGCGACAAGGTCCACGGCCGATCAACGATCAGGCTGACGGGCAACAGCAGCACGGCACCACAGATCAACGAGCCGGCAGCCGGCATGATCGGATCAAGCCCCTTGAAGTTCTTGCCGAATATCGCAGCACAGGCATAGGAAAACGCCGCCGTCAGCACGGCAAGCTGGCTCCATATAGCCTCGCCCGCACCGCCCAACGCTTCCATGCCAATGATCATGCAAACGCCCGTCATGCCGGCAATGGTGCCGAACAGCTTGCGCCCGCTGACCGCCTCGTGCCGGATGACCAGCGCGGTGAGAAGAAAGGTGAAGATCGGCGTCGTTGCATTGAGAATGACGGCAAGCCCGGCATCGATGCTCTGTTCCGCCCAGGCGATTAATGTGAAAGGCAGAACGCTGTTGATGCAGGCCTGAATGAAAAACAGCCGCCACGTCGCCAAATCCGTGGGCAGGCGCAGCCCGCGCAGGCGGATCACCGCATATAGCAGCAGACCGGCTATCATCGTACGCGACGCGATGAAGGTGATCGGCGGTATCGTCTCCACCCCGATCTTGATGAAAGTATAGGATGCGGCCCACAGCGTGGACAGCAAGGCGAGAAACAGCAATTCACGGGCTATGGTGTTCTGAGGGGTCACGGATCGATCTTCCAACGTCGTTCAGGATGAACCGTTGCTAACCCGAAAACACGCACCAATGCTTCGGCGACGGCCGAAGTTTCTGCCACTTCAAGACACAAGGCCCCGCATGGCTCCAGCCATGCGGGGCCTTGATAAAGATCAGTGACCATCTCGGCCAATCAGGCGCGGCGCTCATCCACAGAGAAAGCGCCTGGACCGGCAACGAACAGATAGAGGAAGATGAAGCAGAACAGAATGGCGGCGTCGCCACCGTTCAGGGCCGGGAAGAAGCTCTTCGGTCCATGCGCGATGAAATAGGCAACGGCCATCTGACCGGACAGGATAAAGGCGACCGGACGCGTGAACAGGCCGATCAGCACGAGAACGCCGCCGACGAATTCCAGAAGCGCCGCCACGAGCAGCATTGTCGGCAGGGAGCCTTCCATCTGCGATGCCGGAAAACCGAACAGCTTCTGCGTTCCATGCGAAATGAAAAGTAGCGCCGTCATGATGCGCAGCGCCCCGAGCGCCTGCGGGCGATAGCGGGAGAGAGAGTCGAAAGTTGCCATGGTCATGTGTCCCCGTTGAAGTGGTGCCGCGCTCGATACAGTGCATTTACGCCTTTATGGATACACGTCTCTAACACCGGAAATCACGTTTCCGATATAGCAGAACTCCCTTAAATACAGAAAGGGAGGCATTCTACACATGGTTGATTTTCAAGCGCAAAATTGACCTTTTGCCAAAAAAAAATCAACTCAAGGATACAGGCATTTTCTGGCGTGCCAAAGGCGGAAAAATCCGCCTCTTCCTCATGCCTGCAAGACAACAACCTTCGAACCCACCGGCACGCGGCTGTAAAGATCGATGATGTCGTGGTTCAGCATGCGAATGCAGCCGCTCGACATGGCGTGGCCGATGGATTGCGGCTGGTTGGTGCCGTGCAGACGGAACATGGTGTCGTTGCCGCCGCGATAGAGATAGAGCGCGCGTGCGCCGAGCGGATTATTCGGGCCGCCCGCCATACCGCCGGCGAATTTCAGATTGCGCGGATCACGGCGCATCATGTTCGCAGTCGGCGTCCAGGACGGCCATTCCGCCTTGCGGCCGATATAGGCATCGCCCTTCAGTGCAAGACCCTGCCGGCCGACACCGACGCCATAACGCATGGCGCGGCCATCGCCCATAACGTAATAAAGCCGCCGCGCCGGCGTATCCACGACAACCGTTCCTGCCGGGTGTCTGGTGTCGTAGCTGACTTCCTGCCGACGAAGCTCCGGCTTGACCTTGTCGAGATGCATGGCGGGAAGCGGGAATTTCTCCTCCGGCTTTGCCGCATAATTCAGCCTCTGCTGACCAATACCGGTATTCGCGCAGCCAGCCAGGAACAACGGCAATCCGAACAGAACACCACGACGTGAAATAGACATGTAACCCCCGCCAAATCTTTGGATTAACGAGAGGTATAATTTTATGGTTAACAAACCCCTAATATGCGGTTGTAGTAATTAACGCGTCGCAACCGCTGCGGCAGGCCTGCGATTGGCGAGATAAACCCCCGTTACCGCCAGAACGGTGCCGGCAATCATGGCGGGTGTCAGCGTTTCGCCGAAAAGCAGCGCGGCTTCCACGGCGGCAAGCGGCGGCACGAGATAGATCAGCGAGGCGGCCCGCGAGACCTGCCCGCGCCGGATCAGATAAAGAAGCAACGCCACGGCGCCGATGGAGATCGCACCCACGGACCAAGCAAGCGTGGCGGCAAGGCCAAGGCTCCAGTCCACATGCCCATCCTCCAGCAGAAGCGCGAAGGGAACGGTGACCAGCAACGCACCGACATATTGCAGCGTGGCTACTGCCATGATGTTTCCGCCATGGACATATTTCTTCTGGTAGAGCGTGCCATAGGTCACCGACGTCATGCCCAGCACATTGACCGCCACGGCGTAGAGCGGCACCGACAGGCCGACAGCACCGGTGGCCATGACCTTCGGCAGCACGGCAATGGCGATGCCGGCAAAGCCGATAAGCAGGCCGGCGCGCTGCAGGGGCGAGATTTTCTCACCGATCATGAAACGGGCGGCCACCGCCGTCATCAGCGGCTGCAGACCGGCGATGATACCGCCGATCGCCGCCGGCACGCCCTGCCCGATCGCCCACCAGATCATGCCGAGATAAAGGCCGTGCAGGAAGACGCCGGACAGGATCGCCCGGAAGACATCGGCACGTCGCTGAGGCCACTGGATGGAGGAAACGCGGCAGATCGCCCACAGTAGCGCCCCCGCCAGCAGATAGCGCAGACAGAGAAAGGTGAGCGGTCCGGTATAATAGACCGCATATTTGGCGGTGACCCAGCCGGTCGACCAGAGAAAGACGAAGATGGCCGGAGCCAGACGGTCGAGCGACATGGGAACATCCCCTGTGCCGCACGATGCCCGTAACCGAACGCGGTGTAGGACAGGCGGCGAATTGACACTTCTTCGACTTGACGCAAAACCCGCGCGTGATCGAGCTGAGTATTCAGCAAGGCGGTATCCGCATCCGAAAAAAAGGTCAAAGGTGTTTTGGTGATCACATCTTTCAGATTTTCTGATGCAACGTCCGACATTCTTCAACCGAAAGCGACCGACTAAAATTTATGCATTCGCCCAGGGCGTACACAGCACGGCCACCTCATTACACCCCTCGCCACCGCGCAACCAATTTGCCAATGCCGCATTTATAGGCTGAAACTCAAAAAACGCTTCTTTTTTAAAACTCTAAGGCGACAAAAAATCTTCTCGGGGAGGCCTGCATAGTTCTTGCATTGCATTTCTCGTTGTATTCAAATGGCAAAAAAGGGGACATCGAAGTTGGCATTTGACGAAATGATAAATGCGGACGACACGCCGCGAAGCCCATATGAAAACTATAACGAGTGGTACAGCCGACAGGACAGGGCGCACCTGATCCAGAAATCAAAAGACGCGGAAAACATCTTTCGAAAAACCGGTATTACTTTCGCAGTCTATGGCCATGCCGACAGTTCAGAAAAACTGATCCCCTTCGATATCATCCCGCGCATCATCTCCGGCCGCGAGTGGCGCAAACTGGCCCAGGGCATCGAACAACGCGTCCTCGCCCTCAATGCTTTCCTCGACGATATCTATCACAAACAGGAAATCATCCGCGCCGGGCGCATTCCCCGCGAAATCATCGAGAAGAACGAAGCGTTCCTGCCGGAAATGATCGGCTTCACCCCGCCCGGCGGTGTCTATACCCACATTGTCGGCACTGACATTGTCCGCACCGGCGAAGACCAGTTCTACGTTCTGGAAGACAATGCCCGCACGCCTTCCGGTGTCAGCTACATGCTGGAAAATCGCGAAACGATGATGCAGATGTTCCCAGAACTCTTCCATGAAAACCGCGTGCGGCGGGTGGAGGATTACCCCTATCTGCTGCGCCAGTCGCTCGCCTCGCTCGCCCCGCCTGGCTGCACCGGCAAGCCGCGCGTCGCGGTGCTGACCCCCGGCATCTACAATTCCGCCTATTACGAACATTCCTTCCTCGCCGACATGATGGGCGTGGAGCTGGTGGAAGGATCCGACCTGCGTGTCATGGACGGCAAGGTCAAGATGCGCACCACCCGCGGTTATGAAGCAATCGATGTTCTCTATCGTCGCGTCGACGACGACTTCCTCGATCCGCTGACCTTCCGGCCGGATTCGGCGCTCGGCGTGCCCGGCATCATGGATGTCTACCGCGCCGGCAACATCACCATCGCCAATGCCCCCGGCACCGGCATTTCCGACGACAAGGCGATCTATTCCTACATGCCCGAGATCGTCGAGTTCTATACCGGCCGCAAGCCGCTCCTGGAAAACGTGCCGACCTGGCGCTGTTCCGAGCCCGACAGCCTGAAATATGTGCTCGACAACCTCGCCGAACTGGTTGTCAAGGAAGTCCACGGTTCGGGCGGTTACGGCATGCTGGTCGGCCCCACGGCGACGAAACGCGAACGCGCACTGTTTGCCGATAAGCTGCGGGCGCGCCCCTCGAATTACATCGCGCAGCCGACGCTGTCGCTCTCCACCGTGCCGATCATGGTGAAAAACGGCATCGCGCCGCGCCATGTCGATCTGCGCCCCTACGTGCTCGTCTCGGACAAGGTGCAGATCATTCCCGGCGGCCTGACCCGCGTGGCGCTGAAAAAGGGCTCGCTGGTGGTCAATTCCAGCCAGGGCGGTGGCACCAAGGATACCTGGGTACTGGAGGATTAAGCCATGCTGGGCAGAACGGCAAACGGGCTCTACTGGATGTTCCGGTACATCGAGCGCGCTGAAAACATCGCCCGGCTGATCGATGCGGGCCTGCGCGTTTCATTGACGCGCAGCGGCAGCGGCGATGAGGATTGGGATGGCGTGCTGCAAAGTGCGGGCGTGCGCGAAGCCTTTCTCGAAAAGCAAGAGAAGGTGACGACGGCGGATGCGATCGATTATCTGCTTCGGGAAAAATCGAACCCTTCCAGCGTCATGTCCTGCATAGAGGCGGGCCGCAACAACGCCCGCATGGTGCGCACGGCGCTGACGCGCGAGACATGGGAAGCCACCAATGAATTCTGGATCGAGCTGAAGAATATCCTCGGCCGCAAGCTCAACCACGCGGAACTGCCGCAGACAATCGATGTCATCAAACATCGCGCCGGTCTGGTGCGTGGCGCCTTCCACGGCTCGATGCTGCGCAACGATCTTTACAATTTCTCCCGCATTGGCACGTTCATCGAGCGGGCGGACAACACGGCGCGCATTCTCGACGTCAAATATTACGTGCTGCTGCCGGCGGTCGCCCATGTGGGGTCGTCGCTGGACAATGCGCAGTGGGAATCCATCCTGCGTTCGGTCTCGGCGCACCGTTCCTATGGCTGGGTCTACGATGCGGAATACAAGCCGGCCAATATTGCCGACTTCCTCATTCTCAATGGCCGCATGCCGCGCTCGCTGGCCTATTGTTATGAAAAGATCGCCAGCAACCTCAACCATATAGCCGAGGATTACAGCGAGAGGCACAAGGCGCATGACACGGCGGAAAGCATTCGCGACAGCCTGCGCGCGACCACCATCGCCCGGGTCATGGACGAGGGCCTGCACGAATTTCTGGAGAGGTTCGTCAACCGCAACGGCCAACTGGGACAGGAAATCACGGAAGGCTACCGCTTCTATCAATAAGCGCGTGGACGGGGACAGCTTATGCGTCTGAAAATCACCCATACGACGGAATATGTCTATGACGAGCCGATGCCCTATGCGTTGCAGCGGCTGCGCCTGACGCCGCAGACCGGCCCGGGCCAGACGGTGGAAAACTGGGATGTCTCGGTCGATGGCGCCACCGTCGAAGTGGCCTATGACGACCATTTCGGCAACCGCGTTGCGCTGGTGGAAACCGAAGGCCCGCAAAAGCGGGTGAAGGTCGTGGCAAGCGGCACGGTGAGCACGCAGGACAAGGCGGGCGTGTTCGGACACCACATCGGCAACGCACCGCTCTGGCTTTTCCTGCGCGAGACGCCGCTTACCAAACCGGGAAAGCTGGTGCGCGAACTGGTGAAGGTGAGCGCCGGCGACAGCGAGCTGGCCCGCCTGCACGACCTCATGGAAAATATTCACCGCAAGGTGGAGTATATGCCCGGCGCGACCGATATCGAAACCACGGCGGAAGCGGCGCTGGAAGCGGGCAAGGGCGTCTGCCAGGACCATGCCCATATCCTGATTTCCGCAGCCCGGCTGATGGGCCTGCCCGCGCGTTATGTTTCCGGTTATCTGATGATGGAAGAGGTGGAGGAACAGACCGCCACCCACGCCTGGGCCGAGGTTCATCTTCAGGGGCTGGGCTGGGTGGGCTTCGACGCTGCCAACAATATCTGCCCCGATGACCGTTACGTCCGCATCGCATCCGGCCTCTGCTACCGCGATTGCGCGCCTATATCCGGTATGCGCGTCGGCCCTGCCGGTGAGACCCTGAATGTGTCGGTCACCGTGCAGCAATCGCAGGGCCAGAGCCAGTCGCAAAGCTGAGACCATGGTTGCCAAGGACGACGATACAATCGGCTTTTATACGGGTAACGCCGCAGCCTATACCTCGCGCGGGCAGGCGGCAGATCGCCCGCATCTGGAAACATTCCTGGCGCGGCTTCACGAGGGTGCAAGCATTCTCGAACTGGGATGCGGCGGCGGGCAGGACAGCGAATTCATGCTGGCCGCCGGTTACGATGTCCACCCCACCGATGGAACGCCTGAAATCGCCAAAGCGGCGCAGGCCCGGCTCGGCATTCCTGTCCGGACATTGCTGTTCGAGGATATCGACGAGCGTGAGCGATATGACGGCGTCTGGGCCAATGCCTGCCTGCTGCATGTGCCCCGCCCTGCCCTGCCGGGCATTATCGGTCGCATCCACATCGCGCTGAAACGGGGCGGCGTTTTTTACGCCAGCTTCAAGGCGGGAGAAGCGGAAGGCCGCGACATGTTCGGCCGTTATTACAATTACCCTTCGAAGCCCTGGCTTGAAGACGTTTACGGCCAGTTTGGCTGGGCGATGGTGGAGATCGAGGCAAGGCAGGGCAGCGGTTACGACCAGCTCCCGACCGCATGGCTGCATGTGACGGCAACGAAACTCTGATCCGACGCGACAAGTTGGCGGTTGCGAAACGCCGTCCCACCCGGTTTAATCCCCGCATCGATTTGAAAGCACGATCCGGCTTCCACCCGCGGGAGGAAAGTCGGCCGGGAGACGGCATTGTACAGCATTTCCGACTATCGCGACTGCCAGTCGCATGGACCCATCATAGCAGAAAGGGTCTGGACGGCCTGGTGGCAGGATAGCGGCCTGCAGGTGGGCGACGTCGCCGAGCACCTGAAGGACATGACCAACCCCCATGCGCTGCCCACCGGCTTTGTCGCCCATGACGGCGGCGACTATGTCGGCTCCTCCTTCCTCATTCATTGCGACCTGGAAGAGCGTCCGCAATATTTGCCCTGGGTCGCAGCCCTGTGGGTGGAAGAAGACCGTCGGCGCTCGGGCGTGGCGCGAGCCTTGTTGCGGGCCGCGACGCAAAGGGCGGCCGAACTTGGCCACGAGACCAGCTATCTCTGCTGCCAGCGGGGACTCGAAGACTATTATGTCAACTGCGGCTGGACCGTTCTGGAACGTGGCGTCGGCAAACACGATCTGACGGTGCTGACCTACAAGACGTGACGCCGCCTGCCATTTGCCCATCATTCGCCACCGCGTCTGAACCATCGGAGGGACCATGCGACCGCCAGCAGCCATCATGGAAACCGCAATTTATGTGGACGATCTCGATGCCGCCGAAGCCTTTTACCGGGATGTCTTCGAGCTGGAGATCGTCCGCAAACTGCCCGGACAATTTGTGTTTTTCAGATGTGGGCAGCAGATGTTGCTGGTTTTCGATCCCGAGAAGTCGCGCAAGGCTGATCCAGAAAATCCCATTCCCCGCCATGGCGCGGCAGGCGAAGGCCACTTCTGCTTTTATGCGAAAGACAAACAGGACGTGGATGCCTGGAAGACGCGTTTTGAAGCATTCGGAATCCCAATCGAACATTACCACCGTTGGCCGAATGACAGCTATTCCGTTTATATCCGCGACCCTGCGGGCAACTCCGTGGAAGTTGGCGAAGGCAAGCTATGGGGAATTGAACAGGCCTGACGACAACAGGAGACAATCGTGAAGAACATTTTTGTGGTGACGCACCCGCAATCCATTCACCACATCGAAAACAAGGTTGGCGGCTGGTATGATACCGAACTGACGCCGCTCGGCAGAGCCGGTGCGGCAGCGGCGGCCGCCAGGCTGGCGACGCTGGTTGGCGGCGAGCCCGTGGAAATCTTCAGCTCCGACCTGCTTCGGGCCTCACAGACGGCCGAGATCATCGCCGAAGGCTTTGGTCAGCCGATCGAGCTCACGCGGGACTTGCGGGAAATGAGCTACGGCGAAGCCGAGGGTATGCCGCAGCAATGGCTGGACGACCGCCAAATCCCGGCACCGCACCATAATCGTCTGGATCACCGCGGCGGCATAGCCGATGGCGAGACCCGGCGCGAATTCGCCGAAAGGGTATATCGGGCCGTAGAAATGATCATCGCGCGGCCATGCGCCACGCAGATCATCGTGACCCATGGCTTCGCTCTAACATTCGTCATCGCGGCATGGATCAAGATGCCGATCGACAGCGCCGGTTATGTCAGCTTTCCGGCGCGCCCCGGAAGCATCACGCATTTGAAGGAAGACGATTACTGGCAGAACCGCGCCGTTGTCTCATTGGCGGATGTTTCGCATCTGGAGGATTTTGCCCCACGGTAACCTGACGCAGACAATATGACTTGCGTCATTCCGGCCTTGTGTGGACGAATGGAGGGAGCAATAGCTCCCCCCATCATTCGCAAAGATGGCCTGCAGATCATATCTGCCGAACGCTGATCTCTTCTTCCGCGTCAACGGCCAGCGGATTCTTCAGAGGCAGGCCGAAACCGGCGGCTTCGATTTCGAAGACGTCGCCCGCTTCCGGTTTGATGCCGTCTGCGAAGGAAAGCGTCGCGGTGCCGAACATATGCACATGAACGTCACCGGGGGTGCGGAACAGGCCGTATTTGAAGTGGTGATATTCGAGGTTCGCGAAGGTGTGGGACATGTTGTCCTCACCCGAAACGAAGGGCTTTTCGAAGATGACCTTGTCGCCGCGACGGATGCGCGACGTGCCGCGAATATCCGACGGCGGGGCGCCGACGCGGATTTCCGGGCCGAAGCTTGCCGGACGCAGCTTGGAATGGGCGAGGTACAGATAGTTGATCCGCTCGGTGACGTGATCGGAAAACTCGTTCGACACGGCAAAACCGATGCGCACCGCTTCACCCTTGTCGGAAATCACGTAGATGCCGGCCATCTCAGGCTCTTCGCCACCATCGAGCGCGAAGGATGGAGAGGTGAGCGCCGCACCCGGTGCTGCCGCCACATGACCGTTGCCCTTATAGAACCACTCGGGCTGAACGCCCTTTTCGCCAGCCTTGGGCTTGCCGTTTTCCAGACCCATGCGGAACATCTTCATGGAATCCGTCAGGCTTTCTTCAGCCGCTTCCGTGGTCTTCTTGTGCATGCTGTCGCGGGTCGCGGCCGACCCCAGATGGGTAAGGCCGGTGCCGGTCAGATGCAGATGCGCCGGATCGGGATGGGTGATCGGCGGCAGGAAACGACCTTCGGCATAAGCCTTTTCAAGATCGACGGCATCGCCGAGACCATGGGCGGAAATGACGTCGGCAAGGCTCTTGCCGCCATTGGCGGCTTCCATGGCAAGCGCGTAAACCGACGCCGCACCCTTGACGGCGTGCGCCTGCCCGCCTTCTTCGCGAACCGCTACGGTGATGTTGCCGCTGGCATCTTTGATCTGTGAAATGAGCACGGGATTTCCTTCCTCCGGCGCTAGGCGCCTTTATCTCTTCTAAGCGGCGCCTTGCGCCTGCATCTTATGAAAGTGGCCGGAAACCGGCCACTTTTTTGACTGCGATAGGGGTTGGGCCGATCAGCCCTTGTTCTTGTTGTAGACGTCGAAGAACACGGCGGCGAGCAGCACGAGGCCCTTGACCATCTGCTGGAAGTCGATGCCGAGGCCGACGATCGACATGCCGTTGTTCATGACACCCATGATGAAGGCGCCGATGACAGCACCGGTGATCTTGCCAACGCCGCCGGATGCCGAAGCGCCGCCGATGAAGCAGGCCGCGATGACGTCAAGCTCGAAGCCAACACCTGCCTTCGGCGTTGCCGAGTTGAGGCGGGTCGCGATGATCATGCCGGCAAGACCCGCCAGCACGCCCATGTTGACGAAGGTGAGGAAGCTCAGGCGTTCGGTGTTGATACCCGAAAGCTTGGTCGCCTTCTCATTGCCGCCCATGGCGTAGACGCGGCGACCGATGGTGGTGCGACGTGTTACGAAGCTATAAAGCGCGATCAGAACCAGCATCACGATCAGCACGTTCGGCAGGCCGCGATAGGTGGAAAGCTGGTAGCCGAGGAACAGGATCGCGGCCGCAATCAAAAGGTTCTCGGCGATGAAGAAACCGAAAGGCTCGACATTGATGCCGTGCTTCACGTTCACCACGCGGCGACGCCATGCGAGATAGAACATGACGACCGTAATCAGTATCGTCAGGATCATCGAGGTGGTGTTGAGACCTTCAATGCCGCCGATGTCAGGCAGGAAGCCGGTGCTGATGATCTGGAAATCGGCAGGGAACGGGCCGATATTCTTGCCGCCAAGCACAAACAGCGTCAGGCCGCGAAACACCAGCATGCCCGCCAGCGTCACGATGAACGACGGAATACGGTGATAGGCGATCCAGTAACCCTGGGCAGCACCGATGATGCCGCCGATGACAAGACAAATCAGCGCCGCCAGAAACGGGTTCATACCCCATTGCACGGTCAATATGGCGGCTATCGCGCCGACAAAGGCGACGATGGAGCCGACCGAAAGGTCGATATGCCCGGCCACGATGACCAGCAGCATGCCCAGCGCCATGATGACGATGAACGAGTTCTGCAGGATGAGGTTGGTCAGGTTCACAGGGCGGAACAGGATGCCGCCGGTGTAGAACTGGAAGAAAACCATGATGGCGACGAGCGCGATCAACATGCCGTATTCGCGGATATTGGAGCGAATATAGGACGTGACCGAGACGACGTTACTTTCTTCGTTTGTTGTGTTTGCCGAACTCATGAGTTCTTCTCCCCTGAGCGCATGATAGCGCGCATGATGCTTTCCTGGCTCGCCTCTCCCTTCGGCAATTCAGCGACGATGCGGCCTTCGTTCATGACGTAGATGCGGTCGCAATTGCCGAGCAGTTCGGGCATTTCCGATGAGATCATCAGAACGCCTTTGCCGTCGGCAGCGAGCTGGTTGATGATGGTGTAAATTTCGTATTTCGCGCCGACATCGATACCGCGGGTCGGTTCATCGAGGATCAGGACATCGGGATCGGAGAACAGCCACTTGGAGAGCACGACCTTCTGCTGGTTGCCGCCCGAAAGATTGACCGTTTCCTGGAAAATGCCTGAAGACCGGATGCGAAGACGCGTGCGAAAATCGCTCGCCACCTTCATTTCCTTGATGTCGTCGATGATGCTGGCATTCGACACACCGGCCAGATTGGCAAGCGTGGTATTGTGCAGGATGTTGTCGTTGAGCACGAGACCGAGATGCTTGCGGTCTTCCGTCACATAGGCAAGACCGGCATCGATCGCCTTGCGCACGGTGCTGACGTCAACGGGCTTGCCGTCGATCAGCACCTCGCCGCTGATCTTGTGACCATAGGACTTGCCGAACACGCTCATGGCGAATTCGGTGCGCCCGGCACCCATCAGACCGGCTATGCCAACGACTTCTCCCTTGCGCACGGTCACGTTGATATCATGCAGAACCTGGCGGTCGCGGTGCTGCTGGTGATAGGCGTTCCAGTTCTTCACTTCGAAAATGGTCTCGCCGATCGGCACGTCGCGCGGCGGATAACGATCTTCGAGATCGCGCCCCACCATGTTGCGGATGATGACATCCTCGCTGATTTCTTCCTGGTGGCAGTCGAGTGTCTTCACCGTCATGCCGTCGCGCAGCACGGTGATCTGGTCGGCCACCTTGCGCACTTCGTTGAGCTTGTGGGTGATGATGATCGAGGTCATGCCCTGCTTGCGGAATTCCATCAACAGGTTCAGCAGCGCCTCGGAATCGCTTTCGTTAAGCGACGCCGTCGGCTCGTCGAGGATAAGCAGCTTCACGCTCTTCGACAGCGCCTTGGCGATTTCGACCAGCTGCTGCTTGCCGACGCCGATATCGGTGATCAGCGTCTCCGGCGATTCCTTCAGGCCCACCTTCTTTAAAAGTTCGCGGGTGCGGTTGAAGGTCTGCTGCCAGCTGATGACGCCATTCGTGGCGACTTCGTTGCCGAGGAAGATGTTTTCTGCAATCGACAGGAGCGGTACGAGCGCCAGCTCCTGGTGAATGATGATGATACCAATATCTTCGCTGTCGTTGATGGCGCGAAAGTTTCGCACTGCGCCTTCATAGTGGATTTCGCCCTCATAGGTACCGGCGGGGTAGACACCGGAAAGGACCTTCATCAAGGTCGACTTCCCTGCGCCGTTCTCACCGACGAGTGCGTGGATCTCACCCTCTTTAACCTTGAGATTGACGTTCTCAAGCGCTTTCACGCCCGGAAACGTCTTGGTGATGTTCCGCATTTCGAGAATGGTATTGGCCATATCGCAATCCAGCGCCCGATTAATTCAGGCGTTTTTATTTTTATGGAAAAACGGGGATGACGCCAAGCCATCCCCGCATGTGTGTCGAGCTTATTTCAGCTGATCTTCGGTGTAATAACCACCATCGACGAGAACCTGCTTGTAGTTCTCCTTGGTCACGGCCACCGGCTTCAGCAGGTAGGACGGAACAACCTTGACGCCATTTTCATAGGTCTTGGTGTCGTTTACCTCAGGCTCCTTGCCTTCCATGACAGCGTTGACCATGTTCACGGTCACCTTGGCGAGTTCGCGGGTGTCCTTGAAGATAGTGGAATACTGTTCGCCGGCGATGATCGACTTGACGGAAGGAACTTCAGCGTCCTGACCGGAAACGACCGGCAGCGGCTGGTCCTTCGTGCCATAACCAACGCCCTTCAGCGAGGAGATGATGCCGATGGAAAGACCGTCGTAAGGCGACAGGACGGCGTCAACCTTGGCGTCGGTGTAATAAGCCGAAAGCAGGTTGTCCATGCGAGCCTGGGCCGTCGCCGGGTCCCAGCGCAACGTACCGACCTTGTCCATGCCCATCTGGCCGGACTTCACGACAAGCTTGCCGCTGTCGATGTATGGCTGGAGAACCGACATCGCGCCGTCATAGAAGAAGAAGGCGTTGTTGTCGTCCGGAGAGCCGCCGAAGAGTTCGATGTTGAACGGACCCTTGCCGTCCTTCAGACCGAGCTTGTCGACGATCGAAGTCGCCTGCAAAACGCCGACCTGGAAGTTGTCGAAGGTCGCGTAGTAGCTGACGTCGCCGCTGTTGCGGATAAGGCGGTCATAAGCGATGACCTTGATGCCCTGCTCGCCGGCCTGCTTGAGGACGTCCGACAGCGTCGTGCCGTCGATCGATGCGATCACGAGGACCTTGACGCCCTTGGTGACCATGTTTTCGATCTGGGAAAGCTGGTTCGGAATATCGTCATCGGCATATTGCAGATCGGTCGTGTAACCGGCTTCCTGCAGCTGCTTTACGATGTTGTTGCCGTCGTCGATCCAGCGTGCGGACGACTTGGTCGGCATTGCGATACCAACGGAACCCTTGTCCTGCGCGAAAGCCGGCGCTGCGAAAGAAGCAGCACCGATGGCACAAGCCGCCATCAGCGAAATAATGGACTTCATAAACTCTCTCCCTTGAGCCCTTCTCTGGAGCCCGCATGCTGCGGTGCACCATGAAATTCATGCCGTCAGAGGAAGAAGCCGCATCGCGCTCACTCCGATTTCGCAATTGCGAAATGGAACAGCTGCCGCTCCTCCCCGGCATTCCGCAAATTGTTCTGAATCCATATAACTGTCAAATAGAATAAATCAGTTTCCATATATCAATTATGATATATTAAATCGATACAAAAACCGATGAGGGGTATAAAACGACGAATGAACAACCTAAAAGTGTATGAGCAAGCGCAAACAACAGAGGCCCTTTTCGTCTTTGAAGACAACCCCTTGCTGCGGGCCGGATTGAAGATGAGCCACCTGCGCATGCTGGTCATGATCGAGGAACACGGACAGGTGAGCGCGGCCGCCGCGGCCATGAACATGACGCAGCCTGCAGCCTCGCGCATGCTTTCGGAAATGGAGGCGATCGTCAAATCACCCCTCTGTCAGCGGGCGTCGCGCGGCGTGGTGTTGACGAAATTCGGCGAGGCGCTGGCGCGCCGGGCGCGCACCATATTGCTGGAGCTGCGCGAGGCGAGCCGCGAACTGAACCAGATGAAATCCGGCAGCGGCGGCTCGGTCTATATCGGCGCCGTCACTGCACCGGCGATCAGCCTCGTGGTTCCCGCCATAAGGCGCGCCATGGACACCTATCCCGGCATCGAAATCAACGTGCAGGTGGAAAGCAGCAACGTGCTGGCCCGCGAACTGCTGGCGGCCCGCCACGATTTCATCATCGGCCGCATTCCCGACGATTTCGATCCCGGCCTCTTTTCCATCCATGAAATCGGCATAGAACGCGCCTGTCTGGTGGTGCGCGAAGGTCACCCGCTGCTTCAGGGCGCGCCCGTGACCTTGCAAGACCTTTCCGGCTACGACTGGGTCTTCCAGCCGCCCGGCGCGCTTTTACGCAGAACCATGGAAGATGTGTTCCTTACCCACGGCGTCGCCATGCCGCGCAACGTCATCAACACGCCATCCGTAGTGCTCACCCTTGCGCTTGTCTGCAACACGGACGCCATCGCCCCGATTGCCCAGGACATGGCCGAATTCGTTACCGGCCAGCAGGCGGATATCGGCCGAACCCGAATATTGCCGACGGATTTCGAGCTCGTGGTCAAGCCTTACAGCATCATCACCACCAAGGGCCGTGTTTTGCCGCCCAGCGCCCGCCTGCTTTACGATCTGGTTCTGGATGAAAGCCGCAAACTGACCACCACATGACGAGATGGCAAGCCCGACTCCACCTTCATCCCCTATGAAGGCCGGATCATTGAGGCCGGCGCAGGGAACAGCCGCATGCTCTTCGGACAATCCGTTTTCCAATCGGTCGTCGAAAGACTGAAACAGGAGGAAGAAGAACAAGGCGCGGAGCCTTCACCGCCTGCCGGCCACCGTATTGCCGGTTTCAGCTCGGGGTTCGTTGTCGATACCCATATAGAAGCGCCACCGCCCGCGAACGGCAATCTCGATGCCTATCTCGCCTTCCTGGCCGACCCCGCGCCGCCGCCGGAACCGGAGCAGGAACCCGAACCGGAACCGATGCCGGCTCATCTCGAAAAGACGTCGCTTGCCGATGTTTCGGTGGAACTGGCGATCCACGACGCGGACACGGCCGCAACGCTTGCGGAGAAGCGTCGCGCCTTTGCCCGCCTCAATCATCCCGACCGGGTGAAACCGCAGTTCCGGCACAATGCGACGCTGCGCATGACGGCTGCCAATCTCCTGATCGACCAGGCGATAAGGATGCTGCGGGCGCGCGAGCATTTCCGGTAAAAGTGCCGGACGGCCTTATCCCGCAAGATACCTCAAACGAAAGATAGAAGGCGCTTCAGCCCGCATCGTTCTTGTCGGCGGGCGCGCTTTCGGCGGCGTGCTCATTCGTGCCGTCCCCGCTTTTGGCGGCATCGCTAGCGGGTTTGAACTTCAGCAACAATTCATAGGCCGCATAGGCCCCGATGCCGGCAACGATGGTTCCCCAGAAAAACTCGCGATTGACGAATTCGATGACGGCCCATGCGGCGCAAAAGCCGACGATGAGCAACCGGACCCACAAGGGACGATAAAGCGGATGACTCGTATCGATATTCAGCATGGCGTTCCCGTCCCGGGCCTCTCCAGTCGATCGCATGATTGCGGTTCCACGCCCAACGGCGTGAAGATGCTTACGCGTCTTGGCGGTTTCACAGGAAAATTGCAACGCAATTCAGCCCTGCCGCCGATCAGGCTCGCGTGAAAGACCAGCGCAGCAAGATCGTCACCGGCGCCGCAGACATGGGAAGACAGGAATATCTGCAAACCAGGCCGCACCTTGCGGCTGCCTGCGCCATTGTGACCCATCGCTCTCTTCGAATGTCAGTCGCGCAGGCGTCCGAGCAGCGCCAGAAGCTGATCGCGGGCCTTCTTGCCGCCGATCCTGTCGATCAGCTTGTCCTCACGATCCCGCCAGGTGTTGGAAAGCCGGTCAAGAAGGTTGCTGCCCTCCTCCGTCATGTCGAGGAAGTGAACGCGCCTGTCCTCTTCCGATTTGCGGCGGACGAGTAGTCCCTTGTCTTCCATGCTGTCGACGATGGCGACGAAATTGGCGCGCTGTATGCCGAGCGCTTCGGCCACATCGCTCTGCTTGAGACCCGGATTGCCGCCGACGATGACGAGAACGGAAAAATCGGCCGGCCGCAATCCCTGCTCCGCCAGCACATCGGCAAAACCGTTTGCCACGGCAAGTTGCGAGTGCCGCAAATGATAGCTGATCGCAGTCGTCAGCAACCCATAGTCGATAGCCGTGATATGCGCCGCTTCCGCGCTGCCGTTTTCGGCCTTTTCCGTCCGCGGCCCGTTGCTGTGTGCCAATCGCAAAGCCATCCGATCCCCCGCCTGATTCGTTCCTTTACCTTGCCGAAATCATAACCGACAACGTCACGAAACTGTATCCCAAATAAATGTAGATGATACTAATATTGTATAATAATTTGACAGTTAATCGCCGACGACGCAAACCCTGACACCGGATCGCCACGCGGCGAGCAAAATAAGTATGACTATTTACCCGCCAATTTTGAGGGGATAAAACCGCTTCCCGAGCCGCTTTTGAAAGGCGTTGACCTCATCCGAGCACCTCTTCACGAAGGCGGCAAAACAGCGTTTCGACCCGGCAATAACATACTACTTATAAGAGAAACCCCGTTCCAACAAAAAACAATACGTCAAACGACGCATCGCCCCGCCACCGCGCAAAGGGCGGCGGCCGCCGCGAAACACGCCCCACAACGAGTTCCGCCCAAAAACAGGCAACGTTTCGCAAAACTCTGATTTTTAGACATTGATGCGCAAACAAAGCTGGGGTATGAACCAACCGCTGCACGCGATTCAAGCGTGACCGCTGCACCCGTAGCTCAGCTGGATAGAGTGTTGGATTCCGATTCCAAAGGTCACAGGTTCGAATCCTGTCGGGTGCGCCATTTTACTCAACTAACATATTGTTTTTATTGGCACATCAGGTGATTTCATGACCTATATAGTACAAAGAAAGGTACAAATTGAGAAAAATAACGAAGGAGCTCGCAAACCTCTACCGGAATGAAAAGAGCGGAGTTTACGTTTTTCGAAGGGCAATCCCTGAGAAATATCGTGATCTAGCTGGGAAACGGGAATTCAAATTTTCCCTTAAAACGACTGATTTCAAGACAGCCCTAGAAAACTTCGAAGCTGCAAAGAATGCCGTCGACAAAATGATGCTCGACTTAAGTCACGGGAAATCCATCAGGGAATCTATCACGTTTGACGAGTCAGCCACTCTAGCGAAAGCGCAAGGACGAGAACTACGCCCGCTCAAACAGCTTTTGAGCGATTCCGCCGAAATCCTTGCCGCCCACGCCCAGTGGAAAAACACCTCGCGCGCAACGCCAGAAATATTCAAATCATATTTTAACGCCGGCACGACCGATGTGCGGATATCCGAACTCGTTAGCTGCTACGAGCGCGAACAAGCACATAACCTTGTCGATCTGAACATTCGCGATCAAAAGAAAAAAGTCGCGCCCCTGAAGTTGGCATGCAAGGATCTTGTTGATCACCTTAAAGAGGACAAGCTACTAGGAAGCCTTACGGATAACGACGCAAAAACGTACGAGAGCGTCCTAAAATCCCGAATTGCCGACCAGAAGATAAAAGCGAATACCGCCAACAAGCGCCTCGTAGCTCTGAGAATTCTGATAAAAACTTATCTTGGCTCGAAGGGCGTAAAAAAAAATTCGCGTCAGACTCCTTTCGACGAAATGAAGTTTAAGGAAAAGCGTACCAAACGCGTGGCATTTTCTGTAGGCTTCGTGAGAGATCATTTGTTAAAGGCTGGCGCACTCGCAGGACTGAACGACCAAGCCAGTAACTTGGTTTTTGCCTTGATCGACACTGGTTGCGGCTTCAAAGAGTTATGCGGTCTCGATCCTTTGGACATAAGGCTTGATGCGGATATCCCGCACATACTAATCAGACCTAACGCTAACCGCACACTAAAGACCGATTTCCGCGAGCGCACAATCCCTCTCGTAGGTCTCGCTTTAACGGCATTCAAAAATTGCCCTGCGGGTTTCTCGCGATATTCGGGTCCGACTGGCTATGAGAGCGCATCTGCTACAATCAACAAATTTCTGAAGCAAAACAACCTTGATGAACAAGGCCAATGTACAGCGAACGGACTTCGACACTTATTCAAGGATAGACTCCGTGAGCATAATATTGCTTCGGAACTCCAAGACTGCTTGATGGGTCATCAAACACCGGGCATGTCACCAGAATATGGGAAAGGCTTCAGTTTGAAAGCGCGCCTTGCGGCAATGAACGAACTCGAAACCGACTTCAGTTGATATTGACAATTTTCTGAAAATCCTCTAGTAAAATTGTACAACATCGAAAATTTTGACAATAACATAGCTCGGGATGATTTCACTCGAGCTTTTTCTGTTTGTGAAATATTCATATTAACATAGCGATCTTATTATCGCGTAGAAATAGAAAGGATTTTTTATATTGCAGCCGACAAAACCCGAAGCCGTACTCGAAGCGCTGAAAGAAATTGGGGAGTACGCCTATAAAAATGGGTTAAAAGACGAGTACCACCTTATAAACGAAGAATACAGAAGACTATACAAAGAATTCGATATGGAGAGACCAGCGTGGGTGACTCTCCATTGATTTTTAAATCTAGTTTATGGTTATCATTACGTGAAAATTTATTGAAAGGAATTGAGTTAGAGTACGCATGAAAAAAAGAATTTATACCAAGTATCTAAATTATAACACTGCTTCAAATATCTTGCATGCATTTGATTTTTCTAAATTTATTGGAAGACCATTGAATGTTCTTATTACTATAAATTTTTATAATTATGATAATGCTTATAAAAAATTTCAAAAGATTAGAGAGTTATATAGTGGATGGATACGCGCGAAGCGCAAGAAGTCTGGTAAGACTTCTTATTTAAATCCGTGGGTTTATGTATTTGAAAAACCACATTCGAATTTACATGTTCATTGGGCTATTAATATTGAAGATGATTTCATTTTAGATTTATATGAAAAGCTTGAAAAATGGATTCCAAAATATGTTGGTTGTATCAAAAAAAGACAGATAGATGTGAGACCCATCAACATTTACAATGACAAGGTTTTGGCAAACTATCTCGTAAAGGGCGTAAATCCTTTTGCTTCGAAAAGATTGAACTTGGAAAAATATCGTAAATACCAAGGTCTTTTCCACGGCCCGCGAGCGAGCGCGGCTCGGTGTCTTGGCAAGGCAGCGAGAAAGAAGGCTGGTTTCATACCACGCCGTGATCGCTATAAATGGGCGATTAGGCATCCCGACTTGATGATCGGGCACATTCGGCCAGCAGATTGGGATTTGCGTGTGGCCAAAGCGCAATCACAGCGTAATAAGCAAAAGTCCGCTGGGAAAACAAAAAACACTTCGTTTTCGGGAAAGAGGAATCGCTCATCGAAAACGGGCGGTGCGCCAGTGTTATATGGTCCTGTCGGTCGTCAAAGGTCGAATCTTATTCAATCTCGATAGAGTGGATCGAGAGCAACCTGTGGCAGCCACAATGCTGTTCCAGCTCTGACCGCCGGCAAGCATTTTTAGGATGGCAGCATTTCTTGCATCGTTTGCAGGGCGGCCCTTGTAGAGACCGGCATCTTTTGCTTTCGCAATTCCTTGAATTTGACGACGTCTTCGATCCTCATAATCCTTACGAGCAATAGCCGCGATCATATCCAGCATCATGCTGTTGATGGCTTCACTCATCCGCATGGTGAACTCGTCAGCATTCGATGACATCAACGACCATGAAGTCGGCAGGTCCAGAGCAACAACTCTCACCTGCCGGCTTTTGATTTCATTCTTCAGCTTTTCCCAATCCTCAGCATTGAGGCGGCTTAATCGGTCTACCTGTTCAATTAGCAAAATGTCTCCCGGCTGGGAATCCGAAAGCAGCCTGAATAGCTCGGGCCTCTGCAAAGATGCTCCGCTCTCGTTCTCAACATAGGAAGAAGCGATCTTCAGACCTCGCTCTTTTGCGAAAGAAAGCAAATCCATTTTTGCACGGTTCGCATCCTGTTCTTTCGTTGAGGCTCTGAGGTAGGCTCGGACAAACATTTATAGCACCACAGTTCGTTTAATGTGGTTCTATAGTACTCAGTTCGATTTAAGTTTCAATAGCACAGTTACCGAACCAGAAAGCAGGTAGTTCGATTGAGGTATACGCATCTGAAACCGAAGCAGGCACTGTCCGACTGCTTCGTATTCTCGTGGGAGGCTGCCGCACTACTGCACACAGGCAATACGGCCGTCTCTGTTGCGAACTAAGTGGGTTACTTCGGGACATGTAGGAACGCCAGTGCTATAGCCCCCCTGGAAGCGGGGGTGCGCCAATCAGCAAGTTCTGTGCGTAGCCATCATTCGAGAAGAAGAATGTGGAGCTTTCCCGGTCCCTGCTTCCCCAGTCGTCGGCGCTCGACAGCCTCTAGTAGAAAATTGGTTCCAGAAATGTGCCGATAACTTCGCGATAGGAAGAAAAAAATACCTCAGGTCAATTGGAAATTGCTAGGCTGACACTTGAAGATTCGCATGTGTTCACGTAATGTTCTGCTGAATTTGGAGTACTGAGATGGCGCACAACGTAAAGAAAATACAAGAAAAACAAGAACTTGCTCCGCGCGTACTCGATTTGTTCTCGGGTGCGGGCGGAATATCGTGGGGCTTCCGTTCTGCTGGGTTCAAAATCGTTGGAGGCCTCGATTATTTTGGCGCGTCCATCGAGTCGTTTCAGTATAACATGCCAGAGGCTGTCGGCATGGTTCGGGACTTGCGTAAACCGGGGTTCGATGACGTCCGTGAAGCAATGGGCAAGGACGTCGATGTCATCGTCGGGGGGCCATCGTGCCAAGGATTCTCGACCAGTGGCGGCCTGAGCCGTGCTTCTGGCAGAGACGAAACCGATCCGAGAAATAAACTTTTCATCAATTACCTCGATATGGTCGATGAATTCCGTCCGTCTTGGATCGTATTTGAAAATGTGCCCGGCTTGCTGCTTTATAATCAGGGGCGTGTGGCGCTCGACATTGTCCGTGCATTCAAAGAAATTGGCTACTCGGTAGCCCCTATGATCTTGTTGGCAGCTGATTTCGGCGTGCCGCAGCTTCGCCGACGCTTGTTCTTTATCGGAAATCGCACGGGTGCTGATAATTGCTTTCCAGCTGCGACGCATGGAAATCCCGATCTTTGGAAAAATTACTCGCTTCCATTTGCCCACCTTTCTAGGATTGGACATGGTGCAAACAGAGAAGTTGCGTCGCATGTGAGTTTTGCTGACGCTTGCTCCGATCTTCCACCTATTAAAGAGGGCGAAGAACTTAATGATGTTCCGTATCTCACTGACCCAGCTACGCCTTATCAGTCGTTGATGCGGGCACATTCAAAAACAGTCGCGCAACATGCTGCGGCAGACCTTCCTAATCTTGACCGATTAGCCGCTCAGGTCCTTTTGGAGGGTCAAAATTGGCGCAATATGCCGGCCAATTCGCTTCCCCCCAGATTTAGCCGAATTCGCCCTTACGATGCTACAACCTTGCTCAAGCGGCTTTCAAACGGACTGCCGTCATACACCATTACGACAAAGTTTAATGAGGCGACTACAGGAGCCTTCATTCATCCGACACAGGCTAGAACGATCAGCTTACGCGAGGCCGCGCGGTTACAGTCGTTCCCGGACCATTTCAAATTCTCTGGCACCGCGTCTCAAATAAGGCAACAGATTGGTAATGCTGTTCCGCCACTGCTTGCCCAATCTATTGCAGAGGCCATCTATCCGTCAGTTGTACGCGACGTCTTTAAGGAGGAAGTCGAATCAACTAGGGATAGTGTTGTCGTTGAGAATTGTTTGAGTGAAAGCGACATACTGAAGCTCAAGGCACCGCGTAAGGTCCGTGAGCAGGAAGAAATTGCTTACGACGCGGTATAACCTCATGCCATTTGTTTCGATTCAGCATCTCGAACTTTCACTCCAATATATGTTCGAACACACTCATCCGGCTTTGATGAGTGTGTTAGCACTTGCAAGAGATGGTGCCCCTGTCAGCGATGACCCCGAGCAAACCATAAAGTATGGGCAAGCTACCGAAAAGCGATTGATGGCAGAATACTTTAGCCCCTCGGGTGGAAGCCCACAGAGGCCGTACTATATCCCTTTCGGCGATGCTCAAGGAAAGTCGCGATGGCGCGATGATGGCTATGCCGGCTCGAGTCTTCAGCGACAACGAAAAGATAAGCGAGAGTTGTTTCGGCAACATCCGTCAGATCGAGGTCGTTGGGCATTCGCGGCTGGAGCGCAAGGATGGCTGTCCGTAAACGCGGTACAGGCGATAGGGGATATCCCGATTGTAATCGGCTATCTTGCGGCGTGGTGTTATAGAGGCATTGAAATTTACAACTGGGCGTCGGCCATTGAGCGCTTCTCAACAGAGTTTCAATTGAGCGAATTAGGGTTCGTCCCTGAGCTTTTCACAAAGGATGTGCCAAAACAGCTTGCTGAGATTGCCTTCGAAGAAAGCCCGTTCGATGAGGCTCTTCTCCTCGAACGCTTGCAACTTAGCGAGCCGTCAAAGGGGGTTGCACCAGAGGCTATTCTGGTCGGCCATTCCGGGTATGTGCCGTCACTAGCTGACCCTAAAATTGTAAAGGCTCCTGTGGACACGACTGGAAGCTGGGACTTAGGGATTACCGATCTTGAGACTCTTGAAGATTTGCAGGGTGTATTGGAGCCCGCAAGGCGTGCGGTGGCGGCGCTTCAAGCCGGGATGCATATCATTTTTACCGGCCCGCCGGGAACCGGGAAAACAAGTTTAGCCAGAGCGTTGCTTGAAAAAGCTGACTTCTCGTACAGCATAGTACCTGCTACGGACCAATGGACGACATTCGATACGATTGGTGGCTATTTTCCCAAACCTCAGATGGATGGCAGTGAGCGACTGGACTTCATGCCCGGTAAAATCGTTCAAGCGATTGAAAAGGGTCAGTGTCTAATCGTTGATGAGATAAATCGTGCTGACATCGACAAGGCGTTCGGTGAGCTATTTACGCTACTTACCGGTAACTTCGTGAGCTTGCCCTATCAGCGCCGATGGGAGCCGGAGGTTGGAAAGGTAGCATTTCGTAACATTCGACTCCAGTTCGGTCCTGCCAAGGCTAACGATGACGATGACGTAATTCCTGTACCAAAGTGGTGGCGTCTGATTGGCTCAATGAATGATTCAGATAAAGCGAGCCTGAAAAAATTGTCGATGGCTTTCGTAAGAAGGTTTGCTTTCGTACCTGTAGATCTTCCCGAACAGACAGTCTTCGAGAACCTTATCCGGACTTGGGCCGAAAAAACAGAGGCAGCAAAAGCAGGACTGGAGCAGGTCTCGTCAGTCACTGAGACTCTCGTCACGTTGTTTGCGGATCCCGAAAATGGCTTCGCTAAAATCGGCATGCCATTAGGCCCGTCTTTCCCTAAAAGCGCTATCTCTTACATGGATAGTGAATTAAAAATCGACCCTACGCGGTCGGCCGATGACATTCTATTGTCGGCCTTCGAACTTCATATCATGCCGCAATTTCAAGGCAGGCCCGATCTCCATGAGCAATGCCGCGAGCTAATTGGGGCATTCGTGGGTGGGGAAGACCGGATTGACGCTCATTTGGCCGTGTGGACTGGCTATATCTGATGTCGAGGGAGGCGTGGCGGGACTTTATATGTTCTGAAGAGCACGCTGGTCGACACCTAGCCAGCATCGGAAAGGGTGTCGTCGGCTCCACCCACGCATCTATAGACCTATCTGCATTACAGGCTTTTCTGGAAAAATTGGGCGGCGCAAATGCAGACGTCAGTCTACTCGCAAACGTTGTTGATTTGCTAACGGGAGGCTACCTTCAGTTCCTTCGTGGCGGTTTCCAGAAGCTCCTATATGCGTTGTCTAACGAACGACTAGTACGCGAGGAAATCGTGGGCCCCGCATTGCGCGGAAATCCGAAGTGGGGAGCCACAATGTTGCGACGTCGAATTGGGACGTTGTCTCGCGCACACTACGTAACCCACACAGCGCACAGATCTTTTGATTTGCCCGAGAACCAACTTCTTGCATGGTTCATCAATGACACTGCGCAACGGGTAAAATCCATAGAAAAGAGAGTTGGTTTCAAGAGCCTTCATCCGGATCTTCGTGACATGTCGTTGGTTTGCAGAGACGCACTCAAACACGAGTATTTCGTAGATATCGAAATACCATCGCAATTGACACAAACTCTCGTGCTGAGTGGACAGCGCCAAAAGCGGCCCGAATATCGCGATGTTGCTGCGTTCGCTCGAAAGTCCGAAATATTCTCAATGAATGACCCTAATGCTTGGTGGTACAATATAATATCTCTGCTTGCTGTTAATTGGCTAGAACCGATCAGTAGTGATGATCTTTTCGAGCTCTATATTTTAGTCCTGACTATCGATGTATTGGCGAAAGAGTTATGCTTTGGGGATCCTCTGGAATACGGCTTGGTAGTCGCAAAACGAGATCGAATTGCTCACTTTGCAGGACAAAATCTGACCATCGACTTGTTCTTCGACCAAACGCCGGCTGCAAGCTTGAAAATTGCAACGGCATACGGAAGTGTCGTCGCCGATTATAAAGAGCTGAAGGGTGCCGAACGTCGGCCCGACATTATGCTTCACGTTGAGAAAAACGGCGTTAAAAAGTTGATTTTGATTGAGGTGAAGAAGACAAATGATGACAAGTATGCCAGCGACAGCGTCTATAAAATGTTCGGTTACATTCACGATTTCAGCTCGCTTAGCGGTCGCGAGGTTGTTGGTATTTTGATGCTGCCGGGAGGTGTGACGCAGCCATTGACCCGCAAGATCAATACGAAGCTTTATGTTGCGTCTGGTAGCTCAAGAGCCGATTTTGCCAGCGTGTTGAAAGCGGTATTGACCTTCTAGCTATGGAGAAGCTTCGCCAACGAATTCGCCATAAAAATGGCTATGAAAAACAGGCAGCATAGAGCCGAATAGAAAGCTAAAGACTCTCCGCAATCCCGGAGAAGATTTGGGTCTCTGGTTTTTTGAAAAAACCGATAAAGGGGGTGGCGGATTGGGCGAAGCTAAGACCAAAAGAGAAAAGCCGTGCCATTGTGGAAGTGGTCTGGCTTACGTCAAATGCTGTATGAGCCGCGACCATAGTAACCGAACGCAAGGCTTTGTCTTCAGCGTCAAGGAATCCTCATTAATTACTGGATTGCAAATAAGCAGCGACGGCCGGGTTGAACTGTTGTCCGGTGACTCGGTGTTGTCTATGGAAGACGTTAGGCCAACCGAATGGCGGGAAACTACCAAAGGTCTGAAAGCCAAATCACAAGCATTCACCTCGCAAACCGGTTACGTTAGCCCAGAGGCTGCCATTGCGGGGGCGGATTACGTCTTCGGAATTGACACGAATACCTTGAGCAAGGAAGGAAGGTCAGTGCACGTCTCTTGTTTAACGTGTGCGACGACGCAAATTGCCCAAGAGTATTTTGAAGGTAGCATCCAGCAAATCCTATGTGTGGATTTTCAGGATGCTGAGTGCCATCCAGAAAGGGTCGGTTGGCTTATCGCAATCGAAGCAATTTTGCGGTCCTCGCCTCATGCGGGCGCAGACATTGTTTTAGTTACGGATCACGATTTGAACAGTCTGGGTAAAATCAATTTACGTCAAGCGCCGGTGGCCCTTGACCAATTTTTACCACCCGGTTTTCGAATGGTTTATGCTGCTGACAAGGGAACAGCGATGCCCAACAAGCTCATCAAAGCCGCACACACTGGAGCTACCAAAGTCGCCCAACTCGTTCTTTCAGAAGATATTCCCGGTCAAAACGTTCTGCCGCTTCTCCTAAATGGAAAAGAGGCCCATGGCATGCGCAGGTGGATAAACGACAGGAATTTATCCCAATTTTTCTCGTAAACCTGCTTTTAAAGAGACGAGTGAACTCGTCTCTTTATTGAAGTAAGCAGATCATGGAAAAGATTTTGCTGCGCTCGCACTTCCCAATTCTTTTCCCTTTGCGTCAAGAGCTTTCACAGTGAAGGTATAGCGGTGCTTCGTTGGAGGACATGGGCCCTTGTAGCGAAAAGCGCCGTAAGGAAGATCTGATTGCCCAGTGTAGTCGACTTTGCCACCACCATGATAAAAGTCCGGTGCGTCCAGATCCTTCATCAGAAACGAAAGCTTGGTTGTGCCCGCGGGAACGCCAGAAACTTTGAAAGGCGGCGATTTGCTGTCAAAGCATTTTCCGGTAGGGCCCCACTCGAACGAAGCCTTCATTCCTGCGAAGGCCGTTCCTGATAACGCCAGAGAAAGTGCTAATACTAAAAGAATGCGCATTGAAAACCCCCGATATAGATTTGCTATTTCAGCTTAGTGTGCCGCCCACCTAATGCAACTTAAATTTGATTAATTGGGCATTGAAAAATGTGATTACATCAACCCGCAGCGACGACGGCTTTCTTGGTCCCGAACGTTGCCAGCAAACCGCCGATGAACGCGAGCACCATGCAAATCGCTACAAGCATGCCCCCGAGAACGGCTCCTACGACGGCACACAGCATGAGGAGCATTCCGGGAGTTTTCGTTTTGGCACCCATCGCGACCGCTCCGAGCACGATGGTCAGGAACGAGAAGGCAACACCACCCCATCCAAGACCGACAACCGTGGAAGCACCTTCAGCTTCGAGTCCTGCACCGATACCCCCGATCAACAATGTTGCCAAAGCCGCGATAACACCGAAGATGCCCGCAACGAGACCGATAATTCCACCTGCTTTCTGCATGTCTAAATTCCTTAGTTTGATTGTGTTTGTTGATTTTGGTGTTTCCAGCCCAGCAGGAACGCCCAGCCGTTCTTTCCGAGAAAGGCCGTTTTCACATCGCCAAGCTCTATGATCGCTTCTTCGCGAAGCTGAAGAGCGCGGTCCTTCGTAGTGTCAATGGCTTCACCATCTACGAAAGAGCCCGGCATGAGGAACAGCGGCACGCGAGCGCCAGTGTCGTTGTTGACCGTAATTGAAACCCGCGTGTCGGAAAGCTTGATGTTGGACATCATGCTAATCCTTTTCAGATCATCCTGGAGTTCCGCGTATTTCTGCGGATCGAACCGCAGCGACAAAGGATCAACATTCTCATCAGGTCTTCTGCTGGCCTGAAGCTCGATCAGATATTTGATCGGAGCGTCTTCACCCTCAGGGGCAGCCAATCGTGTGGTTGCCTTGATTGACATGCGGCCATTCATGCTTCCGGTGATTTTCTCGCATCCAAGCAAAGTAGCCTTCTCAAAATGAGCTGCCACGGCCTCTAGAATCTTTTGACCGGATGGCTTTTGGCATTCCTGTTCGATGCTCGTTTCGTAGACATCGATTTTGATTTCGACTGGCATTTCAGCCGGTGCCGTTGATGAAAGAAGCTGTTGAACGTCTCGCAAATAGACGGTGGCTGAAACCTTCTGCTCACAGCCCGCCAGTGCAACCGCAACCAAGCAGATGCTCGATAATTTCCTGATCAATTTTTATCCCCTTACCCCAACCATTAAGACGCCAAATGTCACCTGAGTCCGGGACAAAATCAGATAATTACAGATTTAGAGTCTTATATAACCACGTTTAATATAACGTGGTGTGGAGAATGCCAAGGTGGTTTTTTACGACCATGGATATTCAAGAAATCTTCGCGCTCAATCTTCGCCGAATTCGGGTTGCAAAGCAGATCTCACAGGATGAGCTCGCGCTTACGTCAGGCGTAGAGCGGTCATACGTGGGCTACGTCGAGCGAGGGGCAAAGAACCCGACAATCAAGACTGTGGAGAAGCTCGCCATTGCGCTCGGATGCAAGGTGTCCGAGCTCTTCGAAGATATTGCAGAAGGCGAGGAAAAATCGATCACGACGCTTCCCCGTGGCCGGAAAACCAAATCGCCCTCAGAAGTCCTTCTTGATCCCTGATTGCCCCGCGAATTTCGAGAGATAGCTGTCTACCCCAGCCGTGATGAGCGGTGTTATGCGGCTGCATCCCCCGGAGAATCGAACACGATCAGTTGGCTCAATCGGCATAGTTTTGTAGAGTTGGAAAAGCTTGTAATCGGCATCCTTCTCCATCTTGTTTGTTGCCTTGCTCCATAGCGACTGGATGTCTATGCCTTTGCTTCCGGCAAACTTATCCATTTCCTTCATTCTGGCTTTGGCACCGTTAAGGCCAAAACTGCCGGAGTAGCTCAGGTCGCAGATAGCCTTCGCGAGGATATAGGTTTCGTAAACCGTCGATATGTATTCGGCAGCTTCACCATCGGGCTGCTGTGACGATGACGATGCGAGTGGATCAGGTTTGACATCCGCAACCTGTTCTGTGGGCTTCGTAGGGGGCTCTACAGGCATAGTTTTAGTGCTCGTGACACGATCCAACCCATAGCGGCAAATACCATTCCACAGCGCTTGCGAACGGCTAACAAGCTCAGCAGAAACATCGCCGTTCAGTTCTTCGGCCAAATCGCTGCCAATCCCCACAAGAACTTTCTTGTCAGCCCAATAGGCCGCACCGTTATCGATATCGCAATATAGGGAAACCCACTCGGCATCGACTTTCGCTTCAACCAAATTCGACAGGTTTTCTTTGATATCCAACCGCTTCACCGGAATGGCGAACAAACTTCCATCGAAAGAAATGGAAACCTGATCAGGCAGGTTTTCAAGTGTCGAAGACGGTGCGGGACGCTTTGATACTTTGGCGAACTCTTTTCGGCAAACGGCCTGCCACAGCTCCCATGTGAACTTTTCTGCGCTGCTTGGCGTCTTCTTAACCCGGATAGCATGATTAACGTTTGCATCGTCCAAAACCTGCGCATTATGACGATTGCAGTTGACCACGAAATCTCGGGTTTCGATTTCGCCCAGATTATTGGAAAAGCGGACGGTTGCCACCACGTTCTGCTCGATAGACGTCTTTTCCGTCCCGGTCAAAAACATATCAGCATAGTGGCCTGAGCGGCCTTCGCTGGAAAAATACTGCGCCTGTGCGGCTTGAGATGCGCTCATACTGAAAATAGCCGCACCGGTCGTGAGCAAAACCTTATTTGCAGCGTTCATAGATACCGCCTCCCTCGACGTTGATCCGATCATTGCCGACAGGGGTGATTTTCAACGTGTCCCGGACCGTTTCCCCTTCAGTCTCGCAGAGGATCTGAAGGACATGCACGTCCTTTTGTTTGCTTTGACGTGTGATCTCGCAAGCGCCTTCATAACGAGCGATCTGCTTTTGGCCGATTTTCAGAAAGTCTTCGGTGCTTTCCTCTTTTACAGCAGCGCAGCTTTCAGCGTATTTGCCGCGCCATGAGCCGATGAGGGAAACTTCTTGCGCGCCGGCATACTGAGTGAGAGATAATGTGAAGAACGCCGTGAAAGCGGCAGCTGTCGTGGATTTCATGTCGCCTCGAAATGACCCGTGGATGCAATAAACATGGTATTAAAGAACCATAATAAATTGCACGTGTCGCGTAATTTTTTGTCGCCGCGGGTAAACGCAATCAAGGTGACATCAACGAACTCGATGATGAGCAGAGTAGGGTACTGCCTGCGTAGCGTGGGACGGGACCCTTAGTATTCTAAAAATGATCTGGACGATCGCACTTACGAACGTTTATCAAAATCAATAAGTTCGACGTCCAATAAGCGCGTAGAAAAGGCGCTACCGTGAGGAATGAGCGATGCAATTGAGGTTATGGATAGCCGCTTCAGTTTTCTTGGGATCCTATTTTCCGCTCTCAGTAATCCTACTGGTGCAAGACTACGAGACGAAATTTTTATCACAAAATATCTGTCTCGACTTTATCTCGCCCGACAGCAGCTGCGTGCTTCCTCTAAAAAACCCCATCACCTCACTGCTATTTGTGACGGTATGCCTTACCGGCCTGCTGTTAACTAGTTCAGTTTTTCTGACCGCGAGATCTAAGAGGCAGATAGAAATCAGAACAAGCAAGCATATTCCGTCCGAGATGATTAATTATACTCTTCCATATATAGTTTCATTCATGGGACTAAATTACGATGAGCCGAACAAAGTTCTCGGTTTCTTTATTTTTTTATCTTGGATGTTTTGGATAACGTACAAGTCTGGGCTCATTGTCTTGAATCCCGTACTTATAGTTATGGGGTGGCGGCTGTATGAAATTACATGCAGGGAGATAGGGAAGAAAGCTGAGTACCAAGCGGTTGTATTATCCAGAGCTGAAATTTTTAGTGGAAAAATTTACAAGTATGCGCCTATACAGGATATCTACATCATAAAAGGCGCAAGTGAATTGAGGTTATCGGATGGCGTTGCATGAGCTTAAAGACTTTGATTTTAGCCATTCCACCGTTACTCTATGGACGTTCAAAGGACGAGTTCCCAGCATAAACGGTCACTGGATCGACACAACTACTGATCTGGACGCCGAGTTTCAAAAGATCGCCAGTGCGCAGTTGGCGGGGCTTGAGGAGGAAATGGAATATAGTCTTCTGGCAGAAAACAATGAAGCCAGCGTCCTAACTCTTCCGCATGATGAAACGCGCTTCTACCTCGTCGAAGAAGCACTTTCCAACAGAAGCTATGCGCGGAAAATTCGTGACGTAAAAACTATTCAGAACGCCAAATTTTATGTTGTAGAGTTCGTCAACAACGACGAAGTCGTCTACGCGGTCCGCCGTACGGATAAAAGCTGGAGAACTAAAGAAAAGACTGATCTTTTGACTCTGATCTGGAAAGACAAAGAGCTAGACATAATTGAAGATGAAGGATTCCAGATTCATAAGTCATTTGATTTTTTTATTCTCAATAACAATATTTTTATTGTTAATAAGGGAAATTTTGAAATAGTAATGAATTATCGCGAAGCGCACGCGCAGGACTTTCATGATCTCTGCTCCGAACCGGAGTTCAGGAATCTCTTCGAAGAATTGGACGTGCTGATTTCGTACGTTGGACAAAACAAAGTGCAACTTCGTCGGATGTCCGCCATTAGGCAGAAGGCGTTCTATAAGGACGCCAACTTCATGGCTCGATTAAGTGCTCAATTCGCCGATCATGGCTTGAATTTAACTTACAGCGCAAACGGGCTGCTTGTTCCGACCCCAGAGAACTGCAAGGACGTGCTTACCGCACTTCTCGACCACAGGCTTCGATCCTCATTTTCGGAAAACACTTATGATGTTCAGAACACGACTAGTGTCTGAGCCGGAGATCAACGTGACAAAATGACCACCGAAAGGGCAAGAAACCCTTTCACTTCCGGCTGAGAGGCTGCTGGGCAAAGGCGTACGAAAACGTCTGTGAGACCCCAATACTTCTTCATTTTCAGTATTGACGGTGATGCCTCCATTCAACACGTACGACCTCCCCTCATTGTTCAACTCATCAAACCAATCACCGCGATGTCTCCACTTTCAACGTGAGTTGGTAGTGAGGGCAGGCGAAATCCCGTGTCTACGGAAAAGATCAGCCGCTTTCGCTCCGGCCCCCTGCTCCTTCAACACTGCAATGATCTGCTCTTCCGTAAATCGCTGCTTCTTCATAAGTCCGTCCTCAAAGGGCCGGACTCTAATCCATTCTGGAGGAAATTCTCAGTGGGAGGCCAATTTAATTCACTGTCGAGGTTTGTCTGGCCATAAAACCATATGTCCAAGCGCAACTCTGGTTGCGAGCCCACATTCAGTGGCGCTAACATGCTAATAGCCGGGGTTAACAAAAGCCCAGAAAACCGGCCTTTTTTACCATATAGAGAACCCGGATCAGGTTCACAGGTTGCCCCTCTCCCTTTCTCGTCGCTTATCCATAATCACGAAGATTCAGCTCCTTTCTCGCCTCGCGCAGATCAATTTTGGCGCGACAACCGTGCCTATCGAGTAGGTGCAACAAGTTAGCTTCCGTAAAGAGCGTTATCGGTTTTCCAGATGCAAAACTGTAGGCGTCTGGACCATAATCAGCAGTTGTTATCAGAATGCCCCGTGAAGCACACTCGTATTGCATGGTTCCATACAAGTCGCGAACAGCATTGACGGATGATGTCGCGGCTAGCTGAGTGCTCCTGAAACCGACCGCAAGGAAGAGAAAAAGTTTGAAGTTTCCTTATATGGGTGGTCGCGGTACAAAACGAAGTACAAAACCGACAACGCACCCAAATAAAGACCATTGATTTCAATAATGAATTTTGCTTTGATATACCTAATCGAATGATGTCGGGTGCGCCATTAAAATCAACTATTTATTGATTTTCGAGCAACCAAGCATGAAGCCTTGAGCAGCTTGCTCTTCGATACGCTTGGAAGCAAACGTTTCTGAGGCCATGGCACAAGCAATTTCAGACACCCTCATATGGCTTCAGGCAACATCGCTGATCGCACATTCACTGTGTGAGCTCGCGCTCGACACAGCCGATGGGTCGCATCTGCCCGAAGCCCGCCGTGCTCCAGGCGACATTGAGAACATTCTTCACTTTTGTGGAGATCAAGCTTTTTAATTACATAATCGCATCGCTCCCGGTCAGGGCGGGTTTCGCCTCCACCTCGTCTTCGGCAAGGCTGGCGTTTGCCTGCAGGTGCAGGCCCATGACCGCGACGAGGAGAAAAAACCAGACGAAGCCCGAACTGAGCAAGAACAGCGTTTCCAGAAAGCCGTAGAGCAGGACATAAAGCCAGACGCCGACATAAAGCCGCGTCAGGGGGCTATTGCGCGTGGCCTCATCCATTTTACCGAGATAGTGAAGCGGCAGCAGGAAAATCCACATTAGCACCAGCCCAAACCCCGGGACGCCGCCCGCAAGCAGCAGGTCGAAATACCCATTATGCGAATCCGGCGCGGTCGTCGCCCAGGTGTTGTTCTCGGTGAAACTCGACATCAGGGCGTCGCTGCGCCAGAAGGCCTGATAGCCGTATCCGAGTAGCGGGCTTTGACGGATGTAATCGATGGCGACGGTCCAGATATCCCGTCTGCCGGTAAAGCTGGCATCGAGCCCCAGCTTCGTCAGCATCTGCGAAAAGACGGGATCGACCGTGGTGCCGACGGTCACGAGCGCGAAAACCGCCAGAAACAAGGTGACGACAGGGTAGCGCCAACGGGGCCAGCGCAGGATGAACCAGCCTGTCGCAATGATGATAGGCATCAGGCCGAGCGCGGTCTTGCCGCCTGACTTCACCAGAAAGAGCAGCGACAGCAACAGCACCGACAACCCGCCGATGAACGACCAGCGCTTGCAGAGATAAATACCGACGATGATCAAAACCGCCATGACCGAGGCGGCCTCGTTCTTATGGCGGAAAACCCCGCGCCAGTCCCCTGCCAGCAATGGCTCCAGCGCATCGCTGGCCTGATGGATCGAGCGTGAGGGCAGCACGATGATTCCGAAATAGCACAGGAACAATATGATCAGGGTGCATGCGGCAAGCAGCGTGGTAAAATGCCGCTCGGTGCGCGGCAATTGCAGGAAGCCGCCGGCAAGCACACAGATGATGGCGCACATGGCAAGCCGCCGCAGCGAAAACGCCGGCGCCTCGCCCATCAGCGAGGTGAAAACAAACCAGCCGAAAACCGCCGCCATCAGCAGACGCGGTGAGAAGACGAGGGAAAACGAACGCTCCTTCGCCATGAACGCCAAGAAACTGAAAAGCAGAATGATCGCGGTAAGCTGGTTCAGCAGGTTGGACCCTGCCGCCATGGC
This sequence comes from Agrobacterium sp. 22-209-1, assembly GCF_053522485.1. Taxonomy (NCBI): domain Bacteria; kingdom Pseudomonadati; phylum Pseudomonadota; class Alphaproteobacteria; order Hyphomicrobiales; family Rhizobiaceae; genus Agrobacterium; species Agrobacterium sp. 22-209-1. The sequence continues at coordinate 486,458 of NZ_JBNWCH010000003.1, forward strand.
GGATCCCTGATAGGTCGAAGAAAGCGAAATATAGGGCGAGAAGCCGACCGTGAAATAAAGGAACGTCACATAAAACAGTGTATTCCGCCAATATGCACGCGCCTGTTCTTCGTGCGCTGCAGCCATAAGGGGGGCTTCTCTGTCTTTTTCCATGCGTGCCACATCGTACCCGATGCTTCATTGCGGTACCATGAGTATCCCGCCAAAAACCTATTTTTTAGTTATTCCGAATTCACGGATGAATAGCAATTCCTGTGCACGGCCTCGCCTATCTGCCGCTCGATCAGGTTCGGCCGCATCTGGATGCAGGCCGATCGATGCGGGTGCCCGGCAAGTTTACGCCCGACCTGCCGGGCTATCACCTCTATTATCCCTGCCGACGGCATCCATCCGCCGCCTTCAGCCTGTTTGTCGAGACCCTGCAGTTTCGCGGGTAAGATTGAAGAGCTCCGGATGAAACGATCCGGCCCGGGCTGCGTCAAAAAGACCCTGCACGAAGGCATAAAATGGCGTTGTTGAAGCAGTGGTTTTAAGGTAGCCCTACCCTCGATAGATTGTGTCAAGTAACAGACTGGAAATACGAAAATGATGGATTGGGATTGGGTAGATTTGTTTCCCTTAGTCTTCTTTCCTTTCAAGATTCTCGTGCTGGGCACGGGCATGTTCTTCGCCATCAAGTGGCATCACGATCAAGCAAAGAAAGAAAAGGACCCCAGCGGGCCGTGAGTGTCCGCCGGTCGGGTTCGGACTTCACCAATTGAATGTTTTCCCGCTTGAGCCGGCGCCGACCCCCATGGCGCTGGTTGCGGATGCGGATGATCTGGCTGTCGCGAAAATATTGCGTTTCACACGGTGGACATCGATTTCGCCAGAACGGCTTTCCATTGCGCCGCATCGCCGTTGAACGCCGGCGGGGATGTCTCCCCGCCGAAACGCATGCTGGAAACGGACCGCCGCTCAGAACTCCCGCCAGTCGCCTTTTGTATCGACGGCGGCATTGCCCGAAAACGCAGAGGCGATCTTGCGACCCAGCGCGCGGACCGGGGATGCCACATATCTGTCGTTATCGCCTGCGCTGCGAACCGGCGCAGGCTGGTTTTTCGGCTGCTGGGTGCCGTCGGCGAGCCGAAACTGGGAGAGCAGCTGGTTGAGCGACGCCACTTCCTTGGCGAGGCTGTGGCTTGCGGCATTGGTTTCTTCCACCATGGCCGCATTCTTCTGCGTGTCCTGGTCCATCTGGTTGACGGCCGTATTGATCTGCTGCAGTCCGGAAGACTGTTCCTGCGCGGCCTCCACAATGGAGACGACGTGCCGGTTGATCTCCTGAACTTCCGAAACGATGGTTTCCAGCGCCTTGCCGGTGTCGCCCACCAGTTGAACACCCTGCTGTACCTGATCGTTCGAGGTGGTGATCAGCGCCTTGATCTCTTTCGCCGCGTTGGCGGAGCGCTGGGCAAGCTCGCGCACTTCCTGTGCGACGACGGCGAAACCCTTACCGGCCTCACCAGCGCGGGCTGCTTCCACGCCCGCATTCAGCGCGAGCAAATTGGTCTGGAAGGCGATTTCGTCGATCACGCCGATGATGTTGCTGATCTCACTGGCGGATTTGGCGATCTGCTCCATGGCGACCACGGCGCGGCGCACCACCTGGCCGGATTGTTCGGCGCCCGTCTTGGCGCGACTGACGATCAGGCCCGCCTCCTGCGCGCGCTTGGTGGAATCCCTGACCGTCGTGGTGATTTCTTCCAGAGCGGCGGCGGTTTCCTCCACGGCCGCGGCCTGCTGCTCGGTGCGCTTGGCCAGATCGTCGGCAGCAGACTTGATCTCGTCCGCACCCGCGCCGATGCCGCTGGCGTTCTGAGCCACCTTGGTCAGCGCCGCCTGCAGCTTTTCAGCGGACATGTTGAAATCGTTACGAACGGCGTCGAGCGTCGCGGTGAACGGCTGGCCGATGCGATAGGAAACATCGCCTTCCGAAAGCTTCGAGAGGCCGGCTGCAAGATTGTCGACGGCGAATTTGACGTCGGCGGCTTCCCTTGCCTTCTGCTGTTCTCGCTCGATACGGTCTTTCTCCGAGAGGGTGCGGTTGGCATCTGTTTCCTGTTCGAGACGAATGCGCTCAATAGCGTTTTCCCGGAAGACCTGCACGGCTTTCGCCATCTGGCCCACCTCATCCCGACGCGCCATGCCATCGATCTCCGTGGCCGTCTCGCCGCCGGCAAGCGATACCATGCGCTCGCGCAGACGGGCGATCGGGGTGGTGATGCCACGGGACGCCACGAACAGCGCCAGAATGATACCGACCGCAAAAGCGATGCCGACAATCACCAGCGAGGCCATGATGGTCGAATTGGTCTGATCCGTCAGTTGGGTGCTTCCCTTGACGACACCCTTGGCAAGCTTGTCCAAGAGGGCGGCGATATCACTTCCGACCGAGCGGATTGCAACATCGGCCTTTAGCAGTTCCGCAGCGGATTCTTGGTTGCTGTTGGCAGAGCCAAGTTCCACAGCCTTATCGGTAATTGCAATAATGCCCTGAACCTGCCCCAACAACCTGTCCACCGTCGCGGCCTCTTCCGGGAAAATGGCTTTGACATTGTTCAGGCGCGATATCAAATCTCCCTTGTCTCCCTGATATTCCCGCATGACGATCTTGAAGTCGGGAGCCTTCGCATCGTAGGCCATGACCTGATAGGCGCCATAGGCCATCGCCTCCAGATTGCGATTTGCGCGGGAAAGCTCCACCAGCGCGGCACTGTCAGTAGCGATAAAGAAAGAATAAGCCATGTCCGCTTGCTTGTAATGGGTGGACATGTAAGCCGTGGCGCCAAGGCCGACGATGCAGAGCGGGAGAATGAGTGACAGGATTTTGGTGCGAATACTGGCGTTTTGAAGAAAAGACACGGAAAGCCTCACGTCATTAAAAACCGCTCCTTCCCCGTGCCGGAGGTGTTCGGCAAGACTCACATTGCACGTCAAGCGCCCCGATCATCGAGGCTTCGCTAGCCGCATCATAGGCTCTGGTCGCATCTGCATCATGCATGCGCCGCAGAAAGCAGCCCGTCCCCTCAAATGCGGGGAGGCCGCTTCCCGCGTTGGCGCGGCGACCCGCCAGCAGGCGGAAACGCCGGGCCTAATTTCCGGGAAAAAGCGAAAGCATGCGAGCTTTCAGCCGTCACCATCGATTTATTTTACAGTAAAATGATTATAATCAAAAACTTTACAATTCCTTCATGCCGTGGCGGGCAAAACCCGCGTGTTTTTTGCCCGTCGAAGACCGGTCGTCAGTCGCCCGGCGTGAAGGGTCGCGCCCTTCGCATGAGCGTCCATCGTTGCAAAATGGCGGCCATGACGGCAAGTCCTGCCATGGCGGCGAATATCGAGGCGATGTCGCGATAGGCGGCGGCAAAACCGAAGCGGGCAATCCATGGCTGGCTTGCCAGCGGCGAGATGAAATGCCCGAGAAACATCGAGGCGGTGACGATTCCGGCGATACGCCCGCGCAGTCTGAGCGGTGCCAGCAAGATGGTGGTGGACATGATGCCCGGCATCACCAGGCCGAGGCCAAACCCCACCACCGCAAGCGATGACAGCAAGGCAACCAGCCCTTCGGCCCTGGCAAGCAGCGCAAAACCCGCCGCCATCGACACCAGCCCGACGGCAATGATGGCGGTGACGGTGACCCTTGCCCGCAATCGTCCGAAATTGAGCGCCGCCAGCGCCCCGGCCAAATTGAAAATGCCGATGGAGTATCCCGCAATGCTACCGGAAAACACCCCAAGCTCCCGCAGGAAAAACGGCAGCTGCGAGGGAATGGTGTAGAACAGGGCATTGACGAGAAACACCGCCAGCGCCAACACGCCCACCAGCAGCCAGTTGACCGCAAAATCCCGTTCGCCTCCGGCCTTGACAGCGCCATCGTTCCTCACCGGCTCCGTCAGAAAGAACAGGGCTGCCGGCAGAATGAGCAGGGCGACGGCATAGACCGCGAAGGGCGCGCGCCAATGCAGATCCGCCAGCAAACCGCCCGCCACCACAAAAACCACGCCGCCGATCTGAGTAAAGGCCTGTTGCAGGCCGAGATAGCGCTCCCGCGCCGAACCTTCGAAATAATCGCCCACCAGCGCCGTGCCGATCGTCATGATGGCGCCGATCGCCAGCCCCAGAAAAGCGCGCCCGACGAGCAGGCCGACAAGACTTTCGGAAAAAAGGCCGGACATGCCGGAAAAGCTGTAAAGCAGGATCGCGCCGAGCAGCAGTCGCTTGCGGCCGAAGCGATCCGCCAACACGCCGGCGACCGGTGCACAGAGCGCCACGAACACCGATGGCAATGTCAGCACCATGCGGCTCATGATCTCGACATTGGGCGTCGACAGGAAGCTCTGTTCGATGGCGGGCAACGAGGGCGCGACCGTGGTTCCGGCCATGATGGTGAGTGTGGCAACGAATAGCAGCGTGAGCTTCAACGCCTTGGAATTCTCGATCATGGAACGTCCTTATTATAGTGTTCCATGCACTGATAATTCCTCAACTATGGTTGAGGTCAATAGCCGCAGACAAAAAAGCGGCCGGCCTCTCAGCCCGCCGCATTCATTCCCGATAGTGCGTTAAAAGCCGCCGACCGCGTCAGGCGGCCGCGCGCCGCAATGCCGTTGCCACCTTGTGGATATGGGCTGCACCGATGCCGCAGCAGCCGCCGATCATGGTCGCGCGCGCATCCGCCCAGGAGCAGGCAAAACGGGAATAGACATCGTCTGTCAGGTCGGCGCGGGTGCCGTGCAGGCCTTCATTGGCGGCAGAATCGCCCTGTTCGCCTTCAAAGGCATTGGCATAAACGCCGATCTCGAGCGAAACACCCTTGTCCGCGAAAACGGCGGAGGCGGTTTCGACGGCGGCTTTCATGATTTCCGGCTTGCTGCAGTTGAACAGCAGGGCGGCAGCACCCGATTGCGCCGCCCATTCGGCGGCAGCCTTCACCGTTTCGCCTGACCGTAGCGCGGGTTCGCCACCGGCGACCGCAGCGGCGTCATCGTTGAGCGTAAAGGAGATCCAGAACGGCTTATCCGTTGTGGCAACGGCTTGCCGCACCGCCTCGCCCTCAGCGATCAGGCTCAGCGTCTCGCCGAGCCAGACATCGACATGAGGCGCGAGATTGTCGACCAGCACCTTGAGATAGGCCTGCACCCGCGTGGCGTCGAAATTCTGCGGCTCATAGGAGCCGAAGATCGGCGGCAGCGAACCGGCAACCAGCACCTTGCGACCGGAAGCATCCGCCGCCTCGCGGGCCAGCTTGCCAGAAAGGGCGATCAGCGATGCGCCATCCTTCTGAAAGCGCTCCTCGCCGATGTGGAAGGGCACCAGCGCATAGGAATTGGTGGTGACGACATCGGCACCGGCCTCGATGAACTCCGCATGCACCTGCCGCACGATATCGGGGGAATTGATCAGCGCCAGCGCCGACCATTCCGGCTGTTTCAGCTCGGCGCCGAGCCGCTGCAATTCGCGGCTCATGCCGCCGTCGAGGATACGGATAGTGCCCATGGTGATACTCCTTGAATGTTTACCGCCGGACCGGCACCTGCCGTTCGACAAGGCCGAAACAGCGGGCGATGATGGCGGTGAGAATGAGATAAAAGACGGTGACGACGATCAGCGGCTCATAGACCAGAAGCGTATCCTGCCGCACCTTGTAGGCGACGGCGTAAAGGTCCATGACCGTCACGGTGAAAGCAAGCGGCGTGGCTTTCAACTGCATCACCACCTCGCCAGCGATGGTCGGCAGCGCGATGCGGATCGCGCGCGGCAGCCAGATGCGTCGAATGAGGGTGAAGCGGCCCATGCCGAAAGCCCTGCCCGCCTCCAGCTCGCCCTTCGGCACCGCCAGCAGCGCGCCGCGCAGCACCTCCGCCTCATAGGCCGCATAATTCAGCGTGAAGCTGACGGCCGCGAAGAAGAACCCTTCGCGCAGCACCGGCCACATAAAACTTTGCCGGAGGCCTGGGACCATCGGCAGAAGCGAGCCGACGCCGTAATAAAGCAGCCAGAGCTGGATGAGCAGCGGCGTTCCGCGAAAGAAGGTGCAATAGGCCCGCGCCAGAATTTTCGTCACCCGCCCGCCGCTGACCTGCGCGAAGGCAAGCCCGATGGCGAGCACGAAGCCGATGCTGACGGAGATGACGAGCAGCGCCAGCGTCTGCCATGCGCCGGACAGAAGCAGCGGCCAATATTTGGCGACCCAGGAAAAATCCATGCCGTTCCCCCTTACGCCAAAGCCGGCTGGCCGCGCCGCACCCGGCGTTCCAGCAGTGAAAAGACGAGATTGGAGACGAGCGTGATGGCGAGATAGAGAAATGCCGCCGCGAGGAAGAACAGGAAATATTGCTTGGTGCTGGCGCCTGCCAACCGCGTCGCGAGCGCCAGTTCCTGGTAACCGACAACAGCCACCAGCGCGCTGTCCTTCGTCACCGCAAGCCAGAGATTGGCGAGCCCCGGCAGTGCATTCGGCAGCAGGGCCGGCAGGATAACCCGGCGGAACCGAAGCGCCGGTGGCATGCCGAAGGCGCGCGCCGCCTCGATCTGCCCGTTCGGAATGGCAAGGATCGCGCCGCGCAGCACCTCGGTCATATAGGCGCCCTGCACGAAACCCAGAACTGCAACGGCGGCAACGAAACCGTTGACCTCCAGCGGCGGCATGCCGGCGAGCAGCAGCAGCCGGTTGAGACCGTCCGTCCCGGCATAATAGAGCCCGACAATGAGGATCAGTTCGGGAACGGCGCGGATGGCCGTGGTGTAGAGATTGAGCAGCAGGCCGAGCGGCCTGTTGCCCGAAAGCTTGCCGAGTGCGCCGGCAAGCCCGATGACGATGCCGATGAGGTAAGCACCGGCGGAAATGGCAAGCGTCGACGCCGCACCCTTCAAAAGGGTGCCGCCCCATCCCGGAGGATAGGGTGACAGCAGTTGCAGCGTGGTTTCAAGGCTTGCCATCGATGTGACCGATCAGGGCTTGCTGCCGTAAATATCGAAGCTGAAATACTTCTTGGTGATTTCGTCATATTTCCCGCTGGCGCGGACGGCGGCGAGAGCGGCGTTCAGCTTGGTCTTCAGTTCCGTATCGTCCTTGCGCAGGCCGCCGGAAACGCCAAGACCAAGGATTTGCTTGTCGTCGGCCACATTGCCCATGTCGGCACAGCAATCCTTGCCGGCATCGCTCTTCACGAAGGCATCGAGAACCAGCGAGTCACCGAAGACGTAGTCGATACGGCCGGCGGCCAAATCCTGAAACGCCTCGTCCAGCGTCTGGTAGGTCTTTTCGTCAGCGACATCAGCGAAATATTTCTTGTAATATTCGGACTGGATGGTGGCGACCTGAATGCCGATGGTCTTGCCCTTGACGTCCTCGGCCGTCGCACCCGCCTTTTCACCCTTGGCGCCGATCAGCTTGCTGGGTGTGTTGTAATATTTGTCGGTGAAATCGATCACCTTCTGGCGCTCTTCCGTGTTGGACATGGACGACCAGATGACGTCGAACTTCTTGGTCTGCAGCGCCGGGATCAGGCCATCCCAGGACAGCTCGACGATCGAGCATTTTTCCTTCATTTCCGCGCAGACCGCGTCCATGAGATCGATTTCCCAGCCCTGCCACTTGCCGGTAGCGTCTTTGGCAAAGAAAGGCGGGTAGGACTCGTTCATGATGCCGAAGCGCACGTCGGCGCTGGCGGTGAAGGCGGAAAACGCAAATGCCGTTCCGGCAAGCAGCGTAGCGAAGAATTTCATTTAAAGTCTCTCCTGTTGAATACGAACTGTCAGGCAAAAGGGTCAATTGGCCAGCGCGCCGGTGAATTCACGACACCGGGCGCTTGTGGGGTTGCCGAACACCTGCGCCGGCGGTCCCGCTTCCTCCACCCTGCCCTGATGCAGAAACATCACTTCCGAGGAAACATCCCGCGCAAAGCGCATTTCGTGGGTGACAAGCAGCATGGTGCGGCCTTCCTCGGCCAGATCGCGAATGACCTTCAGCACTTCTCCCACCAGTTCCGGGTCAAGCGCCGAGGTGGGTTCGTCAAACAGCATCACCGCCGGTTCCATGCAGAGCGCGCGCGCAATGGCGGCGCGCTGCTGCTGTCCGCCGGAAAGGAACGCCGGATAGGCGTTTTTCTTGTCATAAAGCCCGACCTTGTTCAGCAGAGCCTCGGCTTTTTCGACCGCCTCCTGCCGCCTGACGCCCAGGACGTGAACCGGCGCCTCGATGACATTTTCGAGAACGGTGCGATGGGCCCAGAGATTGAAATTCTGGAACACCATGCCAAGCCCGGTGCGCAGTTTTTCCACCTGCCGCCAGTTTTTCGGCACGGCCTTGCCGTCACGACCGGTTCTCGTGGCGATTTCCTCGCCATTGACGATGACGCGGCCGCGATCCGGCGTTTCGAGGAAGTTGATACAGCGCAGAAAGGTGCTTTTGCCGGAACCGGAGGACCCGATAATGGAGATCACATCGCCCTTGTGGGCCTGCAGCGAAACGCCCTTCAAAACTTCATGCGTGCCGAAGCTCTTGTGGATGTCATCCGCCTCGAGCGCACAGGCGCCTGTATCTGTCATCGATTGACCTTGCCGATCCGTTTTTAGTGCCGCCTCGCCAATAGCCAGGGTCTCGCGGTGCGACGTGCACAATAACAAAGACTTGAGCCGCGCATGTTTAGCGAAAATAGCCACAGACGCGCGCAACAATCGGCTCTTTTACATATTTGCAACGAAAAATCATTTCAAAATATCACCTTGGACGAACAACAGCGGAAACCTGTGCGTCTGGGGATGTCGGAGCGACGCCCGCTTCTGGCCCTGTCCGGTTCCCCTCCGTCTTTCTCCACAATGGCCGGCCCGCCAATGCGATTTTTGGGTTATCCGCGATGCACGAGGAGATAGCGCCGTGAACGCACGCTTTGCCCTCGGGAAATCAAAATCGGGAGACAAAAATCAAGACAGTCATTTCCAAAAGTTAAACTTCGACACCCCAAAAAGCATCCGCAAAAAATGATCCACATTTCATCCACCGGTTGCTTATGTGAGTATATTTTGTTAACCTCGAATAGCGCAGGATTATAAATCCAACTTGTTGATATAAATGTGATTTATCTTCAATTCGATATTTCACACCCGAGCGGATCGCAGGCTTTATATCTATATTAATACATTAAAATATACGCTGCCTATGGTTGATTTCATCTATGCGCAAAAGCTTGGGGGCCGACGGTGGACGTTCCGATACACACCAAAATGGACGACGGCGATAGTGGTCAGTCGCCACAACGCCCGGTTCAGCCAGGTGTCTCCGGCGTTCGCCCCATGCGCAGGGATGACGTGCCCGCCGTCGAAGCCGTCCTCAACAGCGCTTTCAGGAAGACCGGGCAGGAGCGCAATTTCGACTTCCGCTCCTATATAGAAAAACTGTTTTTCGGCAGTCCCGCCTTCAGCCCGGAAAACGGCAGCGTTGTCTACGACGCCGGGGAAAACGGGGTCACCAGCGTCATTCTCGCCGTGCCCATGCGCTTCGTTGCGAATGGAAAAACGATTACCGCCCGGCTGCTTTGCGCCTTCGCATCGGACGGGAAACGCGGCGCGCTCGGCGCGGCGCGCCTGTCCCGCGGCATGCGGGCATCCAAACACGACATGTTGTTCTCGGATACGGCTTCTCCTGTCAGCGCCGATCACTGGGTGGCGACCGGCGGCGACATGCTGCCGATTGAAAGCCTGCAATGGCACAAGGCGCTCAAGCCCTTCTGCACCATAGCGTTGCGCATGCCGCGCCGCTCGAAACTGGCCAAAACCACGCTGGCGCTCGCCGCGCTTGGACTTGTGGATGGAATCCTGCGGCGGTGGAAAAAGGGTCTGAGGCCGCAGGAGGCCGCTGGCGCCAGGGTGAGAACCGTGGATTACGAAACCTTCCGACGCAGCGCGCTCGCGATGATCGAGCGTTTTTCCATCCGCCCGGAATGGTCTCACAAAGAGTTCCACTGGCTGATAGAGATGAGCAAGGCCAATGAAAGCCTCGGCGAACTGAAAAGCGTGATGATCGAGAATGCCGAAGGTCACGCCATGGGCGCCGCACTGTTTTTCGGCCAGCGGGGAAGAACGGCCTATGTGCTCAATCTCGTCTGCGATGCCGGCTGCGAAAACGATGTGCTCAACACCCTGTTCCGCCATTTCGATGATGAAAACTATGCCCATGTCACCGGCATGGCGCAGCCCTTTCTCATCAACGCGCTTTACCGCCAGAACCACATGAGCTTCCGCCACGACGGTTATTTCTGCATGGCGACGCGCGATGACGCGCTGAGGGAAAAGGCGCTGGGCGGCGACATCTATATTGGCGGGTTGTGCTCGGAAAGCTGGAGCAAACTCATCACCGACTACTGAGGTTCCTGCCCGGCCCCGGAGCGGAACACGGGCGCGACGCCCTCAAGCCTTGCGGAACCGCCCGACATTCGCCGAGATGAGATGGCGCAGCGCTTTCGCATAACGTTTGGAGCGCGTCTTGGCCGCCAGCGCACTTCCCCAGTCCACCATCGACCCGTTGATATCGAAATCGCCCAGCTGGCCTTCGGGAATATCGCCCTTCTCGATGCGCTCGACGATGGAGGGTAGAGCCGCATAGAATTCCGGCGAACGATAGGGCGGATGCAGCGAATACATGCCCTTGCTCGTGCCGAGAAAATCGAGCCGGTAAACGCCGGTGCGCATCATGTTGGTGCTCAGCACTTCCTCGGCGGGCATGGAGACCGGCTGCTGGTTATAGGCATAGGAGCGGATACGCCGTTTGACATCGGGCCTGAGCAGTTCCAGCGAGCCGATCCTTTTCGCAAGACGGTCCATGTCGATCATGAAAAGCCGGGTGGACACGGTGGCGAAACGCCAGGTGGGAATGCGCGACGGCAGCTTGCGCGGCGCAGGGATGTTCTTCACGCCGGGCATGCCGACATGGCGGGAAATATCCAGATCGCCGCGAACCGTCGGCGGCCCGGAAAAGGGCGTGATGCACAGCGCATCCGGATTGGCCTTCTGCAATGCAATCGCCTCACTGAACCAGCTCTGGCTGCCGCCACCGAACATCATGTCGCTGTCCATGTGCATCACGTAACGGGCATTGGCGCGTTTCAGCCCGTAGAAATAGACATGGAAAGGCCCGCCATCGAAAGCCTTGGCGGGATAGGGGATGGGAGAGCGCGAAAAGAAGGTCTGCGTCACCGTATCACGCGCCGCATCGCTGTAATCGACGATATCCACAGAGAGATGCGGATAATTGGTCTGCATTTCCTCCAGCATGTCGAAGAGACGCTGGCGCGCCGCATCGAAACCATTGCCCTTGTACCGCCCCGCCCCCACCTGGCCCGTATCGACCGTCAGCAAAATGCGGTCCACCTGCCCGCCCCAGACCCTGAGCTGATGCGGCAGCGTCAGGGCCGCATGCGGGGCGTCGAAGGGATGGAGGTTGATTTGCAGCGCCTTCTGCACGGGAGGAAGCGGCATTTCAGCATTCATAGTCATGCACCACGGTTGCGGAATTCATTGATGATGGCCATCATGGGTTTTTCGTTGAAACTCCAGTCCAGCGGCAGCGGCCGGTTGGCGGTGCCGTCCCGGCGAGGATAGGCCCAGCGGATCCAGGTATATTGATCCGAGATGCCCCATGTGGTGATGGAGGAAAGCGCGCCGCCCGCCGAGGCGGCCTCCAGAAACTCGCGGACCTGACCGTTGATCAGCATATCCCGTTCGGCCTCCGGCGCGGGCAGCGTCTGGTCCATCACGTCAAGCTCCGTCACCAGAACGGCAAGACCGTAGCTGCGCATTTCCGTCGTGAAGGCGGCAAGCTCGTCCTTGGCGATCGGCCAGCCGCCGCGCAAATGCCCCTGCAGGCCAACGGCGTTGATCGGCGCGCCCTTTTCCAGCAGTTCGAGGATGAGATTGCGGAAAGCGGCGCGTTTGGCCGGCGATTTCTCGGCGGCAAATTCGACATCATATTCGTTGAGAACGAGCTGCGCCTTCGGATCGACCGCATGGGCGATCTCGAAAGCCTTCTTGATGGCGTCAGGCCCCGCGCCATAATACCAGGCATCGCGCCGCGCACGCACATTGCCCGGCACGTCGGGGATCGGTTCGTTGACCACGTCCCAGCTGTGGATCACGTCCTTATACCGCTCCATCACGGTGACGATATGGGTTTCCATCAGCTTCTCGACCTTGGCGCCGCCAACACTGGCAAGCCAAGGCGCGTTGGAGGCATACCAGATCAGCGGATGGCCATGCATGGCTAGCTTGTGCTGGCGCGCGAAATTGGCGAGTGCATCGGCAGCGGCGAAATCGAACACTTCCGCCGAAGGCCGCATCACCTCCCATTTCATTTCGGTGACAGGGGTGATGCGCGAGCAATATTTCACCACCGCCTCGCCGATGCGGCTATCGGCATTAAGGTCAGGCAGGTAGACGGCGGCGCCATAGGGGGCGGTTTTGATCGTGGCTTTCTTCTGCGCGGCAAAGGCCGGGCCGGCCACGGCATGCAGCAGGCCAGCGCTTGCCGCACCGCCTATAAAATTCCGCCGCCCGATCCGCATTCGCCCGCCTCCGCAACCTATATTCCCAAAACATAACATCCCTATCATAGGAAAAGGATATTAAAGATTTGCAAGGTTAACTGACGTTATACCACGTCATAATTGGCCAGACCCGCTTAATGCGGTAGTAACTTCGCTGTGCGAATTCTTGGCCCACGCCGCAGGGAGTTTGAAGTCTTGGTTTCCGTTTCGATTGTCATTCCCGTTCGCAATGGCGAGCGTTACATCGTGGAAGCAATCGAAAGCGTGTTGCTGCAGGGCGAGACCATCGGTGAAGTGCTTGTCGTCGATGACGGCTCCACCGACACCACCGCTCAGAAAGTGGAGGGTTTTTCCGATCCCCGCGTCAAATTGCTTGCACGGCCGCAGGGAAGGCAGGGCGTTTCCGCCGTGCGCAATTTCGGCCTGTCGCAGGCCCGCGGCGAATGGACGATGTTCCTCGATGCCGACGACCGCCTGAAACCCGGCGCCATCGCGGCCCTTTGCGCCGGCATTTCCGGGCCGGATGTCGTCGCCGTCTATGGCGATTACGAACGCATCGATGAAGATGGCTTCAAGATCGGCCGGCGCAACCTCATTCGCCGCCGGGAAAAACCCGATGGTTTCATTCTCCAGCCGCTGCTCGGCGGCAACTTCATCGTCAATGGCGGCATCATGCTGGTCAGAACCCGCATCTTTCAGGAATTCGGCGGTTTCGACGAGACCTTGCGTTATGCCGAAGACTGGTATGGCTGGTGCAGGCTGGCCGCCGCCGGCCGTTTCGTTTACCTGCCCGGCTGCCATGTGCTGGATTACCGCGTGCACAGAACAAGCGTGATGATGAACCGGCTTTTGACATTCCGGGATTGCGAGCCGGCCATCGAGGCCGTCTTTTCCGATCCCGCCATCGTCGCCGCCATTTCGCCGCCGGAACTGCGACGGCTTCGCCGCCGGTCGGAGAACCATATGAACGCCTATACCGTGGCGCAGGCCTTCCGCGCCCGCCGTTACCGCGAGGCTTTTTCGGCGCTGGCCGACACCTTCCTCAACCGCCCGCGCCAAAGCCTCAGGGCCGTCGTTTTTTCCGCCGCAGCGCTTGCCGGAATTTAGGAGTTTCCATGTCCGAGATCATGCCGGAAGCGGTGGTGTGCATTCCGAGTTTCCGCCGGCCGGAAGGCCTGAAAAAGACGCTTCGGTCACTCGCGGCCCAGAAGGTTGATTTTCCCTTCGCCATTGTCGTGGTCGATAATGACGGCGCAGGCCAGCAGGGTCTCGCCGTCGCACGCACATTTTTCTCCGAGAGCGGCGTGAACGGTCAGGCACTGGTGGAGCCGACGCAGGGCAATTGTTACGCCATCAACACGGCCTTCCGCACCGCCCGGCAAAGCTATGCTTCGGCTGAGTGGTTCCTGATGATCGATGACGACGAGGCCGCCTCCCCCCAATGGCTTGCCGAAATGGTTTCAGCGGCGAAATCCTTCGGCGTCGACATCGTCGGCGGCCCGGTCAACCGGGAATTCGACGCACCGGCTTCGAAGGCAGTTCTCTCGCATCCGCTGTTCGGCTCCATCGAAGCGCCGACCGGTCTCGTCGAGCAAATCCACGGATCGGGCAATTGCCTGATCTCACGTCGAGTGTTCGAAAGCCTGCCGAAACCGGAATTCGACGTGCAGTTCAACTTCCTCGGCGGCGGCGACATGGATTTCTTCACCCGCTGCCGCAAGGCAGGTTTCAAATTTGCCTGGAATGCCCGCGCCGTCATCATTGAATATGTGCCGGAAAGTCGGATGGCGCCGCGCTGGATCATGGAGCGCTCGCTCCGCACCGGCATCATAAATTACAGCATCGACCGCGCCCGCCACCCCGGCCTGAGGGGCGGACTGCTGCTGACCGCCAAAAATGCCGTCAGCCTGTGCCTGTCTCTGCTGCGCGCCGGTTCCGCCGGGCTGAAAACCGGCGCCTGGCTGCCCGCCACACATCCGCCGCTGATGTCCATTGGCCGGATGATGGCAAGCCTCGGCATCACACTCACCCCCTACAAGGCGCCGGCGAAGAAGAGCTGACCGCAATCGCTCTCGTCGCCGGTTTAGCTGAGGTTCTTTTCCCTGCCGAACGACAGCACGTTCTCGCGTCGTTTTTGCAAACCGAGCGCCGAAAAAGCCGTCGCAACAACGAAAAGCGGCACCAGCAGCGGCCAGAAGAAACAAAGGACGATGCCGGTCACCCGGTAAAAATCCCAATTCTTATCGCGGCGGGCACCTTCAATATAGGTCATGGCGAGAGAGGTGGCGGTGCCAATTCCATATATCAAAAGAGAAATGGACGTAATCACCATGGGTGTCCCCAAAATATCTCTGATTCGAATAAATTTATAATATTGGGACAGTGTAGCGCGCTCCTTCGCAGTTGCAACGAATTTCAGCGGCAAAGCCCGTTTTCTCAATATGTTAGGGAAAACTGATTAACTGACGCGATGCAATATGCCTGCCGCCTGCGGGGCTTGCCGCAGCTTTACCGGCCCTGACCCGACGCTCCGAAGCGATACTTCAGCAGCGAATATATGGCGATCGGATTGGTCAGCAAATATCGTTTTCCG
Source organism: Agrobacterium sp. 22-209-1 (assembly GCF_053522485.1). NCBI lineage: Bacteria > Pseudomonadati > Pseudomonadota > Alphaproteobacteria > Hyphomicrobiales > Rhizobiaceae > Agrobacterium > Agrobacterium sp. 22-209-1. The sequence continues at coordinate 501,635 of NZ_JBNWCH010000003.1, forward strand.
AGACGCTTCGGCTCGAGCATTGCCCGATAGAGCCATTCCAGCCCCATATCCTGCATCCATTGCGGCGCCCGGCTGTTCTTGCCGGCAAGGAAGTCGAAAAGGCCGCCGCAGGTCTTGACCACGGCGATGCCGGAAAGCCTGTCGAGATTGCGCGAAACGAAGCGCTGCTCCAGCGGAATGCCGAAGCCGACCCAGAGAATATCCGTTTTCGAAGCGGCGATATCGGCAAGGACTGCGTCTTCCTCGGCGCGGCTGAAATAACCGTTGCGCCGTCCCGAAAATACGAGACGCGGATAGAGCCTCTGCATTTCTTCGACCGCCGCACGGTTCACCTCTTCCGAACCGCCGAGGAAATAAAACCGGCTTCCCGTCTCTTCGGCACGCTTGGCGACCGCATGAACGAGATCGGTCGTCGCGACCCGTTCCCTCAGCGCCTGCCGGCAGAATTTTCGGGAGAAGATCACCAGTGACATACCATCGGCATGAATCTGGTCCGCCTGCCGCAGCATGGCGTCGAATTCCCGGTCGTGATGACAAAGCGCAATGACCTGGCCGTTCGCCGAGGTCGAATAAAACGGTCTTGCATCGGACACGCGCTCGCTTCCCGCACGCAGGATGAAATCCCGCGCCGTTTCATCGATGGTCGCGTCAGTGATGGGCAGTGCCGCAAGGGAAATAACCGGCCATGCCTGGCCCGGCGCTCCCGCATCCGGCATCTCTCTCCCTGTCATGATCTGTCCGGTGTCCAAGATAGGCATCGTTTCATTGTTATAGTCACGCTTATGCATAGGATATAAGGCTTCAGACACTACGAAGAACTATCATTAATATTTTTATAAATCCCCGTATGCAGTGGGCATTTTACACGCCTGAAGGTTGTGCGCCACATTTTCTGACTATTCCGGTTTTCCAGCCGATGGGTTAAGGGACGCGGAAATCAAACCACGGAAGGGCTCCGGCCATGGAAACAATCTCGATCGACAATCGCGGCGATTTCGGCCTCTGGGCGATAGAACGGGCAAAAGAAATCGTCGCCAACGAAGCGTCCGACCTTGCCATTTCGGTTCGCGATGGAGACGAGGCCGGTATTCGCGATGCCGGCAATGCGCTGGGCGCGGCCATCGCCGCCGCCCTGCTCGAGGTTTATGACGGTCTGATTTCGGAAGAATAAGGCGACACGCAGCCGCCTCGTCTTACCGCGCCACGACATCCGCGTGATCGTCCCGGCGCAGATAACCCCAGAGGCCGAGCGCCACGGCAATGCCAAGACCGAGGAACAGGCCGCCCATGCCGCCGGCGATCAGGAAGGTCAGCTTGCCCGGCGGCCAGCTTCTGGAATTGGGCGCAACCGGCTGCGAAATCACCCGCACATTGGTGGAATCGATCGACTGCTGTTCGGCAAGCTGGCGCGAGCGGGTGAGGTAAGTCTCATAGATCGCCGCCGCCGAGCGGGCGTCGCGCTCCAGATCGCGCAGCCGCACCTGCGCCTCATTGTCGGTAAAGACATTGGCGCGTTCCGCCACGGCCTTCAGCCTCAGCGCATCCAGCGAGGAGCGCGCTTCGGCGACATTGATCTTGGCCGCCTGCAGGATGCGCCGCGCCTCGTCCGCCATGCCGCGTTCCAGCATTGCCCGCTCCGCACCCGCCGTCGCCAGACGCGGATGGCGTGCGCCATAGGTCAGCGTCATCGCGCCGATCTGCTGCTGCAGGGTGCTATATTGCGCGCGGATGGTGTTCATGGTCTGGCTGTCAAAGATGGCGTCGCTTTGCGTGCGGTTCTGGGCAATCGCCGCCTCCATCTGCTTCAGGCGGGATTCCTCCTGAATGAGCCGCTGCTGGGTGGCAAGAACCTGCGCATTCAATTCGCCGGAGGCGAGATTGCTGACGAGCTGGCCATTATTTTCCTGCAAACCGTTCTCGCGGCGGAAATCGGCCACGCGCTTTTCGGCGATGGTCACATTTTCGCGCATTTCCTCCAGCCGCTTCCTGAGATCGTCAACGACACGCTGGCTGCTGTCGGAGGTCGTCTGGAACAGTTCGCTTTCGAAAGCTTTCACGATGGCCTTGGAGACCGTCACCGATTTTTCGGCATCATTGGTCCAGACCGAAAGCGTGACCACGAAGGAGCGCGGGTCGCGTTCCGCCGCCACCCGATCACCCAGTGAACGAAGCGCGCCGACGCGGTTGTCATCATCTTCCGGCTTCGATGAGAACATTGCCTTCAGCCGCGCAAGCGGCGGCGGGCTGATGAATTCAGGATCCTGATCGAGCTTCAGCTCGTCCACCACCCGCGCCAGCACGTTGCGCGAAGTGATGGTGCGCAGCTTGCTTTCCACCTCGAGTATCTGTGTGTCACGCTGCTGGTTGGGCGAAAACACCCCATCATTGACGACATTCAGATTGGAGGGATTAACGACGATATCCGTATAGGCCTTGTAGCGCGGCGGCGTCATAGAGGCGTAAGTGAGCGCGCCGGCGACGCAGAGAATGATCGCCAGCACGATCCAGACGACACCTCTGCGAAGCCAGAGGATGACGTCATCCACACCGATCCTGTCGATATGTTTCAGGCCCGGCAGCGCAGCCGCCAGATTGCCGCTCGGCGAAACAGCCTTTACCGGCGCCACTAGCGGGGCCGGCGCAGCGGCGGTCTTCGGCGGTTTCGGCTCAAGATGGTCCTTCAGCACCGTGCGCTCGAAAACCTCGTCCTCATCCACCAGATCGTCCAGCAGGGAACCATGGGTTCTCGCGGCAGGCGCCGTTTTTTCATCGAGCGGGCGTGCCTGCTTATGTCCCGCCTTTTGAAGCCTGTACATCAGCCAATCCAACTCGAACGAACCACAAAAAGGCCGGCAACAGAGGGTTCCCACCGTCGCCAGAGCCGCCATCGACGGACAAGTTTAAATATGACGGGTGAATTTTAGGTTACCCGCACCAGTCCCGCTATCATCGCCTATTCGCGGCCACGTTGAAAGGGATGATTGACTTGGATGGATCGATACGGTTCTTTCAACCGTTATATTTTTGCATTATCCATTTGACCCTCAAAGATTTTATCGAAACGGAGTTTGGCATGAGCCTGAAATTTGGAACGAGCGGCCTTCGCGGCCTCTCCGTCGATCTGAAAGGAAAAGCCTCGGCCGTCTATGCCACGGCATTTGCAAAACACCTTCTCATATCGGGCCAGGCAAAGGCGGGCGACCCCATTCTCGTCGGCCGCGATTTCCGCGATTCGAGCCCGGAAGTTTCCGCCACCTGCATCGCCGCGCTCAAAAAAGCCGGCCTGAACCCGTTCGATTGCGGCGCCGTGCCGACACCGGCGCTGGCGCTTTACGGCCTGTCGCTGAAGGCCGGCGCGCTGATGATCACCGGTTCGCATATCCCGGCCGACCGCAACGGCATCAAGTTCTACCGCCCGGACGGCGAAATCGACAAGCAGGACGAGACGGCGATTGCCGCTCTTGCCGCCGAAATCGAGGCCGAAGGCATAAGCGCCGAGGCGGCGACCGCCGAAGACCATTCCGCCACCGCAGCCGAACTTTTCTACGAGCGCAACATCGCGTTGCTGCCGGAAAAGGCGCTTTCCGGCCTCAAGATCGGCGTTTACCAGCACAGCACGGTGGCGCGCGATCTCTTTGTCGACGTGCTTGCCCATTATGGGGCGGAGGTCGTTCCACTCGGCCGCTCCGAAACCTTCATCCCCGTCGATACTGAAGCAGTCTCCCCGGAAACGCTGGCCCTTCTCAAAAAATGGTCGCCGGAGCACGGTCTCGACGCCATCGTTTCCGCCGATGGCGACGGCGACCGCCCCCTGCTGACCGATGAAAACGGTGTGCCGCTGCGCGGCGACCTTATCGGCCTGATCACCGCAAATTTCCTCGGCGCCGGCGTGGTCGTTACCCCCGTCACCTCCAATTCGGGTATCGAGGCCAACGGTTCGTTCGACGTCGTCCGCACCAAGGTCGGCTCCCCCTTCGTGATCGCGGGCATGGCTGAGGCGCTCGCCGCCGGCAAGAACGGCGTCATGGGCTTCGAGGCCAATGGCGGCCTGCTGACGGCCTCCGCCTTCACGCTCAACGGCAGGCCGCTTTCGCCTCTGCCGACGCGTGACAGCTTCCTGCCGGTTCTCGCCGTGCTGCTTCTCTCGGCGGAACAGAAAAAGCCGCTGTCGCAGATCGCCGCCGCCTATAACCTGCCGGTCGCCGCCGCCGACCGCCTGGAAAATTTCGCCCAGGAAAAGAGCGCCGCGCTGATGACACATCTGCGCGCCTCCCGCGACAATCTCGAAACCTTCCTCGCCCCGGTCGGCACGGTAAAGGCGCTGAGCGACATCGACGGCCTGCGTGTGGCGCTCACCGATGGCAGCACCATTCATTTCCGCCCTTCCGGCAACGCCCCGGAAATGCGCTGCTACGTCGAAGCCGCCAATCAGGATGAGGCCGAAACGCTTCTGAAAAAGGGGCTCGACCTCATCCGTAATTTTGGCTGAGTCTGGATGCCACCTGCACGATGGTGTAAGCTTGCCGCATGAAGAGAGCGGAGGCCATCAGGAAACTCAAAATGCACGCCCATGCCATGAAAAGCATGGGCGCGACATCGCTTTATGTTTTTGGATCGACCGCCCGCGATGAAGCATTGACCGCAAGCGATCTGGATGTCTTCATCGATTACGATCAGGACGGCCGCTTTTCGCTGATCGATCTCGTCGGCATCAAGCAGTTTCTGGAAGACGAACTGGCGATGGAGGTGGACGTGACCACCCGCGACAGCCTCCACCCGCTGCTCCGCGTCGACATCGAGCAATCCGCAGTGCGGATATTCTGATGATAAAACGGAGGATCTGGCCGGTTCTCAGCGAAATGCTGGACGCGATCCAAGGCATCGAAACGCACACCGCCGGACTATCACTGGACGACTTCTAGCAGAACTGGCTCCTCAAGCTCGCCGTACAGCGCGCTTTGGAGATCATTTCCGAGGCATCACGGCACATCCCGGCGGAATTATTGCGGGACGTTGCGCCTGAAATTCCGTGGAAACAGATTCACGGGATCGGCAATATTCTACGACATGAATACCACAAAGTCGCGGATGATGTGATCTGGGCGGTGGTGACCGAACATGTCGCACCACTCAAAATAGCCGTCCAAGCTATTCAACAATCCGTCGGGCCGACAACTGACGTTTTATGGGCACGATGTCCCAAATGTCGCATCCCGTCTTTCCCTGTTGCACTCGCTGGCCCGGAAAGCGATAAGGACCGCAGGGTCCAAGGAGGCGACGATGAGCGGCGAGACCGTTACCCTTTACGAAGCGATCGGTGGCGATGCGACCGTCAGGGCGCTCACCCGGCGTTTTTATGAATTGATGGATACCCTGCCCGAGGCCGCACGCTGCCGCGCCATCCACCCTGCCGATCTTTCCGGCAGCGAGGCGAAGTTTTACGACTACCTGACCGGATATCTTGGCGGACCGCCCGTCTATGTCGAAAAACACGGCCACCCGATGTTGCGCCGTCGCCATTTCGTCGCCCCTATCGGCCCCGCCGAGCGGGATGAATGGCTGCTGTGCTTCCGCCGCGCCATGGATGAGACGATAGAAAATGCGAAGCTGCGCGAGATCATCTGGGCGCCGGTGGAGCGGCTGGCTTTTCACATGCAGAACCAGGAAGCGGATAATCCATGACCCACGAGAGACTGCGCGCCTTCATTCTGCTGCTGGGTAGCCTCCTGGGTGCTGCCGGCGTCATGCTTGCCGCCGCCGCGACCCATACCGGCGAAACCTATATGCTGGGCAATGCCTCGGCCATGGCGCTGGCGCATGCGCCGGTGCTGGTGGCGCTCAATATCGGTGCGGACCGCATCAGAACCGCCATTCCGGCAGGCCTGATCCTCGGCCTCGGCACGGCGATCTTTGTCGGTGATCTCGTCACCAGACATTTTTCAGGCCACAGCCTGTTTGCCTACGCGGCCCCCCTGGGTGGCCTCGGAATGATCGCGGGATGGCTGGTGCTCTGCGCCGGTGCGTTTCTGAAGCCGAAAGGCTGATCGGCCTTAACGCCGCCGCGTCCAGCGAAACGGCAGGATGTTGCGGCCCTTTTTCGCAGCCTCGCCGAGTGCAAAGGGCGGTGCTTCGCCGGGCTGGCGGGTGCGCAGATGGGGAAAGATCGCCACATTGCCGACGGCGGTCGCGGCGCGGTTGCGCCTTTGGCGTTCGCCGACCATTTCATAGATTTCCGTCAGGGCCGGATCGGCAGCCTGTTCGGCCATCTTGTGCAGTTCCACGCGGCAGGCCTCGTCTGCCGTCGGCTCTTCGCCCTTAAAATTATTGCGCTCGTCGCTCATCGTTGGGGGTCCGTTCATTCATCGTCTGCAGCGCCCGCTCCAGACTGGATTTGCTGCCATTGCGCAGCGGAATGAACGTCTTGCCGAATTTCTTGCAACCGGACTTCACCCGCAGACACGCATCGTGGCTGATACAGTCGATCGGGCAGAAAACGCAGTCGACGGAGGGAAGAACGGTATCGATGCGGGAGACGGCTTCACGCAGGCCGCCGTCGTGATGAATGAGCTCCGCGCCGAAATTGCTGGCGATCTGGCGAAGATGGGCAACCTGACAGTCACGGCCGCCGACATAAAGAAAGCTTTTCGGACCCGATAGCTGCTCTTCGGCCGCCACCTTTTCAGTCTGCGGCTCGCCCTTGCCCTGCTTGCCGCCACGTTCGGCCTTCTTCTTTTCCTTGCGTGCCATTCCCTCACCTGCCGGTTGGTTTTTGATACCCCGATATTGGGCCCCGACATTCGGGATGCGGGCACCATAATAAAGATGAGTTTTTTAGTAAAGTATAAAGGTGATAATTTTCATCATGTTTTTCGCAGCACGCTCAGGCGCTGAAAATCCGGCGATGCTCAGCCGGTTATCCGTAATCCGCCCATGAAAAGCTGCTCGAGATGGCGGGCCGCATCTTCGAAACGCCCGTCGCCGCCGTGTCTGTCCCCCAGCACCGCCCGCACCTGCACATCGAAATCGGCATAGTGCTGAGTGGTCGACCAGATAGAGAAAATGAGGTGGTAGGGGTCGCATTTGGCCATCCGCCCGGCCTTCACCCAGGCGCGGATCACCTCTGCCTTCTCATCCACCAGCTGTTTCAGCGGGCCTTTCAGTTCGTCCTCGATATGGGGCGCGCCCTGCAGAATTTCATTGGCGAACAGGCGGCTTTCACGCGGAAAATCCCGCGACATTTCCAGCTTGCGGCGAATGTAGGAGCGGATTTCGCTTTCGGGATTACCCTCGGCGTCAAAGGCGCGCAGCGGGTCAAGCCATGTATCCAGCACTCGCTCGATCAGCGCGCGATGCATCGCCTCCTTGGTGCGGAAATAATAAAGCACGTTCGGCTTGGACATGCCGGCCGCCTCGGCAATCTGGTCGATGGTGGAGCCGCGGAACCCATTCGTGGAAAAAACACTGAGCGCAGCTTCAAGAATCGCTTCCTGCTTTTCCTCCTGAATGCGGGTCCGCTTCTGTGTTTTCGCTGCGCGCGGTATGGCCATTCTCAGCTCTCTGTTTCTTTTCAATGCAATTGCCGCTACAGTATGCTTAAAAAATAATCGCCGTTCATAGCTTAGGCAAAATTACTGCGATTCGTCACAAAATCCCTTGCTGACGCCAGTGCGAATTTGCAATGTTTACCAGCCGGTCAATTTATCCACCATCGCCGCCACAAGGCAATGGCTGTTATCTTAACCGGCAAAAAAGGGAACGGCACAAGCTTTGCTTTGATAAAAACAAAACAGGTGAGGACGACACTGCATGACGGCGGGTAAGAACTTGACGGTCAATGGCGACCGTCTGTGGGACAGTCTGATGGACATGGCGAAGATTGGCCCCGGCATCGCCGGCGGCAATAATCGCCGCACACTGACGGATGAGGATGCGGAAGGCCGCCGCCTGTTTCAGCGCTGGTGCGAGGCGGCGGGTATGACGATGGGCGTCGACCGCATGGGCACCATGTTCGCCACCCGCCCCGGCGAAGACCCGGACGCGTTGCCGGTCTATATCGGCAGCCATCTCGACACCCAGCCGACCGGCGGCAAGTACGACGGCGTGCTTGGCGTGCTGGCCGGGCTGGAAGTGGTGCGCAGCCTGAACGACCTCAATATCAAAACCAGACACCCGATCACCGTCACCAACTGGTCGAATGAAGAAGGCGCGCGCTTCGCGCCCGCCATGCTGGCTTCCGGCGTCTTCGCTGGCATTCACGATCTCGATTACGCCTATAGCCGCACCGATACCGACGGCAAGACCTATGGCGAGGAGCTGCAGCGCATCGGCTGGCTGGGTGAGGAAGAGGTCGGCGCGCGCAAGATGCACGCCTATTTCGAATATCACATCGAGCAGGGGCCGATCCTGGAGGCGGAAGGAAAACAGATCGGCGTCGTCACCCATTGCCAGGGCCTGTGGTGGCTGGAAGTGACGCTGACCGGCAAGGAAGCCCATACCGGCTCGACGCCGATGGCCATGCGCGTCAATGCCGGTCTAGCCGCCGCCCGCATTCTTGAAAAAGTGCAGGAAGTGGCAATGGCCCACCAGCCCGGCGCCGTGGCCGGCGTCGGCCAGATGATCTTCACGCCCAATTCCCGCAATGTCCTGCCCGGCAAGGTGGTTTTCACCATCGACCTTAGAACCCCCTCGCAGGCGAAGCTCGACAACATGCGGGCCATCTTCGAACGCGAGGTGCCCGCTATCGCCGAAGAACTCGGCGTCGGCTGCTCGATCGAGGCCATCGGCCATTTCGATCCCGTCACCTTCGATCCGGTGCTGGTGGGCCGCGTGCGCAATGCCGCCGAAAAACTGGGTTATAGCCACATGGACATCATCTCCGGCGCCGGCCACGATGCCTGCTGGACCGCACGGGTCGCCCCTTCCACCATGATCTTCTGCCCCTGCGTGGACGGGCTTTCGCACAACGAAGCGGAAGAGATTTCGCCGGAATGGGCAAAGGCTGGCTGCGATGTGCTGCTGCATGCGGTGCTGGAGACTGCGGAGATCGTGGAATGATCGTGCCCACGAGGCCAAGCCCCCTCATCCGGCCCTTCGGGCCACCTTCTCCCCGGCGGGGAGAAGAAACACGCGGCAACACCCCCGACCCTACCACCGGCGTCATGAAAATCTGCGACGGTGCCTCCCATTTCTTCTCCCCGCCGGGGAGAAGGTGGCCCGAAGGGCCGGATGAGGGGGCAAGGCTCATGGTGGACCACACGGGCAAAAAAGCAGCAAAACGCCAACCTGGCAAAACCACGCAAGCCCGAAAACTCCGCCGCGACGAGACCGACGCCGAATACCGCCTCTGGTATGAACTCAAAGGCCGGCGGCTAAACGGCTTCAAGTTCAGCCGGCAAGTCCCGCTTGGCGCTTACATCGCCGATTTCGTCTGCCGCGAGAAAATGTTGATCGTCGAACTTGACGGATCGCAGCACGCCTCTTCCCCCCACAACCGGCAACGGACGCTCTGGTTAAACGGGCAGGGCTATGCCGTGCTCCGGTTCTGGAACCACGAAGTTTTCGAAGACCTCTCCTCCACGCTCACCACCATCCTCGCCGTCCTGAACGCCGAGACTTTCCTGCCCGATCATCCCGACCGTTATTCGCCAGCCCTCGTCACCGGGAACACGCCACAATGACCGCCACCATCATCAAGAACGGCACCGTCGTCACCGCCGACCTCACCTACAAGGCCGATGTGAAGATCGAAGACGGCAGGATCACCGAGATCGGACCCGATCTCACCGGCGGCACCATCCTCGATGCCACCGGATGTTATGTCATGCCCGGCGGCATCGATCCGCATGTGCATCTGGAAATGCCCTTCATGGGCACCTATTCCGCCGATGATTTCGAGAGCGGCACGCGGGCAGCGTTGGCCGGCGGCACGACCATGGTGGTGGATTTCTGCCTGCCGGAGCCGGGGCAATCGCTTCTCGATGCCCTGCAACGCTGGGACAACAAGGCAACGCGTGCCAATTGCGATTATTCCTTCCACATGGCCGTCACCTGGTGGGGCGAGCAGGTCTTCGATGAGATGAAGACGGTGGTTCAGGAAAAAGGCATTAACTCCTTCAAGCACTTCATGGCCTATAAGGGCGCACTGATGGTGAATGACGACGAGATGTTCGCCTCCTTCTCGCGCTGCGCGGAACTCGGCGCCATTCCCTTCGTGCATGCGGAAAACGGCGACATCGTTGCGCAGATGCAGGAAAAACTGATGGCGCAAGGCAATGTCGGGCCGGAGGCACATGCCTATTCCCGACCGCCTTCCGTGGAAGGCGAGGCCACCAACCGCGCCATCATCATCGCCGATATGGCCGGCGCTCCGCTCTATGTCGTCCACACCTCCTGTGAGCAGGCGCATGAAGCCATCCGCCGCGCCCGCCAGAGCGGCATGCGGGTCTATGGCGAACCGCTGATCCAGCACCTGATCCTTGATGAAAGCGAATATACCAATCCCGATTGGGATCATGCCGCCCGCCGGGTGATGTCTCCGCCCTTCCGCAACCGCCAGCATCAGGACAGCCTCTGGGCCGGTCTCGCCTCCGGCTCGCTGCAATGTGTGGCGACCGACCATTGCGCCTTCACGACCGAGCAGAAACGCTTCGGCCTCGGCGACTTCCGCAAGATACCGAACGGCACCGGTGGGCTTGAAGACCGCATGCCGCTGCTGTGGACCCATGGCGTGGCGACCGGCCGCCTGACGATGAACGAATTCGTCGCCGTCACCTCCACCAATATTGCGAAAATCCTCAACATCTACCCGAGAAAAGGCGCGATCCTCGTCGGCAGCGATGCCGATATCGTCGTCTGGGATCCGGCGCTCACAAAGACCATCAGCGCCACAAGCCAGCAATCGGCCATCGACTACAACGTGTTCGAAGGGCAGAAGGTGAAGGGCATGCCGCGCTACACCCTGTCGCGTGGCCTCGTCAGTGTCGAGGAGGGCACCATCGAGACACAGGAAGGCCACGGCCAGTTCGTCGCCCGCGATCCCTATCCCGCCGTCAGCCGGGCGCTTTCCACCTGGAAGGAACTCGTTTCGCCGCGCAAGGTGGAGCGTAGTGGCATTCCGGCATCGGGCGTATGACCATGAGCAGCGAGCCGAAACGCGAAATCCTCATCGCCGCCGCCGTTCTCCTCAACGAGCACCGGCAGATGCTTGTGGTGCGCAAGCGCGGCACCACGCAGTTCATGCAGCCGGGCGGCAAGATCGATCCGGGCGAAACGCCGGAGCAGGCGCTGCACCGCGAACTGGCCGAAGAAATCGGCCTGACGCTGCCCGAACATGCAGTTCGTTATGAGGGCATCTTTCGCGAGGAAGCCGCCAATGAACCGGGCGCCGATGTCGTCGCCCATGCCTTCACCGCCAGACTTCAAGCCGAGGTCATGCCGCAGGCGGAAATCGAGGAAGTGCGCTGGCTCGATCTCGACCGCAACCCCGGCGTGACCATCGCCAGACTGACGGAAACCCAGATGCTGCCGCTGGCGCGCGCAGCGCTCACGGAAAGCGACAATCAGCAAAGATGAACCAGGCCTCCTCCTATTCCGTCGTTTCCGCCAGAAAACTGGGCCTCACCTTCGAAACGGGGGATGGACCTGTCCACGCCTTGTCTGATGTCGATCTCGATGTGAAAAAGGGCGATTTCGTCTCCTTCATCGGCCCTTCCGGCTGCGGCAAGACCACGTTTCTGCGGGTCATCGCCGATCTTGAAAAACACACGTCGGGAGAAATAACCGTCAACGGCACGACGCCGGAAAATGCCCGCAAGGACCGATCCTACGGTTACGTCTTTCAGGCCGCCGCCCTTTATCCCTGGCGGACCATCGAAAAGAACATCGCGCTGCCGCTTGAAATCATGGGTTACAGCAAGGCCGAACAGCGCGAGCGCATCGACCGCACGCTCGACCTCGTCAACCTCACGGGCTTCGGCAAGAAATACCCCTGGCAACTTTCCGGCGGCATGCAGCAGCGCGCCTCCATCGCCCGCGCGCTTGCCTTCGATGCCGACCTGCTGTTGATGGACGAGCCTTTCGGCGCGCTGGACGAAATCGTTCGCGATCATCTGAACGAACAGCTGCTGAAACTCTGGGATACGACCGGCAAGACCATCTGTTTCGTCACCCATTCCATTCCCGAAGCGGTCTATCTCTCGACGAAAATCGTCGTCATGTCGCCGCGGCCGGGGAGAGTGACTGATGTGATTACATCCACGCTGCCGCGGGAAAGGCCGCTGGAGATCAGGGAGACGCCGGAGTTTCTGGCCATTGCGCACCGCGTACGCGAAGGGTTGAAGGCGGGGCATGGCTATGAGGGGTGAGGTCAGCGCCAGCATTGGCTCATTTGGCGGGAGGTTGCCACACGTTTCTTCTCCCCGCCGGGGAGAAGATGGCCCGAAGGGTCGGATGAGGGGGCAAGGTTGCGGCCTACCGCTACCCTTGCCCCCTCATCCCGCTGCCGCGACCTTCTCCCCCTCGGGGAGAAGAAGGCAGGCGGCTCTACCTCCATTCCATTCGCAAACAGTGAGATGGCCGAGACCCACCCACGAGTCGATCTCCCCCCTTGAGGGGGAGATGTCCGGCAGGACAGAGGGGGGTAAGCCTCACCCTCGGAATGATCGGCGGAGCAAAACCCCATGACCCTCCTCCGCCACCGCGTCTTTCCCATCCTCACCGTCCTCCTCGCCATCCTCATCCTCTGGCACCTCGCTGTCATCTACCTCAACATGCCCTTCGCCCGCGACCAGGCCACCCGCGCCGGCCAGACGCCGGGTTTCTTCGAACTCCTGCCGCAAACCTTCGCGCAGGAGCGCCCGGTCCTCCCGGCCCCGCACCAGATCGCCGCCGAACTCTGGGACACGACCGTCAACAAGGCCATCACCTCCAAGCGCAGCCTCGTCTACCACGCCGGCATCACGCTTTCGGCCACCCTGCTCGGTTTCGCCATTGGCGCAGTGCTGGGCATTCTCCTCGCGGTCGCCATCATCCATAACCGAGCCATGGACCGCTCCGTCATGCCGTGGATCATCGCCAGCCAGACGATCCCCATCCTCGCCATCGCGCCGATGATCATCGTCGTCCTGAACTCCATCGGCATTTCCGGGCTTCTGCCCAAGGCGCTGATCTCCACCTACCTCTCCTTCTTCCCCATCGTCGTCGGCATGGTGAAGGGCTTAAGAAGCCCCGAAACGCTGCAGCTTGACCTGATGCACACCTATAATGCCTCACCGGCCCAGATCTTCTGGAAGCTGCGCTGGCCCTCCGCCCTGCCTTATCTTTTCACCTCGCTGAAGATCGCCATTGCCATCGCGCTGGTCGGCGCCATCGTCGGGGAACTGCCGACGGGCGCGGTGGCGGGCCTCGGCGCGCGGCTCCTCTCCGGCTCCTATTATGGCCAGACGGTGCAGATATGGGCGGCGCTGTTCATGGCCGCCGGTGTGGCGGCGTTGCTGGTGTCGATCATCGGCATTGCCCACGCCGCCGTCCTCAAGAGAATGGGAGCACGGCCATGACGAACCCCTTCTGGTTTATCGGCGCGATCCTGTTCTGGCTTGCCGCCTGGGCCTTCAACGAATGGCTGGTGCGGCGCAATTTCACCTCGACCTCTGGAAAGCGCATCGGCCGCATCGCCGTGCCCCTCCTCTTCGGCCTTGCCCTTCTGGTTCTCTGGGAAGGCATCGTGCGCGGCTTCTCCGTTCCGCCCATCCTGCTGCCGGCCCCCAGCGCCATCCTCGCCCGCCTTCTCGGCTCGCTGCCGATCCTCTGGGCGGATTTCCGCCAGACCTTCCTCAAATCGGTGCTGACGGGTTATGTGCTCGGCTGCGGCCTCGGCTTTCTCGTCGCCATCCTCATCGACCGCTCGCCCTTTCTCCAGCGCGGGCTTCTGCCGATCGGCAATTTCGTCTCCGCCCTGCCGGTCGTCGGCATCGCACCCATCATGGTCATGTGGTTCGGTTTCGACTGGCAGTCGAAAGTCGCCGTCGTCGTCATCATGACCTTCTTCCCGATGCTGGTGAACACGGTGCAGGGACTTGCCGCCGCCAGCCACATGGAGCGTGATCTGATGCGCACCTATGCCGCCGGCTGGTGGCCGACGCTGATAAAGCTGCGCCTGCCCGCCGCCTGGCCCTTTATCTTCAACGCGCTGAAGATCAATTCCACGCTGGCGCTGATCGGCGCCATCGTCGCGGAATTCTTCGGCACGCCCATCGTCGGCATGGGGTTCCGCATCTCGGCGGAAATGGGCCGCAGCAATGTCGATATGGTCTGGGCCGAAATCGCGGTCGCCGCACTCGCCGGCTCCGGCTTTTATGGTCTCGTGGCGCTCGCAGAGCGGGCCGTCACCTTCTGGCATCCGTCCGTCCGTGGGGGACGAACGTAAATAACGAAAAAGGGAACAGCGATGAAAATGAAACTTGCATCCATGCTTCTTGCCGGCGCGTCACTTCTGACCGCATTCGGGGCTGAGGCCGCCGACAAGATCACCCTGCAGCTGAAATGGGTGACCCAGGCGCAGTTCGCCGGTTATTACGTCGCCAAGGACAAGGGCTTTTATGAAGCCGAAGGTCTCGATGTCGATATCAAGCCGGGCGGCCCGGATATCGCACCGGCGCAAGTGCTGGCTGGCGGCGGGGCCGATGTGATCGTCGACTGGATGCCATCAGCACTCGCCACCCGCGAAAAGGGCGTGCCGCTGGTCAATATCGCGCAGCCGTTCAAATCGTCGGGCATGATGCTGACCTGCCTGAAGGAAACCGGCATCACCAAGCCTGAAGATTTCAAGGGCAAGACGCTGGGCGTCTGGTTCTTCGGCAATGAATATCCGTTCCTGTCTTGGATGGCGCATCTGAAAATCCCGACCACCGGCGGCGCCGATGGCGTTACCGTGCTGAAACAGGGTTTCAACGTCGATCCGCTTTTGCAGAAACAGGCCGCCTGCATTTCCACCATGACGTATAATGAATATTGGCAGGTGATTGACGCCGGCATCAAGCCGGAAGAACTCGTCACCTTCAAATATGAAGACGAAGGCGTGGCGACGCTGGAAGACGGACTTTACGTTCTCGAAGACAAGCTGAAAGACGCCAAGTTCAAGGAGGACATGGTCAAATTCGTCCGCGCCTCCATGAAAGGCTGGAAATGGGCCGAAGAAAACCCTGACGACGCCGCCGATATCGTTCTCGAAAACGACGCCTCCGGCGCGCAGACGGAAAAACACCAGAAGCGGATGATGGGCGAGGTTGCCAAACTCACCGCCGGTTCCAAGGGCGCGCTCGACAAGGCAGACTACGAGCGAACGGTAAAAACCCTGCTCGGCGGCGGCTCCGATCCGGTCATCACCAAGGAACCGACAGGCGCCTACACCACTGAAATCACCGATGCGGCGCTGAAATAGCCGAATTAAACCCGAATGAAGGGAACGCGCGGCGCCATCCGCGCGTTTTTTTCGCTGGTAACCCATTCGACGAATTACAATATCCAGCCCCATACAAAAATGTATATCAACCATCGCGGCTATGCGGATTGATTTGCACGGCAACAGGAATTACAGTCCCGCCTACAAGACTGCCAACTTTGATCTTGTAAAATAAGCACAGGGCAAATGTGCTTAAGATTCGCGTTGAGGGGCGTTTGAATCGGGAGGATCGAAAAGGAAGTATTGTGATCCCTTGTTTCACATTCGCTATCGCATGACCTTTTAAGACACGCCTTGGGCTGCAGGACATGCGATCGGATATTGCGCGAGCCAAGACACATGCAGCATAAAGTCACGTTTAACCGGTTTGTATTCCTTCTTCTTTCGGCAACGGCGCTTCCCCTCTCAGCAGCCGCCGAGGGAGAGACGCAGGCGCCGGCCAAACAGCAGAACCTGCCATCGATCATCGTCGCGCATGCGGCAAAACGCGATCTCGTGGACCGCATCATCGCCACCGGCACGATCCGCCCCGTGGACGAGATTTACGTCCAGCCGCTGGTCGACGGTCTGTCGATCGACACGCTGAACGCCGATATCGGCGACCGGGTGGAAGCGAATGCGGTTCTCGCGGTCCTTTCATCGGACAGTCTGATCCTTCAGAAAAGCCAGCTTGAGGCCAATAAGGCCAAGGCACAGGCAGCTGTTGCGCAGGCCAAGGCACAGGTTCTGGAAGCGGAGGCGAGCGCCAACGACGCGAACCGCCAGCGTGACCGCGCCGCAAAGCTCGGCCAGAGCGGTTCCGGCTCCGTGTCACAGGTGGAGCAGACCCAGGCGCAGGCGGAAGTCGCCGCCGCCAAGCTGAACGCCGCCCGCCAGGCCGTTTCCGCCGGCGAAGCCGATATCAAGGTTGTGGATGCGCAGATTGCCGATATCGACCTGAAATTGACGCGCACCGGCGTGAAAACCCCGGTCGCCGGTATTGTTTCGGCCAAGAATGCCAAGGTCGGCGCGATTGCCAGCGGCGCCGGTGATCCGCTGTTTACCGTCATCAAGGATGGCGCGATCGAACTTGTCGCCGATCTGTCCGAGACGGATATCCTCAAGGTGAAACCCGGCCAGAAAGCCTATTTGACGGTTGCCGGCGGAGCTGAGAAAATAGAGGGCAAGGTGCGCCTCGTGTCGCCCACCGTCGATCCGACCACGCGCCTGGGTTCCGTGCATGTGGTGTTGCCCGAAGGTAGCCCGGCGCGATCCGGCATGTATGCCAGCGCGGCGATCATCGTCGAGGAGACGAATGCGCTCGCCTTGCCGCTGTCGGCCGTCACCTCCGGGCGTGAAGGTTCAACCACCCGCAAGGTGGAAGGCGACGTCGTCAAACAGGTAAAGATCGAGACCGGCATCGAAGACGGCGGTTTTATCGAGATTGTCAGCGGTCTTGCCGCTGGAGACAAGGTTGTCGAGAAAGCTGGGGCATTCGTGCGTGATGGGGACCGGATCAGACCGGTGGAAGCCCAGACGGCTGCGTCCAACTGACTGAGGGAATGAGATGAACTTTTCCGCATGGTCAATCCGTAACCCGATTGCGCCGCTGCTCGGCTTCGCGCTTTTGATGATCCTCGGCATGCAGGCGTTCAACACCCTGCCCATCACCCGTTTTCCGAACATCGACGTTCCCGTCGTGGCCGTCACGGTCACCCAGAGCGGCGCTTCGCCGTCCGAGCTGGAAATGCAGGTGACGAAGGAAATAGAGGATGCCGTCGCCGCCATCAGCGGCGTCGACGAAATCCAGTCCACCGTGGTCGATGGCCAGTCCACCACCACGGTCGTCTTCCGCATCGAAAAGCCGACGGAAGAAGCGGTTCAGGATACGAAGGACGCCATCGACAAGATCCGCAGCGATCTTCCCGCCGATATCGAGGAACCGATTGTCAGCAAGATCGACGTCGAGGGTCAGGCGATCCAGACCTTCGCCGTCTCCTCGCCCAACATGACGCTGGAAGAACTGTCCTGGTTCGTGGATGACACGATCAAGCGTTCGCTCCAGGGCCAGTCGGGCATCGGCAAGGTGGACCGTTATGGCGGCGCTGACCGCGAAGTGCGCGTTTCGCTGAACCCGGAAAAGCTCGATGCCTATGGCATTACCGCCACCGAGGTGAACAGCCAGCTGCGCGGCACGAACGTCGATCTCGGCTCGGGCCGAGGCCAGGTTGGCGGCAACGAACAGACCATCCGCACGCTCGGCGATACGCGCGACGTGAGCCAGCTTGCCAATACCACGATAGCGCTGTCCAACGGTCGTTTCGTCAAGCTCTCCGAACTCGGCACGGTCACCGACACCTATGAGGAGCAGAAATCCTTCTCGCGCTTCAACGGCAATCCCGCCGTCACCTTCGCGGTGTTCCGCTCTAAGGGCGCGAGCGAGGTCTCGGTCGCCGAAACCGTGGCGGCAAGCCTCGATCAGGTGCGCAAGGATCATCCCGACGTCTCGATCGAAATGGTCGATGACGCCGTCTATTTTACCTATGGCAATTACGAGGCGGCGCTGCATACGCTGATCGAAGGCGCTATCCTCGCCGTTATCGTCGTCCTGCTCTTCCTGCGCAACTGGCGTGCAACGCTGATTGCCGCCGTGGCGCTGCCGCTTTCCGCGATCCCGACCTTCTGGATCATGGATATCATGGGCTTCTCGCTCAACCTCGTCAGCTTCCTGGCCTTGACCCTCGCCACGGGTATTCTCGTCGACGACGCCATTGTGGAAATCGAGAACATCGCCCGCCATATCAAGATGGGCAAGACGCCCTATCGGGCAGCGCTGGAAGCGGCGGATGAAATCGGCCTCGCCGTCATCGCCACCAGCTTCACCATCATCGCCGTTTTCGTGCCCGTCTCGTTCATGCCTGGTATTCCGGGCCAGTACTTCATCCAATTCGGCCTCACCGTCGCCTTCTCGGTGTTCTTCTCGCTCGCCGTCGCCCGCCTCATCACACCGTTGATGGCGGCCTATCTGATGCGCGCCGAAGATGCGATGGAAGATCACCACGACAATGACAGCCGGCTGATGAAGGCCTATACGCGCATGGTCACCGCCACCACCCGCAAGTGGTGGGCGCGATATCTGACGCTGCTCGGCGCCATCGGCTTCCTCGTCGCTTCCGTCATTCTGCTCGCCGGCGTTCCGGGGAGCTTCCTGCCGCCGGACGACGCCTCGCGCGTGACGCTTTCGGTGGAACTGCCGCCCAATGCGACGCTCGACGAAACCGACCGCACGACAACGCAGATTTATCACGCCATCCGCGACATCGATGGCGTGGAAAGCGTGTTCATCCTCGGCGGCGCTTCGCCCAAGGGGGACCTGGAACTGCGCCGCGCCACCGTCAACGTCATCCTGCAGCATATCGACCATTCGCTGCTGAAAACCCTTGTCAACAAAGGCCTCGGCTCCCTTCCGCTCATCGGTCAATATCTGCCGAAGGTGGAAGAGAAGGGCCGCACACGTCCGCAATGGGATGTGGAGCGGGATATTTTCGCGCAGGTGCGCGGCATTCCCGATGTGCGCATCATCAAGCTCAACGACCGTGCGGAACGCGAGCTCTCCTTCAACTTCCTCTCCTCAAACGAGAAGGACCTGAACGACGCCGTCGGTATTCTAGAAAGCCGCCTGCGGGCCTCGCCGATCCTTGCCAATGTCAGCTCGGAAGGCGCCCTGCCCCGGCCGGAACTGCAAATCCGCCCGCGCAAGGATGAAATCGCCCGCCTTGGCATCACGCCGCAGCAGATTTCGCAGACCGTGCGTGTCGCCACAATCGGCGATACCGATGCGCAACTGACGAAGATTTCGCTGGATGACCGGCAGATTCCGATCCGCGTGCAGGCGTCGCTCGACACCCGCCGCGACCTCGCCACCATCCGCGCGCTGAAGATCAAGACCGCCTCCGGATCGCTGGTGCCGCTCTATAGCGTTGCCGATATCGATTATTCGGAAGGTCCAAGCTCGATCAAGCGCAACGACCGCAACCGCGTCGTCTCCATCGGCTCCGACGTTCCCTTCGGCACGGCGCTCGATACGTCGACGGCCGAATTCAAGCGCATCGTGTCGGAAACCGAACTGCCGGCGAGCGTTCGCCTTGCCGAAAGCGGCGACGCCAAGGTGCAGGGCGAAATGCAGCAGGGCTTCGTCAATGCCATGCTGCTCGGCCTGATGCTGGTGCTGGTCGTGCTCATCCTGCTCTTCAAGGATGTCATCCAGCCCTTCACCATCCTGTTCTCGCTGCCGCTCGCCATTGGCGGCGTGGCCGTCGCGCTCATCATCACGCAGAACGCGCTCTCCATGCCGGTTCTCATCGGCATCCTGATGCTGATGGGCATCGTGACGAAAAACGCCATCCTGCTGGTGGATTTCGCCATCGAAATGCGCCGGCACGGCATGGAACGGGTGCATGCCATGGTGGAGGCAGGCCGCAAGCGCGCCCGCCCGATCATCATGACCTCCATCGCCATGTCGGCGGGCATGTTGCCCTCCGCCCTCGGCGTCGGCGAAGGCGGTTCGTTCCGCGCGCCGATGGCGATTGCGGTGATCGGCGGCATCATCGTCTCGACGGTGCTGTCGCTGATCGTGGTGCCGGCCTTCTTCCTGATCATGGACGACCTCTCGCGCCTGCTCGCCCACCTCTTCGGCCGCTTCGTCGGCAAGAAGGAAGAGGAGGAAGAGGCCCTCTCCAACGAAAAACTCTCGGAGATCGCCCACGAAAACAGCCTCGCCCTTTCCTCGCTGGAGGCCCGCGTCGCCAACATGGAAAAGGGCACCGGCGAAAAGGCAGGCGAAAAGGGCAGCAATATATTGCGACTGCCGCCGCTTGCTGCGGAATGAAAGTTGCAAATACGAAGATTGAAACGCCGGGGCTTGTACCCGGCGTTTTTTCGTCTCTGTGGTAAAGCACGACATCGCGGCATATTTCTTCTCCCCGCCGGGGAGAAGGTGGCCCGAAGGGTCGGATGAGGGGGCAACTTTGCCGAATCTCTCTACCCTCGCCCCCTCATCCCGCTGCCGCGGACTTCTCCCCCTCGGGGAGAAGAAATATGTCGCACTCGCCCGCTCCATATTTCCCCCTGTGCTTATAAGCACGAATGGACGAACCAATTCCGCCCCTGTGACGACTGCAAACCCGTTTGATCGAAATCAATTCGCTTTCCAGATGAACTGCTAGTCTCCCTCGCATCGGGAATTGCCGGTTGAGGATTAATGCTATGGGTTCTTTGCAGATAGGCGTGAGGGAGAAGGAACTTCCCCGGTTTCGTATCGCTTCGGACAGCCCGGCAAAAGGTTTAAGCGGGAGCCGGATGGACGTGAACAAGACCGTGAAGCTGAGCAACAGGGACAGGAACATTCTGCTGCGCGCACCCTTGATCGGGATAGCGGATGATGCGGCGGCGCTGAAGCTGATGGAGGCGGCGACCATCACCAATGTCAATACCCGCCACGTACTCTTCAAGGAAGGTGAAGCGGCGCAGCATTTTTACTGCGTGCTGTCGGGTTATATCAGGCTTTACCGGCTGGACCGGCACGGACGCGAGGCGGATGTGCGCGTCAGCGGCCCCGGCGATACTTTCAACGAGTGCCTGATCTTCGGCAGCGATACCTATCGTTACAGCGCGCAGGCGGCGGAAAACTGCACCGTGGCGCGGTTCGAGCTGGCAAGAATCCGCAGCCTGATCGACCAGGAGCCGGCAATCGCCAAGGCCGTCATGCGCTGCCTGTCCAACAGCCTGCTCGGCACCATGGATTGCATCGCCAACGACCGGCTGCAAACCGCGCCGCAACGTGTCGCCAATTACCTCATCAATCAGGGCCCGCGTGACGCGACATCCTTTTCACTGCGGCTGCCATTCCAGAAAAGCCTGCTCGCCGGCAAGCTCGGCCTCGCGCCGGAAGCGCTGTCACGCGCATTTTCCACCCTGAAAAAGGCTGGTGTCACCGTGCGCGGCCGCATCGTGCAGGTCAACGACGTGGCCGCATTGAAGCAAATCTGACATACGGGGAGAGGATGGAGGGCGGGATGCCTCAGGGCATTCCGCCCTTCTCTTACAAACCGCCCTGCTCTTTCAGGAAACCAACGATGCGATCCACGCCATCGCCGCGCTTCATGTCGGTAAAGACGAAGGGCATGGCGTTGCGCATGCGGGTCGCATCGCTGTCCATGACGGTCAGATCGGCGCCGACATAGGGCGCAAGGTCCTTCTTGTTGATGACCAGCAGGTCCGAGCGGGTGATGCCCGGCCCGCCCTTGCGCGGAATTTCCTCGCCCTGGCAGACGGAAATGACATAGATGGTGATATCGGCGAGATCGGGCGAAAAGGTCGCGGCGAGATTGTCGCCGCCGGATTCGATGAAGACCACATCGAGATCGGGAAACCGCGCATTGAGCCCGGCAATCGCCTGCAGATTGATCGTCGCATCTTCGCGGATGGCGGTATGCGGGCAGCCGCCCGTCTCCACCCCGACGATACGCTCTGATGGCAGCGCCTGCATGCGCACCAGCGCCTCGGCATCCTCCTTGGTATAGATATCATTGGTGACGACGGCGACGGAATAATCCCCACTCATCGCCTTGCAGAGCTTCTCCGTCAGCGCCGTCTTGCCGGAACCCACCGGCCCGCCAATGCCGACGCGCAGAGGCCCATTACCCGATTTCATCACTCTGTTCCCTTCATCATGCTTTGGTCCAATCTTACGACAACCACTCAAATTTCAGCTCAAATATACGCAAGGATCGTGCCACTTGTTTCTCCTCCCCGCCGGGGAGAAGGTGGCCCGAAGGGTCGGATGAGGGGGCTAGCTCTCGGTATATCTCTACCCTTGCCCCCTCATCCCGCTGCCGCGACCTTCTCCCCGGCGGGGAGAAGAAACAAGTGGCATGCGCTCGCCCCATCGATTGCCGTCGCTTTCACGACCGGAAAAGCCGCGTACCCTGTGTTTCGTGCCGCATCGCCGCCGTATCGGCGATAACAGTGGCGCTGCCGAGGTCATCGAGCGTGGACAACAAGGCCCGTGCCGCAACGTCCGCGATCATCGCCTCGCTTGCGGCCAGAATGGCGACACCATCCGTTTGCCCCGCGACGCCAAGGCGGATGCCGGCCGAAACGATCTGCGAAACGCCGGCATGCAGAAAGGCCGCAAGCGTCTCGCGCAGCGGTACTCCATGTCCGGCAGCAATAGCGCCTATGGCGACGGGATAAGGAGCCTCCTTCGGCAACAGCTCCAGAACCGCGTGCGGCCATGCGCCGGCAGCGGCAATGAAGGCGTCTCCCAGAAGCACGGTCTCACGATAACGCTCCGCCGAGCCGGCCAGCGCGCGGCCGAGATCAGCCGTTTCGCTGAGCGCACCGGCATCCTTCGCATTTCGCGAGGCATGCGCCAGAAACACCGCATCGTTCCAGAGGCTGCCATGGCGCAGCAGCGTTTCCACCCAGCCGTGAAGCGCCACGGCATCGCGCACGCGCCCGTCTTCGACAGCCTTTTCCAGCCCGCCGGAATAGGAAAACCCGCCAACCGGAAAGGCCGGCGACAGCCAGGCCATCAGCCGCAACAGCGCGGCAACGCCGCTTTCCGCGCTCACCCCTCAGCCGTGGTCATGATGGTGGTGGCCATGCCCGTGATCATGGCTGTGGCCATGGGAATGACCGCCATGGGCATGACCGCCATGGGCATGATAGGCGCCGCGGGCCGGCTGGAACGGTTCTTCGACCTCCCGCACGGTGGCGCCCAGACCTTCCAGCATGGCGCGAATGACGTGGTCGCGCAGGATGAGAATACGCTCTTCCTCGATCTGCGCCGAAAGATGCCTGTTGCCCAGATGCCAGGCAAGCTCGATCAGGTGAAGCCGGTCCCTCGCTTTGATTTCGAACAGCTTTTCATCGGCCGCGCGAACCTCGATCAGATCGCCGTTCTCCACCACCAGCAGATCGCCATGGGCAAACAGCACGGGCTCCTTGAGATCCAGCATCACCATCTCGTCGTTCTGCAAGTGCAGCAGCTTGCGGCGCAGATGCCGCTGGTCATGCGCCAGGGTGACATAGCCGGAAGCTTCGTCGGCAGGGGTTCCGGCCGGATGATAGGAGGTGACGCGCAGCATGGGATGATCCGTTTCAGAAACAGTCTTGGGAGACTGATTTTTGCCGGATAGGCGGGGTGATTTCAAGACGCGATTTCAGGGCACATGGCCACCAGAATGACAAAGCCCGGCATCACGGCCGGGCCAAGTGCAAACCTTTCTCCACTTTCGACGTCATCCTCAGGCATGACCCGAGGATCCACCCGTCAGACGCCTATGGATCCTCGCCTCAAGGGCGAGGATGACGGATGAGAGGTTTTCGCCTCCTGTCAGCACCCCGAAGACACGACATCGGTGCCGGGCCTTCGCAAAACCAAAATCAGGCCGCAGCGCGGCTTTTCAGGTTTTCAAGAATATTCTGCGGCGAAGAAACGCCGTAAGGGTCGGATTCGCAATTGTCCGAATAACCCTCTTCCTCGAACCACTGCTCCACCAGACCGTCATTGATGACGGCGGCGTAACGCCAGGAGCGCATGCCAAAACCGAGATTGTCCTTGGCGACCAGCATGCCCATCTTGCGGGTGAACTCGCCCGAACCGTCAGGAATGACCTTGACGTTTTCGAGGTTCTGGCCCTTGGCCCAGGCATTCATGACAAAGGCATCGTTGACCGACAGGCAATAGATTTCGTCGACGCCGAGCGCGCGGAATTCACCCGCCAGCTTTTCGAAATCCGGAAGCTGGTAGGTCGAGCAGGTCGGCGTGAAGGCGCCGGGCAGCGAAAACAGAACGACCTTCTTGCCCTTGAAATAATCGTCGGAGGTCATGTCCTGCCAACGGAACGGGTTGGGGCCACCAACGGCCTCATCGCGAACGCGCGTGCGGAAGGTTACGGCGGGCACTTTTTTGCCGAGCATGTCTTGTCTCCTGTTCTGGCGTTTTGCGGGATCGCTTGGGATCGATCCGCGCGGACTTGTTTAGCAGTTTCCATAGCGCATGACGCGCTGCGGTGCAGCATAAAAAAAGGATTTCAGCCGCCAAATACGCGAAATGACCGCACGGAATTTGGGATCAATTGTGCATATCTATCGACCAACGCAACAGCGGCGGCAAGGGCGTCCACCAGCCGGTTTGAATGCCCGCGTCCCGCAACATCGCGGCTGACCATGTGTTGCATCCGGCGACCGCATTGAACCAGCCATTTGCCTCGAAAAACGCGTCCGTCAGGCCGTAGCCGGCACCGGCAACCGGCCTGACACCGTTGTCGTTTCCGGCAAAACTTGCCCTGATGCCCGCGACAAGGCGCTGATAGCCCGCTTCGGAAATGCGAAGCCGTTTCACGCCGGCGAGATTGGCGGGAAAATCGCCTGTCACATCCACATGCATGACGGCGCTGTCCAGCGTGAAGGAGCGCAGCACCGGCATCGGCTTCAGATCGGCCCAGGTGGGCGTTTGGATGTAAAACGAGCGGCCGCCCCAGCCGAACACCAGATAGGCGGCCGCCGGATGATTGACCGCAATGCCGCCCTCCTGCAACTCGGCAAAAACCCGCCGCAGATCGTCATCGACCGGCAGGGCAATGTCCGTGTGGATCGGGTTGGACAACAGCAGGATTTCGCGATCTTTCGCACCGTTTACATCATCCGCGAAAAAGGGGCGCGGCACCACGGTGCCGAGCACGAAAAGCAGGACGACCAGCAGCAAGCCGCCGCCGATCCATCTGAGAACAGTCCGCAACGCAACGTCCGTTAAAACAGGAAATAACGCTGCGCCATCGGCAGCACCGTCGCCGGTTCGCAGGTCAGAAGCTCGCCATCTGCCCGCACCTCATAGGTCTCGGGATCGACCTCGATATGCGGCGTCAGCGAATTGTGGATCATCGACGCTTTCGAGATACCGCCACGCACGTTCTTAACCGCCAAAAGCTTCTTGGCGACCCCGAGGCGCTGGGCAAGGCCACCGTCGAGCGAGGCCTGCGACACGAAAGTGACCGAGGAATTGGTGCGCAGCTTACCGTAGGCCGCAAACATCGGCCGGTAATGCATCGGCTGCGGTGTGGGAATGGAGGCGTTCGGATCGCCCATCGGTGCCGCGGCGATGGAACCGCCGAGCAACACCATTTCCGGCTTCACGCCGAAAAACGCCGGATTCCACAACACCAGATCGGCGCGCTTGCCGACTTCGACGGAGCCGATCTCGTGGCTGACACCCTGGGCGATGGCCGGGTTGATGGTATATTTGGCGATGTAACGACGAACACGGAAATTGTCGTTCTCGCCGGTCTCTTCCTTCAGGCGGCCGCGCTGGCGCTTCATCTTGTCGGCGGTCTGCCAGGTGCGGATCGCCACTTCGCCGACACGGCCCATGGCCTGGCTGTCGGAAGAGATGATCGAAAAAGCACCGATATCGTGGAGAATATCCTCCGCCGCGATGGTTTCCTTGCGGATGCGGCTTTCGGCGAAGGCGATATCCTCGGGAATGGATGGCGACAGGTGGTGGCACACCATCAGCATGTCGAGATGTTCGGCGAGCGTATTCACCGTGTAGGGCCGGGTCGGATTGGTGGAGGACGGAATGACGTTCGGGTTGCCGCAGACCTTGATGATGTCAGGCGCGTGCCCGCCGCCCGCACCTTCGGTGTGGAAGGCATGGATGGTGCGGCCTCTGATCGCGGCGACCGTGTCTTCGACGAAACCGCTTTCGTTCAGCGTATCGGTGTGGATCATCACCTGCACGTCATAGTCGTCGGCCACCGTCAGGCAATTGTCGATGGCGGCAGGCGTCGTGCCCCAGTCTTCATGCAGCTTCAGGGACGATGCGCCGGCAAGGATCATCTCCTCCAGCGGCGCTGGCAGCGAGGCATTGCCCTTGCCGGCCAGCGCGAGGTTCATGGGGAATGCATCGAAGCTTTCGATCATCCGCTCAATGTGCCAAGCACCGGTGCAGGTGGTGGCAAGCGTGCCGTGCGCCGGGCCGGAACCGCCACCGAGCATGCAGGTCACGCCACTCATCAGCGCTTCTTCGATCTGCTGCGGGCAGATGTAGTGGATATGCGCGTCCATACCGCCTGCCGTCAGGATCTTGCCTTCGCCGGCAATTGCTTCCGTCGAAGGGCCGACGATGATCGTCACGCCCGGCTGTGTATCCGGGTTGCCGGCCTTGCCGATGGCGTGGATACGGCCGTTCTTCAGGCCCACATCCGCCTTGTAGATGCCGCTATGATCAACGATGACGGCATTGGTAATGACGGTATCGACGGCGCCTTCGGCCCGCGTCGCCTGGCTCTGGCCCATGCCGTCACGAATGACCTTGCCGCCGCCGAATTTCACTTCCTCGCCATAGGTGGTGTGGTCCTTCTCGATCTCGATGAAGAGTTCGGTATCGGCAAGACGCACCTTGTCGCCGACAGTCGGGCCAAACATGCCGGCATAAGCGGCGCGGGAAATCTTGTAAGGCATGGGCTCAGGCTCCTTCGGACGCGGAGAAAATCGATGTGGGAGAAATTCGTTTGAGCCGGCCCTCGCCCGCGAGGGCTTCGACCAGCTGTTGTTCGGCGGTAAATGGATGTCCGCTCCAGCCCTGATGGCCGAAGCCGGCAATCGCCACCTCGTCATCCTCATCGCTAACATTCTCAAGAACATGGGCGATGGCGAAAAGGCCGGTGCTGGGGCAGACATAGGGCGCGGGCGCATAGGCTTCGAGCGCGACATCGAGCCGTTCATGAACGCCCCGATGGATAACGACATGGCTCTTGCCGCCCGCCCGCGCGATTGCCGCAAAGGCGGCTGTGTAATCGGCGCAGAAATCGGTGAGTTCCGGCCAGCGCGCGCGGATACCGGGTTCCATTTCTGCAAATTTTGCGGGATCACGCACCGACCAGATGGCAGCCGCCTGTCGCACACCGTCGCTTTCGCGCCATTCGGTCCCTTCGCTCATCTCGCGACCCGGCCGCCCGGTATTGCAGACGGCCACGACATCGGTGCGCGTGCCACCAAGCCCGAGGGAGCGGCAGTCGTTAAAACGGATGACGATATCCGAACGGTCGATGAGCCGGGCGGCGCCGGGCGGCAACTCCCCATTTCCGACAATCGTGATCTGCCGCCCCATGCGTTCAGAAGCCTTCCGACAGCTGGCGCAGATCATCGGCACGCTTAGTGCTCATCTCGGCCAGGCAGGAAGAAATCAGCATCGGCTCCATAGAACCACCCCGCGCCTGAAAGCCTGATAGCGCGCAATTCGCATCGCGAAACGCCACCCAGGCGCGCTGGGCAGTGACCAGAGCATCGGCCGCACCCTTGCCATCCGCATCCGCCGCTTTGTCACGTTCGACAAGCAGCTTGCGCAGCTTCTGATAGTCGACATTGAGCTGTTTGTCGGCCTTTTCGTAATCCTTGCCGGCGCAAATCGTCATGTCCGCCTGCGTCTGCGGTTCCTTGCAGTTCGGCTCCTGCGCGGCAACCGGCATCGAGATGCCTGCAGTCACGCAGACGAGGGCGGTCATGACGAGATTGTTTTTGCTGATCGCCATCGCTCAGGCCGCCGCGCCGTCAAAAGCCTGCGGCTTCAGCGCCCGGGGGTCGACACCGTCGAGACAATTGGCATTGACCGCCACCATGGGCGTGCCATCAGGCCCATCGGCATAAGCAAAGCTCTCGATGCCGCAGGTGGAGCAGAAAAGATGATGGATCTTGTGTTTGTTGAAGAGATATTCGCTGAGCTTGTCCTTACCGGAAAGCAGCGTGAATTTCTCACGCGGCGCAAAAGCGAGCGTGGAACCCAGGCGCTTGCAGCGCGAACAATTGCAGACGACGGTATGGTCAAGATCGGCATCGACCTCGAAGCTCACATCGCCGCACTGGCAGCTTCCATGATAATGCGCCGTCGCCATTTCATAACCTCCCCATGACCTGTTGACGGAAACCATAAACCTCGCGCTTGCCGGAAAGCGGCACCAGCGTCACTTCCCGTTTCTGGCCGGGCTCGAAACGTACCGCCGTGCCGGCCGGAATATCGAGGCGCATGCCGCGCGCCTTGTCGCGGTCGAACAGGAGACCCGCATTGGTCTCGAAAAAATGGTAATGACTGCCCACCTGGACAGGCCGGTCACCCGAATTGGCCACTTCAATCGTCACGGTCGGCTGGCCGGCATTGAGTTCGATGGTGCCCTCTGCGGCAATGATTTCGCCTGGTTTCATGGAATTTCCCCTTTTGTCTCAGGCAGCGTTGGCCGCCATGCAGCCTTTGCCCCTCACCTGATCGGTTCGTGAACGGTCACCAGCTTGGTTCCATCGGGAAAGGTCGCTTCCACCTGCACATCATGGATCATCTCGGCGATACCATCCATCACCTGATCGCGGGAAATGACATGCGCGCCCGCCTCCATCAGCTCGGCCACGGCGCGGCCATCGCGGGCGCCCTCGACCACGAAATCGGTAATCAGCGCAATCGCTTCGGGATAGTTCAGCTTCACACCGCGTTCCAGCCGGCGGCGCGCCACCATGGCGGCCATGGAAATCAGCAGCTTGTCTTTTTCTCTTGGGCTAAGGTTCATCGTGGTCCCGCAGCTTGGAATCTGTTCCGCCAGCATGGTTGCGGCAAGCAGATCCGACGTGTTGACAGACCCCGAGGGACGCCTGATACGAAGCGATCCGAAGGGTTTACAGATTCCAGACTTTCGGCACTGACGCGCCGTTTCGCAAGAGCGAAATGATCGGAAAAAGCAATTTTCTCAAGGAGAAACCGTCTGCGGCGGCAACCCGTACCACAAGCTTGCCCTGCCATTGGCTGGCGCCGCCGCTTTCCCCGGCAATAGCCCGGATTTTAGGCAGAAGCGCCTCGGCCAGCGGTCCGATATAAAGCAGCGTGGCAAAGGCGACCTGGCCGGCGAGAACCGCCGGTTTCGCCGTCAGCGCCGCCACCTCGCCCGAAAACAGAAGCTCTTCGGCATGCACAAGCGTGCCCCCGTGGCGAATGCGCCAGCGGTCACGAAAAAGCCCATGCGTCATCGCCTCGCCCATGGCCTGGCGACCGAGCAACACGGCTTCGACGGCGATGAATTCGGAGGATTTGTCGAGATCGGCTTCCAGCCGGCGGGTCAGCGAGGCCCGGTCGAAGAGAATGGTTTCCTGCGGCAGCCAGTGCAGTTTCGCGCCCGGCCCGGCAGAAATGCGGGCGGTAACCGTGGCTGTGCCTGATGATGCCTTGTAGACTTTCTCACAGGCCTGCGTTGTCACGACAAGCGAGGTGCCGGCACCGGCGACCGCCTGCCATTCGATCTCGTCTCCGCCGGTGAGCCCGCCGGAGGAATTGATGAGAATGGCCTCGGCTTCGTTCGAAAAAGTGTCCGGCAGGCGGATCTTGGCGCAGCCTTCCTGAAACAATTCGTCCAGCCGGCTGCGCCCTTCAACTGCCTTGGTTACAATGCGTCCTCTGCCACGGGCGCGTTGCTGCCGGACAGGCTGTTGAGCGTCTTCACAACCGGAAGGGACGATGACTTGCTGTTGCTGCTGCACGCGGTCTCCGAAACGGTTGCGGAAGCGGACGAGGCTTTTGCGCCGCAATCCTTCTTGACGACGGCGTCCACCACCAGCTGTCCTTCCGTATTGCGGAAGAAATCCCACATTCTTTCGGCCGCATCAACCGTGCGCGTCACTTCGCCTGTGGGCATCTTGCGCTCCACGGCCGGTTCCGCCTTCGGCGTCTGTTCGCCGCCCGGCTTGCGGGTGACGACGGCGGCCGCGGCCAGCACTTCCGCCTTCATGGTGGCGCGCGGCCAGGCGTGGTCCCAATCGTTGATGACATAGGACTGAATGCGTGCGCCAGCCTTGCAGACATCATAGGAATTGACGGTGAAGCTCTCGCCCACCTTGCTTTTGGCGGCGCCTTTGCAGCCGTCCATTTCGGCCCAGCGCTTCAGCGCCGTTTCGCCGCTATATTGCCAATAGGACTTGCCGCCGCCCTGATAGGGATTGGCAGGGTCTTTCAGCCCGGCAAAGGCGATGATCGACATCGGCCGCGCAGGCTTGCAGCTTGCCGCATCCGGTCCCCATTTGCCTTCCGTCTCCAGCGGATAACCCGCGCGCAGCGATGCAACGAAACCGGCAGCGGTGAAATCCGCGCCGCCATTGCAGATGAATTGCGACAGCATGCGCCCGCCGCCGGAATAACCGGAACCGTAAAAACGCTCCTCATCCACGCAGAACCTGCCCTTCACCATGGTGATGGCATCGCGGATGAAACCGACCTCGTCCAGCCCGCCCGGGCGCTTGGTGACGCCGGGAACATTCCAGGCATGGGTGCCGGGCAATTCGCCATTCAGGCTGCCGGCCAGCGCCACCACCACCACACCGTCCCGTTCGGCAAGCTTGTCCCAGCCGCTGCGGTTCAGCTGGCCATGCGGATTGCTGTTGGAGCCATGAAAATCGAACACCACGGGCAGCGGCTTTTTTCCATCATAGGCGGATGGAACAAAATAGACGCCGTCGCGTTTCTGGCCATTGGAAAGAATGGAAAAATCATGCCTGCCCGGCTCCATGCCGGGTCCGGGCAATTGACCGCAGGTCGATGCCGACGCTGCGACACCGGCGCTCGCGCACATGGCAAGACCCAGAAAGAGGGTGCGTGCGGAGCGGAACAGCCGGGCGGCCCGGCCAATGGCAAAATCTTGATGCATTGACACGCCTTTATTGGGCACGGTTTTCCCGACGATACGTCGGACGTGCGTGGAATGTAAGGGATCAACTGTCGCGGCGTGCGAATAGACTTTTCCTGTGTCCCGCATGCAGCATTTGCGCTGCCAATATCACAGGCTTTTATTCAACGAAATGCTAAGATTGCGCATAAAAGCCATGCAGACACGCATAGACTTTCAAAATATTAATCGGCCGTTTGCACATCGTGATCGGCGTGCGGCATCTTTAGTCTCGGTTTATACTGTCAGGTGACGCCGCGCCTCGGGCGTATCCAGCGTCTCGGCCAGGCCCTGATGCACGATCTCGCCGCGATCCATGATGTAGACGTAATCGGCGAGCTCGCGGCAGAAATCCAGATATTGCTCGACCAGCAGGATCGCCATGCCGGTGGAATCGCGCAGATATTTGATCGCCCGGCCGATATCCTTGATGATCGACGGCTGAATGCCCTCGGTCGGCTCGTCGAGAACGAGGATCTTCGGCCGCGTCACCAGCGCCCGGCCAATGGCAAGCTGCTGCTGCTGGCCGCCGGAAAGATCGCCGCCGCGCCTTCCCAGCATGGATTGCAGCACGGGAAACAGGCTGAAAATATCATCCGGAATGAACCGTTCCTTACGCGGCAGCGGCGCATAACCGCTCTCCAGGTTTTCCTGCACGCTGAGCAGCGGAAAGATTTCCCGCCCCTGCGGCACGTAACCGACGCCGCGCTTGGCCCGGTGGTAAGGCGCCAGCCCATCCAGCGGCGCACCGCCAAAGCTGATCGAACCGCCACTGATGGCATGCTGGCCAGTGACGGCGCGCAAAAGCGAGCTTTTGCCTACACCGTTGCGGCCGAGAACACAGGTGATCTTGCCCATTTCAGCATTCAGCGAAACGCCGCGCAGCGCCTGGGCTGCGCCGTAGTGGAGGTTGATGTTGTCGACTGTCAGCATGGTGAAACTCCAATGACGGTATGGTGGGCGGCGCTACCCCCCTCTGCCCTGCCAGGCATCTCCCCCTCAAGGGGGGAGATCGGCAAGCGGCGAAAACTCTGCCCATGGAACGGGCGGGTGCGGCATCTGATCTCCCCCCTTGAGGGGGAGATGCCCGGCAGGGCAGAGGGGGGTAAAGCCGCAAACACCACCATCACCGCCCCAGATAATTCTCGATCACCTTCGGATCGCTCGACACAAAATCGATCGACCCTTCGGCCAGCACCGAGCCTTCGGCAAGACACGTCACCTTCACCCCCAGTTCACGGATGAAGCCCATGTCATGCTCCACCACGACAACAGAGCGGGTCTTTGCGATTTCCTTCAGGAGCACGGCGGTTTCGGCGGTTTCCGCGTCCGTCATGCCAGCCACCGGCTCGTCCACCAACAGCAGCTTCGGCTCCTGCGCGAGCAGCATGCCGATCTCCAGCCACTGTTTCTGCCCATGGGAGAGATTGGCGGCGAGATCGCCGCGGCGGTGGGAAAGGCGTACGGTGGCGAGGATTTCCTCGATGCGTGCCTTGTCCTCCGCCGTCAGCCGGTAGAACAGCGTGGCGAACACGCCGCGCTTGCGGTTCAGCGCCAGTTCCAGATTGTCCCAAACGGTATGGCTTTCGAACACCGTCGGTTTCTGGAACTTTCGCCCTATGCCGAGCTGGGCGATGTCCGCCTCGTCCTTTTTGGTGAGGTCGATGCTGTCTTCGAACAGCACCGTGCCCGTGTCCGGCCGCGTCTTGCCGGTGATGATATCCATCATCGTCGTCTTGCCGGCGCCATTCGGGCCGATGATGGCGCGAAGCTCGCCCGGCTCCACCACGAAGGAGAGAGAGTTCAGCGCCCTGAACCCATCGAAGGAAACGGAAACACCGTCGAGATAAAGCAGGCTCTTGGTTCTGTTTTCGGAAACCGTGTTCATGGGCTTACTCCGCCGCCTGTTGCGCAACCGCGCTGTCGTTGCCAGCTTGACGCGCCGCGCCCGCCGCCCGCTTTTCGCGCCGTCCGGCCAGATAATGCTGCACCGTGCCGACGATGCCCTTGGGGAAGAACAGGGTTACAGCGATGAAGAGGCCGCCGAGCGCAAACAGCCAGAACTCTGGAAATGCACCGGTGAAATAGCTCTTGCCGCCATTGACCAGCAGCGCCCCGATGATCGGCCCGATCAATGTGCCGCGCCCGCCCACCGCCGTCCAAACCACCACTTCGATGGAGTTGGCCGGGGAAAATTCGCCGGGATTGATGATGCCCACCTGCGGCACGAACAACGCACCGGCAATGCCCGCCATCATGGCAGACACGACGAAGGTGAAGAGCTTGATGTTTTCCACCCGAAAACCAAGGAACCGCACCCGGCTTTCGGCATCGCGCACGCCCACCAGCACCTTGCCGAATTTGGAGTTGACGATGCCCGAGGCAATCAAAAGCGAGATCGCCAGCATCACCGCCGTCATGGCAAACAGGACGGCACGGGTGCCATCGGCCTGTACGGAATAGCCAAGAATATCCTTGAAATCGGTCAGCCCATTATTGCCGCCGAAACCCATGTCGTTGCGGAAGAAGGCAAGCAGCAGCGCATAGGTCATGGCCTGGGTGATGATCGAGAGATAAACGCCATTGACGCGCGAGCGGAAGGCAAACCAGCCGAAGACGAATGCGAGCAGCCCCGGCACGACAAGCACCATCAGCGCCGCAAACCAGAACATGTCGAAGCCGTGCCAGAACCAGGGCAGTTCCTTCCAGTTGAGGAACACCATGAAGTCAGGCAGCACGGGATGACCGTAAACCCCGCGCGTGCCGATCTGCCGCATCAGATACATGCCCATGGCATAACCGCCGAGCGCGAAGAAGGCGGCGTGGCCGAGCGAGAGAATGCCGCAATATCCCCAGACCAGATCAAGCGCGAGCGCGAGCAGCGCATAGGCCAGATATTTGCCGAGCATCGACATGATGTAGGTCGGGATGCGGAACGCGCTGTCTTCAGGCAACAGCAGGTTGGAGGCGGGCACCAGAACGGCGATGGCGAGAATGATGCCGATGGCGATGGAAATGCGGCGATCGAGCGCGCGCAGGAGGAAGCCGGTAATCATGCTTCGATCGCCCTTCCCTTGAGTGCGAAGAGACCGCGCGGCCGCTTCTGGATGAACAGGATGATGAGGACGAGCACGAGGATCTTGCCAAGCACAGCGCCTACCGTCGGCTCGAGGAACTTGTTGAGCACGCCGAGCGACAGTGCGCCCACCAGCGTTCCCCAGAGATTGCCGACGCCGCCGAACACCACGACCATGAAACTGTCGATGATGTAGCTCTGGCCGAGATTGGGCGAGACATTGTCGATCTGCGACAGCGCCACGCCGGCGAGCCCGGCAACACCGGAACCGAGCGCGAAGGTGAAAGCATCCACCCAAGGGGTGCGAATGCCCATGGAGGAAGCCATGCGGCGGTTCTGGGTGACGGCGCGCATCTGCAACCCGAAGGCCGAACGCTTCAGAAGCACCAGCAGCGCAAAGAACACGGAGAGCGAGAAGCAGACGATCCACACCCGGTTCCAGGTGAAATTGAGGTAACCGACGCTGAAGGAGCCGGACATCCAGCCGGGGCTGCCGACCTCACGATTGGTGGGGCCGAAAATCGAGCGTACACCCTGTTGCAGGATCAGCGAGATGCCCCAGGTGGCGAGCAGCGTTTCCAGCGATCGTCCATAGAGATAACGGATGACGCCACGTTCCATGATGAGGCCGACGCAGGCCGTGACGAGAAAGGCGGCTGGTAGGGCAATCGCCAGCGACCAGTCGAAAAGGCCGGGGAAATGGCTGCGTATCAGTTCCTGCACCATGAAGGTGGAGTAAGCGCCGATCATCACCATCTCGCCATGCGCCATGTTGATGATGCCCATGACGCCGAAGGTGATGGCAAGACCGATGGCGGCGAGCAGCAGCACGGAACCGAGCGACAGGCCGTACCAGACATTCTGGGCGTAATCCCAAAAGGCAAGGGAACTCTCGATGCTGGAAATCGCCTCGTCCACATCCGGCTTCAGGCTCGGATCGACCGACGGCGTCGCCGCCATCAGAATGCTGATCGCATCGCGCCCGCCAAGCGCCTTGATGGTGGCGATCGCTTCTTTTTTGGCTTCGAGGGAGCGGTCGGAGGAGAGCAGCGAGACAGCCCGCGCCTCCTCCATCCGGGTCCGCACCTCACTGTCGGTTTCCTTTGCTATGGCCGCTTCCAGCAATTCGAGATTTTCAGCGCTCGGGGCTTTCAGGACGGCGTCAGCCGCCGAAAGCCGCACGGATTTTTCCGGGCTGAGCAACGTCAGCCCGCCCATCGCGGCGCGGATAACGCGGCGAAGATTATTGTTGACCCTGATCTTGGAAACCGCCGCCTTCGGCGCCGAACCGGCGCTTTCACCCGTCAGCGGGTCGATGAGCGTGAAATCGGAACCGGCGGGCTTGGTCATGAAGACGAGATTGTCGGACTTGCGCACATAGAGATCACCCGCCGCAAAAGCCTCCAGTGCCGGAACGACGCGCGCATCGCCCGTTGCGGCAAGCTGCCCGATCAGCACTTCGGCCTGCTTGAAATCAGCCGTGCCGAGCTGGTCGATCAGCGCCTTTGGGTCGCTTTGCGCGAGGGATACCGTCGCGAAGCCAAACAGGAGGCCTATGACGGCCAGCAAGCGAAAAAACATAGTCCCAAGTCCCCCTTGGAAGCCTGCACCGTATCACTGGCGCGCAAACTTTGGCGAAGGCGCTTCACCTTCAAACTCCCCTCCTCTCGACGTCATCCTCGGGCTTGACCCGAGGATCCATCCCGGCAGTCGCAAAGTTGCGCTGACGAAGAGTTCGGGGATCGTGGCAGTGGATCCTCGGGTCAAGCCCGAGGATGACGTCGCGTTTGGGGAAATGATGCCAGTCAGACAATGCTGACCGGCATCGCAGTGCTCCTGCTAATCAGCTACCCTTGCCGCCGCACTTGCCCGTGGCCACGTTGAAGTTGCCGCAGGACATCGGCTTTCTCCAGTCCGAGATCAGATCCTTCGAGTCCGGCAGGTAATCCGACCATTCGTCACCCACCACCTGCGGTGTCTGCTGCACGATCTCGAACTGGCCGTCGGCCTGGATTTCGCCGATCAGCACCGGCTTGGTGATGTGGTGGTTCGGCATGACGGTGGAGTAACCGCCCGAAAGGTTCGGCACGGAGACGCCGATGATACTGTCCAGAACCTGGTCCGTATCGGTGGTGCCGGCGGCCTCGACAGCCTTTACCCAGGCGTTGAAGCCGATATAGGCGGCTTCCATCGGGTCGTTGGTCACGCGCTTGTCGTTCTTGGTGAAGGCATGCCAGGTCTTGATGAACTCGGCATTGACGGGAGCATCGACGGACTGGAAGTAGTTCCAGGCGGCAAGGTGGCCGACCAGCGGCGCGGTATCGAGACCGGCAAGCTCTTCTTCACCCACGGAGAAGGCGACGACCGGAATGTCCTCGGCCTTGATGCCCTGGTTCGCCAGTTCCTTGTAGAATGGCACGTTGGCGTCACCATTGATGGTGGAGACAACGGCGGTCTTCTTGCCGGCCGAGCCGAATTTCTTGATGTCGGATACGATCGTCTGCCAGTCGGAATGACCGAACGGCGTGTAGTTGATCATGATGTCCTCTTCCTTGACGCCCTTCGACATCAGGTAGGCCTTCAGGATCTTGTTGGTGGTCTGCGGATAGACATAGTCCGTGCCGGCCAGAACCCAACGCTCGACGCCTTCGGTATTGGCGAGGTAATCGACGGCCGGAATGGCCTGCTGGTTGGGTGCTGCACCCGTGTAGAAAATGTTGCGCGAGGATTCTTCACCCTCATACTGAACCGGATAGAACAGGATGGAGTTCAGCTCTTCGAAAACCGGCAGAACGGATTTGCGCGACGACGAGGTCCAGCAGCCGAAAACGGCGGCGACCTTGTCCTGCGAAATCAGCTGACGAGCCTTTTCGGCGAAGAGCGGCCAGTCGGAGGCCGGATCGACCACGACGGCTTCGAGTTTCTTGCCGAGCACGCCACCCTTCTTGTTCTGCTCGTCGATGAGCATCAGCATGGCGTCTTTCAGCGTCGTCTCTGAAATCGCCATGGTGCCGGACAGCGAATGCAGCACGCCGACCTTGATGGTGTCGTCTGCGGCAAAAGCGCCATGGAAGGCGGTGGTGGACAGGATCGCGCCAAGCAGCGCGGCACTAAGCGTCTTGCGGAATATCATCGGAAGAACCCCTCTCCTTGTTGGCCTCTCGTGGAGGCTCAGCGGCATCTGCGGCCGCTGCTGGGAGGGACTATCGATCTCGCGAGCGCGAAACCGTATACGTCAATTGACGTAGTCGGGGTGGCGAAAGCTGCAGTGGGGGGGGGGTGGGAGATTAGCGCCCAGAGCGGAACTACCTATATGGAGAGAGACGTCTCCCCTTGTTTCTTCTCCCCCTCGGGGAGAAGTCCGCGGCAGTGGGATGAGGGGGCGAGCGTCAATATATACGGAGGGGTTACGCCCTCATCCGACCCTTCGGGCCACCTTCTACCCCTCGGGGAGAAGAAATTCGCGGCAACGTCCGCACATCAAGAATGCGGCTTGCCGTCCCGCTCTTCGTCACGGATCGCCTCGTCGTGATACCACGAGCCAAAATCCACATGCGGCTCCCGCGCCTCGCGCTCGAGGTCACTCAGCCCGCTGTTGCGGAACTTGGACACGCCCGCGCGCCCGCCATTCGGGAATTGATAGATCGTCGCCGTCTCACGATGAAAGCCAGTCGCCATTTCGGTCATCTCACTCTGTTTGCATCGAAGCACTTTGGTATCAGGAGCAAACCCTTAAAACCCGGATTCGCTCCGTTTGATTAAAAAAAAATCACCCTGCGAAAAATATAGGCATTAATCGCCTCTTCTACAAGAAAAACCATTCCGAAAGCGCCGGTTTTTGGGGCAATTGCCAATCCCTCGCGCGCAATCGAAATCATTGCACCGCAGCAGGGCATTTCCCAAGAGCATGCCGGCTATCTATCAGGATTCAATGATGAAACATGAGGGGTGAATTTACCTGCCGCAGCGCAGCAGAAGCGCGCGTGGGCGATATCGCAGCCGCTGAGCGACATGGGCCTTGAAAGATTTTTCGAAAAAATCGCCAGATATCGCCAATCTGGCACGCGGCATGCATCTAAGGGGTCAGCCCTTGAACGCGAATGCGCTTCCGGTGGCGAAAGCCACGGGAGGCCTCAAGGCTTCGCATTGTTACCTATGAGAGGTTCGTAATGACTAAGTTCAAACTCGAGTACATCTGGCTGGACGGATACAAGCCGGTCCCCAACCTGCGCGGCAAAACCCAGATCAAGGAATTCGATGAATTCCCGACACTCGAGCAGCTGCCGCTTTGGGGCTTTGACGGCTCTTCCACGCAGCAGGCCGAAGGCCACTCTTCCGATTGCGTGCTGAAGCCCGTCGCGATCTACCCGGATCCGGCCCGCTCCAACGGCGCGCTCGTCATGTGCGAAGTCATGATGCCCGATGGCGTCACCCCGCATCCGTCGAACAGCCGCGCCACCATCCTCGACGACGAAGATGCATGGTTCGGCTTCGAGCAGGAATATTTCTTCTACCAGGACGGCCGCCCGCTCGGATTCCCGGAACAGGGTTTCCCGGCTCCGCAGGGTCCTTACTACACTGGCGTCGGCTTCAAGAACGTCGGTTCGGTTGCCCGCGAAATCGTTGAAGAGCACCTCGATCTGTGCCTCGAAGCCGGCATCAACCACGAAGGCATCAACGCCGAAGTGGCGAAGGGCCAGTGGGAATTCCAGGTATTCGGCAAGGGCTCCAAGCGCGCCGCCGACCAGATCTGGATCGCCCGTTACCTGCTGCTGCGCCTTTGCGAACAGTACGGCATCGACGTCGAATTCCATTGCAAGCCGCTCGGCGATACCGACTGGAACGGTTCGGGCATGCACTGCAACTTCTCCACCAAGTTCATGCGCGAAGTTGGCGGCAAGGAATATTTCGAAGCCCTCATGGCCGCTTTTGCCAAGAACTGGAAAGAGCACATCGACGTTTACGGTCCGGACAACCACATGCGCCTGACCGGCAAGCACGAAACCGCTCCGTGGAACAAGTTCTCCTACGGCGTTGCCGACCGTGGCGCCTCGATCCGCGTTCCACATTCCTTCGTCAACAACGGTTACAAGGGTTACCTCGAAGACCGTCGTCCGAACTCGCAGGGCTGCCCGTACCAGATCGCTTCCGTCGTTCTGAAGACGATCGCGGAAGTGCCGCTCGCAAAGTCGGCTGCTGCCTGATAACCCAAGACATGGCGTCGCCCGCAACCGGGCGACGCCATTTTTATGTCCACCGAACGGCCGGACCGGACAGGCGACCTTTCGCCGAGCGCCGGACACGGCATAGTCTTCCCATACGCAAGCTCAAACAAGCGGCGTGGCTTTGACCAACAGCCTCGGGTTTTCCGAAAACCGCACCATCGTTTTCGGTCCGATGCTCTCAAGCAAGAAGGTGAGCGATGGGCATTCTCCAGAAATTCTCTCTCGAAAACCGCATCGCCGTTATTACCGGCAGCGGTCGCGGCCTTGGTTTCGAAATCGCCAGCGCCTTTGCCGAAGCGGGCGCCCATGTCTGGCTGACCGGCCGCAACGCCAAGACGCTGCAACAGGCGGTCGACACGCTGCGCAAGGCTGGTGGCAAGGCCGATTACGCCGCTTTCGATATCGCCGATACCGCCGCCGGAAGCGCCCTGGTCCGCCGTATCATGGGCGAGTTCGGCCATCTCGATATCCTCGTCAACAATGTCGGTGCGCGCGACCGCCGTCCGCTTGCCGAATTCAGCGACGAGGACGTGCTGGATCTTATCCGCACCGACCTCACCTCCTCCATCTCGCTCTCGCGCGACGCGGCTGAAGCCATGAATGCCAATGCTTACGGCCGCATCATCACCATCACCTCCATTCTCGGCCACATCGTCAGGCCGGGTGATGCGATCTATCCCGTTGCCAAACAGGGGCTGACCGGACTGATGCGCGCAATCGCTGTCGAATATGGCGCGCGCGGCATCACCAGCAACGCCATTGCGCCGGGCATGTTCGCCACCGAAACCAATGCGGCGCTCGCCGAGAATCCTGAGATGGTTGCCTTTGCCAAGCTGCGCGTGCCGCTGGAGCGCTGGGGCAGGCCGGATGAAATCGCCGGTGCCGCCCTGTTTCTGGCGAGCGACGCGGCCTCCTTCGTCAATGGCCATGTGCTGACGGTGGATGGCGGCATGTCGGTGCGGCTGTGAGAGGCCCCTTGCGGAAAGGCGCTCGATAGGCATGGCGGCACGGCAACGCATCATCCCCGTCAGGCGCGAATATAACCGCTGGGTCGCCAACCAGACGCTGGAAGATTATGCGCTGCGCTTCACCGCCAAGAGCGCCCGGCAATTTTCCTCCAACCGCATTTCCCACACCGCCATCGGCGCGATTTCCTTTCTGGCGCTGGAAGCCATCGGCGGCGCGATCACGCTGTCCTACGGCACCACCAACGCCTTTTACGCCATCCTCGTCGCGGCCGTTGCCATGCTCGCGGTCGGCCTGCCGATCAGCCGTTATGCCATCCGCCACGGCGTCGATATCGATCTCCTGACGCGCGGCGCGAGCTTCGGTTATATCGGCTCCACCATCACTTCGCTGATCTATGCCGCTTTCACCTTCATGCTCTTTGCCATCGAGGCGTCGATCATGTCCGGCGCGCTGGAGCTGGCGCTCGGCATACCGCTCTGGATCGGCTACATCATCTCCGCCGTCATGGTCATTCCGCTCGTCACCCATGGCGTGCGCCTCATCAGCCGTTTCCAGATCATCACCCAGCCTTTCTGGATCGTGCTGAACATCCTGCCCTTCATCTTCATCGCCCTGATGGACTGGGAAAAATACGATCTCTGGCGCGCCTTTGCCGGCATTCACCACGCCTCCGGCCCGCCCGGCACCGTGGCGGATTTCAACCTCGTGGAATTCGGCGCGGCCTCGGCCGTCATTCTGGCGCTGATGTCGCAGATCGGCGAACAGGTGGACTTCCTGCGCTTCCTGCCGGCCGAAGGCCAGAGCCGGCTGCGCCACCGCCTCGCGGTGTTTCTGGCGGGTGCCGGTTGGGTCGTCGTCGGCGTGCCGAAGCTGCTGGCCGGTTCCTTCCTTGTCGTGCTCACCTTCAGCTCCGGCGTCTCGGTGGACCGCGCCGCCGATCCGGCCCAGATGTATCTCACCGCCTTCGGCTACATGATCCCCAACCAGACGGCGGCGATGCTGCTGATGGTCGCCTTCGTCGTCGTCTCGCAGCTGAAGATCAATGTCATGAACGCCTATGCGGGTTCGCTCGCCTGGTCGAATTTCTTCTCGCGGCTCACCCACAGCCATCCCGGCCGCGTCGTCTGGCTGGTCTTCAATGTGGCGATCGCGCTGCTTCTGATGGAACTCGGCATCTACCGCCTGCTGGAAGAAACGCTCGGCATCTTCTCTATCATCGCCATGGCGTGGCTCTGCACCATTTCGGCCGATCTGTTCATCAACAAGCCGCTCGGCCTTGCCCCACCGGGCATCGAGTTCAAGCGCGCCCATCTCTATGATATCAATCCCGTCGGCGTCGGCTCCATGACGCTTTCGGCCACAATTGCGCTAATGGCGCATTTCGGCGCCTTCGGGCCGCTCGCCGCATCGCTCGCGCCCTATCTGACGCTCATCGTCGCTTTCATCGCCTCGCCGCTGATTGCCTGGGGCACAAAGGGTAAATTTTATCTCGCCCGCAAGCCGCGCCAGCAATGGCGCGAGCTGAGCGCCATCACCTGCTCCATCTGCGAACACCCGTTCGAGCCGGAAGACATGGCGTGGTGCCCGGCCTATGCGGCGCCGATCTGTTCGCTCTGCTGCTCGCTGGACAGCCGCTGCCATGACATGTGCAAGCCCAAGGCCAAGCTCAACTATCAGGTCGCGACTGTCGCAAAAACCTTTCTCCCGAGACAGCTGGTGGCCAAACTCGCCACCCGGCTGGGGCGTTATGGGATGGCGGCGGCGATTGCCGTCACCGCCATCGGCGGCATATTGGCGATGATCGCCCATCAGGTCGGCACCGCCTCGCCGGCAACGGCAGATGTGGTCAACCGCACCATCCTCATCGTGTTTTTCGTCTTCGCCGTCATTGCCGGCATCGTCTGCTGGTTCCTTGTGCTTGCCCATGACAGCCGCGTGGTGGCGGAAGAGGAATCCTCGCGCCAGAACACGCTACTGCTGAAGGAAATCGCCGCCCACAAAAAGACCGACGCCGCCCTTCAGGACGCCAAGGAAACGGCGGAAGCCGCCAACCGCGCCAAGAGCCGGTATGTCGTTGGCCTCAGTCACGAATTGCGCACGCCGCTCAACGCCGTTCTCGGTTATGCCCAGATTCTCGAGCGGGACGAGACCATCCCCCCTCCCCGCCAATCGGCGATCAAGGTCATCCGCCGCTCCGCCGACCACCTCTCGGGTTTGATCGACGGGCTTCTCGACATTTCCAAGATCGAGGCGGGCCGCCTGCAGGTCTATTCCAACGAGATCAACATTCAGGATTTCCTCGATCAGATCGTCGATATGTTCCGCCCGCAGGCGCAGGCCAAGGGCCTGGAATTCCGCCACGAGCGCTCGCCCGCTCTGCCGCAATATGTCCGCACCGATGAAAAGCGGCTGCGCCAGATC
The DNA here is from genome assembly GCF_053522485.1 of Agrobacterium sp. 22-209-1. Lineage (NCBI taxonomy): Bacteria > Pseudomonadati > Pseudomonadota > Alphaproteobacteria > Hyphomicrobiales > Rhizobiaceae > Agrobacterium > Agrobacterium sp. 22-209-1. The sequence continues at coordinate 544,520 of NZ_JBNWCH010000003.1, forward strand.
CTCGTCAACCTGCTCTCCAACGCCATCAAATTCACCGATGAGGGCGCGGTCACCTTCGATGTCGGTTATCGAAGCCAGGTGGCAAGCTTCACCGTGTCCGATACCGGCCGCGGCATCGCGGAAAAGGACCTCGCCCGCATCTACGAACCCTTCCAGCGCGGCGAGGCCGAAAGCGTGCGGCCGATGCCCGGCCTTGGCCTGGGGCTGACGATTACAAGGCTTCTGACCAATACGCTCGGTGGCGAGATTTCCGTTTCCAGCGAAAAGGATGAGGGATCCACCTTCCGCGTGCGCCTCATGCTGTCTGCCGTGCACCGGCCAAGCACGACGCCAGCGGCGGAAAAGACTATCCGCTCCTATTCCGGGCCGCGCCGCACCATTGTCGTGGTCGATGACAATGAGGATCACCGCGAACTAATGCGGCAGGTGCTTTCGCCGCTCGATTTCGTGGTGCTGACGGCGCAATCCGGCCCCGAATGCCTCACCCTCATCGAAGGGGTGAAGCCAGACCTTTTCCTCATCGATATTTCCATGCCCGGCATGACCGGCTGGCAGCTGGTGACGAAGCTTCGCGAGGCAGGGCAGACGGCCCCGCTCATCATGCTCTCGGCCAATATCGGCGACGGCACTGTCGCTGGCGCGGGGGAGGACAACCACAATGACGCCATCGCCAAGCCGGTCGATATCCGCCATCTCTGCGACAGGCTCGCCGTGCATCTCGGGCTGAAATGGATTTACGATACCGATCTGCCGCCCGCGCCAAAGCAGCAGCCCCCTGCCGAGATCATCCATCCCGGCGCAATTCATATCCAGGATTTGCAGCGGCTCGGCGAAATAGGCTACATACGCGGCATCGAGGCGAAACTCGCCGATCTTGCCCGCAACACGGATAACCTGCCCTTCACGCGGGAGCTCGGCACCTATGTGCAGGCCTTCGATCTGGCCGGTTACGCGCATTTTCTCAAACGGTTTGCAGATAAAGACACGGGAGACGGCAAGGCATGAGCGGTCAGGTGGCGGCAGCCCCGAGAGACATCGTATTGCTGGTGGATGACAGCCCGGAAGCTCTGGGGTTCCTCACCGACGCGCTGGAGCAATCCGGCTTTTCCGCCCTCATCGCCACCTCCGGCCAGGCCGCGCTCAACATTGCCGAACGCATTACGCCCGACATCATCCTGCTCGACGCCGTCATGCCGGCCATGGACGGTTTCGAGACCTGCCGTCGCCTGAAGGCCAATGCGGCGGTGGCGCAGGTGCCGGTCATCTTCATGACCGGGCTGACAGAGACCGAACATGTGGTGCGGGCGCTCGAATCCGGCGGCGTCGATTATCTGACCAAGCCAATCAATATCGACGAGCTGCGCGCCCGCATCCGCGTGCATCTCTCCAACGCCCGCTCGGCGCAAAGCGCCCGCGTCGCCCTCGACGCCGCCGGCCGCCATCTGCTGGCCGTGCGCGCCAATGGCGCCATCCACTGGTCCACCCCGCAGGCGACGCGGCTGGTCAATGCCGCGACCGGCCGGGATGATGGGCTGGAGATTGTCGTTGCCCATATTTCCGGCTGGCTTTCGCACCGGGCAACGGTGGATGCCGCCCGCGACACGCCGCTGACGATCACCGAGGCCGGGCGGCCCGCTTTGCAACTCTCCTTCCTCGGCGCGATGGGACCGGACGAATATCTCTTCCGCCTGACCGCCGCCAATGAGAAATCCGACGACCATCTGCTGAAGGACCACTTTGCCCTGACAACGCGGGAATCGGAAGTTCTGTTGTGGATTGCCAAAGGCAAATCCAACCGCGATATCGGCGATATCCTCGGCCTTTCCGCGAGAACCGTGAACAAGCATCTGGAGCAGATCTATGTGAAGCTCGGCGTCGAAAACCGCGCGTCGGCGGCTGTGAAGGCCGCGCATGTCCTGCATCAGGGGTGACGACCGCCGTTAATATGCTAAGGTTCGTCCGGCATATATTTTCCGCTTGAGTGCACGCCACCCGCTTATTGGCCGGGCGGCGGCGGCTTGTTTCTTCTCCCCGAGGGGGAGAAGTCCGCGGCAGCGGGATGGGGGCGAGGTCTCCGAATTCCGGCGAGATTGCCCCCTCATCCGACCCTTCGGGCCACCTTCTCCCCCCTCGGGGAGAAGAAACCAGCGGCGACCCACCACCCAAAAAATCAATGTTCGACCAACTGCACCCTGTCACAGGAAAGAAATTCCATGGACCGTTTCATCATCCTTTCCGGCTGCTCCGGCGGCGGCAAATCCACTCTGCTTGCCGAACTAGCCCGACGCGGTTTCGCCACCGTCGAGGAACCAGGCCGCCGTATCGTCGTCCAGGAAACCCGCAATGGCGGCACCGCCCTGCCGTGGATCGACATGCAGGCCTTCGCCCGCCGGGCCATCGCCATGGCGCTCGAGGACCGGCAGAATGCGCCACCGGAGGGCCTCGTCTTCTTCGACCGCAGCCTGATCGACGCCGCCTCAGCACTTCGCCATATAAATGGCGATACCTTCATCGAGGCGCTGCGGGCTTCACACCTCTATAACCGCCTGGTTTTCCTAACCCCGCCATGGCCTGAAATTTACACGGGCGACAGCGAGCGCAAACATGGCTTCGATGCGGCGGTCGAGGAATATGGGCGTTTGCTCCGCGACTATGACGAGCTGGATTATGAAACGATAATATTGCCGAAGGTACCGGTATCGGAGAGAGCCGGCGTGGTATTGGAGCAGCTTGTCAAGAAAACGCGCTGAGGTCGGGATTGCAGTTGACCCGCGCGCCAATTTGGCTGGGGTCAGTTATTGCGAAGATTGGAGGCGTCCGCCTCGAAAATAAAAGCCCGGCATCGCTGCCGGGCTCCGATAGACTATGATCCAGTGAGACTCACGTCCCCTGCTGAATGTAGGTGAACTTGCCGTCCGGACCCTTCTTCCACTCGTACATGACGTAACCGGGAAGCTTCGGGTCGCCCTTCTCATCGAAGGAGATTTCGCCAAGCGCGGTCGGGAAAGTGCCGGACTTCAGGGCCTCGGCAACCTTTTCCGGATCCACGGAACCGGCGGCCTTCGCCGCACCGGCAATCGCCTGCATCGCGGCATAGGAATAGAGCGTGTAGGCTTCCGGGTTGAAGCCGGCGGCCTTGAACTTCTCTACCAGTTCCTTGTTTTCCGGGCGCAGCGTCGGATCGGGGCCGAAGGTGTTGAGCGTGCCTTCGACGGCGTCGCCGGCGATGGAAGCAAGTTCGTTCGAGACGATACCGTCGCCCGAAACGAGCTTGGCCTTCAGGCCCTGGTCAGCCGCCTGGCGGATGATCAGACCGGCTTCGGTGTGCAGGCCGCCCCAGTAGATGATGGAAACGCCGGCTTCCTTCATCTTGGAGATCAGCGCGGAGAAGTCCTTGTCGCCGACATTGACGCCTTCATACATGACTTCCGTCACGCCGGCGGCATTGGCAGCCTTTTTGGTTTCATCGGCAAGGCCCTGACCGTAGGGCGTCTTGTCGTGAATGATGGCGACCTTGGCATCCTTGAAATGATCGGCCAGGTACTTGCCGGCAATGCCGCCCTGCTGGTCATCACGGCCGCAGGTGCGGAAGGTGTTCCACAGGCCGCGTTCGGTGAAGACCGGGTTGGTTGCAGCAGGCGTGATTTCGAGAATGCCGTTTTCGGCGTAAACTTCAGAGGCCGGAATGGAAACGCCCGAGTTGAAGTGACCGACAACGAATTTCACGCCGTCAGCGACGAACTTGTTGGCAACCGAAATACCCTGCTTGGGGTCGGATACGTCGTCGCCCAGCACGATCTTGATCTGCTCGCCATTGATGCCGCCGGCGGCATTGATGTCTTTCGCAGCCTGTTCGGCGCCCTTCTGGATCTGAGCGCCGAAAGCAGCGTTCGGGCCGGTCAGCGGTGCGCCGACAGCGATCACGACATCGGCCCAGGCCGAACCGCCAAACGCGACCATGGCGGTCAGCGCAACAGCGGAAAGAAGAGACTTCTTCATTACTTTACTCCCAGTTCCTTGGATGGGTTGATTGCAAGGACCTGTTCGACACCCACCTTAACCGAACAGAAACCGTTCCACTCTGACGAGCATTGTGCAGCCGGAAAAATCCGCCTGTCAATCTTTCTTCTTGTAGGAAAATGCCGACGTCCGGTCGTAGAGCCAATAGTAGTTATTGACCATCTGGCTCGTCCGGCGCATGCGGAAACCGACGCTGGAAAAAGCCAGAAGAAGAACGACGTCAAACACGTAATAGAAACCGTTGATGAACGGCCCGGCAAAGAGCGCGTAGTGCAGAAACCGCATCACTACACCCAGAGCGAGCGTATAGATCACCACCCGCGTATAACCGCCCCAGCCATCGGCCACGGACTTGCCCGTGCGCCATGCTGTCCAGAAACCCAGAAGAACAACCAGCGCGCGCAGAACATACCGCACGCCGTTATCCGTTTCGAAAAAAAGGCCCTGCATCTCTTTCCCCATCAGTGCCGGGCTGAAACGCCCTGGCCCTGCCTTGTCTGTCGTCCCGTCGTTTTCCCGCCGGGCATTTTATTGTTTGCACCCCGCCATGGATCCTTAAGGTTTGGCCGAAAGGACGACAGGCCACCGTTTGCAGTCTTGCGCCGCAAAATTTCCGGCGCAAGTAAAATCTTTCAGTGCCGTCCGCCTTCGAGATAGGCGGCGCGCACCTGCGGATCGGCGAGCAGTTCCCTGCCCGAACCGCTCATGGTCACCTTGCCGTTGACCATCACATAGGCGCGGTCGGAAAGCTTGAGCGCGGCAAAGGCGTTCTGCTCCACGAGGAAGACGGTCAGCCCCTCTTCCTGGTTGAGTTTCTTGATCGCCTCGAAAATGCCCTTGACGATCAGCGGTGCGAGACCGAGCGACGGCTCGTCCAGCAGCAAAAGCTTCGGCCGCGCCATCAGCGCGCGGCCGATGGAGAGCATCTGCTGCTCGCCGCCGGAAAGCGTGCCGCCGCGCTGGCTCTGACGTTCTTTCAGGCGCGGGAACATCACGAAGATCTTCTCGACGTCTTCCTTGAAATATTTCAGATTATCGAGATTGGCGCCCATCTGCAGGTTTTCCAGCACCGTCATGCGCGGGAAAATCCTGCGGCCTTCCGGCGACTGGGCGATGCGCTTGCGGGCGATGAGATGGGTCGGCAGCCGGGTGATATCCTCGCCGTCGAAGATCACCTGGCCGGCGCGCGCCTGCGGGCTGCCGCAGATGGTCATCATCAGCGTCGACTTGCCGGCGCCGTTGGCGCCGATCAGGCTGACGATCTCACCCTTTTTGACCTCGACATCGACACCGGCCAGAGCGCGGATATTGCCATAATAGGTTTCGACACCCTGGACTTTCAGAAGCGGTTCACCAGACATCAGGCCGCTCCTCCGTCGAGTTCTTCCGCAATCACGTCTTCCACTTCATCATCCTCGACACCTAGATAGGCGGCGATGACCTTCGGGTCGTTCTTCACATGGTCCGGCGTGCCGTCGGAAATCTTCTGGCCATACTCCAGAACCACCACATGGTCGGAAATCTGCATCACCACGGACATGTCGTGCTCGATCAGCAGCAGCGACGTGCCTTCATCGCGGATACCGCGCAACAGCGTGTTGAGCGCCAGCGATTCCTTCGGGTTAAGGCCGGCGGCCGGCTCGTCGAGGCAAAGAAGCTCCGGCCCGGCGCACATGGCGCGGGCGATTTCCAGACGGCGCTGCGCGCCATAGGGCAGATCGCCGGCCGGATCGTCGGCACGGTCGATCAGATCCGCCTTTTCCAGCCAATACTTGGCCTTCTCGATCGAGGCGTCCACCGCCCGCCGGTAAGCGGGCAGGCCGAGGAGACCAAGGATCGTGTAACCCGAGGCCTTCATCAGCACGTTGTGCTGGGCCACCAGCAGGTTTTCCAGAACGGTCAGGCCCGAAAACAGCCGGATGTTCTGGAAGGTGCGCGCCACCTTCGCCTTCTTGGTGATTTCGAAATCCGGCAGGCGCTCGAGAAGATGCGCCTCGCCGCTTTGCTGGCGCATGGTGATCATGCCCATGGTCGGCTTGTAAAAGCCGGTGATGCAGTTGAAGACCGTGGTCTTGCCCGCACCGTTGGGGCCGATCAACGCCGTGATCTCGCCGCGCTTCGCCTCGAAGGAGAAATCGTTGATGGCCATCAGGCCGCCAAAGCGCATCGAGAGATGTTCGACCTTGAGGATCGTATCGCCAGTCGTATTGGGTGTCATTGTTGCCGTTCCGGAAGCCATCAACCGTGACCTTCCTTGGTAAAGCTGCCGGAGACGGCCTTGCGTTCTTTAAGGAAAGCCGTGGGTTCACGCGAGCCGACGAAGCCGCGCGGCTTGAACAGCATGACGATGACCATGCCGAGACCGAAGAGCAGCATACGGTAGAGTTCCGGTGTGAAATCGGGCCCGAAGACATGCTTCAGGAATTCCATTTCACGCAGCGCCTCGGTGCCGCCGACCATGACCAGCGCCGCAATGGCGATGCCCGTGAGCGACCCCATGCCGCCGAGAACGACGATGGCGAGGATGACGGCGGATTCCAGGAACACGAAGCTCTCCGGCGAAACGAAACCCTGGCGCGCGGCAAAGAAGGAACCGGCAAAACCGCCGAACATCGCACCCGTTGCAAAGGCGGTGAGCTTGGTGATGACGGTATCGATGCCGAGCGAACGGCAGGCGATTTCGTCCTCGCGCAGCGCTTCCCATGCCCGGCCGATCGGCATGCGGCGCAGGCGGATGGTGACATAGGCCGTCAGCATGCAAAGCAGCAGAATCACGTAGAACAGGAAAATCTTGTAATAGGCCGAAGACATGGACAGGCCGAAAACCTTGGCGAAATTGTTCGGCGCGCCGATATCGAAGGACCAGATGCCGAAAACCGACGCCTTGGCGATGCCCGAAATACCGAAGGTGCCCTTGGTCACATCCGTCCAGTTCAAAAGCACGAGGCGGATGATCTCACCGAAGGCGAGCGTCACGATCGCCAGATAGTCGCCGCGAAGACGAAGAACCGGGAAACCGAGAATGATGCCCCAGAAACCGGCGAGAATGCCCGCGACCGGCAACAACACCCAGAAGGACAGGCCGAACTGGCTGGAGAGCAGCGCATAGGAATAGGCGCCCACCGCATAAAAGGCCACGTAACCGAGATCGAGCAGGCCGGCGAGGCCGACGACGATGTTGAGGCCCCAGGCCAGCATCACATAGATCAGGATCTGGATGCCGAAATTGTCGACGAATTTCAGCGAGCCCTGAAAGCCGAAGAGCTGCACGGCGATCACCGGATAAAGCAGCAGAAGGACCAGCGCCAGCTTCAGGAAGTGCTTGTGGAAAAAGCCCTTTTCCTCGGAAATCTCCGGCACGCCGCTTTTGGCCTTTGCCAGCTTGCGGCGGTCCAGCGATGGCTTGATGAAGCCGACCATCAGGAACCGGCCGACGGCGGCAACGGCGACGAAAATCGCCAGAAGGCCCCAGCGCGTACCCCAGATCAGCTGGTTGTTGATATCCTGATAAGTGATGATGCCGACATAAAGAATGAACATGCCGAGCGATACGAGGCCCGCAATCAGGCCCTCCTTCACAGCCGTCGCCATCAGGCTCGGGCTGGAAGCAGCATTGTCGGAAGCGATATTGGTCATGGGATCACACCTTCTCGACTTCCGGACGACCGAGAATGCCGGTCGGCTTGAAGATCAATACGAAAGCCAGGATGCCGAACGCCGCGACATCCTTGTAGGCGATGGAGAAATAGGCCGACCACAGCGATTCGATGAGGCCTATCAGCAGACCGCCGAGCACGGCGCCCGGCAGAGAGCCGATGCCGCCGAGAACGGCTGCGGTAAACGCCTTGACGCCAGGGATGAAGCCGTCGCTGAAAGACGCAACGCCGTAATACATCAGATACATGGTGCCCGCGACAGCGGCGAGCGCCGCGCCCATGATGAAGGTGATCGAAATCGTCTTGTCGACATCGACGCCAAGCAACGCGGCCATCTTGCGGTCCTGTTCCGTGGCGCGCTGCGCCCGTCCAAGCGGGGTCTTGTTGACGATATACCAGAAGGCGAAGAGCAGCACCGAGGTAACGACCATGATGATCAGCTGCTTCAGCGACACGGTGATGTCGCCGAAATGATAGCTTTCCGTCACGAGCGACGGGATCGGCTTGTTGCGCGGACCCTGCGTCACCTGAATGAAGTTGGACAGCACGATCGACATGCCGATGGCCGTGATCAGCGGCGCGAGACGGAACGACCCTCTGAGCGGGCGGTAGGCGACGCGTTCGATAACCCAGTTCCACAAGCCGGTCATCAACATGGCGACGACCATCATCAAAAGCAGAAGAAGCGCCACCGGAATGCCGGCGACAAAGGATGTCACGATCAGGAAAACGATCAGCGCGGCGAAGCCGCCAAGCATGAAAATGTCACCATGGGCGAAGTTGATCATGCCGATGATGCCGTAAACCATCGTATAGCCGATAGCGATGAGGCCATAGATCGATCCAAGAGTCAGCCCGTTGATGAGCTGCTGGATAAAATACTCCATGTCTTTCCCCCGGGTATGGCCTCAAATGGGCCACGCCTCGTTATGTTAATTATAGGGGAAGCCTTTCAGGCAGACCCCCACCCTCAAAATGCATATCGTGTTCGTTAAAAATGTGAAGTCAAAAACGGGCGATCCTGCACAAAATTTGGAATTTCCACATGGACTGCCGCTTTCCCGGTCAAAAGAGCCATGATTTTGGCAGGAAGTGCTGAAAAAATGACGGCCGGATGCTTATTTCAGCATTGTCCGACGCCATTATTTGACGGGCGGCGGGCAAAGGAGTAGCGAAGATCGGAACGGCGATATCCCGCAGACGGGATCAATTGGCAAAGAGATGATCGACATATTGACGAAAGCGGCGCTGGACGCCGGTCAGGCCATCATGGCGGTCCACCGTGCCGGCCCGCATGTGTCGTATAAGGACGACTGCTCGCCGGTGACCGAGGCCGATCAGCGGGCCGAGACGATCATCCTTGCGGCGCTGGCCGCCCATTTTCCCGATATCCCCGTGGTTGCCGAAGAAGCGGTGTCGAGCGGCATCCTGCCGGAAACCGGTGCGGAGTTCTTCCTCGTCGATCCGCTGGACGGCACCAAGGAATTCATTTCCGGCAAGGACGATTTCACCGTCAACATCGCGCTCATCCGCAACGGCGTACCCGTGGTCGGCGTGGTCTACGCCCCCTGCCGCGGGCAGGCATGGACGGGCGAGCACAATGCCGCCGAAAAGCTCACCATTTCCGGCGAAGGCGTCGTCCTTTCGCGCCGCCCCATCCGCGCGCGCCGGCGCGGCGCTTCCCCCGTAGCGCTGATCAGCCGCTCCCACTGTACGGCAAAAACGGAAGCCTTCGTGGCCGAACACGGGCTGAAGGACTGTATTTCCGTCGGCTCCTCGCTGAAATTCTGCATGCTGGCGGAGGGCGCCGCCGATATCTATCCTCGCTTCAGCCGCACCATGATGTGGGACACGGCCGCCGGCGACGCCGTGCTGCGCGCCGCCGGCGGCAGGACGCTCGATTGCGAGGGTAAGCCGCTTGCCTATGCGGTGAGGGGTGACGGCGAGGATGCGCTGGCCAATCCGGATTTCATTGCCGAAGGGGCGATGGCGGTGGAACAGGCGGGGTAATACCCGCTTGCCGTCTCCTGCGGCTACTGCAACGGGTGGATCGGATTTCTGCCTTGGTGAGCTTCGGCGTATGCCGCTTCACCCCCCTCTGCCCTGCCGGGCATCTCCCCCTCAAGGGGGGAGATCGGCAGGAGGCGCTACCACCGCTTCATTCGTAAACGTCGTGATAGGCGAGACCTATCCACGAGTCGATCTCCCCCCTTGAGGGGGAGATGCCCGGCAGGGCAGAGGGGGGTGAAGCGGCATACGCCGAAGCCTCCAAAAATAATCCATCCCCACTCATCCCCACCCCATCCCGCCACATCACAATGCCCCGCAAACGAACACAACCGCGCGGAAGGCACACCATGACGGAACAGACGGCAAGACTTCGGCTTCCCTATATCCTGCCCTCGCAGGCCCAGAAGCACGTCACCCACAACGAAGCCCTGCAAAGGCTGGATGCGATCGTGCAGCTCGTCGTCAGGGCCACCGTCGCGACACCGCCCGAAGATGCAGCGGAAGGAGACTGCTTCCTTCTCTCCGCCGGCGCCACCGACGACTGGGCCGGCAAGGGCGGCAGACTTGCCTTCCGGCAGGATGGCGCATGGCTTTCGATCACGCCGCAGCCCGGCTGGACGGCATGGTTCGCGGCCGAAAGCAGATACCGGGTCCTGCAGGACGGAAACTGGCGCGACTTGCCGCTGCCGGCAAGCGGTCGGCTGGAAAGGCTGGGCATCGGCACGGAGGCAGACGCCGCCAACCGCATGGCGCTCGCCTCCCCCGCCAGCCTCTTCACCCATGGGCCGGAAGACGGCAGCCACCGCATGACGGTCAACAAGGCAGGCAAAACCGATACCGCCTCGCTGGTGTTCCAGTCCGGCTGGAGCGGCCGGGCGGAAATGGGCCTTGCCGGCAATGACGGCTTTTCGATCAAGACCAGCAAGGATGGTGCCTCATGGCACACCGCACTTCTCTGCAGCGGCGATGGCCGGGTCTCGATGCCGAACCGCCCGCTCACTGTTGCCGGCCTGCCGGCGGGCACGACGAAACCCGCCAACGGCTCGGCGGCTGGTTTTTCCGTGCTCTTCATCGCCGAGGGCGGCTTTACGCTCGGTGATGCCGTCAATGGCGGCGGGCGTGAACTCGTCGTTCCGGCAAAAGGCCTTTATCTGGCGGCCCTGACGCTCGCCGTGGTCTCCTCTTCCGGCCACCGGGTGACGCTTTTTATCAATGGTGCGGCGACCAGCTTCAGCATCGCCGGCAACGTCTCCGCCACCGGCACCCAGCAGTCGGCCACATCCATTCTTTCTCTCGATGCCGGCGACCGCCTGCGGCTGCAGCATGAGGGAACGGCGGAATTTACCCAGGGCGATAGGAAAACGTGCCTTTCGCTTGCGGCACTTTGACGGAAACAACCGGTGAGAGAGAAAAATTGCGATTTTTGGAAAAATTTTTTCCCGGCAAAATAAGGCGACTCGAACAAATCAGGCGAAACCGTTCAAATTCTTAATAAATTGTCACGAGCTGCTTAGGCAATTTTTAAAGGTACCGGGATAGAGTTCCCGTCATATGGTCTTGAGTTTGTATAGAGTGTCCAATGACCGAAATGATACGCCCACGAGTTAAATATGTCATCGGCCCCGATGGCAGCCCTCTGACGATTGCGGATCTTCCGCCTGCCAATACCCGTCGTTGGGTCATTCGCAGAAAGGCCGAGGTGGTTGCCGCCGTACGCGGAGGACTGCTGAGCCTCGAGGAAGCCTGCGAGCGTTATACGCTCACCGTCGAAGAATTCCTGTCCTGGCAGTCCTCGATCTCCGATCATGGCCTTGCCGGCCTGCGCACCACGCGCATCCAGCAATATCGCCACTAAACAGTGGGCCGGCGCGGCAACGCGCCCAGACCGAGTGTAGAGAACGCCCCGCCGGATTATCGACGGGGTTTTCGGTCTAATTTCGGATGTCCATCTGAGAACTGCGCTACAGAGCCGGTGATTGTCGCCGGTTTGTGTCCGCTGCGTTTGCTATCATGCTGTTTCAATTCAGGCTGAAGCCGGTACAGTGGCGACAACGAACAGCAATGCGGAAGGCGCTCATCATGGACATCAAGACAACCGAAACCGGATCGCACGGCGAATACTCGGCAACCATCGACGGCCACAAGGCGGAGATGACCTATTCGCGCACTTCCCCTTCCCTCATCATCATCGACCATACCGGCGTGCCCGATGCGCTGCGCGGTAAAGGCGTCGGCCAGGCGCTCGCCGCCCATGCGATCGATGAAGCCCGTAAGGGCGGCTGGAAAATCATTCCACTCTGCCCCTTCTTGAAGGCCCAGACGTTGCGCCATGCCGAATGGGCGGATGTTATCCAGGGGTAACCCGGCAGTATAGCGCAAGCGTCACGGCATATTTCTTCTCCCGCCGGGGAGAAGAAACAAGCGGTTTACACCTGATCCCTCAACAACCGTTCCAGATATCGCGTTATTCATAAAAGGACGTCACGCCACCTTCAGCGGCGGTGTTCCCGCATGCATGCTGTGACGGACTTCCTCGCGAAATTCAGGCGTATCCTTTGCGCCATGCACAGCCACGGCATGTTGCACGGCCGCTTCCATAAGCTCCTCCGGAGAATCGGCGGAGATGGCAACGGTGCATCTGCTGTCACTGGGGAATTCGCGGCAATCTATATATTGGCGGGCCATTTTTTCCTCCCTGCAAGTGCCGCCCGCACCCGCACGGGGCGCGTGCGCGTAAAAGCCTCCGGCTCACGGTCGGAACCTCCGTAAAATACGCCTTTCCCCAGGTCGGGACAATCGAAATCAGGCCCGACCGTCCCGGCGGAAAACACCGGCGACGCGGCAAAACAAAAGGCCGCCCTGAACGAGCGGCCTTTCGAAAAAATGCATGGCGTCCCGTCATTGAAAGCCGCCTCCTGATCCACCGGCAGCCGTCAATGAGGACGATCCTCGTAACCTCCTGCGCCTATAGGTCAGGCGCGGGCGCGGATGGCTCCGTCGCGGTTTTCGAGGGCAGCGGCCTTTTCATATTCGGCCTGCACCTCTTCCAGCGAAGCTTCGGCGGCTTCCTGTTGGGCCTTCAGCTCACGGATCGAGACCTGAAGATTATCCGCCCGCTGGCGCGCGGCCTTGGCGAAGGTCGGATAGGCGAAATGCGTCGGATCGGTAATGCCCGACTTGCTTTCTTCCAGAGATATCTGATGCACCAGTTCCTTTGCCATCCGCTCGAACTCGGACATCATCTGCTGCAGCTGGTTAAGCTGCCGGCGTTTTTCATTGACCTGAAATTCCTTCAGGCGAACCAGGCTGTCACGCGACTTCATACGCAATACTCCATGGATAGCGAGACCCGGATCAAAAAGGCACTATGCCACCCTGATCGGCCCGTTTAACCCGCCCGTTTTTCCGCAAGGGTTGCCCCCTGTCCCGGAATGATTCCCAAAAGTTACCCGGCGTTAATAAAAAACCGCCGCCGTTAACCTTTCGTTTACGGGCATCGTTAATGATAAACACGATCATTTAAGGGTCGGTAAATGCCAGGTCCAAAAAAATGGACCCGACGATGTAAGAGTCGATTGAATCACTTAACGGGATTTCCTCACGTTAAGCTTCAATTTTGGCGATGGTGGATTCACGTGCAAAAACAGCGAAATGCCTACTTTGCTTAATAAATTCGATACACCTTGCCAAAGGCAATTAGAATTTGTTAACCATTTGGTGGCAGCCTGCAAATCAGGCAACGTCTGGATCCGCATCGCGCGAGGCAATGATTTACCGGTTCGCGGGCGGCAAAGGGGATAATTATGCGGGTTCTACTTATTGAAGACGACAGCGCGACAGCGCAGAGCATTGAACTGATGCTTAAGTCGGAAAGCTTTAACGTTTACACGACCGACCTCGGTGAGGAAGGCGTGGATCTGGGCAAGCTCTACGACTACGACATTATTCTTCTCGACCTCAACCTGCCCGACATGTCGGGTTACGAGGTTCTGAGAACGCTTCGCCTCTCCAAGGTCAAGACGCCGATCCTCATCCTGTCCGGCATGGCCGGCATTGAGGACAAGGTGCGCGGCCTGGGCTTCGGCGCAGACGACTACATGACGAAGCCGTTCCACAAGGATGAGCTTGTTGCCCGCATTCACGCCATCGTCCGCCGTTCCAAGGGCCATGCGCAGTCGGTCATCTCCACCGGCGAACTCATCGTCAATCTCGATGCCAAGACGGTTGAAGTGGGTGGCCAGCGCGTTCACCTGACCGGCAAGGAATATCAGATGCTCGAGCTGCTTTCGCTGCGCAAGGGCACGACGCTGACCAAAGAAATGTTCCTGAACCACCTTTATGGCGGCATGGACGAGCCGGAACTGAAGATCATCGACGTCTTCATCTGCAAGCTGCGCAAGAAGCTCGCAAACGCCGCCGGCGGCGCCAACTACATCGAAACCGTCTGGGGCCGCGGCTATGTTCTGCGCGAGCCAGATGGCGCGACGGAATTCCTCGAAACCGCCTGATCCATTTCCGGGACAGGACAGTTTTTAAAAGACCCGCTGGAAACGGCGGGTTTTTTGTTGTGATTTGAAGGTCGCAGGTAACGGTGTCATTGGCATATTACGACACACGATCATATTCCGGCGCATGGATACTCCCTCTTTCCTGTGCTTGTACAGGAATGAGGGAAGAAGAGCTTGGCTATGCGCCGCAAAAGGATGATGGCACATGAACCACCCTATCCCCACCCTCAGGACCGAACGCCTGACGCTGCGCCCGCTGATGATCACAGACTTTCCGGCCTATCGGGATTTCATGATGTCATTGCGCTCTATCGGTGTGGGCGGGCCTTACGACCTGCCCTCGACATGGGGTGTGTTCTGCCACGATCAGGCCAACTGGTACTTTTTCGGCCATGGCGCACTAATGATCGAGCTTGACGCAACGGGACAATGTGTCGGCCAGGTCGGCATCAATCACGGTCCGCTGTTTCCGGAAAAGGAACTGGGCTGGCTGCTTTACGAAGGCCATGAAGGATACGGCTATGCGGCGGAAGCCGCCTCGGCGCTGCGCGACTGGGCCTTCAAGACCCTGAACCTGCCTTCGCTTGTCAGCTACGTCTCGCCGCACAATCGGAAATCTGCAGCCGTTGCCGAGCGAATCGGCGGCATGCTCGATCCGAAAGCGCCCCGTTCAGATCCCGAAGACCTCGTTTATCGGCACCATTCGGCAAACGCCGTTTGAAAGAGGAACACCTCAGGATCATCCCGGTCATGACGGGTCCCGAAACATATGGCAACGCTTAGCAGACCTCGAACGTGTTCACAGTCGTTCTCGATCGCGATCGAGACCGCCACGGCGGCAGCCTCGATCAGGCGGCGGATCAGACCGCTGCAAGCTGCTGGAGATGGTTTGCCATGCCGGCACCCTCCCCGCCCGCATTCACCGTGTCGAAATAGTCATGCCATCCGCTGTCAGCGATTGCCTCCACCAGAAGAGAAAGGGCCTGCCGGTCACGGCAACGCCACAGCGCAAAGAATTCATGGGGGGATGCGTGGCCCAGCGAGGTATCGACCGCGCCCGTTGTGATCACCTCGATACCCGCCTGAGAAAGCGCGCTCATGCCCGCGCCGATCCGGGCAAAAAAAGCTGCCCGCGCCTCGCCGCTCAAGGCCTTCCAGCTTGGTTTGGCCGAATAAAGTTCAGCGAGAAAATAAGACATGTCATCAGTCTCCATATTTGGAATCAATTGTCGGGAAGGCGGGCCGAAACAGTGGCCGCGCCCGTCTTTGTCCGCACCTTCACAAGAAGCTTGCTCAACAAACAGCGCTCGCTTTGGTCGAGACCGGAAAGCAGCGAGGATATCCATTCGGCATGTTCAACAAACAATGTCTCCACCAGCGTCTTGCCGCTGACAGTCAGGGAGACCAGAAGCTTGCGGCGGTCGTCATAAGCGGGTCGGCGCGTCACGAGCCCATCCTTCTCCAGCCCGTCAAGCAGGCCGGTAATGGTGGCGCGCGTGACGCCGGAAGCGTCGGCAAGTTCATGCGGCGAAAGGCCCTCCGCCCTGTCTCGCAAGAGTACAAGAAGCAGAAATTTCCCTTCCGACAGACGGTGCGGCGAGAGCCGCGCGGCGCAATCCCGGTCAATAGCCGCAGCAAGCGACAGAAGCTCGAAACAAAGCCTGATCCCGCCGGGCTCTGCGGTGATTTCGTTTGTTAGGGGCCTTCCCGGTTCAGAAACGCCCGATTGCAATGTGCGCGCCAACAGCGCTTCATATTTCTTTTCCAGCATCATAAGCCGGCATATAGTATGCCGCCTTACTATCCGTCAACCCTTTTATTCCTTGGCCCCGCCCCCGCAGATTTATGTTCCCATAAGTCTTTCGAAAAGCCGCACCGGGCTTTTCCGGAACGTCGTCTCCCGGAAAGGACGGAAGCCGAAGCGGGCGGCGATTGCGAGAGAGGGCGTATTCAGCGGATCGATCATGCAGACGACACGGCTCGATATGCCCGCGGCGTCAAACCAGCCGAGCGCGGCTTGCACGGCTTCGCTGGCCGCGCCTTTGCCTGTCAAATCCCTGTCGATCTTCCACATGGCCTCCGGAGCGGTGTCGAAATCCGCGCCATGTCCACGGCGCATATGGGCAAGACCGACCTCGCCGACGATTCGTCCCGTGGCGGCCTCCTCAACCACGAAGGGGCCGAAGCCGAAGACCGACCAGTGACCGATGAAGCGCAGGAGCCGCGCAAAGGCGAGTTCGGGATCGAGCGGCGCGATTGAGCTCACCCCTGGTATCGGACGAACATCCGCGCCCCAGAAGGAGCAATAAAGTGCTTCGTCCTCAATGGCGTGAGGCCGCAGCACAAGACGCGCGGTTTCGACACGGATCATGAGACCTTCTCCTCGGAAAAGAAAAAGGCCGGGCGCAGACTAAAGCCGCACCCAACCCTGGTGGCATCCTTGTCGCATTGAAACGATCACGCCGTAATCGTCTTGGCGGTAAACACGATGCGGTCGTCATGCACCTTGTATTCCACCGCCATATTGGCCTCCTCGGCCAGAAGCAGCGTGTAGTAGGGCTGCACGGAATGGGCGTCGACCGCCTCTTCCAGCCTGCCCTCGTAAATTTCCACGAACTTGGCCGGCACCCGCATCATCCGGCCCTTGACGGTGATTTCGAACCTGGCGTCGCCGTCGGGGTTTTCCAGCAGCACGTCCACATTGCCGCCGCGCGGAATGGAGCCGTAAGCGACGAGGAAGAGGTTGAGCAGAAGTTTGACACGATTCTTCGCAACGATGGCGCGCGGGCCGTTCCAGCTCACTTCCGCCTTCTTTTCGGCGGCAGCGAAATCCTGGGCGGCTTTTTCGGCCTCACCGGTGTCGATGGAGGCGCCGGCCGAACCGGAAGCGCCGAAAGCAAGGCGGGCGAACTTCAGCCGCACGGATGCGTTAAGGGCTGACGTGCGGATGAGATCGAGCGCATCGTCATCCGTGCCGCCCTCGTCCAGAAGCTCGAGGCCGTTATTGATGGCGCCGACAGGAGAAATCACATCATGGCACACACGGCTGCACAGAAGAGCCGCCAGATCGGGACCGGACAGCGTGATATTGAGTTTGCTGGTCATAAAATTCTCTCCTGCGCAAGGGAGGCGCGGACGGTGTGGAAATTGTTAAGCCATAATGACACCATATTTGGTAAACCGATTGTTAATAGGATGGTTTCAAAATGCCAAATGGCTTAACTGGCCACACTGGAGCCATGTGTATCCGCAAGGATGCGCGAAATATGCTGTAGAATTTTTTCTGCACGCCAGTCCTCAAGAAAACCGATTCGGATTTCGGGCTGGTGCGCTAACGAAACAGACGGACGGACATGACGATGCGCCTTACGAAAACCCGCACCATTGCACGCCTGGGACTGGGAAAGATTGTCGCGCTCCTTGCGAGCCTCCTGTTATGGGCCGCACCGGCCGCAGCCCAGAACAGCGATCAATATTCTTTCCAGGAAGTCATTGATGCGGGCCACGGATTCTTCGGTGAAACCACCGGCGGCCTTGCCAAGGTGGTGGAGCGCGCCTTCCAGCAATACGGTCTTCCGAACGGTTACATTCTCGGCCAGGAAGGCTCCGGCGCTTTCGTCGCGGGCCTCACCTATGGCGAAGGTACGCTTTACACCAAGAACGCCGGCCAGCACCCCGTCTTCTGGCAGGGCCCCTCCCTCGGCCTCGATTACGGCGGCCAGGGAACCCGCGCCATGATGCTGGTCTACAACCTGCCTTCGGTCGATGCGCTTTACCGCCGTTACGGTGGTGTGAGCGGCTCCGCTTTCATCGTCGCCGGCGTCGGCATGACGTATCTGAAGAGCAGCGACGTCACGCTTGCCCCCATCCGCACCGGCATCGGCGCGCGTCTCGGCATCAACGTCGGTTATCTGAAGCTCACCCAGCAGCCGACCTGGAACCCCTTCTGATTCGCCGAGGTCTGAGTGGAGCTAACGGTGGTCTACAGGATGAGGCATTGCGGCAGGTTTCTTCTCCCCGCCGGGGAGAAGGTGGCCCGAAGGGTCGGATGAGGGGGCAACGTTGCCGTATCTCATAACCCTTGCCCCCTCATCCCGCTGCCGCGGACTTCTCCCCCTCGGGGAGAAGAAGCAAGTGGCAACGTCTCGCCCGCTAACTGCCTAGGGGAAACCCCTCCCCACGGTTGCAATAATAGCGTAACGTGCTTTCGCGCCCTCTTTCCGAATGCGCGCGTATCTGAGTTTCGGAGACTGTCCCGCGTGATCGAATATGCCATTCTTTTCGGATTGGGTTTTCTCACCGCAACCCTGCTGGCCCTGTTGATCGCACCCGCGATCAACCGCCGCATCGTCGCCTATACGGAAAATCGCATACGCGCGACGATGCCCATCAGCCCGCAGGAAGTTCGCGCCCAGAAGGACATGGCGCGTGCGCTTTACGCCGCAGAAAACGCCAAGATCCGCCAGGAGCTGGATACGGAACGGGAAAAAAACACCTCCCTGCGCCTCGCCAACGAGGCCGCCTCCAGCGATGCCTACCGCCTTGGCGAGCAGAACCGCGGTTTCTCCCTGAAAATCGAGGAGCTGACGCTGGAAATCGGCGAATTGCGCGCGGCCCTCGATGCCGCCGAAGAACACGCCGGCGCCCTACAGGCGAACCTCGCGCAACAGGAGCAGGCCGCCAACGAGCGCGCCGGCCAGATGTCCGATCTCACCGCCCGCCTCACCCATCTGACGCGCGAGCTGGATGATTCGAAAATCCTCGCCGCCACCCGCGATCTGGAAGCCGAACAGGCCAAGCAGAGCGCCACGCGTTTCCGCAAGGAGGGCGAGACCGCCACCCGCGAATTGCAGGATGTGGCGGCCCGCAACAAGGAGGCGATGACGGCGGTTGCGCGCGAAAGCCGCAAGGTCACACGGCTCGAGGAGCAGGTCGCGACCGTCATGGCGAAAAACGCCGATCTCGACACGATGCTGACACTGCGCAACCAGGAAGTCGCCCGGCTTAAGGAACAGCTTGCGGCAACCGGCGGCCGCAGCAACGACATGATCATCCGTCTGCCGAACCCCGCCGTCTCGGACGACAAAACGGTCAACCCATCGCAACCGACGGCCCCTGCCCCAGCCGCCGCGCTTGAACCCGCACCCGCCGCCGAAGAGGCGATACCGGCTGCCGCCGCAGAGGAACCAGCCCCCCCGGTATCGACCGAGCCAGCGGCGTCGCAAGGCCTGGAACAGGAAATCGAGGATATCCGTAATCAGGGCGCCGCGCTCACCGAACGCCTGCTGAATGTGCGCGGCGCCGGCAATGACGAACCCATCCGCCGCGAAATCGCAAGGATCGCCGCCGAGATGATCGCGCTCACCGCCGCGCAGGAGGGTGAGGCGTCGCCTATTCCGGGGTTGCTGGCCAAGGCCTCCGGTTCGTCAGGGCGGGAGAGCCTTGCGACGCGGGCGAAAGTGGTGATGGAGAAGCGGGAACGCTAGGTTCGCCGAGGGTCTGGTTTACCTCAACGTTGAGTGTGCGGCTCACCCCCCTCTGCCCTGCCGGACATCTCCCCCTCAAGGGGGGAGATCGGCACGAGGCGCGACCACCGCTTCATTCGCAAACGTTGAGAGGGGCGAGGCCTCACCACGAGTCGATCTCCCCCCTTGAGGGGGAGATGTCCGGCAGGACAGAGGGGGGTGAGCCGCATACGCCGAAGTGCTAAAGCGGCTCTGATCTACACCCGCCCCATCACCCCCGCCATCTGATAAAGCGCCAGCCCCGAAGCCGTCCCCGCGTTCAGGCTATCCAGCTGCGGCGACTGCGCAATCCGTGCGGTATGAAACCGCGAGAGCACCGATTGCGGCAACCCCTCGCCTTCTGTGCCGATCACCAGCGCCATGCGCTGTGATCGGGGAATATCGCGTATCTCCGTCTCGCCATTCGGAGACAGGCTCCAGATAGCAAACCCCGCCTCGGAAAGCCGCTCCAGCATGTCCACCGCCCCGCCACCGCGATGATAGGGAACCGACAGCACCGAGCCCACGGAAACCCTGAGCGCCTTGCGATAAAGCGGGTCGCAACACGTCTCGTCCAGCAGCACCGCATCGGCGTAAAAGGCCGCCGCATTGCGGAACATCGCGCCGAGATTATCGTGGTTGGAAATGCCGCAGCCGACAAGCACCAGGGAAGATGCGGGAAGTGCCGCCGTCATTTCTTCCAGTCCGCGATCCTGAACCCGCCGCCCGAGCGCCAGAATGCCGCGATGCAGGTGAAAACCGACGATGCCGTCCAGCACCGGCGCTTCCGCCACATAGACCGGCACATCCGGCGGGAAATCCGCAAGGATATCCGCAACGCCGGAAAGGCGGTTGCGCAGGATCAGGATGCTCTCCGCCGCAAAGGCACCGCCCGCTTTATGGGCGGCGGCCAGCATGCGCAGCACCACCGTGCCTTCCGCAATGAACCGACCTTGCCGGCCGGTGAGATCACGCTCGCGAATATCGCGAAACGCGGCGATGCGCGGATCGGCGGGATCCTCGACCGGGATCAGCGGTCGCCCCTCCAGCAGGTTATTGGCCTCACTGGCCATCGACCGTCACATCGGCGAGGAACCGGCCGGTCGCAACATTGAAGACCAGCGCCTTGCGGGTGCCATTGGAAAGCCGGCCATAAAACAGCATGTCGCCGCCGGAATAGCTGACGTTGTCGATCGTGAAGCCCTGCGGCAGGCTGGCGGTGACCGCCATCGGGCCATTGCCGGTGGGAACGGCAAGGTTCGGCGCTTCCGCCTGTGTCTGAACCGCCTTCGACGGCCCCATCGCCTTGTAGACAACCGCACCGAAGACAGCCATAAGGCTGATAAACATCACGGAGCCCGACACGATCTGCAAACGGATCATCTTGCGGCGAACTTTTTCCATGGCCGGATCAAGCGGCTTGTCTTCCTGTTCGTCTTGCTCGATCTGCGTCATCGGGTTCCCTGAAATGCTGATGGATCGGAAAAATAAGAATGAACGACCCCTTTAAACAAGGCGGAGACGCAAGGAAAGTCCTGATTGCCGGGGAAGATGCCGAAGGCCGCCTCGATTCATGGCTGGCAGGCGAGGTGGGCGGCGACTTCTCCCGCAGCCGCCTGAAGGCGCTGATCGAACAGGGCGCGGTTTCCCTCAACGGCAATCCGGTGACGGAGCCGAAGAAGAAGGTGCATCCCGGCGACCGTATCGAAATCGTCATGCCCGAGCCGGAAGACCCGGAACCCAAGGGCGAGGACATTCCGCTCGACGTGGAATATGAGGATGAAGACCTGATCGTGCTGGTCAAACCGGCCGGTCTCGTTGTGCATCCGGGCGCAGGCAACTGGACCGGCACGCTGGTGAACGCCCTTATCCACCATTGCGGCGACAGCCTGTCCGGCATTGGCGGCGTCAAGCGCCCGGGCATCGTGCACCGGCTGGACAAGGAAACCTCCGGTGTCATGGTCGTGGCGAAGAACGACAATGCCCACCGTCACCTCGCCGCACAATTTGCCGATCATGGCCGCACCGGGCCGCTGGAGCGCGCCTACAAGGCCGTCGTCTGGGGCCGCCCGCGAACCCTGCGCGGCACCATCGACGCAGCACTCGGCCGCAGCGCCGACCGCACCAAACGCGCCGTCAAACACGAGGATGCCGACGATGCCCGCGAGGCGATCACCCATTACGAGGTGATGGAACGCTACCATGAGCGGCCGGACGCCACCTGCCTCGCCTCGATGGTGGAATGCCGTCTGGAAACCGGCCGCACCCACCAGATCCGCGTGCACATGGCCCATATCGGCCATCCGCTGATCGGCGATCCCGAATATGGCGCGGCCTTCCGCACCAAGGCGAACCTTCTCGAAGAACCGGCCAAAAGCACCGTCCGCGGCTTTCCGCGCCAGGCTCTGCATGCCTATCTGCTCGCTTTCGAACATCCGCGCACCGGCGAGGTGATGGAATTCGAAACCGACCTGCCCGACGACATGGAAGCGCTGACCGCCGCATTGCGTGGCTGAAAACCTGCATGGCACGGTCAA
Source organism: Agrobacterium sp. 22-209-1 (assembly GCF_053522485.1). NCBI lineage: Bacteria > Pseudomonadati > Pseudomonadota > Alphaproteobacteria > Hyphomicrobiales > Rhizobiaceae > Agrobacterium > Agrobacterium sp. 22-209-1. Next base: position 566,755 of record NZ_JBNWCH010000003.1, read on the forward strand.
AAAACCGCGCCATGCATTTCGCCGGAAGCCCCGGATAATAAAAAAAGATTAGCGGATAGCGATATTCCGCAGTCGGTCCTTTTTATAGACCGCCCCAATTTCGCTTCAATCGTCACACCTCCTCGGCCCCGCAACGCCTGAAATCGCGGCCACTAAACCGTGACGATTTCAAGCCTGCCAAATAAAGCGCAGAGACGCCATTCGTTCGATCCGCCCCGAACGGAACCGGCATGATGACGGGATCTATCGCATGAATATCGAAGACCGCCGGTTTATATTTCAGGAGTTGCGCAGCGTCGAAGGTTATATCGACCCGCCCGATGCGCTCGTCTTCAAAGCGCTGTTGCAGGCCCAGACGAAAAGCGGCCTCCATGGCGGCCTGGCGGAAATCGGCGTTTATTACGGCCGATCCTATTTTCTGCTGCGCAAATTCGCGCAGCCGCAGGAAAAGGTTCTGGGCGTCGACTTGTTCGATCTCGACCCGCCGGAAGACGGCAGCCTCGACCAATATGAGCGCCTTATGGAAAACGGTCGCCGGCTGGACTTTCCAATGGACGAGAACCTCATCATCAAGGGCGACAGCACCCGGCTGGCGCCCGCCGATATCACCTCCCGCATCGGCCCCGCCCGCTTCTTCAGCATTGATGGCGGCCACACCCTGCACCATGTGCTGGCCGATGCGAAACTGGCCATGGAGGTGATCGCACCGCATGGCGTCATCGTCTTCGACGACACTTTCAACCCCGCCTGGCCGGAAGTGACGGTGGGCGTCGCCGATTTTCTGCGCACCCATGGCCATAGCCTCGTCTGCTTCGGCATGACGAAATACAAGACCTATGTCTGTCACCGGGAATTTCACGCCACCTATGCTGCTGCCATCGCCGCCGATCACGATCTGCAGGCGCTTTCCCATGTCGAAACGCAGTTCCTCGGCTCGAAGGTGGTGCGCCTGCACAATCCCATGCGCAGACGGGTGATGTATGAACTGATGGTGCGCTCCGGCCTTGGTGGCTTCTCGGAACGAATCTACCGTTCGAAAGTTAAACAGATCAAGGAAGGTGTGACTGGAATATAACGTATGTGTGAACGCAGCGTTCGCTTGAAACGCGGCGGGCGCGTACATATTTGTCACATGGGTTCGTGCGGGGTCGGTAACGACCCGCAGCTTACGGTGTGCCTCGGGCGGGTGATTTGCCATGCCAAAGAGGGTGCCGTTCCAGACCATAGATAAGGGGGTGCTTTATGGCCCGCAATAGTTTGCCTACGATTACAGCCGGCGAAGCCGGTCTCAATAGATATCTCGACGAAATCCGTAAATTTCCGATGCTGGAGCCGCAGGAAGAGTACATGCTTGGCAAGCGTTATGCCGAGCATGGCGACCGCGACGCCGCGCATAAACTCGTCACCAGCCATCTGCGTCTCGTCGCCAAGATCGCCATGGGTTACCGCGGTTACGGCCTGCCAATCGGCGAAGTCGTCTCCGAAGGCAATGTCGGCCTGATGCAGGCGGTGAAGAAGTTCGATCCGGAGCGCGGTTTCCGTCTGGCCACCTACGCCATGTGGTGGATCAAGGCCTCGATCCAGGAATATATCCTGCGCTCCTGGTCGCTGGTGAAGATGGGCACGACCGCCAACCAGAAGCGTCTGTTCTTCAACCTGCGCCGGCTGAAAGGCCGCATCCAGGCAATCGACGATGGCGATCTGAAGCCGGAGCACGTCAAGGAAATCGCGACGAAGCTTCAGGTGTCGGAAGAAGAAGTCATCTCGATGAACCGCCGCCTGCATGGCGACGCCTCGCTGAATGCGCCGATCAAGGCCTCCGAAGGCGAGTCCGGCCAATGGCAGGACTGGCTGGTGGACGACCATGACAGCCAGGAAGACGTGCTGATCGAGCAGGACGAGCTGGAAACTCGCCGCCGTATGCTGGCGAAAGCCATGGGCGTGCTGAACGAGCGCGAACGCCGCATCTTCGAAGCCCGCCGCCTTGCCGAAGACCCGGTGACGCTGGAAGAACTCTCATCCGAGTTCGACATCAGCCGCGAACGCGTCCGCCAGATCGAGGTTCGCGCCTTCGAGAAGGTGCAGGAAGCGGTGCAGAAGGAAGCGCTGGAAGCCGCGCGTGCATTGCGCGTGGTGGATGCGTAAGCGCTCCTTAAAACGCTAGTCGACATAAAGCCCGCAGATCGCAAGACCTGCGGGCTTTTTGTTTGAAACCGGCATTATTCAGGACGGTAGGTGCAGCCCCCTCATCGCCTCGCTGCGCTCCGGCACTTCTCCCCGGCGGGAAGAAGAAGCTGGGGCACCGTCTCATTCCACAGGGGATTTCAGACTGATGCTTTGAGAGGTCGAAAGGTTGCCGCAAATTCTTCTCCCCGCCGGGGAGAAGTGCCGGAGCGTAAGCGAGGCGATGAGGGGGCCAGCTCTCGGCAAGCCCCCGGATCATCACTGCCCGGTCGTCGGCGTTGCCGCCGCCCATTCGCTGAGCGCCTTGTCGAAGGCGGCGATGCCGTCATTGCCCTTTTGCAGGGTCAGCAGCGCACGCCGGCCATTGCGATAGGAAACCGGAATGTCGATCCAGTTGCGACTCTTCAGAAGCTCCAGATTGGTCTTCATCGCATCCGGGAAATCGTTGAGCGCAATCATGTGGAAATCGTCGGTGATCTTGGCCGGAACCGCAATCAGGGCGTTGCCGCGATCCTGCTCGGTACTCTTCATCGCGATGCGCTGGACGCTGTCGATAGCGCCGCCTTCGAAGCCGGGCGATACCGAGAAGACGATCTCGATCAGATGGCTGGCCGGCAGCGACGGGTCGGTATTGCGCTTGAAGGTGATCAGCGCGCTGAGGCCACGGCCGGGAACGTTGATCTGACCCTGCACGGTGGGCGAAGGTTTGCCATCGCCGTCATTTTCCTGCTGCAGCGACCAGGAAACGCTGCCCTGAATGGCGGTCGGCACCGTCTGACCCAGCACTTCCTCATAAAGGAACATGCGGTCGCCGGCGGCGGCGGCGGGCTGCTGCGCCGGCGTGCCGGCTGGCGTTCCGGCTGGCGCACCGGCATTATTGGCCGGAGCCTCGCCCGCAGCCGGCGGCGCGACATTCTGCTCATAGACCGACTGGCCTTCGGCGGTAACGGGCTGGCCGTTCGCGCCCGGCGCAGGTCCCTCGTCCCGCTCTGTGCCGTCGGCCAGAAGCCGCTGGGTGAACTTGGTGCCGGTGACGGAGCCGTCATCGCCATGGGCCGGCGTCTGTTGGTTGGTCGGGGACGTCGACTGCTGCCCCGTGGCGGGCGGCTGCTGGGTCGCCGGCGGTGTCGAGGTCTGCGCCTCACCCGTCCCGTTCGAAGCCGTCTCGCTTGAGCCGCCGTTCTGTGCGGAGCTGACCAGCCCGCCGACCATATCGTTCAGCGCATCGCGGTTCATCCACACGGCATAACCGCCGCCGGCTAGCAGCGCCACGCCGGCAAGGGCAAGCACCACCGACGCATAATTGCGACGCGGCTTCTTCTTGACCATATAGGCGGGCGTCGCGACGGCAGCGCCCACACCATTCGGTTCGCCCGGAGCCTGACTGGTGGAGGACGACGCGCCGTCATAACCGATCAACTCGTCCAGATCGTCCCAGGGCGTGCGTTCCTTATTGTCCTTTGCCGCTGCCTGATCGCCGAAGAGATCGTTATCGGCGCGCGGCAGCGCTGGCGCGTCCTTCGGCGGAATGGCGATATCCGCATCCTGGAAATAGGACGAAAAATCCTCGACCACGGCTGCCTTTTTCGGGGCCTGCTCTTCCGTCTGGCGATGATCGTCGAAATCGTGCCGGCCACCAAAGGCGGGCGCGTGCTCCACGGCGGCGGGGCCGAAATGGTCGTCCGCCTCGCGACGCTCATGCTCGTCGTAAGGGGCCGGCTCGAAGCTTACCTCCGGTTCCTGGTAATGCTGAGCGGCATAACCGGCAACGAGCGGACCTTCGTCGGTCTCGTTACGAACCTCTTCATATTCCTCTCCGGCCGGACGCACATCGTCGTCCTGCGCGTCCTCGAGCTTGCGCCAGTCGTCCTCATCCACCGGCTGCGCCCAATGGGACGGAACGGAATCATCAGCAGGGGCGGACGCCGTTTCAGGCTCCACATAGTCATCCTGCGGCTGGTGAGCCGGCTCTTCTTCCGTACGGACGAAATAGGTGCCGACGGCTTCGTCGGAGCCGTGTGCCGGAGCGTGAGCGGCATGAACCGTTTCCGGCGCATCATAAAGCTCTTCCGGCTCGCGGCCGCCGTGATGCGGCTCCTCATCGGCAGCGGTGTCAGCGTGCCGGGGCTCTTCCTCTTCGACCGCTTCTTCGTAAACCGGCTCGGATTGCGCGGGTTCAGCGGCTGCCGGTTCTTCGTAGACCGGCTCGTGCCGCGCCTCTTCCCGGTCTGCATCCTCCGCCGGCTCGGCGGCGCGGGCGTCGTCTTCGTCGGCGGAATCCTGCTGGTAATAGGACGCCGCTGTCTCTTCCGCAGCGGGAGAGACAGCGTCATCTTCCTCCAGCGCCGGAAGCGCCTCTGCATATTCGCTGTCCACCTCGGCGATTGCGGCGTCCAGCTTGGCGATCTGCCGGCGCAACAATTCTTCCGGCGGACGTGGCTTCATATTCTCGAGCTGGCGCACAACAGCACTGCGCGCCTTGTCGTAAACCTTCGCCCGGTTTTCGGGAGTATTGTTCGCCAAGCCATCCACGGCCTTGCGAATGACTGCTACAAAATCCGCCATAAGCACTTTCTCGTCGTGACCGGCGACGTACCGGCCCGATATGGTTTATGAATCTAGATCGCCGAGGACATTAATCCTCAAACGGATCAGTCACAAGTATGGTGTCGTCACGCTCCGGACTTGTCGACAGAAGCGCGACAGGCGCCCCGATCAATTCCTCGACCTGACGGACATATTTGATTGCCTGAGCAGGCAAATCCGCCCATTTTCGGGCACCGACGGTAGATTCCTTCCAGCCTTCCAGTGTGACGTAGATCGGCTCGACCCGCGCCTGCGCGCCCTGGCTTGCCGGAAGATGATCGATTTCCTGCCCGTCCAGCTTGTAACCGACGCAGATTTTCAGCTCGTCGAGACCGTCGAGAACATCGAGCTTGGTGAGCGCGATGCCGGTAATACCGTTGGTGGCGACCGACTGGCGCACCAGTGCGGCATCGAACCAGCCGCAGCGGCGCTTGCGGCCGGTGACGGTGCCGAATTCATGACCCTTTTCGCCCAGGAACTGGCCGATCTCGTCGTTCAGCTCGGTCGGGAACGGACCTTCGCCAACACGGGTGGTGTAGGCCTTGGTGATGCCGAGAATGTAACCCAGGGAACCCGGACCCATGCCGGAACCGGCAGCGGCCTGGCCGGCAACCGTGTTGGAAGAGGTCACGTAAGGATAGGTGCCATGGTCGATATCGAGCAGCGAGCCTTGGGCGCCTTCGAACAGGATGCGCGCACCGGCGCGGCGCTTCTTGTCGAGCAGCAGCCAGACGGTTTCGCTGAACGGCAGGATGCGTTCGGCAATCGAGCCCAGTTCTTCCATGATCGTCTCATGCGCCACTTCAGCCGCGCCGAAACCGCGACGAAGCGCATTGTGATGCGTCAGGATGCGGTCGACCTTGGCGGAAAGCGCCTCCATGTCGGCGAGATCCATGACGCGGATGGCGCGGCGGCCGACCTTGTCTTCATAGGCCGGGCCGATGCCGCGGCGGGTGGTGCCGATCTTGGTGCCGCTGTTGGAGGCCGCGTCTTCGCGCATGCCGTCCAGTTCGCGATGCAGAGAAAGAATAAGGGTGGCGTTGTCGGCGATGCGCAGGTTTTCCGGCGTGACCTTGACGCCCTGCGCTTCCAGACGGCCGATTTCGGCAATCAGGGCATGCGGATCGACCACGACGCCATTGCCAATGACGGCAAGCTTGCCGGGACGCACGACGCCGGACGGCAGGAGCGAAAGCTTGTAGCTGATGCCATCGATGACAAGCGTATGGCCGGCATTATGGCCGCCCTGATACCGCACGACGACATCTGCCCGCTCGGACAGCCAGTCGACAATCTTGCCTTTGCCTTCGTCGCCCCATTGCGAGCCGACCACCACAACATTCGTCATTTCTTGCTTTCCTGCTCATGGCGCTTGTACGCCCGATAACCCGATGGGAAACCCAAACCCGCGAATGTATACTGCGTTGTTTTACGGAAAGCGACCCTGTTTCTTATGGAGAATTTTGCTTTTTCCGTGACAAGACGCGGATTTCCCGCATTATCTCGCCCCGTGGGGGCCAAGCGCGGGCGCAAGGCCGCCATCCACCCCTCTCCGTTTTCCCACCCATTGAAGAAGCGAAACATCAGCGTGCCTTCGAAAGCCTATATCGCCCTCATCATCGCCACGCTCTGCTGGGGCGGCAACACCGTTGCCGGAAAGCTGGCCGTCGGCCACATCAGCCCCATGGCCTTCACCTTCCTGCGCTGGGTCTTCGCCGTCGCCATCATCTTCGCCATTTCCGTGCCGCAACTCATCAAGGACTGGCCGGTGGTGAAACAGCGCCTGCCCTATTTCTTCGTGCTCGGCAGTGTCGGTTATACCGCCTTTAACGTGTTTCTCTACACGGCCCTGCAACACACCTCGGCCATCAATGCCGCCGTCATCCAGGCCGGCATTCCCATGGTCATCTTCGTCCTGAACTTCATACTGTTCCGCACCCGCGTGCTGTTCGGCCAGATCGCCGGCTTCTGCCTCACCATCGCCGGTGTGGCGCTGCTCGCCTCGCATGGCGATCCGGTTTCGCTGCTGCAACTGGAAATGAATGTCGGCGACGCCGTCATGCTGCTCGCCGTGCTTGTTTATGCGATCTACACCGTCATTCTGCGCTGGAAACCGGCCGTCGACTGGCGCACGCTGATGGCCATCCCCGCCTTCTTCGCGCTCCTCACCTCGGTGCCGCTGGTCTTCTGGGAAATCTCCCGCAACAGCGTCGTCTGGCCGGATCAGAAGGGTTGGGTGCTGGTGGTCTATGCCGGCATTTTTGCCTCACTCGTCGCGCAGATCCTGTACATCAAGGGCGTGGAACAGATCGGCGCCAACCGCGCCGGCCTCTTCATCAACCTTGTGCCTGTCTTCGGCACGCTGCTGTCCGTCTTCGTGCTCAGCGAAACGCTGCACACCTATCAGATAGCCGCACTCATCATGGCGCTGGCGGGCATTGCCGTCGCGGAACGAAAAAAATCGCCGGCTTCCTGAACCAACAGGGTCAGGAAAACCGGCGCAGTCTGGCAGGCATGAAAGAATGGAGCATCGGATCGCAAACTGTTTCCGATGCTCGAACCAAAGGTCAAAGCGCGGTTTCGCGCTCTACCGGAGAAAAGACGGCGTTGCCAAGGACGATATCGCCCTTGTCGGTGGTAACGATCAGCACTTTTTCGAGCGATCCGTCATTGTTCAGCGAAAAGGCGAGGCGCAGCGCGCTGGAGGACCAGCCGGCGCCGGCAAGGGCCGTGCGCTTGATGGCGGCGCAATCACCGCAATCGCCAAGGCTCAAAGACGGCGTTGCCGGAACATCGGTTGCAAAACCGGAGACATAATCGTCGAGCGCGCCCATTGTGGCGTTCACGTCGCGGTTGACGCGCAGCAGTTCCTCGCGGCGCTCGACCGTCAGCGGCGCAGCGATGGCAGAGACGCACTGGCCGGCGGCAAGAACGCAACCATCGAAACCATCAGGCGCGGAAATGCCGACCGCAGTCACAGCGGACTTCTCGACGGCGGCGAAACCGCGGGCAAAACCGGCAGCGCCAGCAGCGTCGGCATGGTTGGACATGGAAGCAACGGCAATCCCGCAGATGGCGGCAGCAATAATCTTCTTCAGCATTTCATACCCCGTTTGCGATCCGCCGGCTTGTGCCGGTCTCGATTTCTGTTTTGTGGAGCGCCTCTTGCAAGGGCCGCTCTCCGTCTGTGATCCCACAATGGCACAGCACTGTTTTCAGGCGCTTTAAGCCGATTGCTACAATTTTATCGGTTTTGATTTTTGGGACACCGAGCACATTTTCAGACATGCGCCGATGCCGTCGCCGCGACAGTCGCGGCAACGTGGCGGGAGAGAAAGAGCCGCATCGCTGCGGGGCATGGATTGGTATTGGAGGGTTTGCAGACGATGCGGCCCGGCTCCGATATTTTAACCTGTAACGCACCCGCCAAACCGGTTCCTGTTTGGAAGGAGGTCACATGCCGGCCGCCTCAACCGTGACATTGGGAAACTCCCCAGTCTCGGCCGCCTGCCCCGCCCATCTCGCGCCGCGCGCACGTTTGATGACCGGTATGGAGACAAGCCTACCGCGCAGATAGACACCGGGGATGCACGGGGAAGAAAAAAGTCGAAAGATGACAGGAAGCGACGATGCGCGGCTGGTTTTGCCCCATCCCCGCCACAGGAATTTTCAGCGGGTTAACGGCCGCGCGATGTCAGGCATTTGAATTAACCTTGTCTTAAAACCCGACGTTAATGGTTAGCAATTTAAGAATAACGGAACGAAAGGGTTCCGTTATGCGTGGCGTATCTGCCGTTGTTTTTCTGATGCTCGTCCTGGCCGGCTGCGCCACCGCACCGTCGCAGGTCACCAATGCCTGTGCGATTTTCGAGCAGCGGAACGGCATCTTCAACAACTGGCGGCGTGATGCCAAGGCGGCCGAGCGCGAATTCGGCGTGCCCGTGCCGGTCATGATGGCGACGATCTACACCGAATCCGCCTTCCGCCCCTATGCACGGCCGCCGCGCACCAAACTCTTGGGTTTCATTCCCTGGAAACGCCAGTCGAGCGCCTATGGTTATGCACAGGCGCTGGACGGCACATGGAGCGTTTACCAGCGCGAAACCGGCCGCTGGTCGGCAAGCCGCACCGATTTCACCGATGCGATCCATTTCGTCGGCTGGTATCACGCCAAGAGCCGGCGCGAAAACGGCATTGCGCTGAACGACCCCTATAATCTCTACCTCGCTTATTATTCCGGCCATGCCGGTTATGCGAAGGGCAGCTGGCGCAACAATTCCGCGGTCCAAAAGGCCGCCCGCCGCTCCGCCAACATGGCGATGCGTTACGAGGCGCAGTTGCAACAATGCGGATATCGCTGAGGCGAGACTGGACAAGTTCACTTGAGAACAAGGGACGGAGTAGCAACCACCTCCGTCATCCTCGGGCTTGACCCGAGGATCCATGGTCACGCCGGGCGGTGGATCCTCGGGTCAAGCCCGAGGATGACGTTTTGTCGGGAGCGGCATGGTGCCGGAATGGTCGCGCCAGACGGAGAACGCCTGTGCAAGCCACACGCCTATTCCCCATAAGCCGCCAGAAAACCCCTGACCGCATCGATCTCGCCGGCGCGGATTTCATGCCCGCCCGGATGCCATACGGTTTCCACCGTGCCGCCCTGTGCCTTGAGGCTCTGTTCCAGCGCCTTCGTCAGCGGCACCGGGCAGATTGGATCGCGCTCGCCGGCCGTAATCAGCACCCGGCGCGAGGCCTTGGCGGGAGAAATCTTCGGCTCGAACGGGATGAGCGGATGCATCAGCACCGCCGCATCGAAAAGTCCGGGTTCTTCGATCAGCACATTGGCGAGAATATTCGCACCATTGGAAAAACCGAGGCCGATGACCGGACCCGCCTGGTAATGCTCCCGGTTCGCCTTGATGAAATCCGCCATCTTGACGGTCGCCCGTTGGAGGTCGGCCATGTCGTAGACGCCCTCTCCCGTGCGCCGGAAAAACCGCGCCGCACCGTGTTCGGAGACATCGCCGACGGGTGAGAGAATGGTCGCCTCAGGCAGCAGGCGCGAGCCGAAATCGAAGAACTGGTTTTCATCGCCGCCGGTGCCGTGCAGCAAAACGAAAAGTGGAGCATCCGCAGTGCCGGCGCGGGATTTGTGGAAATAACTATCCTTGGTCATGGGAGTATCCTTTCTGGAAGGAAGAAGGTTCAACGATACACGCGGCTTCTTCAGCCAAGCGGAGCAATCATGGGGAGCGAGCAGCTGCCGCCTGTTTCTTCTCCCGGCCGGGGAGAAGTCCGCGGCAGCGGGATGAGGGGGCAAGGGCGGTGAGATACGGCAACGGCGCCCCCTCATCCGACCCTTCGGGCCACCTCCTCCCCGGCGGGGGAGAAGAAACGGGCGGCCAAGTCCCTGACAATTAAACCGTCTTTTCATCCCCAAGCGGTTCCAGCTGCTCTTCCAGCACGGAGCGCAGATGCGCGTGCTGGGTCGGCAGTTTCAGCGCCTCGCCGAGATGGGCGGTATCCTCGTCGCGGTCGAAACCAGGTTCGTTGGTGGCCACTTCGAACAGCACACCGCCTGGCGTGCGGAAATAGATCGCCCAGAAATAATCGCGGTCGATCACCGGCGTCACCTGATAACCGGTATCCATCAGCGCCTTGCGCACCTCCAGCTGCTTTTCACGGTTTTCGACCGCAAAGGCGATGTGGTGCACAGACCCCGCACCCAGCCGCGCGCCAGAAATATTCGGCATGGTCTCGATGTCGATGAAGTCGGCGCCGTTGCCGCCGGGAATGCCGAGGCGCAGTACGCCATCCTGACGATCCACTTCCTGATAGCCCATGAATTTCAAAAGCTCGGCCGTCGCACCTTCATCGCGAAGGCGCAGCGACGCACCCTGAAAACCATGGATCGCCTGATCCGCGCCGACACCGTTGCCGATCCATTGCGCACGGTTGTCGTCCCTGACCTCGACCAGCGCGAAACCGTCTCCATCGGGACCTGCGAAATGCAGGCGCTTGTTGCCGAAGGCTTCATCACCCTTCAGGCCGTCCACGCCGGCCTTGGAAAGACGATCCTGCCAGTAGCCGAGCGATCCTTCCGGGACGGAAAACAGCGTCGTGCCCACCTCACCGGTGCCGGGACGGCCGCGGGCGATATGCGGGAACGGAAAGTAGGTCATGACCGAGCCGGGCGTGCCGACCTCATCGCCATAATAGAGATGATAGACGTCAGGCGCGTCGAAATTGACCGTCTTCTTCACCCGGCGCAGGCCGAGCGTATCGGTGAAAAAATTGTTGTTCTGGCGCGCGCTCGCCGCCATGGACGTGACGTGGTGCAGGCCCTTGATCTGGTTGAGCATGATAAACCCCTTTTGCCTGGCGGGCCTCACGGTTGGGGCCTGCCCTGTTCATGGGGTAAAGATGGGGTAAGAGCGCTCTTGCGCATAGAGTGGGCAACGGGAACGGATTGTTCCCGAATGATGAACGATAAATTCGACTGTTCAACGAGCCCGATAAGGCAGCCTCAATGATCGTCGGCAGCGCCCAAAGTCCAGTAACCGACGGCGCGCAGCGATGCTTTCGGGAAAGCTATCTCGTCGGTGAGGAAGGATTTTGCCGCCCTCGCCTCGGATTTTTCGCAGGCGACAAAGACATGCAGACCGTCATGATCCGCGCTCCAGCCATGGTCGCGCAGCGCCTTTTCGATGAGGCCGGCGGTGCCGGCGGGCTTGCCGCGGCGATAAAGCCATGTCCACTCGACATTTGCCGCGCAGACGATCTCCTGCCGCTCGGCTTCGTCATCGATTTCGGCGTAGACGCTGAGCTTTTTCCCGGCCGGCATTTCGGCCGCCATGCGCAGCATCACCGGCAACGCCGTCTCGTCACCGGCAAAGACATAACGCTCGGCTTCCGGGCAAACACCGCTCGGGCCGATGATGCCGAGAACATCGCCGGGCTTCGCCGTCGCGCCGAAGGTCGCGCCCGGCATGTTCTCACCCTCATGCATGACGAAGTCGATATCGACTTCACCGCGCGCGATATCCCCGGAACGAATGGTGTAAACACGCCGTGTGAGAAGATCGTCGCCCGCCGGCCAGACGATCGCCCCGGTGGGCGCAAGATAAGGCCAGACCGGCGCACGGGCCTGATCCGGCACCAGAAGCAGGCGCACATGCATGCCGCCGGTCAGCAGCCTTTCGATGCCGCTTTCGACGGAAACCACCAGCCGGCGCATATGCGGCGTCAGATTATAGGCGCGGGCAACCTTGCCGACGAAAAGATTGGGCAGTTCACGCTGCTCGGCGCCATGGCCGCTCCAGCGGAAATCCAGCCCCGTCTCGCCGGAGAATTCGACGATATGCTCGGCCACCATCGCCTTTACCGACATCAATATATGTTCGGAAATGCAGCTGACCCTTGCGGCGAAACGGCCGCTCTCGGCGCTGAAGCTGCCATGGCCATATTCGGTCTTGAACCGCACCGTCGCACCTTCGCGTTCCATCTCCATATGCTCGGAAAAATGATCCTCGAAAGCATCGACGATCGACAGCGGATCGGACAGCGAGACGGAGGTTTCGGCAGACAGGAGAGACACGGGCATAATCCTTCACTTCATAGTCCGGTTATCTTTAATCCCGACAACCGCGAAGCGTAAAGGTATTTTATGAGTGTCTAGAGAAGGTTTTTGTCGCTTCCCACCGTTTCCGGCAATTGCCAGTCGATCGGCTGGCGGCCATGGGACACGAGAAAGGCGTTTGCCTTGGAAAAATGGCCATTGCCGAAAAAGCCATTATGGGCCGAAAGCGGAGACGGATGCGGCGAGCGCAGCACGAGGTGCTTGCGCTGGTCCACGAAGGCCGCCTTCTTCTGGGCATAGGAGCCCCAGAGCAGAAAGACGACAGGGTCGCATTCATCGTTGACGGCGCGGATGACGGCGTCGGTGAATTTTTCCCAGCCCTGCCCCTGATGCGAGGCGGCGCGGGCCTCTTCCACCGTCAGCACACTGTTGAGCAAAAGCACACCCTGTTTCGCCCAGCTTTCCAGAAAGCCGTGACCGACCGGGCGAATGCCGAGATCGTTCTGCAATTCCTTGTAGATATTGACGAGCGAGGGCGGAATGCGCACGCCGGGCTGGACGGAAAAGCACAGCCCATGCGCTTGGCCGAACCCGTGATAGGGGTCCTGGCCTAAAATGACGACCTTGACCTCATCGAGAGGCGTGAGATCCAGCGCCCGGAAATAGTCCGCCCCCTTCGGGAAGATGCGCTTGCCGGCGGTCTTTTCGGCAAGCAGGAACTCCTTCAGCTTGAGCATATAGGGGCTGGCGAATTCACCGGAAAGAACGCGCTTCCAGCTATCCTCGAGTTTCACGCCTGCCTCCGCCATGCCTGTCTCCATTCGAGCTTATTTGAACCGGTTGCCGCGCTGCAGCACTTCGATCTTGTAACCGTCCGGATCGCAGATGAAAAAGTATTTCGCGAAGGGCTGGCCCTTATAATCGGCTTCGATGATCTTGCCCGGAGAAAGCCCCATGTCGATGAAACGTTGGTGTTCGGCGTCCACATCGGCAACGCTGACGGCAAGGTGGCCGTAACCGTCGCCCAGCGCATAGGGCACTTCGCGGCCGCGATTGACGGTCAGTTCCAGCTCGAAATCGCCCTCGGCATTGCTGAGATAGATCAGCGTGAAATTCTCGAACTCGGCGCGTTCCGCGATCTCAAGGTCGAAAGCCTGCCTGTAAAATTCCACCGAACGCTTTTCGTCCAGCACCCGGACCATCGAGTGGATCAGCTTGGCCATGGTGTTTTCCTTCTTCTTCCTGTTGACGGCCCGGTTATGCTCCGTGCATCGCGGCCCAAGGGAATAAGGATTGAGCGTCACGCTTTCAACCCTAAAGGCAGTCTGCGACAGGACCTAGCGGCCAGATCACGGCAAATGTGATAGCGGAAACCCCTGATTTTTTGTGGTGTGGCCGGGGCATGCGGCAACGGGACCGCATGGTTTTGAGCCCGCCGCTCTATCCTGAGTAACGAACTCATGATACCGGCTAGGCATGCGCCTTTTATACCTCTGTCTTGGCTGGGTGATGGTCGCGACCGGCATTGTCGGCGCGTTTCTTCCCGTTTTGCCCACCACGCCGTTCCTGCTTCTGGCGCTCTGGTGTTTTTCCCGCTCCTCGCCAAAACTCGAGGCATGGCTTCTGGCCCACCCCCGATTCGGCCCTTCGCTGCGGCGCTGGCGTGAACGCGGCGCAATTGCCCGCAATGCCAAGGTCGCAGCACTTTCTGCCATGTCCGTCAGTTACGCCGCCTTCTGGTTTCTAAGCGAGCCGCCGCCGCTGCGGGCGACAATCGTCGCCGTCGTCATGCTGGGTTCCGCGCTCTTCATCGCCACCCGTCCGGAAAGCTGAAGCGAAGGACAGGCCCTTAACGGTGGCGCGACTGCGGCAGCACGTAAGGAATATGCCGCGCCGGCAACCGGCCGACGACACCGCCGATGCCATAGACACGCGCAATCGTCTCGTCGCTGATCGTTTCCAGCGAGGGGCCGCTCGCCGTCACGCGGCCGCCATGCATGACGATGAGTTGATCGGCAAATTCCGCCGCAAGATTGAGGTCGTGCAGAATGGCGAGCACCAGCCCGCCGCCGCTTGCAAAGTCACGCGCCGTTTCCAGCACGGCGATCTGGTGGCCGATATCGAGACTTGCGGTGGGCTCATCGAGAAAGAGCGCCCGCGCCTCGCCGTTTTCCATCGGGTTTGGCACCTGTGCCAGCGCCCGGGCAAACTGCACCCGCTGCTGCTCGCCGCCGGAGAGCAGGTTGTAGGACCGCTGCTCAAAACCGCGCAGCCCGGCCTTGGCGAGCGCCCGGCGGGCCTGTTCCTCCGGCGTACGAGCCCCCTGTGCAACCGCTCCCATGCGCACGATTTCGAGCGCCGTGAAAGGAAACGCCAGCTGGGTGCTCTGCGGCAGTACGGCCCTGAGACGGGCAAGCTGGAGCGGCGTGAAGGCCGGCAGATCGACATCGTTATAGGTCACCGACCCGGCCTCAGGGCGCATCTCGCCCGAGAGAACCTTCATCAGCGTGGATTTGCCAGCACCGTTGGGGCCGATGATGACATTGACCTTGCCGGGCTTCAGATCGACGCTGACCGCATCGAGAAGCCTGCGGCCGGAGCGGATGAGGGTGATGTTTTCAGCCCGGATCATGACATGTTCCGCATGGAAAACCCGCCGCGTCCCAAGAGCAGGAACAGGAAGACCGGCGCGCCGATGAGCGCCGTGACGACGCCGATGGGCAGTTCCGCCGGTGACGCAACGGTGCGGGCGAAACTATCGGCCAGAAGCAGAAGTGCCGCCCCGCCAAGTGCGGAGGCCGGCAGCAGGAAGCGGTGCGACGGACCGATGGCGAGGCGAAGCAGATGCGGCACGACGATACCGACAAAACCGATGGAACCGGCCGCCGCCACGCTTGCGCCGCAGGCGGCGGCAACGGCGAGAATGACGATCCGTTTCAGCCGCTGCACCGGAATGCCCATGTGGAAGGCGGCGGCATCGCCGAGAATGAGCGCATCGAGCCCGCGGGCAACGAAGGGAATGATGGCGAGAACGACAATGATGAATGGCAGGGTGGCGAGCACCTTGGCGGGCGTGGCCCCGCCGAGCGACCCGAGCGACCAGAAGGTGATGTCGCGCAGCGCCCGGTCATCCGCCACGAAGATCATCAGCCCGGTCAGCGCGCCGCTGATCGCCGCAACCGCAATGCCGGCGAGAATGAGCGTGGTGGTGGAGGTCGCGCCGTCCTTGGTGGCGATCAGGTAAAGCACCCAAGTATTCAACAGCCCGCCGAAAAACGCCATGAGCGGCAGGAAATGCGGGCCGAAAAACACGGCAACCGTGGCGAGCGCGCCTTCCCCCAGCGAAATCGCCGCAACCGCAAACAGCGCCGCACCCGAGGTGACGCCGACAATGCCGGGATCGGCCAGCGGATTGCGGAACAGGCCCTGCATCATCGCCCCCGAAACGGCAAGTCCCGCACCGATCAACATGCCGAGCGCCGTACGCGGCAGGCGCACCGCCTCGAGAATGACCCTGTCGCGCGCATCGAGTTGATCCGCGCCGCCCGTGAAATAAGCCCAGAGTTCGGACATGCCGACACCCGTGGGTCCGCTGACCAGCGACACGCCACAGGCAAACAGCAGGATGCCGACGAGCACGGCAAGGGTGACGACCCCCTGGCGGGATCTGTCGCCCGCAACCCTGCCTTCAGCGGAAATCAAGGCGGCAAGGCTCACGGCTTCACCACGTCGGGATAGAGCTTAGCTGCCAGCTCGCGGCCCGCAGCGGGCGTGCGCGGGCCAAAACCGATGAGATAAAGCCCATCCATGCTGATGAGCGCCTTGCTTGCGGCGGCAGGCGTGGACTGGAAGGCCGGCAACGCGAAAATCTCTTCTGCCTTGGCGGCATGGTCGCCGCGCGCCATGGTCAGCACCACATCGGGTGCTGCGGCAATGACCGCCTCGTCCGTCAGTGGTTTATAACCCGTGATCTCCTGCGCCGCATTGATGCCGCCTGCCATTTCGATGATCGCCGCCGCTTCAGTATCCTTGCCCGCCGCCATGATGCGGCCGCCAGCCGTGGAAAGCACGAAGAGAACGCGCTTTTTGCCCTTTTCCGGCACAGCCGAAACATCTTTGGCGAGCGTATCGAGCCCGGCTTTGGTCTCGGCTGCCAGTGCCTTCGCCCTGTCCGACAGCCCCACGGCCGCGCCGACATCCTCGATCTTTTTGGGGATGGCATTACCGCTCGGCGGCGTATCGACGGTGACGAAAGGCACGGCGCTTGCCTTCAGGATGGCGATGACATCGGCCGGGCCGGAACCGTCTTCGGAGAGGATGAGATCGGGCTTCTGCGACAGGATGCCCTCCGAAGAAAGCGCCCGCATGTAACCGATGTCAGGCTTGGTCAAGGCGTCAGCCGGGTAGCTGCTGGTGCTGTCACGCGCCACGATACGGTCCTGCGCACCCAGCGCATAAAGGATTTCCGTCACCGTGCCGCCCACCGCAACGATGCGCTTCGCCTCCGGATTACCTTTGTCCGAAGCCATGGCAGCCGGCGCGGCAAGGGCGATTGCGGCGGGCACGAGGGCGGCGAAAACGAAGGAACGAAGGCGGGAATTCAACATGGCGCTATCCTGAAATACGACCCGGCACGGCTTTGCCCGCGTCACTTAATCTTGAGTTCTTTGCACATGTTTATGGACGGCGCAATCGATAAGTGGAGTATTTTTGTTTGCTTTGTCGTGCCCCCCTTCCCAACCTCCCCTCGGCTGGATATCCTGACTCAAACTGGAAACTTAAAGGGAGACTTTCATGTTTATCGCAATGAACCGCTTTCGCGTGGTGCCGGGTTATGAAGAAACCTTCGAATCCATCTGGCGCGAGCGCAAATCGCACCTCAGCGAATTGCCGGGCTATATCGAATTTCACATGCTGAAAGGCCCGAAGGCGGACGACCACACGCTTTATGCCTCGCACACCGTCTGGGCCACCAAGGACGATTTCCTTGCCTGGACGAAATCCGAACAGTTCCGCGCCGCCCATGCCAAGGCCGGCGAAAACCGCGGCAAGGTTGAATATCTTTCCGGCCCGCATTTCGAAGGTTTCGACGTCATCATCCATGAAGACAAGAATGGCGAACGCCGTTCGATTGCGGCCTGAGGCCGCCCGATGAGCATTGCAGCCCAAAAGACCGACGACGAGAGGCGGGCCCGCGCCGCCGCTGCACTCGCCGAAAAGCCTGACGGCGTCGTGGAGGCCATCGCCGCCAAGGCCGAGGTGACGCCAGCCGAAATTCTGGCGATCCTGCCGCAAGGCGCCGCCGTTTCCGCTGCCGCCGACCGGTTCGACACGATCTGGAACGAGATGCGCGGCTGGGGTGAGGTCCTGATGATCGTGCAAACCGGCGACATCGTGTTCGAAGTGCCGGGCCACCTGCCGGAAGGCAACGAAAGCCACGGCTGGTTCAACATCCATGGGGACAGCCCCATCGGCGGTCACATCAAGAAGGACAATTGTGCCGGCATCACCTTCGTCGATCGCGGCTTCCATGGCCGCCGCTCCTGTTCCGTCTGGTTCATGAACGCCGCCGGCAGCGCCATGTTCAAGATTTTTGTCCGCCGTGACGAGAACAAGGAGTTGCGCCCGGAGCAGCTGGCGAGGTTCGAAGCGCTGCGGGACGGTTTCCGCGGCTGAGACCCTGGGAGGAGAGGCTGCCCCGCCTCTCCCAGCCTCCTGTGACAAGCACAGGATGAGGGGAATTCCAGCATTCGCCATTCTCCACGCTTACTGCGACCGCAAGGCCTCGTTCCAACGCTCGATCAGGCGGCTGCGCTTGACCTGATCCAGATAGACCATCAGGCCGGGGCTGACCGGGACCGGGCGCAGTTGCGCGCCGTGGATGGCCTGCATGGTGTTGGCGGTGTTTTCGCCCGCCACTTCCGGACTGACGGCGGGGATCTGCAACTGCCGGGCCATGATCGTCTGACCTTCCTTCGACATGAAGAATTCCAGATAACGGCGGCCGAGCGCCGGGTTGGCGGCGGCTTCCGGCACGAGCCCGATGCGTGACATGACTACGGTATAGTCTTTCGGCAGCACGATGCCGACATCCGGGTGGCGCGAGGCCCAGTCCGCCGCATAGGAGCCGAGAATGTTGTAACCCATCACGAAGCGACCGTCCGAGACACGCTCCAGAATGGCGGACGAGGTGGAGTAGACCTTCACGCCCGCCGCACCCATGGCCTTGATGACGCTCCATATATCGCCGAACTGCTCCTGGTCGCGCGACATGAAGAGGAAGCCGACGCCGGAGCGCTCGATGTCGTAAGTCGCGATACGGCCATGCACTTCTTTCGCATGGCGTTCGAGATAATCGACGAATTCGGCGCGGGTTGCAGGCGGTTTTTCGGTGGTGAAGCTCGGCTTGTGATAAACGAAAACCGCCGGCTCGAAAGTTAGCGCGTAAGCGGTGTTGCGCCAGTTCGCCCAGGCGGGCCAGCGGGCGCTCATGGCCAGATCCGAGCGCTGGGCGTAACCGTCATTGCTCAGCTTCACCTGCAAATCCATGGCGGAGGAGAAGGCGAAATCGGCGGTCTTTTTCCCCGCATCGGTTTCTTTCACGATGCGGTCGTAAATCTCGCCGGTCAGCATATCCTCGTAATGGACGGCGATATCGGGATTGGCCTTCTGGAAACCCTCGATCATCGGCGTCGCCAACGGCTCGTCCAGCGAGGAATAGACGACCAGCGTTTCGGCATCCGCCTTGCCTGACGGCGCCGGAAAGATGGCGACCTGGGCAAGCGCCGGCGAGGCCATGCAAAGACAGAGGCAGAGAAGAAGGCGGATACGCATGAAAAGATCATGCCGCAGGCGGCGGCCATTCACAAGCGCTGAGGGTCTGGTTAAACTCGGCGATGCTGTGGGAGGACGATTTGCGCATTTTGCTGGTCGAGGACAATCAGGTGCTGTCGGAGGGGTTGTCGGCGCTTCTGCGCGGCAGCGGTTATGCCGTGGATGTGGTATCCGACGGCGCTTCCGCCGATGCGGCGATTGCGGCGGAAAGTTTCGATCTCGTCATTCTCGATCTCAACCTGCCGGAAATGGACGGCATTGAGGTGCTGCGCTCCATGCGTTCACGTCAGGACAAGGCGGCGGTGCTGATTCTGACGGCGCGCGGCACGCCGGAGGAAAAGGTCAAGGGGCTCGATCTCGGCGCCGACGACTACATGATCAAGCCTTTCGACATCACCGAATTCGAGGCGCGGGTGCGGGTGCTCCTGCGCCGCAACGCCGGGCTGCGCTCCTCGGCGCTGAGTTTCGGCAAGGTGCTGTTCGATCTCAATTCCCGCACCTTTTCGGCCGATGGGCGCCCGCTCGATATTCCGGCGCGCGAGGTGGCGCTGCTTGAAGTGCTGTTCATGCGGGCCGGCAAGGTCGTCGCCAAGGAGGCCATCGTGCAGTCGCTGACCGGCTTCGACGACGATATTTCCGCCAATGCCATCGAACAATATGTCAGTCGCCTGCGCAAGCGGCTCGCCCCCCACGGGCTGACGGTGAAGACGGCGCGCGGCATCGGCTATTATCTGGAAAAGCTGCCGGAGATGGCTGAATGAGACAGGCCGGCTATTCGCTCAGGCGGCGACTTTTAGGCTGGCTTCTTATTTCCACCGCCATCATCGGTTGCGTGGCACTCACCGATACCTGGCGCGAGGCGGTCAATACCGCCAATGTCGTTTCCGACCGCGTGCTTTCCGGTTCCGCACTTGCCATCGCCGAGCGGGTGGTTGTGGCCGAGGACGGCTCGCTGGAAGTGGACATTCCCTATGTCGCGCTGGAAATGCTGACATCGGCCGCGCAGGACCGGGTATTTTACCGTGTCGACGGGCCGAACGGGCAATTCCTCACCGGTTACCAGAACCTGCCGACGGTGGAGAACAAAAATGGCGATACGCCCGCCTATCGCGATGCGGTGTTCCGCGATGAGCCGATCCGCGTCGCCGCCATCAGACGGTTTGCGTCCACCGGCATCAATTCCGTGCCCTTTTCCGTCACGGTTGCCGAAACCACCATTGCCCGCAGCCAGCTTGCGCAGGCGATCATCCTGCGATCTGCGCTGCGCCTGCTTTTGATGATCGTGGGGGCGGCGATCATCGTCTGGATCGCGGTGACGATTTCGCTCAGGCCGCTTTACCGGCTCAGCGAAGCCATTGCCGAGCGCAGCCCGAACGACCTGCACCCCATTCGTCAATCCGTGCCGGTGGAGGTGGAAAACCTGGTGGAAACGGTCAATTCCTTCATGGTGCGGCTGCAATCGGCGCTCGATGCGCTCCGGCATTTCACCGGCAATGCCAGCCACCAGCTGCGCACGCCGCTTGCCATCATCAGCACCCAGCTCGCGCTTTCCGCCCGCGCTGCAAGCCTTGAGGAGGCGCAGGCGGCGGCGCTGAAGGGCGGGGCATCGGTGGCCCATGCCGAACATATCCTCGCCCAGCTGCTGCGCATGGCCAATATCGATGCCGCCGGCTCCAGTGAGAAACACGATTTTTCCGCGATCGACCTCGTGGCTGTGGCGCAGAACGTGACGGCCGATTTCGTGCCGCGCGCCGCAGAGGCGGGTATCGATCTCGGTTTCGAAGGCGAAGGCGAGGCGACAATTCTGGCTGAGCCGCTGCTCATCGGTGAACTGATTGGCAATCTCGTCTCCAACGCCATCAATTATGCCGGGCGCGGCGCGGAAGTCACCGTGCGGGTCGGCAGGCAAGCGGGCGCCGTCTGGCTGGAAGTGGAAGATAACGGCCCCGGCATACCACACGAAAAGCGCGCCATGGTTCGCCAGCGTTTTGCACGCGGCGAAGCCAACCCCGCCCCCGGCGCCGGTCTCGGCCTCGCCATCATCGAGGAGATTGCCGGGCTGTTCGGCGGGCGGCTTACGCTGGAGGATGGCACGGACGGGCGTGGGCTGAGGGCGCGGGTGGTGTTTGGTGGTCCGGAAAGAGCGGCGTAGCAGGGCGGCTTGTCAGGCAGCCGTTATCACCCCATCCGCTCGGAAGCATAACTTCCCGGGCTCGGCGGGAAGACGACCGTGCGGTTGCCGTTGATGAAGGTGCGGTGGTGGATATGGGCGTGGATGGCGCGGGCCAGCACCTGGCTTTCGACATCGCGACCAAGCGAGACATAATCGTCGGCCGATTGCGCGTGGGTGATGCGCACCGTGTCCTGCTCGATGATCGGGCCTTCGTCGAGATCGGCGGTGACGTAATGGGCCGTGGCGCCAATCAGCTTCACGCCGCGCTCATAGGCCTGCTTGTAAGGGTTGGCGCCCTTGAAGCTCGGCAGGAAGGAGTGGTGGATGTTGATGATTTTGCCAGACATCTTCCGGCACAGGTCATCCGAGAGCACCTGCATGTAACGCGCCAATACCACCAGTTCGGTTCCGCTGGTCTCGATCAGCTCCATCAGCTGCGCTTCGGCCTTTGGTTTATTCTCCTTCGTCACCTTGATGTGGTGGAAGGGAATGTCGTGGTTGACGACGACTTTCTGATAATCGAAGTGGTTGGAGACGACGCCGACGATATCGATAGGCAGCGCGCCGATCTTCCAGCGGTAGAGCAGGTCGTTGAGGCAATGGCCGAAACGCGACACCATCAGCATCGCTTTCATGCGCTGGCCGTCCGGGTAGATATCCGCATCCATGCCAAACTTTTTCGCCACCGCCTGGAAGCCTTCGGTAATGGCCTCAAGCGAGGCGCCCTCTTCGGAGATGAAGGAGACGCGCATGAAGAACTTGCCGGTCTCGAGGTCGTCGAACTGCGAACTATCGACGATGTTGCAGCCTTTTTCCGCCAGATAACCGGAAATCGCGGCCACGATGCCACGGGTCGATTTGCAGGCTACGGTCAGAACATAGGATGTCATTCGTTTTCCCTCACAGACTTGGCGTCGGCATCAGCCGGCACAGTTCAGCGCGTTCCATAGCGCAGCTCTGCGGCGGTGCAAAGCGTTGAGACGAACGCAGCCAAAGTCATAGGGCGGGAAAGGGCAGCGCGCCGTGCCGGAAGCGACATGGAATGTTCCATGGCCAGCACAGTTGGGCCAGCACAGTTTGGGCCAGCACGGCGACGCAGCGTGTTTCGGCAGGTTGTCGGCCTCAGGCGCGGCGCAGACGCATCGCCGTACGGCCGCGGCCGTCGATCAGTTCCAGCGTACCGCGACGCGGCTCCAGCCTAAAGGAGCGGGCCTGTTCCAGGGCTTCGATGAACTGCCGTTCCTGGCGCATGATGTCCGGGGCGCAGGCCATCTGGGTGGAAATCATCCGGCCGAAATCGACACGGTTGCGGCGGATTTTCACCTCGCCGCCGATGCCGTTGCAGCCGGCATTGCCCGAAACGCGGCCCTCGCGGGTAATTTCCAGCGTCGCCTGACGGCGGCCGCGAACCCGCTCGCCGCGGATCTCCTGCACCAGCCAGCGCCCGTCGATGCTGGCTTCCGGCTCGGGTCTGCCGGGACCAGCGCCCACACGCTCCAGCACGAGGTCGGTATCGTCGCGACCGCCGGTCAGCACGGAGTAACGCTGCGTGGTGGTGAAGAGCAGCCGGTCGCGGTCGCGGATTTCGGCGCTCAGCGCATAGGAACGGCGGCCCCTGATGTCGCGGTCGTCATAACGCAGCACGAAGGGCACGGGCACCTGACCGCGCGGGCGGATTGTGGTTTCGGCAATTGTCTGCGACGGCGCATCCGCCAGCGAAACATCGATCAGGCGCACGGTGACGGTCGCGCCCGGCGGTAGCGCGATGCGCTCGCGATAGGAGACGCTGCCGCGCAGGCTTGCCGGTGCGGCAGCCACGCCGCCCGCTGCAAAAAGCGGGGCGAGAGCCAGGAGACCGGCGAAACTGCGGCGCGAAAGAAGAGGTTGGCGGTCGGTCATGGTGCTTGCTCCGTGCTGGTGCCGTTTGAATTTGAACGGATGATAGAAAACGGCACTGAACGGGCGATGAACCGTGGATATTTCAGTCGTGTGCAGAGGGCGAGATCAGCGCGGATGGTGGCGGGCGCGATTGTGAGAGTTGTGTCCGGCGCGTCCCCATAGCCTCATCCCTGTGCTTGCCACAGGAATGAGGGCGGAACAAGCATCGAAAGCACAAAGCAAAGCCATCCCACACGCCACAGTAGACGTCCGATACAAATTAATAGAGAGTAAATGCGCAAGGACTTGCGTAGCGTCAGTTAGATGACAGCTTTTTGTGATGCTCTGCAATCCTTCTTCATTCCGTGGAGGCGGAAGAAGATGCGGGAGGAAATTCAGGACGGTTGCCAGGTCACCACGCTGAGCATTCAGCGCTGGCGCACGCGTGTCTAAAAAGCCCCCCGCATAAACGAAAAACGACGCCCAAAAGGGCATCCTGAGGAGGGTTTTCAAGTGAAGCATTTTCTTATCGGCACATTTCTGGCGGGCGTGATCGCCCTTCCGGCAGCGGCAGCGGATTACACCATCATCGCGCCGGCCAACCCCGGCGGCGGCTGGGACCAGACCGCGCGCTCCATGCAGACCGTGCTGCAGGAAGAAGGCATTTCCAAGAGCGTGCAGGTGCAGAACGTACCGGGCGCCGGCGGTACCATCGGTCTCGCGCAGTTCGCCAGCCAGCAAAAGGGCAATCCTAACGCCCTCATCGTCGGCGGTTACGTGATGGTCGGCGCTATTCTCACCAACAACGCGCCCGTCACCCTCAAGGAAGTGACGCCGATCGCGCGTCTGACCGGTGAATATGAAGCCATCGTCGTTCCGGCGTCCTCACCGCTGAAGACCATTGGCGACCTCGTCGACCAGCTCAAGAAGGATCCCGGCAGCGTGTCCTGGGGCGGCGGCTCCGCCGGCGGCACCGACCATATCGCCGTTGGCCTGATCGCCAAGGCGGCCGGTGTCGATCCGACCAAGATCAACTACATCGCCTATTCCGGCGGCGGCGAAGCACTTGCCTCGATCCTCGGCTCGCAGGTGACGGCCGGCGTTTCCGGCTACGGCGAATTCGAAGGCCAGATCAAGGCGGGCACGCTGCGTCTGCTCGCGGTCACCAGCGAAAACCGTCTGGACGGCGTGGACGCGCCGACGCTGAAGGAAAGCGGCCTCGACGTCGTCGTGCAGAACTGGCGCATGGTGGCGGCTCCTGCCGGCCTTTCCGCCGATCAGGAAAAGGCGGTGAATGCCGACATCGAGAAGCTGGCAAAATCCGAAAAATGGCAGGAAACCCTGAAGACCAAGGGCTGGATGGACACCTATCTCGCTGGTGACGCCTTCAAAGAACAGCTCGCCAAGGATACCGCCGCCACCGAAACCATTCTCAAAGACATCGGACTGGTAAAATGAGCCAGGGTTCCAACCCTTCGCAGCATCAAAAGCGCCGCCCTGACTGGGCGGCGCTGGCGATCGCCGTCTTCCTCGTCATCATCGCCTGCGTGATCTTCTGGGACAGCGCCCGTCTTGCAAGTGTCACCGGTTATTCGCCGGTCGGCCCGGCGACGGTGCCTTACGCCATCGGCTTCTGTCTTGTCGGCCTGGCGCTGTGGACAGCCATCGAGGCCTGGCGCGGTGATTTCCCCGCGCGCGACAAACAGGAAATCGCCCCGGTTATCTGGGTCGTCGCTGGCCTTGCCGCGCAGATGTTGCTGCTCAACGTCGCGGGGTTCTCCATTGCCACCGGCCTGCTTTTTGCCTTTACGGCGCGTGCCTTCGGCAAACGCAAGCTCTGGTATTCGATCCCCATCGGCATCGCGCTCAGCTTCTTCATCTGGTTCATCTTCGCGCGGCTGCTGCAGCTTTCGCTGCCTGCCGGGCCTCTGGAGCGGCTGTTCTTCTGACAGCCATTCCGACCAAAATTCGAGATCACGGGAACAGCCGGCGCGCAATGACGCAAAAGCCAGCCGTTCCGCCCGCTCATTTGCTCGACTTGGGGGACATCTGCCCATGAGTACCTTTGAATTCCTGCTGCACGGTCTTGAGGTTGCCGCCCAACCCATGAACCTGCTCTATGCGCTGATCGGCGTCACGCTCGGCACCGCCGTCGGCGTTCTGCCCGGCATCGGCCCTGCGCTGACCGTGGCGTTGCTTCTGCCCGTTACCTATAGGCTCGATCCCGCCGGTTCGCTCATCATGTTCGCCGGCATCTATTACGGCGGCATGTATGGCGGCTCGACCACCTCGATCCTGCTCAACACACCGGGCGAGAGCGCCTCGATCGTGACCGCGCTCGAAGGCAACAAGATGGCCCGCAAGGGTAGAGGCGGTCCGGCGCTGGCCACCGCCGCCATCGGTTCCTTCGTCGCCGGCCTCATCGCCACCATCGCGCTTGCCTTTATCGCGCCCTATATCGTCAAGCTGGCGCTGGTTTTCGGCCCGCGTGAATATTTTGCGCTGATGGTGCTCGCCTTCGTCACCGTTTCTTCCGCTTTCGGGGACTCGGCGCTACGCGGCCTCACCTCGCTATTCATCGGCTTTGCCCTTGCCATCGTCGGTATCGACCAGCTGACCGGCCAGACCCGCATGAGCTTTGGCATTCCCGACCTGCTCGACGGCGTGGAAGTGACGACGCTTGCGGTTGCGATGTTCGCTATCGGCGAAACGCTGTTCATCGTGGCCCAGGGCCAGAGCGGCCCCGACAAGGTCGAGGCCGTCAAGGGCTCGGTCTGGATGAGCGCGCAGGACTGGTCGCGCTCCTGGAAAGCCTGGCTGCGCGGCACGCTGATCGGCTTCCCCATCGGCGCCATGCCGGCGGGCGGTGCTGAAATCGGCACTTTCCTCTCCTATGCCACCGAAAAGAAGCTGACCAAATATCCGGAAGAATTCGGTGAAGGCGCCATCGAAGGCGTGGCCGGTCCGGAAGCCGCCAACAATGCGTCCGCCGCCGGTACGCTGGTGCCGCTCTTGACGCTCGGCCTGCCGACCACCGCAACCGCCGCCATCATGCTCGCCGGCTTCCAGCAATATGGCCTGCAGCCCGGTCCGCTGCTGTTCGCCACCAATCCGCAGCTCGTCTGGGGCCTGATAGCCAGCCTGTTCATCGCCAACCTGATGCTGCTGGTTCTGAACCTGCCGCTCGTCGGTCTCTGGGTGAAGCTGCTGACCATCCCGAAGCCATGGCTTTACGCCGGCATCCTGCTGTTTGCGACGCTCGGCACCATCGGCGCCAACCCATCGGTCTTCGAACTCGGCATGCTGCTCGCCTTCGGCATTCTCGGTTACATCATGCGCATCTTCGGTTATCCGATCGCGCCTGCGGTCGTCGGCCTCATCCTCGGCCCGCTTGCCGAACAGCAGCTGCGCCGCGCGCTCGCCATCGGCCAGGGCGACCCGACGGTGCTGTTCACCTCGCCGATCGCCATTGGCCTCTTCATCGTGGCAGCGGCAGCCTTCATCATCCCGCTCATCATGCGTATCCGCGGCCGTGGCGACGTGCTGACGCAGCTTGCCGCCAACGAGGACTGAGAACCAACGAGCCTCCCAAGGCAACTGGCCCCGTATCTCCGGATGCGGGGCCTTTTTTATTCACGCCAACGGGATGTGTCATGCGCACACGCCCATGATAGAATTGCGCCAACCGCAGGAGAAAGACATGCGCACTATTGCGATCATGATGGTTCTGGCGCTTGCCGGCTGCACCACCGCCCCCGATGTCGAGCCCATTCCCGGCAGCATCACCTATGGCGGACAGCCGCGCACCAAACTCACCAAGTCCCCCATCGGCAGCACGCTCAGCAATGAATTCGTCATGGGCGACGGGCGGCTGGCGATTGAGACTTATCGGGTGCAGCCGGACCGGTCCCTGAAACTTGAAAGGCGCGCAATCGTCGGCGACTGGCCGCCGGATTGAGAACGGTGCTTCCGTCATCCTCGGCCTTGTGCCGAGGATCTGCGGCCTGTCGATTTTGTTCAACGTGATTAGATCCTCGGCACAAGGCCGAGGATGACGTCCGGACAGATTGCAGGCCATGCTTTTCCACCCGCACATTTCCCGCTCACCGCAATTCAGAATCGTTCTAAAACATAATTTTGATTTCCGCCGACCTTGCCAATAAAGCTGATCGCCAACATCAAGTTAACCCGGTGGGATCGTTTCCGCCGGCTCGGAACATAGTGCAAGGGACATATAAGTGGCCATCAACTTCACCTTCCCCGTTCGGCTGCTGGCGGCAGCGGCCTTCAGCCTCGGCGCAATCACGGCAAATGCCGAAGACATGACGATCAAGCACGCCCAGGGCGAGACCGTGCTGAAAGCGGCCCCGAAGAAAGTTCTGGTTCTCGATATTCCCTCGCTCGACAATCTCGATGCGCTCGGCGTCGATCCAACGGGTGTCGTCGGCTCCAACCTGCCTGTCTATCTGCAGAAATATGCCGACGGAAAATATCTGAAGGTCGGCACGCTGTTTGAGCCCGATTATGAGGCGATCAACGCGGCCGAGGCCGATCTCGTCATCGTCGGCGGCCGTTCGCGGGCGAAATATCCGGACGTTGCGAAGATCACGCCCGCCATCGACATGTCGGTGGATTCCAAGGAATTCATCGGCAGCGTGAAAGCCAACATCACCAAGCTCGGCGATATCTTCGGCAAGCAGGAAGAAGCCAAGAAGCTCGATGCCATGATCGATGAAAAGGTAGCGAAGCTGAAGGAGATCGCACCCAATTCCGGCACGGCGATGATCCTCGTCACCAATGCCGGAAAGGTCGGCGTTTATGGCCCCAGTTCGCGCACCGGCTGGCTGCACACCGAAATCGGCTTCAAGCCAGTCGCAGCCGACATCGACGACCGTTTCGACCGCGGCGACGTCGTCTCCTTCGAATATCTGGCCGAGGTCAATCCCGAATGGCTGTTCGTGATCGACCGCGACGCCGGCATCGGCCGTGCGACCGACCCCGGCAAGGCGGCCGCACAGGTGCTGGACAACGAGCTGGTGCACCAGACCAATGCCTGGAAGAAAAAACAGATCGTTTATCTCGACCCGCAGGCCGCCTATATCGTCAGCAGCGGTTATACGGCGCTCACCACCCTGCTTGATCAGGTCTATAACGCGGTTTCAGGCAAGAAGTCGTAGAAGGCATAGACCATCTTCTCCAAGGCTGCTCCATATGCGACGTCATCCTTGGGCTTGTCCCACTGCTGTCCGGTTTAGATTTTGATTGAGGCCTGAAGCCGGCTGGCAAGGGTAAACATCCCCTCGGCGTCATCCTCGGCCCTGTGCCGAGGATCTAATCACGTCGAATAAAATCAATCGGTTGCAGATCCTCGGGACAAGCCCGAGGATGACGGAGGACAGGTCTGAACCCCTCAACACCCTCAAGGCCGCCTGAACTTTTACCATTTTCGAAACACCATCGACGTGAAATCCTTACCCCTCATATCAGCCCTTCTTCTGGCTCTGGTGCTCGCCATCACCAGCCTGTTCGTCGGCGTCAGCAATGTCTCGCTCGCCACGCTCTTCGCACCGGATACGAGCGCGGACGCCCTGCGCGTGCTGCTCGTCAGCCGCATTCCGCGCACGCTGGCGCTGATACTCGCCGGAAGCTCGATGGCGATTGCCGGGCTCATCATGCAGATGCTGGTGCGCAACCGCTTCGTGGAGCCTTCGACGGCGGGCACCACCGAATCCGCCGGCCTCGGCCTGCTCACCGTCACCCTGCTGGCCCCGGACACGCCGATCTTCGGCAAGATGCTGGTGGCCGCCGTTTTCGCGCTCGCCGGTACGGCTCTTTTCCTGCGTATCCTGAGGCAGGTGCCTTTGCGCGACGTGCTGCTGGTGCCGCTGATCGGCATCATGCTGGGCGGCGTCATTGCCGCCGTCACCACCTTCTTTGCCTATCGTTTCGATCTCCTGCAATCGCTGGGCGCATGGATGACAGGGGATTTTTCCGGCGTGCTGCGCGGCCGTTACGAACTGCTGTGGGTCGGCTTCCTTTTCGCCATCGCCGCCTATCTCGCCGCCGACCGTTTCACCGTGGCAGGCATGGGCCGCGATTTCACCACCAATCTCGGTCTGAACTACCGCCGCGTCATGGCGCTCGGCCTCACCATCGTGTCGCTGGTGAGCGCTGTCGTCGTCGTCACGGTCGGCATGATCCCCTTTTTAGGCCTGATCGTTCCGAATGTCGTCAGCCTGATGATCGGCGACAATATGCGCCGCTCCGTGCCCTGGGTGGCAACGCTCGGCGCGGTCTTCGTACTTTCCTGCGATATCATCGGCCGCACCGTGCGCGCACCTTACGAAATACCCATCGGAACCGTGGTCGGCGTCATCGGCAGCGCGCTCTTCCTCTATCTCCTGCTGCGGAAACGCCACCATGCGTGAGAGACATCCCGACCGGCGTGCAAAAACCGTTCTTATCGTGCTTGCGGCATTCGCACTCCTCTCCATGGCCGCCTTCATGACGCTCGGCGCAAAAGGGAGCTGGAGCTTCGTGTTGCCGTTTCGCGGCATCAAGCTTCTGTCGCTCTTGCTGGTGGCCTATGCCATCGCGGTCTCCACCGTGCTGTTCCAGACGGTGACCAACAACCGCATCCTCACTCCTTCGGTGATGGGTTTCGATTCGCTTTACGTGTTGATGCAGACCGGGCTGATCTTCGTTTTCGGCTCGGCAACGGTCGTCATGATCGATCCGCAACTGAAATTTCTCGCTGAAACCAGCCTGCTCGTCGCTTTTTCCGCCCTGCTCTATCGCTGGCTTTTTGTCGGTGCGGAACGCAGCCTGCATCTGCTGGTGCTGGTCGGTATCGTTTTTGGTGTCTTCTTCCGCAGCCTCTCGGGTTTCATGCAGCGCGTGCTCGACCCCAATGAATATACCGTGCTGCAGGATGTGCTGTTTGCCAGCTTCAATTCCATCGATCCCACGCTTCTTGCCGTCTCCGCCGTCATCATCGGCGTGGTGACCATCATCGGGCTCAGGCTCACGCACACGCTCGACGTCCTCTCGCTCGGCCGCGCGACGGCCATCAGCCTCGGCGTCGAATATAAGCGCACGGTCACTATCATCCTCGTGCTGGTCTCCGTGCTGGTCGCCGTCTCCACAGCGCTGGTCGGCCCCGTCATGTTCTTCGGCCTGCTGGTCGCGGCCCTTGCCCATTATCTTACCGGCAACGGCAAACACGCCTATGTGCTGCCCGCGGCAATCCTCATCGCCGTAATCTGTCTGGTGGGCGGCCAGGTGGTGCTGGAGCGGGTTTTCGCCTTCGATACGGCGCTCTCGATCATCATCGAATTTCTCGGCGGTATCGTCTTTATCGGTCTAATTTTGAAACGGGGTGCGCGATGATCATCGCCAGTCAGATCAGCAAATCCTATGGCGACAGCCTCGTCGTCGATGGCGTCTCCGTCTCCATTCCGGCAGGCGGCGTCACCTCCATCATCGGGCCGAACGGGGCGGGAAAATCGACCCTGCTCTCCATCGTCGCAAGGCTGATGTCGATGGATGCCGGAACGGTGACGGTGGACGGTCTGGATGTGACCAAAACCCCATCCGATACGCTGGCGAAGCGGCTTTCTATCCTGCGGCAGGACAACCACATTTCCTCGCGCCTGACGGTGCGAGACCTCGTCGGTTTCGGCCGTTACCCCTATTCCAAGGGCCGCCCCACCATAGAAGACAAGGTCCATATCGACCGGGCGCTGGAATATCTGCACCTCGAAGCCCTTGCCGGCCGGTTTCTGGACGAGCTTTCCGGCGGCCAGCGCCAGCGCGCCTTCGTGGCCATGGTGCTGTGCCAGGACACGGATTACGTGCTGCTCGACGAGCCGCTCAACAACCTCGACATGAAACACGCCTCCAGCATGATGAAGATCATGCGCCGCGCCGCTGACGAGCTGAAGAAGACCGTGGTTCTGGTGCTGCACGACATCAACTTCGCCTCCTGGTATTCCGACACCATCATCGCCATGCGCGAAGGCCGCATCCGCCATCAGGGGCCGGCGAACGAGATCATCCGTCCGGACGTCCTCAAGGACATCTACGACATGCCGATCCGCGTCAATGAGATAGACGGCCGACGCATCTGCCTGTTTTACGAATGACACGATGATTGTGCAGGATTTTTGCTGTCCCAGCGCCTGGCATGGAACAGGGCCGCAGGCCCGGACGTTAAACGACGGACTTTTCCAAAGCGGCATTCCGTCCGCAACTTCAGGAGACATCGATGAAGACGCACAAGACGAAGAACGACCTGCCTTCCAACGCCAAGTCGACCGTGATCGGCATTCTCAATGAATCGCTCGCTTCCGTCATCGACCTTGCGCTCGTCACCAAGCAGGCGCACTGGAACCTCAAGGGCCCGCAATTCATCGCCGTCCATGAACTTCTCGACACGTTCCGCGCCCAACTCGACAATCACGGCGACACGATTGCCGAGCGTGTGGTCCAGCTTGGTGGCACGGCGCTCGGCAGCCTGCAATCGGTCTCCTCAACGACAAAGCTCAAGGCCTATCCGACCGATATCTACAAGATCCATGACCATCTGGACGCCCTGATCGAGCGTTATGGCGATGTGGCCAACATGATCCGCAAGGCGATCGACGATTCCGACGAGGCCGGTGATCCGACGACGGCCGACATCTTCACCGCCGCCTCGCGCGATCTCGACAAGTCGCTCTGGTTTCTCGAAGCGCATGTGCAGGAAAAAAGCTGAGCGGAAAACGGCTCTCGCCTGCCCAAACAGCAAAGCGCCCGAGATACCCGGGCGCTTTTTTAACGGAATGGCGCAATCAATGCCGACGTAAGACAGCAAGCCCTATATCGCGCAACATTTCATGGTCGAGAATGCCGCGCTGGGCGCTTCGGATCAAAACCGCTGCGCACTCATTGGCGACATGGCTGCTGCGATCTTGAAGGCACTCGAAACATACGCCATCGAAAATATTCTGTAGATCGGTGATCTGCTCTGGCGACAATTGTGCGCCAACTCTTTCAAAAGCTGCGTACGACAAGGCTCATCCTCCCGATGATGATATGCCAAGTATCGTTCCCAATATCGTTTCGGATTTTTCGTGGACAGGCAATTTGTACACCCGAACGAATCACTTGTCGAATCAGATTTTAACCAAATGTAAACAGGTTATTTTCTGGCCTTCCCGCCGGCCGCCACCCCCGTCATAGGGAGATAAAAACCAACTGAAACAACATCTTCAGCGGAAATTCCCTGCGCTTGCGCCCGTAATGGCCGCCAGATTTCGGATAAATCCGCACACAGGCGGATTTCCACCGAAACCGCAAAAGAAACTATTGCATTCCAAAAACGATTGAGCGATATAGCACCCGTCGCCACTTGGCGGCCCACGGTTCAGCGAACTACCCCGGACCGGTGGATTTGAGCGGGTGTAGCTCAGGGGTAGAGCACAACCTTGCCAAGGTTGGGGTCGAGGGTTCAAATCCCTTCGCCCGCTCCAGTTTCCCAAAAAAAAGACGGATAAATCGTCACCACGTCCGATGTGAGATGCATCGTTTCTATGGGCTGTGATGCGCATCGCCATGCGCAATGCGCGAAGATTTCTCACACTAAGAAAACCGGGAAGGGCGTTCCCTCCCCGGCTCTCATTGTCAGGCAGCTTCGTCCCAGACAGGCGCAAGCCCGTCCGGCGACACAATGCGGCCATCCGGTCCGGCGAGCGCATGGATCGCCGCCATTTCATCGGCAGAAAGTTCAAAGTCGAAGATGGCGAGATTTTCATCGACGCGGGCTTCGCTGACCGTTTTCGACAATGCGACGACACCCGGCTGCTGCACGAGCCAGCGCAGCACCACCTGCGCCACCGACTTGCCACGGCCTGCGGCGATTTCTTTCAGCACCGGATCGGTGAAGACCTTGCCATCGGCCATGCCGTAATACCCCGTCACCGACATGCCGGCGGCCTTTGCCGCGGCGATAACCACATCCTGATCGATATAGGGGTGGTATTCGATCTGGTTGGTCACGATCGGGGCCCTGGACAGCTTCACCGCCTCGGCCATCAGCGCCGTGCTGAAATTGGAAACGCCGATATGGCGAACCTTGCCGGCCTGCCTCACCGCGTTCAGCGCGCCGATCTGTTCGGCAAGCGAAACCGCCTCATTCGGCCAATGCAGCAGCAGCAGGTCGACATAGTCGGTCTTCAGCTTTTTCAGGCTCTCATCCACGGAGGCGAGGAAGGCATCGTGCCTGTAATTCTCGACCCAGACCTTGGTGGTGAGAAACACCTCGCTGCGCGCCACGCCCGACGCAGCAATGGCTTCGCCGACCTCGGCTTCGTTGCCGTAGATCTGGGCGGTATCGATATGGCGAAAGCCGGCCTTCAGCGCATGGGGAACGATGCGCAGCACATCGGCGCCGGGGATACGAAACGTGCCGAAGCCGAGCGCCGGGATCGAAACGCCATTCGCGGTGACATCAAACATATATTTTCTCCTTTGGGGTTATCCGGCCA
The DNA here is from genome assembly GCF_053522485.1 of Agrobacterium sp. 22-209-1. NCBI lineage: Bacteria > Pseudomonadati > Pseudomonadota > Alphaproteobacteria > Hyphomicrobiales > Rhizobiaceae > Agrobacterium > Agrobacterium sp. 22-209-1. The sequence goes on from NZ_JBNWCH010000003.1 coordinate 600,512, forward strand.
GCTTGGGGTATGGCCGGGAATCTTGTGAAAGCTCAGGCGGTTTTCAGCGTCAGCGCGGCGCGGCGGTCGAGTGCGCTGCTCCAGAGGGTGAGCAGCAGGGCGACGGCGACGAGGATGGCGCCGACCCAGGGGGTTGCGGCAAGACCCATCGGCGATTCCACCACCAGACCGCCAAGCCATGCGCCAATGGCGATGCCGAAGTTGAACGCGGCGATGTTGAGCGCCGAGGCGACATCGACGGCACCGGGGCGATGCTCCTTGGCAAGCTGCACCACATAAAGCTGCAGGCCGGGAACATTGGCGAAGGACAGGAAACCAAGCGCCGCAAGCGTGATGAGCGCCAGCATCGGCGAGAAGGCGGTGAAGGAAAAGACGAGCAGCACGATGGCCTGCGCCAGGAAAAGACCGATCAGCGCCTTGGCCGGGTTATGGTTGGCGATCCTGCCGCCGCCGATATTGCCGGCTGCAATGGCGACGCCATAAAGCACGAGGATCAGGCTGACGCTCTTTTCCGAAAAGCCGGTCACATCCTGCAGGATCGGTGCAAGGAAGGTGAAGGCGACGAAGGTGCCGCCGTAGCCGAGCGCGGTCATGGCGAAAACGATGAGCAGCCGGCCGGAACCGAGAACACGAACCTGATCGAAGAGGCTCGCCGGCGGCGCCTTTTTGAGCGTGCTTGGCAGAAGCGCGGCAATGCCCAGGAAAGCAATGACGCCAAGGGCGGTGACGGCCCAGAAGGTGGCGCGCCAGCCGAAGACCTGCCCGATATAGGTGCCGAGCGGAACGCCGGTGACGATGGCGACCGTGAGCCCCATGAACATCATCGCAATGGCGGAAGCGCGACGGTTTTCCGGCACGAGATCGGCGGCGATGGTGGAACCGACCGAGAAAAAGACGCCATGGGCGAAAGCGGCGATGACGCGGGCGACAAGCAGCATCTCATAGCTCGGCGACAGGGCCGCAGCGCTGTTGCCTATGATGAACAGGGCCATCAGGCCCAGCAGCAGCGGCTTTCTTTCGATCCTGCCCGTCAGCGCCGTCAGGATCGGCGCACCGAAGGTGACGCCCAGCGCGTAGACGCTGACAATGAGGCCGGCGAGCGGCAGGGTGATGTGAAGATCGGTCGCGACCGTCGGCAGAAGACCGACAATCACGAACTCCGTGGTGCCGATCGCATAGGCCGCGATCGTCAGGGCAAATATGGCCAATGGCATGACGAATACCTCTTCGCCCGGAGCGAGATCGCGGGCGTTCTGGACAGCAACGCTGTCGGTTTGGATCATTTGGACAGCGATGCTGTGGTTTAGATCATTTGGACAGCGATGCTGTCCGGTTGGATCAAATCTATGGACGCAATATGGGCGAAGAGGACTTGCATGATAATCGGCAAGGTGGGACAAATACCTTTGAATTTATTTCACAGGCGGTGCGGCGATGGACAACAGGGCCGGAGAAATGGAAGTCTTCGTGGCGGCGGCCGAACTCGGCAGCTTTTCCGCCGCCGGGCGTAGGCTGCAGCTTTCGCCGTCCGCCGTCAGCAAGCTCGTCACCCGCATCGAAGACCGCCTCGGCACCCGGCTGCTCGCCCGCTCCACCCGGCTTGTCACGCTCACACCGGAAGGTGAAGTCTATCTGGCCCGGGCAAGGCGCATTCTCGCCGACATAGCCGAGACCGAGCAGATCGTGGCGAGCGGCGGCAAGGTGGTGCCGCGAGGCCTTTTGCGCGTTAACGCCACTCTGGGCTTCGGCGAACGTTATCTCCTGCCGCTGGCGCCGGAATTTTTGTCGCTTTATCCGGAAATCGAGCTGGATATCTCCCTGACCGACGGCGTCATCAGGCTGATCGAGGAACGCACGGACATTGCGATCCGCTCGGGCGCCATGGGAGATTCATCGCTGAAGGCGAGAAAGCTGAAGGAAGTCCGTCGCGTCATCGTCGCCTCCCCCGCCTATATCGAACGACACGGCATGCCGGAAAAACCGCAGGATCTGGCGCGGCACAATTGCTTCAGCTTCAATTTCAGCCGCAGCCTCAACGAATGGCCGTTTCGCAACCCCGGCTCTGCGCAAGTCTACCGCCTGCCTGTCAAGGGCAACGTCTCGGTCAACAGCGGCATGGCCATGCGAAGGCTCTGCCTGACGGGCCTGGGGCTGGGAAGGGTCGGCGAATTTCATATCGAGCCGGATATCGAGGCGGGCCTGCTCGTGCCGGTTCTGGAAGACTACAATGCCGAGGAAATGGAAGTGATCCACGCGGTTTATGCCGGTCATGAACACCTGGCCGCCCGCGTTCGCGCCTTCATCGATTTTGTCGCAGCAAGGGTCGGGCGGTGACTGGCCGCCTCAGACCAGGCCGTGCACCAATTTGGCCAGCCAGTCGACAAAAACGCGCACCTTGTTGGTTACATGCCGGGTCTGCGGGTAAACCACATAGATCGGCATCGCCTCCCGTCGCCATTCGGAAAGCACCGGCACCAGTTCTCCCCGCGAAAGCGCATCCTTTACCATGAAGACGGGAAGCTGCACGATACCCATGCCGGCCAGCGCGGCATTGAGATAGGTACGGCTGTCATTGACCGAGACGACATAATTCGGGGTCAACTCGACGCTGCGCACACCGTTATCGAAGGAGGCCGGCATGATCTGACCGGTGGTGGCATTGAGGTAGCCCACCGAATAATGTTCCTTCTCCAGATCCTCCGGCTCTTGCGGCATGCCGAAATTTTCGATGTAGGACGGCGAGGCGAATGTCTCGAACCGGAGTTCGCCCACTTTACGGGCAATCAGCGACTGATCGCGCAGCACGCCGACGCGCAGCGCACAGTCGACATTCTCCGCTATATAATCGACCAGACGGTCACCGACACCGAGGTCGAGGCGGATTTGCGGATAACGCTGGTAAAATTCGCAAAGATGTGGGATAACCACCAAGTCCGCGAAGACACCGGCCATTTCCACCCGCAACCGGCCGGAGGGCTGCACCTGTGCGCTGGACATGCTGCCGTCAAGTTCTTCGATTTCCGATAAAATCTGTGAGGCCCGCTCATAATAGAGAGCACCGTCCGTTGTCAGCATCACCCGGCGCGTGGTGCGGTTGAGAAGTGTGGTGTGCAAATGCGCCTCCAGCGCTTGCACCATGTTGGTGACGGTGGTCTTCGGCATATTCAGCGCTGTCGCGGCGCGGCTGAAATTGCCGGTTTCCACGACCCGCGTAAAAACCCGCATGGCGGAGAGCTGATCCATGATGAGATTATCCGTCTTTATGGAATAGTGTTTTCATTTTAGACCACTTGATCGTTTTTCTCCGAACAATAATATGAATTTCAGATTTTGCAAATATGGTGCGCCTCTCATGGTGGTGCACGGGACCGGATCAGATGAACGCGCACTGGGAAAACATCAAAAGCTGCGGGGGCCTCGCATCCCAGCTTTCCGTGCGCCGATATGAGGGTGCAAAGCTTTGCAGCCAGCCGCCCGTGGTGCTTTACCTGCGCGGCGGATCGTTTCTGCAACCCGGTCTGGAGCCGGGCGGTAATTGCCCCGAGCTTCCGGTGGCCCGCGCGCTTGCCGAAAGCGGCGCGGTAGTCGTGGAAGCCGACTATAGCAAGCCGTCCGGCAACGAGTTTCCGATGGTTATCGACTGCGCCTATGAGGCGCTCGATCATCTGAGCCGGGATCGTAAACATTATGGCGGCGCGAAATCGCTGCTGTTCGTGGCCGGCGAAGAGGCTGGCGGCAATGTGGCGGCGGGGCTTGCCTTGAAGGCCCGTGACCGCATGCCGGGCAAACTCGCAGGCCAGATTCTTCTGTCGCCTATGATCGACCCGATGATGACGACGGAATCCTTCCGCAACGCGGACAGGATCGGCATGCGCCAGCGCTGGGCAGATGGCTGGAGCCATTACCTTGCCAAGGCGTGCGGGTTTTTCCACCCCTATGCCGCGCCCTGCCAGTGCACGCGGCTGAACCGGGTGGCGCCGGCGCTGATCTTTACCGCCGAGGATGACCCTTTGCGCGACGAAACGGTCAATTATGGAGACCGCCTCATCGCCTCGGGTGTCAGCGTCCGGAGCCATGTTTTCCCCGCCGGCATCGGCTGGACGGGGCTTTATCAAGGAGAGGGCGGCGGATGGGTCTCATCCGTCTGTTCGGAGTTCAAGACTTTCGTTGACCAGTTAAAACACTGAAAATTCGCATTTATTTATGAACGACCTGCTCCCGATCGGGGGCCAAGGAGATACCCATGACGCTGAACACAAAGCGCCGGGCCCTGACGGGCGCCGGTATCGGGCTTGCCATGTCCGTTGCAGCCGCAGCACTGTTTTTCGACCTCCCCACCAGCCGTGACGCGACGGCCGCTTCCACGCCGGCTGAAACACCGGCAATCCCGGTCACCGTCGCCAAGGTGGAAAGCCGCGACGTGATGCGCTGGGAAGAATTTTCCGGCCGTCTCGAAGCCGTCGACCGGGTGCAGATCCGCTCCCGCGTCGCCGGCCAGATCAAGGCCGTGCATTTCCGCGAAGGTGCGCTCGTCAAGGAAGGCGACCCGCTCTTCACCATCGACCCGGCCCCCTATCAGGCCGCTGTTGCCGGTGCTGAAGGACAGGTCGCTTCCGCCGAAGCCAAGGTAAGCCTTGCAAAAACGGAACTGGAGCGTGGCCGCCGGCTTTCCGACAACCGCACCATTTCCCAGAGCGATCTCGACCAGCGGCAAAGCTCGTTTGCGGATGCGCAAGCCCAGCTTCGCGCTGCCCGCGCAGCACTCACCACGGCTGAGCTCGATCTCGGTTACACCGAAATCCGCGCTCCGGTTTCCGGCCGGGTCGGCAGGATCGAAATCACCGCCGGCAACCTCGTCGCTGCCGGCTCTACCTCGCCGGCGCTCACGACGCTGGTATCGGTCAACCCGATCTATGCCAGCTTCAACGCCAGCGAAGGCGTTGTAGCCAGGGCGCTTGCCGAACTGCCGAAAACCGATGACGCCCTGCCCGCCCTCGAACAGATCCCGGTGGAAATCGGCACGCTTTCGGATGAGGGTACGCCGATCAAGGGTACGCTGCACCTGATCGACAACCAGGTGGATTCGGCAAGCGGCACCATCGGTGTCCGCGCCGTCTTTGAAAATCCGGACGGCAGGCTGATCCCCGGCCAGTTCGTGCGGGTACGCATGGGTGAACCGAAGCCGGAAAACCGCATCGTCATCAGCGACCGGGCCATCGGCACGGATCAGGACAAGCGGTTCGTCTTCGTGGTGGACGCCGAAAACAAGGTGAGCTACCGCCAGATCAAGCCGGGCGCACCGGCCGACGGCCAGCGCATCATCGAAAGCGGCCTTGCCGCCGGCGATACGATCGTCGTCAACGGTCTGCAACGCATTCGCCCCGGCGCGACCATCGCACCGCAGACGGAAGACAAGGTTGCTGCTTCGCAGTAACCCGCCCCTTTGATCAGCAGGCGTCCCGCGCTGTCGCGAGACGCCCCCTTTAGACAGAACCGGCCTTCACCGGCGGCAGGATTGCCGCCGGAACGGCCTTCGCATTCCCAAAGACCCGGAGAGGGACTGGATATGAATATTTCCAGATTTTTTGTCGACCGGCCGGTATTCGCCGGCGTGTTGTCGATCCTGATTGTGGTGGCAGGCCTTCTCGGCATGCGCGCCCTGCCGATTTCGGAATATCCCGAAGTCGTTCCGCCATCTGTCGTCGTGCGCGCCACCTATCCCGGTGCGAACCCGACCGTTATCGCTGAAACCGTCGCGACACCGCTGGAAGAACAGATCAACGGCGTCGAGGACATGCTCTATATGGGCAGCCAGGCGACATCGGACGGCGTGCTGACGCTGACCGTGACCTTCAAGCTCGGCACCGACCCCGACAAGGCGCAACAGCTGGTACAGAACCGCGTGTCGCAGGCCGAACCGCGGCTGCCGGCGGAAGTGCGCGCACTCGGCATTACCACCGTCAAAAGTTCGCCGGACTTCATCATGGTCGTCAACCTCGTCTCGAAAACCGACGACTACGACATCACCTATCTGCGCAACTATGCGACGCTGAACGTCAAGGATCGCCTCGCCCGCATCGAAGGTGTCGGCCAGGTGCAGGTCTTCGGCGCAGGCGACTATTCCATGCGCGTATGGCTCGACCCGCAGAAGGTTGCCGAGCATGATCTGGCCGCAAGCGATGTTTCCGACGCCATCCGCCAGCAGAACGTGCAGGCCGCAGCCGGCGTCATCGGCGCTTCCCCAAGCCCGAATGGTGTCGACCTGCAGCTCAACGTCAATGCCCAAGGCCGTCTGACGACGCCGGAAGAATTCGGCAACATCATCGTCAAGAGCGGTGCGAACGGCGAAATCACCCGCCTGCGCGATGTCGCGCGCATCGAACTCGGAGCAGCAGACTACACGCTGCGTTCGCTGCTCGATGGTGAGCCGGCCGTGGCAGTGGCCGTGCTCCAGGCCCCCGGTTCCAACGCCATCGAAATCGCCGACAATGTCCGCGCGACCATGGATAATCTGCAATTGGCAATGCCCGATGGCGTGAAATACGAGATCGTCTACGATACGACGAAATTCGTGCGCTCCTCCATCGAAAAGGTTGTCGATACACTCCTCGAGGCCGTTGGCCTCGTGGTGCTTGTGGTCATCCTCTTCCTTCAGACCTGGCGCGCCTCGATCATTCCGCTGATCGCCGTTCCGGTCTCGATCATCGGCACCTTCGCCGTCATGTATGCCTTCGGCTTCTCCATCAACGCCTTGACGCTGTTCGGCCTTGTGCTTGCCATCGGCATCGTGGTGGATGACGCCATCGTGGTGGTCGAAAACGTCGAGCGAAACATCGAAAACGGGCTCTCACCGCGAGATGCCACCTATAAAGCCATGCGTGAAGTCTCCGGCCCGATCATCGCCATTGCGCTGGTTCTGGTCGCCGTCTTCGTGCCGCTTGCCTTCATTTCCGGCCTGTCGGGTCAGTTCTACCGGCAGTTCGCGCTGACGATTGCCATCTCGACCGTCATTTCGGCCATCAACTCGCTGACGCTGTCACCCGCGCTTGCGGCCCTGCTGCTGAAGGAACATGGTGCCCCGAAAGACTGGCTCACCCGTTTCATGGACAAAATCTTCGGCTGGTTCTTCCGCGGCTTCAACCGCGCCTTCGGTGCCGCCTCCAACGGCTACGGCAAAACTGTCGGCGGGCTGGTGACGCGCAAGAGCCTTGTCATGATGGTCTATATGGCGCTGGTGGCCGCCACCTACGGCATGTTCACGACAGTCCCGAGCGGCTTCGTGCCGGCGCAGGACAAGCAGTATCTGATCGGTTTCGCCCAGCTTCCCGATGGCGCAACGCTCGATCGCACCGAAAGTGTGATCAAGCGGATGAGCGCGATCGCCATGGAAACGCCCGGTGTCAGCCACGCCATCGCCTTCCCCGGCCTGTCGATCAACGGCTTCACCATCGGCTCCAATTCCGGCATCGTCTTTGCGGTTCTCGATGATTTCGAAAAGCGCAAGACACCGGAACTCTCCGGCGGTGCCATCGCCATGCAGCTGAACCAGAAGTTCGCCGGCATTCAGGATGCCTTCATCGCCATGTTCCCGCCGCCGCCGGTCAACGGTCTCGGCCAGACAGGCGGCTTCAAGCTGCAGATCGAAGACCGCGCCGGTTACGGTTACCAGACGCTGGATGAAGCCGCGAAGGCCGTGATTGCCAAGGCATATCAGACCCCGGAGCTGGCAGGCATCTTCTCCAGCTACCAGATCAACGTGCCGCAGCTCTTCGCCGATCTCGACCGCGCCAAGGCGGAACAGCTGGGCGTCTCCGTCAGCGACGTCTTCCAGACGCTGCAGATCTATCTCGGCTCGCTCTATGTCAACGACTTCAACGCCTTCGGACGCACATACAGCGTTCGCGTGCAGGCAGATTCGCAATTCCGCGCCCATGCCGAAGATATAGGCCGCCTGAAGGTTCGCTCGGCGACCGGCCAGATGATCCCGCTGTCGACGCTGCTGAAGGTGGATGCAACGACGGGGCCGGAGCGCACCAACCGTTATAACGGCTTCCTTGCGGCCGATATCAACGGCGGCCCGGCGCCGGGCTTCTCCTCGGGACAGGCGCAGGCGGCTATGGAGAAAATCCTTGCCGAGAACCTGCCCGCCGGCATCGATTACGAATGGACCGACCTGACCTACCAGCAAATCCTGGCAGGCAACTCCAGCATCGTGGTCTTTCCCTTGGCGCTGCTGCTCGTCTATCTCGTGCTCGCCGCGCAATATGAAAGCCTCACCTTGCCGATTGCGATCATCCTGATCGTCCCGCTCGGTGTGCTTGCGGCCCTCACGGGCGTCTGGCTGACGGGAGGGGACAACAACATCTTTACGCAGATCGGCCTTGTCGTCCTTGTCGGTCTCTCGGCGAAAAACGCGATCCTGATCGTGGAATTCGCCCGGGAGCTGGAATTCGAAGGACGAACACCGCTTCAGGCGGCCATCGAGGCAAGCCGGCTTCGCCTGCGCCCGATCCTGATGACCTCCCTCGCCTTCATCATGGGCGTGGTGCCGCTGGTCGTCTCGACAGGTGCCGGTGCGGAAATGCGTGCGGCCATGGGCGTCGCCGTCTTCTCCGGCATGATCGGCGTGACGTTCTTCGGCATCTTCATGACACCGGTCTTCTACGTGCTGGTGCGCAAACTGGCGGGCAACCGTCCGCTCATCCAGCACAGCCGAGAAGAACCGGCCAATTCGGACTACAAGCTCGAAAAGGCCGGCTAAGACCACACTCCCATCCACCGCAACCTTCGACGCAAGCCCGCCGCGCATCCCAAGATGCGCGGCGTTTTTCATGGTTGGGACGTTCATGCGACATCGCTGAAATAGAATCTGTTTCAAATAGTTAAGTAGAGATCACACTCATATTGCGCTGCATTAAAACTGACAAAAGGCAATATATCCGCAAGGCTAAACCAGCGCTGAAAGAAACAATGCTATTTTATGCTTTATATTTTGTGGTAATTTTCGAAATCAGGGTGATTCGGACTAAATGATTTAGTTCAGGGGCGACATGATGGAGCAGGATTACGAGAGCTGGGCAACCACCGTTGCCTATTCGATTGTGATGCATGAGGGGCTTGATCTCGCCCTTTCCGCGCAAAATCTCGACAGGGGCAAAACCCGGAACAACCGGGAGCGGCTGATGGAAGCCATCCGCACCTCGCTGCTCGAAGCCCGTTCGAGAAGGGGCCAGTTGACGACGGCGTGAAGGACTGCCAGTCGCGCCGGATAGGGTAGCGGCTCAGGCCGGAAACAGGTCGGTCCGGATCGCCGCTTTCAGCGGCAGATGGTCCGAGGCGATGCGCGCCAGCGCGCTGTCATGCGCCTCCACCTGCTCGATCAACCCCTCACGATTGGCAATGATCCTGTCGAGCGCCAGCACCGGCAGGTTGGACGGAAAGCTCGGCACAGCTGGCGGCAAAGCGCCAAAAGCATCCCGGAACGTATTGAGCGACGAACCATTTCCGAGGCGCCATTCGTTCAGGTCTCCCATGAGAACGGTCGCGCATTCATTGCGCGCTTCGAGAAGGCTGATCAGTGCTTTTGCCTGCTGGGCGCGGGAATGTCTGAGAAGCCCGAAATGGGCGGCGATGACCCTCAGCGTGCCGCCGCTTTTCAGGTCCAGTTCCACGACGAGCGCACCGCGCGGCTCCAGCCCCGGCAATTTCAGCGTATGCACATCCCTGACCGCGCCTTCCTTGAACAGCACGACATTGCCGTGCCAGCCATGGGCCTTCACGCCGGCCTGCACGGGCACGGGAATAAGGCCGCTTTCCCGCTCCAGCCGGGCGAGATCGAGCAGGCCCGTGCGCTCGCCGAAACGGCTGTCCGCTTCCTGAAGGGCGATGATATCAGCGCCGATTTCCTGAATGACGCGGCTCGTGCGGTCGGGATCGAACTTGCGGTCGCGGCCGACGCATTTATGCACATTGTAGGAGGCGATGACGGGGAAGGAATGATCTTTGGTCGCTGGCGCCGCATTCTGGCGCTGGCGGCGGTCGCGCAGCGACTGCATGACGAAGGCGGACAGGCTGGTGTTTTTCGTCAAGGCCGCTTTTTCATCATCCAGCAAACCGTTCTTTTTCACGCGTTTATGCCTCCGGTCTCGCGCAGCGCCCTGCCGGACGCACCGCACACTAAAGATAAGGCGAAGCGAGCCACAGGACACGCTCCACAAAACGGACAACGAATGGCCGCGCATTCAGTTCGCTGAGCCGCACGGGCAAGGCGGTTGCCCGTGCATCCCGGATGCGCTCGCCGATTGTCGCGGCGAATTCCTCATCCATAACTTCGAGATCGATCTCAAAGTTCAATCGCAGCGAACGCGGATCGAGATTGGAAGAGCCAATGTAGCTCCAGCGCCCGTCAATCACCAGAAGCTTGGAGTGATTGAAAGTCCCTGTCGCCCGCCAGATGCGGCAATAGTTCCTCAGCATCTGGTCGAACTGCGCCGTCATCGCCCTGTCCACAAGCACCAGATTGTTGCTTTTCGGCACGATGATATCCACCACCACTCCCCGCCTTGCTGCGGTTATGAGCGCTGAAATAAGCTCCCTATCGGGGAGAAAATAGGGCGACATGATGAGAATGGAGGAGCGGGCGACGGAAAACGCGCCCATCAGCATCTTGTGACTGGTCTCGATGCTTTTGTCTGGCCCCGAGGAGCAGACGCGGGCGACGATTTGCGAACCCGGCACGCCGTCGGGAATGGCGATATCCCAGACTGGCGCATCCAGAAGCTCCCTTGTCGTGAACCGCCAGTCCTCCGCCGCGATGGAGAAAAAATCCGATACAACCGGCCCGGTGATCTTGAAATGCGTATCTTGCGACCGGTTTTCGCCGCCGAATTCCTCTGTGAACCCCTCACGGATATTCATGCCGCCGCTGAACGCGATGCGACCGTCCACCACAAGAATCTTGCGGTGGGTACGCAGATTGGCATAGGGCAGCCGCAATCCCATGATGACATTGCCGTTGAAGACATCGCAGACGATGCCCTTTTCCCTGAGCGTCGGCAGGATGCTCGGCACGGAATAACGCGCACCCACCGCGTCCACCAGCACGCGCACCTCCACGCCACGGACCTTCGCCCTTTCGAGCGCGGCGACAAAACGCGCGCCGATCCGGTCATTATCGAAAATATAGGTTTCGATAATGATCGACCGCTTCGCTTCCCCAATGGCCTCCAGCATGGCGGCATAGGCGGCATCCCCCGTGACCAGCGGCTCTATGCCGTTACCGGTCGTCAGCGCATGGCGGGTTACCCGGTCACCCAGCGTCTTCATCGCCTCGAAACGGCGCCCGAAGCGCGCGGCTATCGTCTCGCCGCTGGCGTCCAGACGCGCCACGCGATCCATGATCTCGTCCTGCATGAAGGACCGTTGCTGCGTGATGTTGGACCGGCGAATGCGGTTAATGCCGGCAATGGCATAAATGACCGCGCCGACGATGGGCGACAGCACGATAACCCCGACCCAACCGAGCGCGGAGCGGACCTCCTCCTTCGTCATCGTGGCATGCACGGCGGCCACGGTTCCCATCAAAATCGAGAGAACGGCAAGGATATGCGGCCAATAGGCAATGACGAGATCGAGCATGGTACAACTATAGAGTACTTCGGCAATCTCGCAATGACAGGCAGGTAGTGCTGGCAGAGACAAGAACCTGACAGCGCCATGCTTTTGCGGGACAGACCCTTGCGGGATTAACGGTGGAAACCGGCCTTGCGATATGTCATGAGAGCGCATCTTGATCTTTGGGCAGTGGCAAGGCGGGGTGCACTTGCGGGCTTTCTGCCTCGTTTGAAAGCAAGAAGGCCGTGATGCAGGAAAATACACAGGGCGCCGTCATCGTCATTTCCAGCCATGTCATGCGTGGCTCCGTCGGCAATCGTGCCGCTGTCTTTGCGCTGGAGACACTCGGTTATCCGGTTTGGGCGGTGCCCACCATCGTCATGCCCTGGCATCCCGGCCACGGCCCTTCCACCCGGATGCGCTTTCAGGACGACGATTTCGACAAGGCGATGACCGACCTCGAAAACGCCAAATGGATCGGCGAGGTCAAGGCTGTCCTGACCGGTTATTTCGGCAGCGCGGCGCAGGTGCGCTCCGTCGCAAGGCTGATCCGCAATCTGAAGGAAAAGAACCCATCGCTGATTTATGCCTGTGACCCGGTCATGGGCGATCTTGGCGGGCTTTACATTCCGCTTGAAACAGCGGAAGCCATCCGCGATCACCTCATCCCGCTTGCCACCGTCGCCACGCCAAACCGTTATGAACTGGCCTGGATGAGCGGCGCGGAACTTGAGACCAACAATGCCATCATGGATGCCGCGCTCGCACTCGGCCCCCCGAAAATGCTGGTCACCTCAGCCGTCCCGATGATGACGGGCGGCACCGGCAATCTTTATCTCAGCGGCCGCCACGCACTGCTTGCCGAACATCGCGCCATCGAGAATGCGCCGAACGGCCTCGGCGACCTGATGTCGGCGCTATTCCTCGCCCGTCTGCTGGAAGGCGTGGATGACGAAAAGGCGCTGCAGCTCGCAACCGCCAGCGTCTTCGAAATTCTGGCCCGCACCAAAAAACGCGACATGAACGAACTGACGCTGGAAACGGATTCTTCAAGCCTCTCCACACCCATGGCCATGGTGCAGATGCGTCATCTCTTGCATCCTTCGCGCAGCAAGCGCAAATAGCGGCTAGAGCATTTCCAGGCTGGACCTCGGTTTTCCGTCAGGAAATGCGGCAAAAAGGAGTTGGAGCAATATCGCGGTTCGAAGAACAGCGCGAATGCTCCAAAGGATTGGTCTTCAACGCACCGAGTTCTTCTCTTGATCTCGGTCCAACCACAACGGTAATGCGATAGATGAAAGATTTTCCGGAAAACCTTCTCAACGGCTACAAGAGCTTCATGAGCGGCCGCTACGCCGATGAGCGCGAAAGATACCGCGTTCTGGCAGATACCGGACAGAAACCGCAGACCCTGTTCATTGCCTGTTGTGACTCCCGCTCCGCGCCGGAAACCATTTTCGACTGCGGACCGGGAGAGCTTTTTGTCGTCCGCAACGTCGCCAACATGGTGCCGCCTTTCGAGCCCGACGGCCAGTACCACGCCACCTCGGCGGCCATCGAATACGCCGTTCAGGTTCTGAAGGTGAAGGATATCGTCGTCATGGGTCACGGCCGCTGCGGCGGCATTCAGGCGGCGCTCGATCCCAATCTCGAGCCGCTGTCTCCCGGCGACTTCATCGGCAAGTGGATGAACATGGTCAAGTCCGCCGCCTCGCAAATCCAGAGCAACGACGTCATGACCGCTTCCGAGCGGCAGACCGCGCTGGAACGGGTCTCGATCCGTAATTCCATCGCAAACCTGCGCGGTTTCCCCTTCGTCAAGGCGCAGGAAACCGCCGGCAAGGTGAAACTGCACGGCGCATGGTTCGATATTTCAACCGGCGAATTGTGGGTGATGGACGGCAAAACGGGCGACTTTCGTCGTCCAGACCTGTGATAAACAGGTTTTAGGTTAAAGGAGCGACGAGGTCGTATCAGCCACAGGTACCAACGGTTACCAAACTCTCCGTCGGCTACCAACCTCTCCTTCGGCATCCTCGGACTTGACCCGAGGATCCATTGCGCGTCAGGTTGTGGATCCTCGGGTCAAGCCCGAGGATGACGCCGATCATGCAGGGAACCTCTGTCAGACACGCCGTGGCTGGATGCCGGATCAAGTCCGGCATGACGGAAGTGAAACTTTGGCTCTTAGAAAACGGCCTTATTGGCCGTCGATCGCCTTGCCGATAAACGCAATCGCCTGCTGATAGACGCTGGCGGCGTTCCAGCCCTGGATGGCCGCGTAATTGGCCTGTCCCTGCTGATAACCGGCGCCGCGCTGCCAGCCATGGCCGACGAGGAAGTTCGCGGTGGAAGCCAGCGCGTCGGCGCGCGAGCCGACGAGATCGATCCGGCCGTCGCGGTCGAAATCGACGCCGTAACGCACGACGTTCAGCGGCAGGAACTGCGTCTGGCCGATTTCACCATGGGCAGCACCCTTGGCATTGACGTTCAGCGAACCGCTGCCGACGAGCTTGAGGGCCGCATAAAGCTGTTCGGTGAAATAATCCGAACGACGGCAATCGAAGGACAGCGTCGCCACGGCGGAAAGCGTATGCTGGTTGCCAAGGAAGCCGCCAAAGCCGGTTTCCATGCCCCAGATGGCGAGCAGCGGACCGGCCGGCACGCCATAGGCGCGCTCGATGGACGCAAAGAGAGAAGCATTGTTCTTCTTCATCGTCTTGCCGCGCGAGATGATCGTCTGACCGCCGCGCTTCTGCATGAACTGTTCGAAGGACAGCTTGAAGCTGTGCTGGCCGCGGTCAGCGCGGATTGTCGCCTGGTTGTAGGAGACGCCGGAGAAAGCACGGTCGAGCACCGAGGCGCTGACGCCGCGGCCCGTCGCTTCCTGCTTGAAGGCTCTGACCCAGGCATCGAAGCCCGCCGAAGTGTTGCCGCATTGCGCAGCCATCACCGGCGCCGCTGCCAGAACCGAAACCATGGCCGCACCAGCCAGAATTACCTTCATTGCCCGCATCAAAATCTGCCTTCGATATACTTTGGGGAGTTTTTCCCGAGAACCAAACCGTCAATACTGTATGATTCAGGTGCCAAAACTGTCTTTTGGCGGCCTAAATTGCCTTTCGGCAGCAAGGCCTGCAAATAAACTGGCCGTGATCGTCGCCAATTATGAAACCCGCCTGCCCCACACAGAACAGACGGGTTATACTTAACGAACCTTAAAAAATCGTATCAGGCTGCCGCCTTGCGGGGCTTGATGAAACCACGATTGATCAGGAGTTCGGCGATCTGCACAGCGTTGAGAGCCGCACCCTTGCGCAGATTGTCGGAAACGACCCACAGGTTGAGGCCGTTTTCGACCGTCGCATCTTCGCGGATGCGCGAGATATAGGTCGCGTCCTCGCCGGCGGATTCAACCGGGGTGATGTAGCCGCCGTTTTCGTGCTTGTCGATGACGAGGCAACCCGGCGCTTCGCGCAGGATGTCGCGCGCCTGATCGGCAGTGATCTCGTTTTCGAACTCGATATTGACCGATTCCGAATGGCCGATGAAGACCGGAACACGCACGGCCGTGCAGGTTACCTTAATCTTCGGATCGAGCATCTTCTTGGTTTCGGCCAGAACCTTCCATTCTTCCTTGGTGTAGCCGTCTTCCATGAAGACGTCGATATGCGGAATGACGTTAAAGGCGATGCGCTTGGTGAACTTCTTGGCTTCCACCGGATCTGCCACGAAGACAGCGCGGGTCTGCTGGAACAGTTCGTCCATGCCTTCCTTGCCGGCGCCGGAAACCGACTGGTAGGTGGAGACGACGACGCGCTTGATCTTGGCGAAGTCATGCAGCGGCTTCAGCGCAACGACCAGCTGTGCCGTGGAGCAATTGGGGTTGGCGATGATGTTCTTCTTGGTGAAGCCTGCAACCGCATCGGCGTTCACTTCCGGAACGATCAGCGGAACGTCCTGATCGTAGCGCCATGCGGACGAGTTGTCGATGACGACGCAGCCCTGCTGGCCGATCTTCGGCGACCACTTCTTGGACACATCGCCGCCGGCCGACATCAGGCAGATATCCGTGTCGGAAAAATCGTAGTTCTCGAGGTTCGAGACCTTCAGCGTGCGGTCGCCATAAGAGACTTCCGTGCCCTGCGAACGGGCGGAAGCGAGCGGCACGACTTCATCGGCGGGGAAACCGCGTTCGGCCAGGATATTGAGCATTTCGCGACCGACGTTGCCGGTGGCGCCTGCAATTGCAACTTTGAAACCCATGATCAAGCTCTCTTTCTGTCTCTCCTCTTTTTGGTGAGGTGGGAACCCGCATCAGATCGCGGCTTCCTCGATCCCCAGCCAAACCGGGGAGAGAGCGGTGGCCAGAGACGTTAGACGGTTTTAATCGTCGTTTTGGCCGTAATTCGGGTAGAACGAGAAAGGCGCGGATCATCGCCGGCCAATTGTGCCGGTCCTTCCATGACGAACATGTCTGCAACATGCATGCGCAAGGTGATGCTCCTTCTTCGCGAGAAGCTATTAGAAGGTTTCTCGGTTGTGTCAAGAAAAAAGGCGCTTGCGCAAACAAGCTGTAATCAGCCCCGCGACATTTTCGGGACGCTCTATATTAGACTAAAGTCATAATCCGAAAGCATCGCTCTTACTGGGGTTAATTTTCTGTCACTCTCATGGTCCGCGCATTGCAGCCGAAAGGTTGAGTCCAGAGGAGAGAGCTGGGCTCCGCAATGCGTCGATTGGGACATCTGTGGAGGACAGACAATGGCAGATATTGCAGCCGTGAGCGGCGCCGCCCGTCCAATGACGGGCGAAGAGAAGAAGGTGATTTTCGCCTCTTCTCTCGGAACAGTCTTCGAATGGTACGATTTTTATCTCTACGGCTCGCTCGCGATCTATATCGGCGCGAACTTCTTCAGCCAATATCCGGAAACGACGCGCAACATCTTCGCGCTGCTTGCCTTCGCCGCCGGCTTCCTCGTGCGCCCCTTCGGCGCGCTGGTATTCGGCCGTCTGGGCGACATTGTCGGCCGCAAATATACCTTCCTCATCACCATCCTCATCATGGGCGTTTCGACCTTCCTCGTCGGCGTCCTGCCCGGCGCATCGCAGATCGGCATCGCCGCTCCGATCATTCTGATCGCGCTGCGCATGCTTCAGGGTCTGGCGCTCGGCGGTGAATATGGCGGTGCGGCAACTTACGTCGCCGAACACGCGCCGAACGGCCGCAGGGGCTATTACACCTCGTGGATCCAGACCACGGCGACGCTCGGCCTGTTCCTGTCGCTGGTGGTCATTCTCGGCGTGCAGTTCGCGCTCGGCAAGGAAGCCTTCGCCGCCTGGGGCTGGCGCATTCCCTTCCTCGTTTCCGTTCTGCTGCTTGGTGTCTCAGTCTGGATTCGTCTGAAAATGAATGAATCGCCCGCTTTCAAGAAGATGAAGGAAGAGGGCAAGACCTCCAAGGCGCCGCTGAGCGAAGCCTTCGGCCAATGGAAGAACGCCAAGATCGCGATCATCGCACTTATCGGCGCCGTCATCGGTCAGGCCGTCGTCTGGTATACGGGCCAGTTTTACGCCCTGTTCTTCCTGCAGAGCATTCTGAAGGTGGACGGCCAGTCGGCCAATATCATGGTTGCCATCGCACTCGTCCTCGGCACCAGCTTCTTCGTGATCTTCGGCTGGCTTTCCGACAAGGTTGGCCGCAAACCAATCATCATGGCCGGCCTCATCCTCGCCATGCTGACCTACTTCCCGCTGTTCAAGGCGCTCACCTGGGCGGGCAACCCGGCGCTCGCCGAGGCCCAGTCCACCGTACGCGCCACCGTGACTGCGGCGCCGGGCGACTGCAAGTTCCAGTTCAACCCGACGGGCACTGCGAAATTCACCACATCCTGCGATATCGCCACCTCGTTCCTGACGCGCAATTCCGTGCCCTATGACGTGGTTGCGGGGGCCGCCGGCGAACCGGCAAGCGTGAAGATCGGCAACGCCACCATCCCCAGCTACGATGCGATTGCGGCTGGCGCGGATGCTTCCGCGAAGGACAAGGCCTTCCAGAAGCAAGTCAATATCGCAATGCATGACAGCGGTTATCCGCTGGTACGCGGTGCAGCACAGGTGCCGGATGCGAAACTGGACGCCTTCATCGCCGCAAACCCAGAACTCGGCCTCAATGCCGATGCGGTCCGCGCCACCGACAAGAAGATGGTGGCGACCGACAAGCTGGTGGCTGACAAGCTGCTGACGCCTGCCGAGACCGGCGGTGCGGCGGAAATGGCCGTCTATACCATTGCCGGCGGCGGCGCGTTCTCGATGGTAGCCGACCCGGCCGCCGTAAATTGGGTCGTCATTATCGCAGTGCTGACCGTCCTCGTCATCTACGTGACGATGGTCTACGGCCCGATTGCGGCCCTTCTGGTCGAACTGTTCCCGACCCGCATCCGCTACTCCGGCATGTCGCTGCCATACCACATCGGCAACGGCTGGTTCGGCGGCCTTCTGCCGGCCACCGCCTTTGCGATGAGCGCGGCGAAGGGCGATATCTATTATGGTCTCTGGTACCCGATCATCTTTGCAGGCATCACGCTGGTCGTCGGCCTGCTGTTCCTGCCGGAAACCAAGGATCGCGATATCCACGCCATGGATTGAGCGAAAAGCACCCGAAACAGTCACCCGGCGCCTCGGCGCCGGGTTTTTTATTGCCGCCGTACCGTGACCGCCCCAAATGGCCTTTTCCCTGATGTCAATCCGCCGCAGGTAGAAAAACAGCAAGAACAAGACAAAAATACTCGAAATGGGCTATGACGGCTTATCAGGACGGGAATGGGAGAGCAGTTTTGAGAATCGGGACACCTAAGGAACTCTATGAAGGCGAAGCGCGTGTCGCCATGACGCCGGACAGCGCGCTGGCTTTGCAAAAACTCGGATATGATTGCGTGATCGAGGCTGGCGCTGGCAAGGCGGCCGGTTTTTCCGACGACGCCTATCGCGCGGCAGGCGTGACGGTGGTCGAAAGCGCTGAGGCGCTCTACACCGGTTCCGACATCATCGCCAAGGTTCGCCCACCGGAAACGTCAGAGATTGATCGGCTGTCTTCCGACAAGACGCTGATCTCGTTTTTCTATCCCGCCCAGAACAAGGACCTTCTGGAGCAGGCCAAGGAAAAGGGCGCAAACGTTATCGCCATGGACATGGTGCCGCGCATTTCCCGCGCCCAGAAAATGGACGCCCTGTCTTCCATGGCCAATATCGCCGGTTATCGCGCCGTGATCGAGGCCGGCAATAATTTTGGCCGTTTCTTCACCGGCCAGGTCACCGCCGCCGGCAAGGTGCCGCCCGCCAAGGTTCTGGTCATCGGCGCAGGCGTCGCCGGTCTTGCCGCCATCGGTACGGCCACATCGCTTGGCGCCATCACCTATGCCTTCGACGTTCGCCCTGAGGTGGCCGAACAGATCGAATCCATGGGCGCTGAGTTCGTCTATCTCGATTTCGCCGATCAGCAGCAGGACGGCGCCGCCACCGGCGGTTATGCCGCCCCCTCCTCGCCGGAATTCCGCGAGAAGCAGCTTGAGAAGTTCCGCGAACTGGCGCCGCAGATCGATATCGTCATCACCACCGCGCTGATCCCTGGCCGCGACGCCCCGAAGCTGTGGCTTGCCGACATGGTGGCGATGATGAAGCCGGGTTCGGTCATCATCGACCTCGCCGCAGAACGCGGCGGCAATTGCGACCTCACGGTCCCCGACCAGCGTGTGGTTTCCGACAATGGCGTCATCGTCATCGGCTACACCGATTTTCCGAGCCGCATGGCGGCGCAGGCCTCGACGCTCTATTCCACCAACATCCGTCACATGATGACCGATCTGACGCCCGCAAAAGACGGCAAGCCGGTTCACAATATGGAAGACGATGTCATCCGCGGCGCGACCGTCACCTATCAGGGCGAGATCACTTTCCCGCCGCCGCCGCCGAAAATCCAGGCCATTGCCGCGCAGAAGCCGAAGGAACGCGCCAAAGAGCTGACGCCTGAGGAAAAACACGCGAAAGAACGGGCCGAGTTCAAGGCGCAGACCAAAAGCCAGGTCGGGCTGCTGGTCGTCGGTACCGCGCTTCTGCTTCTCGTCGGTCTTTTTGCACCGGCAAGTTTCATGAGCCACTTCATCGTCTTCGTGCTCGCCTGCTTCATCGGTTTCCAGGTCATCTGGAATGTCAGCCACTCGCTGCACACCCCGCTGATGGCGGTGACGAATGCCATTTCCGGCATCGTCATCATCGGTGCACTGCTGCAGATCGGTTCCGGCAACTGGCTGGTGGTGATCCTTGCCTCGCTTTCGGTCCTGATCGCGACGATCAACATCGTCGGCGGTTTCCTCGTGACACGGCGCATGCTCGCCATGTTCCAGAAGTCCTGAGCGTGCGGGGATTTAAATAAATGACCATTGGTATCGTTTCCGCGGCCTATGTTGCCGCAGCCGTTCTTTTCATCCTCTCGCTCGGCGGTCTTTCCGGACAGGAAAGCGCTAAGCGCGCCGTCTGGTACGGCATCGTTGGCATGGGCCTCGCCATCATCGCCACCGTCTTCGGCCCCGAAATCAGCAAGGGCGTCGGGCAGTGGCTCGTCGTGCTCTTGATGCTGGCCGGCGGCTCGGTTCTCGGCTACTTCGTCGCAAGCCGGGTGCAGATGACTGAAATGCCGCAGCTTGTGGCGGCCCTTCACTCCTTCGTCGGCCTTGCCGCCGTCTTCATCGGCTTCAACGCCCATATCGAGGAAGCGCATGTCGCCTCGCTCGATGAGACCGCACGTTCGCTGCTGACGGGCTTTTCCGCCATTCTTGCCCACAAGACGCCGGTGGAACTGGCGATCATGAAGGTCGAGGTCTTCCTCGGCGTCTTCATCGGTGCGGTCACCTTCACCGGTTCGGTCGTCGCCTTCGGCAAGCTTGCCGGCAAGGTGGACGGCAAGGCGAAGAAGCTGCCCGGCGGGCATCTTCTGAACGCCGGTGCTGCGATCCTCTCGCTCCTGCTGCTCATCATGTATTGCAATGGCGCCGGCGCATGGACGCTCGTCCTGATGACGCTCGCCGCCTTCTTCATCGGTTATCACCTGATCATGGGCATCGGCGGCGCCGACATGCCGGTCGTCGTCTCGATGCTGAACAGCTATTCCGGCTGGGCGGCGGCGGCCATCGGCTTCACGCTTGGCAACGATCTCTTGATCGTCACCGGTGCGCTGGTCGGCTCATCGGGTGCGATCCTCTCCTACATCATGTGCAAGGCGATGAACCGCTCCTTCATCTCGGTCATCCTCGGCGGCTTCGGCGGTACGACAGGCCCGACGATGGAAATCGAGGGCGAGCAGGTGGCGATCGACGCCGAAGGCGTGGCCGCAGCACTCAACGACGCCGACAGTGTCATCATCGTGCCCGGTTACGGCATGGCGGTGGCGCAGGCGCAATCGGCCGTGTCGGAACTGACCCGCAAGCTGCGCGCCGACGGCAAGACCGTGCGTTTCGCCATCCATCCGGTGGCAGGCCGTCTTCCCGGCCACATGAACGTGCTGCTCGCCGAAGCCAAGGTGCCCTACGACATCGTGCTGGAAATGGACGAGATCAACGACGATTTCCCGAGCACCGACGTCGTCATCGTCATCGGCTCCAACGACATCGTCAACCCGGCGGCACAGGACGACCCGAATTCACCCATCGCCGGCATGCCGGTTCTGGAAGTGTGGAAGTCGAAGCTCGTCATCGTCTCCAAACGCGGCCAGGGCACCGGCTATTCCGGTATCGAGAACCCGCTGTTCTACAAGGACAATACCCGCATGTTCTATGGTGACGCCAAGAAGTCGATCAACGATCTACTGCCGCTGATCAAGTAAATGAAAAGGGCGTTTTCGGGAATCCGGGAACGCCCTTTTTGCTGACGTGAAAAGAAACTTCCGCCGTCATCCTCGGGCTTGTCCCGAGGATCTATCCACGTCGAATAAAATCAATCGGTTGCAGATCCTCGGGACAAGCCCGAGGATGACGGCGTGCAAATAGCTGATCGTGAATTAAGGGGTATCATCCGGCCGCAGAGACTGCGTTCAAAGCACCCGGTAACGCCGGTTGAAATACATCAGCGCTTCATCACCCGCATTGATCTTCATATCGACGACAGTGCAGATCAGAATGTCATGCGTGCCGCCGTCATGCGCCTCGCGGATGCGGCAGTCGAAAGAGACGAGCGCGTCTTCCAGAACAGGCGCGCCGGTTTCGAGCACACCCCAGGAGCCGGCAGCAAAGCGTTCATCAGCAGGTGTCTTGCCGCCGAAAAGCGTGCTCAGAACCTCGTGATGGGCGGCAAGTGTATTGATGCAGATAACGCCATTAGCCTTCACCACCTTGTAGGCTGAGGCATTGCGGTTGAGGCAGACGAGAAGCGTCGGCGGATTGTCGGAAACGCTGCAAACCGCCGTCGCGGCAAAACCGGCACGGCCTGCCGCGCCATCCGTCGTCACGATATTGACCGCCGCACCGAGCCGCGCCATGGCGTTTCTATAATCGAGGCTGCGCTGCTCAGCAGTCTTCGTCTCCATTTCCGCTTCCTTTTCAAGAGACATCATCTGCATCTAACCCATCCTTCCTTAACAGGCCATCAAGCCAGGAGACACGCGTCTTCAAAGCCAAGACGCGGCAGGCGGCCGAACAGCTTCGACGGATCGCCATAACCGAGATTGATCAGGAAATTGGATTTCCACGTCCTGCCCGCGAAAAATGCCGCATCCACCTTGGCCTTGTCGAAGCCGGACATGGCGCCGGTATCCAGCCCCAGAGCGCGCGCGGCAAGGATCAGATATCCGGCCTGAAGCGTGGCGTTGCGAAAAGCCGTTTCTTCGGCCACAGAAGGGCTGGACGTGAACCACGAACGCGCATCGGCATGCGGAAACAGTTCCGGCAGTTTCTCGTAGAATTCCCCGTCAATGGCGGCGATGACCGTCACGGGTGCCGCCATGGTCTTTTCGAGATTGCCGGAAGACAGCGCGGGCTTCAGCTTTTCCTTGCCCTCCGGGCTGCGCACGAAAACGAAACGCGCTGGCGAGCAATTGGCCGAGGTCGGCCCCATCTTCGTCAGATCGTAAAGCGCCTTCAGCGTCTCGTCGCCAATCGGCTTGTCCATCCAGCCATTGTGGGTGCGTGCTTCGGTGAAAAGCGTTGCCAGTGCAGCGTCGTCAAGTGCCCCGTTGTCCAGTACATTGTCATCAAGTGCTTTCGTCATCTTGCTCTAAAATCCTGTCATAATGTCTGGTCGGCTGGCAGCAGGAACTGCAATAGCCGCTCGTTGAAAAGGTCGGGCTCGGTGATATTCACCGCATGGGCGCCGAAATCGAGTAGCCCAAGTTCGCTATGCCGCAGGCCTTCTGCCAGCCGCAGCGAGCGCGTATAGGGCACCAGAAGATCGTCCTTCGTTGCCACCACCAGCACCGGACTGCCGATCTCGCCAAGCCGGGCGTCGACGTCGAAAGCCCGTAGCGCCGCTATACGACGAAGCACATTTACCTTGCCCTGAAAATGCGCGACGCCATGGGCATCATCCCGCGCCAGCCGTTCCTGATGCTCCGACATCCAGGCGGCCGGATAAAGAAACAGCGGCTGGGCTTTGACGAAGGCCTCGACACCGGATTTCTCCAGAAGCTCGATCCGCACGTCAAAGCAGCGTCCCGAATGCGGATCGGCCTTGCTCCACGCATTGATAAGCACCAGCCGGTCGATAAGGCCGGGCCGCTGCAGCGCGATATCGAGGCCGATCAGGCCGCCGAGCGCATGGCCCATGAAATGGAATTTTTCGAGGTTCAGGGCCGAGGCAATCTCCAGCACATCATCCGCCATGGCAGATATGCCGCCCTCCTCCGGCACCTCGCCGCCCGTCCTTCCGGTTCCGCGGTGGTCATAGGTGACCACGCGGAAATGACGGGAAAGGGCTTCGATCTGCGGCGCCCAATAGGCACCCGATCCGCCCAGCCCCGAAGACAAAAGGATGGTAGGTGCCTCGGCATCTGTGCGGCCATGAACCTCGAAGTGCATCATCTGCCGTCTCGCCTATTTGCCGATATGGGCGACGGTGGCGATTTCCACCAGCGCATCTGGCTTCACGAGGCCGCACTGGATGCAATAACGCGCCGGCTTGTCGCCGGGGAAATATTCGGCATAGACCGTGTTGATGGCCTGATAATTGGCCCAGTCGGTGATGAAGATGTGGTTCATCGTCACGTCTTCCATCGTACCACCGGCGGTCTCAATAACGGATTTGATGGTTTCCAGAACATGGCGGGTCTGGGCGCTCGCATCGCCCACATGCACGACATTATTGTCCTTGTCGAAGGGCAGCGTGCCGGACACGTAAACCACGCCATCGGCAAGCGTTCCCGGCGAAAAAGGGGCGATGGGTTTGCTGGTGCCGGCAGGCACGACGATCTTTTTCGGCATTTCGTTCTCCTCTTGTGGTTGGATATCAAGCGCTGACGGGTGCGGCCTGCGAGATGACGCCGCAGAAATCATTGACGGTGGCGACCCAGCCGAAAAACTTCTCGACATTGTAGACCGTCGCCTGCTGGATAAAATCCGGCCCCAGATGATGGGTGGCATCCTCCAGCATCACCCCGAAATATTCGAGATGGAAGGCATCGCGCAGCGAGCTTTCGACACAGACATTGGTGGCGATGCCAACGAAGACCAGATTGCGGATACCACGGGCACGCAGCACGCTATCCATATTGGTGTTGAAGAAACCGCTGTAACGCGTCTTCGGCACCAGAATATCGCCGGGCTGCGGCTGCAACTCGTCAACAATGGCATAATCCCAAGTACCCTTGGCCAGCAGCTGGCCTTGCAATTCGGGCCTCTTGCGCATGGTCTTCAGCGCATTGGACTTATGCCAGTTGGGCGAACCAGGTCCACCCGCCTCGACATAATCCTTGTCCCAGCCATTCTGGAAATAAATGACCTGGACACCCGCCGCGCGCGCCGCATCCAGCGTCTTCTTGATGTTGGCGATGGTGCTTTTGGCGCCTGATATGTCGAACCCGGCCAGATCGACATAACCGCCCTCGGTCGAATAGGCGTTCTGCATATCGACCACGACAACGGCGGTCTCGCTGGGTTTGAGGGTAATCGGCTCCGGCCTTGCGGGAAGTGTGACGCTTTCCGAACGGCTTTCCGGCCCCTTGTAACCCGCCACGACGGCTTCACTCATTCCGCTGCCTCCAGTTCGGCCAGCACATGCCGGCGGCTCTTCATCAGCGGCTGCACATATTTGCCGAATTTTTCGACGCCCTCGAGGAAGTCGTCGAAAGTCAGCATCACGCCGCCAGTCCCCGGCACCTCGCTCATCTCGTCCAACATGGCCGCCACTTCCTCATAGGAACCGATCAGCGTTCCCATGTTGATGTTGACCGCCGAGACGGGATTGGACATGTGCCGGACATTGGTGTCGGAGCCGGATTTGGTATCGACGGCGCTTTGCAAGCCGAGCCACTTGATCGCATCCTCATCCGCACCCGCCTTGTAATGCTCCCACTTCGCCCAGGCATCCTCGGATTTTTCCTCGGCAAGGATCATGGTCAGCACGACGGATTTAACCTCGCGGCCGCTTTTTTCCGTTGCCGCCAGAAGTCGCTCATTGGTGGGCGCAAAAGCCTTGGGCGTATTGACGCCAACACCGAAGCAGAAGCTGTAATCGGCGAACTTGGCCGAAAACGCCATGCCGGAATTGGAGGAACCGGCGCAGATGAGCTTCACATCCCCCTGCGGCACCGGCTTCATACGGCAATCGTCCATTTGGAAGAACTTGCCCTTGAAGTCCGACTGGCCCTCCGTCAGCAGCTCTTTCAGCACGGAGGTATATTCGCCGAGATATTCGTAACGATCACCAAAATAATCGTCACCCGGCCAAAGCCCCATCTGGCTATATTCCGGCCGCTGCCAGCCGGTAATCAGGTTGATGCCGAAACGACCGCCGGAAATGGAATCGATCGTCGTCGCCATACGCGCAACAATGGCCGGCGGCATGACCAGCGTGGCGGCGGTGCCGAACAGCTTGATCTTGGAGGTAACGGCAGCGAGGCCCGCCATCAGCGTGAAGGATTCCAGATTATAATCCCAGAATTCGGTCTTGCCGCCAAAACCGCGCAGCTTGATCATCGACAGCGCAAAGTCGAAACCATATTGCTCCGCCTTCAGCGTGATCGCCTTGTTGAGATCAAAGCTCGGCTTGTATTGCGGCGCGTTTTCTGAAAGCAGCCAACCATTGTTCCCGATCGGGATAAAAACACCGATTTCCATTTTGCTGTTCCCTTTTTTGCGTCAGGTGTCTCCTGACTTGAGAAAAGAGTAGCAGGTTCTGTGCCAGACCAAATACAATAATTTTATCAAATGGATAAAATTTTGGGACGCATCTAGCCTTGTCCGAAAGGCAAAATTTTTATCATTTGGTAAAAATATTTGCCTGTTTATTCGGCAAATATTGAGAGCAACACGTGAAAGGTGAGCGGCTCTCGCAGTAGGCCTGAAAGTGCCGCAAGGCTCGCCTCACACTCTTCGTCATCCTCGGGCTTGTTCCGAAGATCTAACCATGTTGCGTAAAATCAATCGGTTGCAGATCCTCGGGACAAGCCCGAGGATGACGCTTACCGTTTCAGGAACTGCGATCAGCCCGCGATAGCTCTCTGGAAGCTATGCCAAAACCTCAACCCATCCGCTGCTGCGCATAGGCATGCACCGCCCGGAATGCCGCCTCGGCACCTGCGACAACGCGCTCTTCCTCTTCCACCGTCAGCGAAATTTCATCAAGCGCAGCAGTGAAGGTGCGCCAGTGCAGGCCACGACCTTCGGGAGCGCCAGCGAGATGGCGGGCGCCGAATTCTTCGCCAAGCCCAAGCTTTGCCGCGTCCTTCAGCAGGAAGGCCGCACCGAGATTGGATCCTTCGACTACATAAAGCCAGCCCATGGCCTCCGGCAGATCGAAGGGCGTCTCGGCCGTAAAACGCGGCGCGGCCGTTTCGGGAATGGCAAGACCGAGATCGGAAAGATCCTGCTCGATCATGGAAAGACGACGGCGGCCCTTGAGGTCGGGCAGCAGGCCATCAAGCGTGGCATTGGAGAAAAAGGCATCGAGATCGCGATGGAAAAGATATTGCGTTTCGACGAATTTGCCGAAGTTCTCGCGGCTCTCGAACGGCTTCGATGCCATAATGAAACTATCGAGATCGCCATGCGCCCCGCGCGTCGCTGCCTTCAGGCGCTTGACGCGGCTCTGCTCGGTCTCTGCTACAGGCGCTGCCGACTCCACAATAGTCATGATGATGGTCCCTTATCCCTATATTCAGACTGCCTGATAAAAATCTTTACTCCGACAGTCAAATTTTATTTTCGCATTTTTCCGTCTCCCTGCCCATGATGCTTGTGCGTCTCGCACCGCGATAAACCCATGCCCATCCGGACCAATCCAATCAATCCTCATCGGCGCTGGCAAGCCCACCCCAGAACTCATTTCCCCTGTAAAGTCCTTAACACTCACGCTCCGAGCAATCCTCTTGCAATTACTGCTTTACAACTAACATGTCAGTATGCCATCAATTCGCGGTCACCTTGGAGGAGCATCTTAATTGACCCAGAAATTCGGCCTTTCGGCAGCCCTGACAACCCCTTTCAAAACGGATGGAACGGTCGATATCGATGCCATGATCGCCCATGCCCGCCGTTGCCTGTCCAATGGCTGCGACAGCGTGACACTCTTCGGCACGACGGGTGAAGGCTGCTCTGTCGGCAGCCGCGAACGGCAGACGATCCTCTCCAGCTTCATTGCAGCAGGCATTGCACCGTCGCGTATCGTCACCGGGGTTCTGGTGGATTCCATCGAAGATGCGGCAGACCAGTCGGCGGAAGCCCTGAAAGCCGGCGCCCGCAATATTCTGCTCGCCCCGCCTTCCTATTTCAAGAATGTCAGCGATGTCGGCCTGTTTGCCTGGTTCTCGGCGGTCTTTTCGAAGATCGGCAAGGATGCACGCGACATTCTCGTCTACAACATCCCCTCCGTGACCATGGTAACGCTGTCGGTCGAGCTGGTGGGACGGCTGAGACAGGCGTTCCCCGGCATCGTTACCGGCGTGAAGGACTCCTCCGGCAACTGGAGCCATACCGAGCGCCTGCTGAAGGAACACGGCGATCTCGCCATTCTGATCGGCGATGAGCGTGATCTCGCAAGAGGCGTCCGCCTCGGCGGTCAGGGCGCCATATCCGGCGTTGCCAATTTCCTGACGCAGGAAGTCCGCGCGATGGCCGTTGACGGCAAGGATGATCCCCGCATTGTCGATCTTGTTGTGGAACTTCTGAAATTCCCGGTTACGCCTGCCGTCAAGGTGCTGGTATCACACACGACAGGGGAAACTATCTGGTCGGATGTGCGTGCACCGCTCGTCGCGATTTCACCTGAGGATCGGCGGCAGATCGAGGGCGCTTTCGACGCGCTGTTTCGCAGGCAGGCCGCCTGAACAAAGCTGAAAGGTTGAGCATGGACGATACCGGCGAACAGACATTGCGGGAACGGGCGTATGAGAGCTTTACGCACCACCTTCTCTCGCGCGACGTTCGCCCGGGGCAATTCATCTCGCAGCGCCGCCTCGTGGAACTGACGGGCCTGCCGCTCGGCGCGATCCGGGAGGCAATTCCGCGGCTGGAGGCGGAAGGTCTGATCAAGACGGTACCGCAGCGGGGATTGCAGGTCGCCCATATCGACATCAACCTCATTCGCGAGGCGTTCCAGTTCCGTATCTTTCTCGAGAAGGAGGCCGTGGCGCTCTTTACCCGTTCGGCCTCGGACGAGACCATCGCCAGGCTGTTGAAACAGCACCGCGATATCGCCGAGGCGACGGAAAACGGTGGGGAATCGCCGGAGCTCGATCAGCATGCCCAGCAGGTGGACTGGGGCATGCACGATGCCTTCATCGATAGTCTCGGCAACTCGATCATCTCGAACGCCTACAGGGTCAATTCCATCAAGATGCGCCTCATCAATCAGGAGCGCTTTCGCATCGCAGGCCACGTGAAATCGGTGATGAAAGAACACCTCGCCATTCTCGAAGCCATTGAGAAGCGATCCGTCGAAGACGCCGTAGAGCGCCTGACCGCCCATATCCGCAACGCAAGGGACAGGGCGCTGGCAGTATAGGGCAATTCCGGCGGGGCAGCAGAACGGTCCTGCGCCGGAATTGCATGAAAATAAGCAACAAGCCGGAGGTGAGGAGAATTTCCGGCTAACTGGAGGAGAACTGACATGAGGCATTCATTGCTCAACCCCACGCGTCGCGCCTTTCTGGCAGGCACGGCCGCGATTGGCGGCAGCGCGATGCTCGGCATTCGCCCGGCATCGGCGGCGGTGAACTGGAAAAAACACGCAGGCACCACGCTGGAAGTCAACCTCGTCAAAAGCCCGCGCAGCGAAACGCTGATCAAATATCTTGGCGAATTCGAAGAACTGACCGGCATCAAGGTCAATGCCGAAGCAACGCCGGAACAGCAACAGCGCCAGAAGGTGGTCATCGAACTTTCCTCTGGAAAGCCCAGCTTCGACGTTGTGCATCTGAGCTACCACGTTCAGAAGCGCCAGTTCGAAAAAGGCAAGTGGCTGGCCGATATCAGCGGCTTCCTGAAGGACCCGTCGCTCACCGATCCGTCGCTCACCGAAAAGGACTTTGCCGAGGCCGGCATGCTGTTTGCGAAGGATAGCGACGGCGTGCTGCGCTCGCTCCCCTTCTCGGTGGATTACTGGATCGTCTACTGGAACAAGGAGCTCTTCGAAGCCAAGGGCCTTAAATACCCGGAGACCTTCGAGGAACTGGTAACGGCGGCGGAAAAGATCACCGACCCCGCAACCAACACCTATGGTTTCGTGGCGCGCGGCCTCAAGAACGCCAATACACCCGTCTGGACCTCGCTGATGCTGGGTTACGGCGCAAAACCAATCGTGGACGGCAAGATCAATACCGAATCCAAGGAAGCGGTTGAAGCTGCAAAGCTCTATCAGCGTCTGATGACCAAAGCCGCCCCTCCCGGCGTCTCCGGCTTCAACTGGGCGGAAGCGCAGTCGGCCTTCCTTCAGGGCAAGATCGGCATGTGGTTCGATGGCGTCGGTTTTGCGCCGCCGATCGAAAACCCGGAAAAATCCCGCGTTGTCGGCAAGGTCGGTTACGGCGTCATGCCGAAGGGTCCGGCAGCACAGGCCGCCGGCACCTTTGGCGATGGTCTCGGCGTCGTCGAAGCCAGCAGCAAGAAGGAAGCCGCCTATCTCTTCTGCCAATGGGCGATTTCGCATGAAATGGGCGCGCGTCTCTTGCAGGCCGGTGCGGGTGTTCCGTTCCGCCAGTCCATTCTCGAAGATCAGAAGGTCCGCGAAGGCGTCAAGATGCCGGCCACCTGGTTGGACGCCGTCGTCGGCTCCGGAAAGGTCTCGCAGCTGGCGCTCCCCGTCATCATTCCGGTGACGGAATTCCGCGACATCTACGGCGTCGGCCTCACCAACATGATCGGCGGCGCGGACCCGGCAACTGAGCTGAAAAAGGCAACGGAACAGTTCGCACCCGTTCTGGCGCGTAGCGAGGGATAATGGCCTCCGTGAGCATCGAAAACACCAAGACAGGCGCGAGCCGGAGAGAAGGGAGCAGGCCCGCAAGGCTTGCTCCCAATTACTGGCCCTTCGTCATACCGGCACTTGTCGTCATTTCGGCGGTGATCGTTTTTCCGTGGGTCTTCACCCTCTGGATGAGCGCGCATCGCTGGACGCTCGGACAGGAGCAGAGCTTTATCGGTTTCGAGAACTATATCAGGCTTGCAAGCGATATCAGGTTCTGGGAATCGCTCTGGCATACGCTCATCTATACCGTGCTGTCGGTCGTCGCTCCGCTTATCCTCGGAACATTGGCGGCGCTGGTTTTCGATGCACAGTTTCCGCTGCGCGGTTTTCTGCGCGGCGTCTTCGTCATGCCAATGATGGCGACCCCGGTCGCCATCGCGCTGGTCTGGACCATGATGTTCCACCCGCAGCTCGGCGTTCTGAACTATCTCCTGTCCTTCATCCACATCGGGCCGCTGGAATGGATCTACAACCAGTCCACCGTCATCCCCTCGCTGGTTCTGGTGGAAACCTGGCAATGGACACCGCTCGTCATGCTGATCGTGCTTGGCGGTCTCGCCGCCGTGCCGCGCGAACCCTATGAAAGTGCTGAAATCGACGGCGCCAACGCCTGGCAGAAGTTCCGTTACCTGACCATGCCGATGATCGCGCCGTTCCTGATGATCGCCGTCATCATCCGCTCCATCGACGCCGTCAAAAGCTTCGACATCATCTATGCGATGACTCAAGGCGGACCCGGCACGGCATCGGAAACCATCAACATCTATCTCTACAACACGGCCTTTGCTTATTACGACATTGGTTACGGCTCGGCCATGGCGGTGGTCTTCTTCATCATCATCGTGGCGCTGTCCTTCGTGCTTCTGATGGTGCGCCAGCGCTCGCAATGGAACGAGATGGAGGATCGCTGATGTCTGCAAAAATCCTGAAACGCAAAAATCTCGACCGGCTCGGCCTGTTTTTCGTGGCGCTGGTGATGATCTCTCCCGTCATCCTGTTCTTCATCTGGATGATCTCGCTGTCACTGAAATATGAAATCGACAACGGCGCCTATCCACCGATTCTCATTCCCGAACGCTTTGCCTGGTCAAACTATGTGAAGGTGTTCGAGGAGAATAATTTCTTCCTCTATTTCTGGAATTCGGTCCTCGTCACCGGCGCCGCCACCATTCTGGCGTTGGTGATCGGCGTGCCGGCCGGCTACGGCATTGCCCGACTGAAGGCTGAAAAATCGGCCGTCGTCATCATGATCGCCCGCATGACGCCCGGCCTTTCTTTCCTCATTCCGCTGTTCCTGCTGTTCCAATGGCTGAACCTCTTGGGCACGCTCTGGCCGCAGATCATCATCCATCTTGTGGTGACGGTACCGATCGTTGTCTGGATCATGATCGGTTATTTCGAAACGACCCCGAAGGAACTGGAAGAGGCGGCAAGCATCGATGGCGCATCCTCCTGGCAGGTGTTCCGGCTGGTGGCGCTGCCGATTGCCAAGCCCGGCATCGTCGTTTCCTTTATCCTCGCGGTCATCTTCTCGTGGAACAACTTCGTCTTCGGCATCGTGCTGGCCAGCCGCGAAACGCGCACCCTGCCGGTCGCGGTCTACAACATGCTGTCCTTCGAACAGGTGAGCTGGGGACCGCTGGCCGCAGCCGCGCTGATCGTGACGCTGCCGGTGCTGCTGCTGACCATGTTCGCACAGAAACAGATCGTGGCGGGTCTCACCGCCGGCGCCGTCAAGGGCGGCTGAATTCAAATTATAACGGGAACCAAAAACATGGCACCGGTCAATATTCAAAACGTCCAGAAGCGCTTCGGATCCGTCAACGTCATCCATGGCATCGATATCGACATCAAGGATGGCGAGTTCGTCGTGCTCGTCGGCCCCTCCGGCTGCGGCAAATCCACCCTGCTGCGCATGATCGCAGGCCTGGAAGAGCTGAGCGACGGCGAGATCCACATCGGCCCGCGCGAGGTGAGCCACCTGCCCGCCCGCGACCGCGATATCGCCATGGTCTTCCAGAACTACGCCCTTTATCCGCACATGACGGTGAAGGATAATATGGGCTTTGCGCTGAAGCTGAAGAAGGTGAGCGCGGACGAAACCAAGGCCAAGGTCGACAGGGCCGCCGCCATTCTGGGGCTGGAAAAACTGCTCGACCGTTATCCGCGCCAGCTTTCCGGCGGCCAGCGCCAGCGTGTCGCCATGGGCCGGGCGCTGGTGCGCGATCCGCAGGTCTTCCTGTTTGACGAGCCGCTTTCCAACCTCGACGCCAAGCTGCGCGTGCAGATGCGCGGCGAGATCAAGGCCATGCACCAGCGCATCGGCACGACAACCATTTACGTCACCCACGACCAGGTGGAAGCCATGACCATGGCCGACAAGATCGTGGTGCTGCATGATGGCGTCATCGAACAGATCGGCGCGCCGCTCGAGCTTTACGACAATCCCGCCAACCTCTTCGTTGCCGGTTTCATCGGCTCGCCCGCCATGAATTTCATTCGTGGTCGGGTGGAGGAAGGCGTCTTCCGCACCGCAAAGGGCCTCAGCCTGCCGCTGCCCGCCCATGCCGATATCGGCAAGCTCGGCGGCCGCGATCTCGTCTACGGCGTGCGGCCGGAGCATATCCGCGCTGCCGAGACCGGCATCGAAGGCCGGGTCGAACTGGTCGAAGGCACCGGCTCGGAAATCTACGCCAAGCTCGATTGCAAGGGTGACGATATCGCCTGCCTGTTCCGCGAGCGCCTGAATGTCCGCTTCGGCGATACGATCCACATTGCCATCGACCCGGCAACGGTGCATCTGTTCGACAAGGACAGCGGCAAGCGCATCTGAACACGGCAGGAGCGGAGAGAATGGTAAAGGAAGCGGGCGGCAAGCATGTGCTCTGCGTGGGTGCCGCCGTGCTCGACACCCTGTTTCGCGTGGCAGATATGCCGAAGGGCGAAGGCAAGGTCCTGCCTTATGAAATGTTGCAGATCGCCGAAGGCATGGCGTCCAGTGCTGCCTATGCCGTGCATCGAATGGGCGGCCGCGCCAGCCTGTGGGGCGCGGTGGGCGACGACGAGACCGGCGTCCGCATCCTGCGTGATCTCAATGAAAGCGGCATAGACACGTCAAGCATGACCGTCGCGCCGGGCGCACGTTCGGCCCTGTCCACGATCATCATCGACAACAGGGGCGAACGGCTGATCGTGCCTTTTTACGATCACCGCCTTCACGAGAAAAAACGCGCCTGCACGCCGGAGGATATTGCCGCCTTCGATGCCGTTCTGGTTGATGTACGCTGGCCGGAGCTGGCGCTTGATGTGCTTGATGTGGCGCGTATGCTCGGCAAACCCGCCATTCTGGATGGCGACGTTGCACCGGTGGAAACGCTGGAAAAGCTTGCGCCCGCCGCAACCCATATCGTCTTTTCCGAACCCGCCGCCGCCCGGATGACGGGCATCGAAACTGTAAAAGACATGCTACCGGTGCTGCATGCCCGTTATCCGCAAACCTTCATCGCCGTCACCGCCGGTCCGGCGGGCTGCTGGTGGACGGAGGCCGGCGATCCGACGGTGCATTTCCAGACGACGATGCAGGTCAAGGCAGTGGATACGCTGGCGGCGGGCGATATCTTCCACGGCACCTTTGCGCTGGCGATGGCTGAGGGCATGCAAAGCCGCGCCGCCATCCGCCTCTCCTCCGTTGCCGCCGCGCTCAAATGCACCGTCTTCGGCGGCCGCATCGGCGCGCCGACCCGCGGAGAAACGGAAGACGCGATGCGGCAATGGCTGGAGCGGGAAGGCGAAGCCGCGCTGCGCGCCTCCTGAGCGCATCGATTGCCCGCATAAAACTATTCCATTTTTGCGATGCCGTTTCCCGGCGAACTAGGCTAACGTCAAGTCAGAGCAAAGCTTTTCATGAAGCCGCGCCTGTTCCAGCTTGAGCCCGCATTCCGCAAAAGTGATCGCCCGATGCATCAGACGACCCGCCCGAGACTGCGCGATATCGGTTTCCGGCCCGGCCATTTCGAGACCGGCCCGCTCAACGCCATCACCGATGTCGAAGGCGTGACCATCGGCCATTCCACAGTGATTGAAGGCGAGACGATCCGCACCGGCGCAACCGCGATCCTGCCGCATGGCGGCAATCTTTTTCAGGACAAGGTGCCCGCCGCCTTCGCCGTCTATAACGGCTTCGGCAAATTTGCCGGCTCCACCCAGATCGAGGAACTCGGCGAACTCGAAACACCTGTTATTTTGACCAATACGCTGGCGACAGGCCGGGCCATTGAGGCAATCAACCGCCATACTCTGGCACAGCCGGGCAATGAAAAAGTGGTGTCGATCAACTCGGTGGTCGGAGAGACCAACGATTCCCGCCTGAATGACATCCGCGCCAGCCGCCCGACCGTCGAGGAGATCTCGGCCGCGCTGAAAAACGCTACCACAGGCCCGGTGGCCGAGGGTGGCGTTGGCGCCGGAACGGGCACGGTCGCCTTCGGCATGAAAGGCGGCATAGGCACCGCATCCCGCATCGTCCCCATCGCCGGGGAGACTTACACGCTCGGCATCCTCGTGCAGTCCAATTATGGTGGCCATCTGCTGGTCTGCGGCAAGCCCTATGTCAGCCCTGAGCATAAAGACAAGGACGGCTCCATCGTTATCGTGGTCGCAACCGATGCGCCGCTCTCCCCCCGCAATCTGAAGCGCCTCGCTGCCAGAAGCTTCGGTGGACTGGCCCGCACGGGCGCCGCACTCAGCAACGGCTCCGGTGACTATGCGCTGGCCTTTTCCACCGATGAGCGGCTGCGTCGCACGCCTGCGCGCCGCAAGACCGTCGCGGACTATCCAGAACTTTCCAACGATGCGATTTCGCCGCTCTTCGAAGCTGCGATTGAGGCGACGGAGGAGGCGATCCTCAATTCGCTCTGCGCAGCCACAACGACATCGGGCTTCAATGCCGGCACCGGCAAGGCCGCCACCGTCGAGGCGATTTCCATCGACACCCTTAAAACCCTTCTTTCAGCCTGATCTTCCAGACGGAGTTTTCATGACCAGCCCATCCGGCCGCATCGTTTACGTCAACGGCGAATTTCTGCCCGAAGCGGACGCCCGCCTTTCCATCTTCGACCGCGGTTTCCTGTTCGGCGACGGAATTTACGAAGTCACGTCGGTTCTGGAAGGCAAGCTGATCGACAGCGACCTGCATATGACCCGGCTGGAACGCAGCGCCCGTGAAATCGATGTGGCCCTGCCGGTCACGACGAAAGAGATCGTTGAAGCCGAACGTCGCCTGATCGCCGACAACAACCTCGTCGAAGGCATGATCTATCTGCAGCTGACGCGTGGCGCCGAAGACCGCAACTTCCTGTTCTCGGCCGATCTTAAACCGACGCTGGTCATGTTCACCCAGGCCAAGAAGCTGATTGGCACGCCAATCGAAGAGGCCGGTATCGCCGTCAAGTCGGTTCCCGACCAGCGCTGGGAACGTCGTGACATCAAGACCGTCTGCCTGCTCCCACAGGTCATGGCCAAGCGCATCGCTAAGGCCGATGGCTGTGACGAGGCGTGGATGATCGAGGACGGTTTCGTCACCGAAGGCGCGTCCTCGACCGCTTATATCGTCACCGCCGATAAAAAGATCATCACCCGCGGCAACAGCAACAAGACCCTGCCCGGCTGCACCCGTCTTGCCGCTCTGCAATTGGCCAAGGAGGCCGGGTTTACGCTGGAAGAACGCCCCTTCACGCTGGAAGAAGCCATGAACGCCGACGAAGCATGCCTGACCAGCGCCTCCAACTTCGTCGTCTCGGTAACGAAGATCGACGGCAAGCCGGTGGGCAACGGCAAGCCCGGCCCGATGGTGAGCCGCCTGCGCGCGCTCTACCTCGAAAACGCCCGCCGTACGGCGATTTAAGCAGGTATCAGCCTTCGAGAACCGCCCATATACGCTCGACCACGGGCCGGCGGTTCTCCTTCGAACGATAAAGCCTTATATCGACGGCAATATCGAAACTGTGATCGGCGGCGCGCACCAGCGCGCCGCTGTCCAGCTCCTGCCGCATCAGGCTTTCCGGCACCCAGGCGACCCCCCAGCCTGCCATCGCCATGGCTTTCAGCCCCACCGACATGCTGCCCTCATGCACACGCTCGAATTGCGGCAACCGCGCGCTTAAGAGATCGCGCAGCAGCGGCCCGAAGAACGAGGCTTTCTCGTAATCCAGATAGGCGAAGGGTTTTTTCGCATTTTCGACCAGCGCATGCAGCGGCGTGCCATCCTTAGTCGGGGCTGAGACCGGAATTATATTCTCTGCACCCAGCACACGAAATTCGAATAGCTGCGCATCAAGCAGCATCGGCACTTCATGGTGGGCATAGGTCAGGAGGAAATCGCTCTGCCCGTCCACCAGCGAGTTGAGGTTTTCCTCCATGCTGCCGGAGTCGGGCCGCAGCACGGAAAACAGGGGGCCAGCTGTGTCATTCACCCGTTTCAACCAGCCAGGAAAAAAGGTGAAGGACAGAGTATGGAGGGCGGTCAGCCGCACGGTCTTCGCATCTGCCCCTTCTTCCTGCAACAGGGTGCGCCGCGCATGGTAGAGCTGTTTGAGCGTCTCCTGCGCCACTGGCACGAACTTCGCTCCTGCCTCCGTCAATCGTGAGGGATAGGATGCGCGGTCGACCAGCGTCGCGCCTACCCAGGCTTCCAGCTGCTTGATGCGCCGGCTGAAGGCGGATTGCGTCACATGCCGCTCATCCGCCGCCTTCGAGAAATTGAGCGTTCCGGCCAGCGCCAGGAAATCCTCGAGCCATTTGACTTCCAAGGCTCACACTCCCAACAAAACATCTTATCCGTTTATCCGGAAAGCGTCTTTATTAGGAGCAATGGGAGGTGAATGAAACCCTTTTAAAGGCCCCTCGAATATTCGATCATCCGCGCCCGACTGGAAACCAGCTCGATCCGATCATCGCCCAGGCGATTGAGGCAGACGCGCTTCGTCCATGGCCCGTCAATCAGCGTGAAGAGGAAACGACCATTGCCGAGCGCCTTCAGAGGCATGCTGCGACGCGTCGGGCCGATGCCCATCGTCAGCGACGAACCGCTGATCGAAAATTCGGCGCCCTCATCGGAGCGCCACAACCCCGAAAGATCATCCGGCACGGCATGCTCGCCAACAGGCAGGAAGCGTCGGGCCGCATGGCCCGCCTCGCCAATGATCGCTTCGCCATCGAACCTCAGTCGCATGGGCGAGGATGCCGAACGCGACGAGACCCAGCCGTCGGCATCCTCGTAAAGCGTGTCGTCACCATCGATGAAAGTGGATGTGCTGCCCTTGATCTCCAGCCACCAAGGACCGCTTTCCGTAGCGTAAAGACCGTCGGGCAGGCTGGCCGCGGGTTTCGGCAGAGGCAGGCCGGTCAAGGCCGCCATACTTTCCAGCGCGATCTTGAAGCCATTGGTGTCCTCGCGGTTCGACACCACGACGAAGCCAGTGCCGTTTTCAGGGTCGAGCAGAAAATAGGTCTTGTAGCCGGGATGCGAACCGCCATGGCCAACGAAACGCCGGTCACCGAGATGCGACCAGCGCAGGCCAAGTCCATATTCGCTCATCCGCCCATCGGCGAGTGGCCGCACGGCGGAGAGCCTGCCCAGAACACCGGCAAAGCTGCCCTCACCCCGCATCAGTCCCTGCAGCCAGCGGGTCAGCGCCTCGGCACTGCCGGCAAGACTGCCGGAGGCGGAGATATGCAGGCCAGCGGCCGACAGCTGCCAGTTCTCTTCAGACTTCCAGTAACCCGGTACGAGACCGTCGACAGGGTCGTTCCAGACATCAGGCGCCTTCAGGAAAACACCAAAGGGGCTCGCAATCTGCCCCTGCACGAAATCATCGAAACGGAAACCCCGGCGCTCCAGCGCCGCTTCCACAAGACGATAGCCCGTATTGGAATAGGAAACCTCGCTGCCGGCTGGAAAGTTCAACCGGGTCAGACGCGTGAGATAATCGAGAAGCGGGCCAGCCTTCGTTTCGGTATAGACGGAAAGACCAAGCAGCGACAGGCATTCGCGCGTATCCGGCAACCCGCCGCTCATATCCAGCGCCTGCCCGACGGTCACGTCGCGCAGCGGCGATTGCAGCTCCGGCAGATGTTT
Organism: Agrobacterium sp. 22-209-1; assembly: GCF_053522485.1. Lineage (NCBI taxonomy): Bacteria > Pseudomonadati > Pseudomonadota > Alphaproteobacteria > Hyphomicrobiales > Rhizobiaceae > Agrobacterium > Agrobacterium sp. 22-209-1. Next base: position 638,922 of record NZ_JBNWCH010000003.1, read on the forward strand.
GCCGAGCGGATCGTTGAGCCCGATCAGATCGGAATGGGCGAGCACCATGGCGCAGAAGGCGTGTTTGGTGACGGAGGCATAACGCACCACGCTCTGCGGCGTGAAGGGAGCAAAGGTCGAAAGGCTTTCGACGCCGCCGGCATGGGCAAAACGGATGCCATCGAGATCAAAACCAATGACCGCTCCGCCCGGCTCGTTGCCCGCCCATTGCGAGACGAAGGTCTCTGAAAGGGTTGACGCGGCGTTCCAATCGAATTGATGTGGCATGGTTTGGTCTCGTGTGTTTATGGGTCGAATGCACACGCGAGGACAACGGTTTATCGCCGCCATCGCAGCTTGTTTCTTCTGCCCGCCGGGGAGAAGGTGGCCCGAAGGGTCGGGATGAGGGGGCAACGTCAGCGATAAACTGAGAGCTTGCCCCCTCATCCCGCTGCCGCGGACTTCTCCCCGACGGGGAGAAGAAACGAGCAGCACCCACTCGATCTACTAGCGACCCGACCTCAGGCCGGCTCTTCCAGCCGAATGCTCAGGCTGCGCAGCTCTTCCGTATGCGGATGTTTCGTGCGGCCATCCCGCAGATCACCCGCACTCAATTGCTCCACCATTTCCCCGTTCAGCATCACGCCAACCTGCGGGCACAGATGCGCGATGACAGCCAGATTGTGGCTGACGAGAATATAGGTGAGGTTGCGCGCCGCCCGCAGATCCTGCAACAGGTTCAGGATTTCCGCCTGTACCGAGACATCGAGCGCCGAGGTCGGTTCATCGAGCAGCAGCACCTGAGGGTCGGCGATCAGGGCGCGGGCAATGGCCACGCGCTGGCGCTGGCCGCCGGAGAGCTGGTGCGGAAAGCGAAAACGCACCGCCTGCGGCAGCGCCACATCCGACAAGGCCTGCTGGATGCGTTTTTCGATATTGTCCATGCCGTGCACCAGCGGCAGTTCGCTGAGAATGCGGTCGATGGTCTGACGCGGATGCAGCGAGCCGTAGGGGTCCTGAAACACCATCTGCACCTGCCGGAAGAATTCCGGCGTACGACGCAGGGGAGCATCCTTGCCGGCAAAGGCGATGCGGCCTTCCCAGCTTTCATTGAGCCCGGCCATGGCACGCAGGATGGTGGATTTGCCCGAGCCACTTTCGCCGACAATGCCGAAGCTGCCGCCCTTTTCCACCGAAAAGGAAACGCCCTTCACCACTTCGCGGTCACCGAACTTGATACGGAGGTTTTCGACGTCGATCATTGGCTGGACCACGCTGCATCACGGTTGAGAACGGGAAGACGCTCACGCGGATGCGTCAGCGAGGGAATGCAGTTCAGAAGTCCCTTTGTATAGGGATGTTCGGCTTTCAGAAGTTCGGACGCTTTCAGCTCCTCCATCACCCGGCCGGAATACATCACGGCGACGCGGTCGCAGAAATGCGAGACGAGCGGCAGGTCGTGGCTGATGAGGATGAGACCCATGCCGCGTTCCGACACCAGCTCCTCGATCAGCCGCAGGATTTCCGCCTGCACCGTGGCATCGAGAGCACTCGTCGGTTCGTCGGCGATCAGAAGCTCGGGATCGGGCGCCAGCATCATCGCGATCATGACACGTTGGCCCATGCCGCCGGAAACCTCATGTGCATAGGATGAGGCGACCTGACGCGGATTGCGGATTTTAACCTGATCGAGAAGCGCGATTGCCGCTTCCATGGCGGCACGCTTGCTGCCGCCCTTATGGGCACGCCAGGCTTCAGCGATCTGTGCGCCCATGGTCTTGACCGGGTTCAGCGAATATTTCGGGTCCTGAAGGATGAAGCCAGCCCGCTTGCCACGAATCTGGCGCATCTGCCTTTCGCTGACCGACAGCACATCAATGCCATCGAAAGCGAGCTTGTCCGCCCTGATATCGGCATTGGAGGGCAGAAGCTTCATCAGCGCCCGCGCCGTCAAGCTTTTGCCCGAACCGGATTCGCCGACGATCCCGAGCTTTTCGGTACCGAGCTTCATGGAAACACCACGCACCGCCTCGAAACGGCTGGTGCGGGTCTGGAAGGCGATCTTCAGATTTTCGATTTCGACCAGCATGGCTCAATGTCCCTTCGGGTCGAGAACGTCGCGCAGGCCATCCCCGAGGAAGTTGAAGGCGAGCGAAACGAGGAAGATGGCGATGCCGGGAATGGTGGCGACCCACCATTGTTCGAAGATGAAGCGCTTGGCCGTCGCAATCATCGCGCCCCATTCCGGCGAAGGCGGCTGCGCGCCCATGCCGAGGAAGCCGAGGCTGGCAGCCGTGATGATGATCGAGCTCATGTCGAGCGTGATGCGCACGATAAGGCTCGGCACGCAGAGCGGCGCAATATGCCGGGCAATGATGCGCCAGGCGGAAGCACCGGTCAGGCGATAGGCCGCGACGAAATCACTGCCGCGCACCGTCATGGTTTCGGCACGGGCAAGACGCGCATAGGGTGGCCATGCGGTGAGCGCGATGGCGAGAATGGCGCTTTCGACGCCCGGCTTCAGCGCCGCAACAAAGGCCAGCGCGAGGATGAGACGGGGGAAGGCCAGGAACACATCCGTCACCCGCATCAGCACCGTATCGACGATACCTCCAAAATAACCGGCGATGCAGCCGATGGCGAGACCGATGGGTGCTACGAGAACGACGACGGCAATGACCATGCCGAGCGTGACGCGGCCGCCATAGAGAATGCGCGAAAGAATGTCGCGGCCCAGCTCATCCGTGCCAAACCAATGTTCGGCGCTCGGGAAGGCAAGGCGGTTGCCGAGGTTCTGCGTCGCCGGATCGTAGGGCGCGAGCAACGGCGCCAGAAGCGACAGCGCAATGAAGAGGACGATGATCGTCAGACCGACCACCGCCAGCGGATTGGACTTGAGATTGAGCCAGATGCGATACCGGTTGCCCCAGGCAGCCTGTGTTCGCGAATGCGGCGTCTCATCCAGCGCCCAGTTTCTGAAATTAGCTAACATCATCGAACGCGAGGATCCATAACTCTGTAAAGCACGTCTGCGAGCAGGTTGAGGGCGACATAGATGAAGCCGATCAACAGTGTTGCTCCGACCACGGGGTTCATGTCCGCGTTCATGAGCGAGACGGTGAGATATTGGCCGAGGCCCGGCCAGCTGAAGACGGTTTCCGTCACCACGGCACCTTCGAGAAGGCCGGCATAGGTGAGCGCGAGAACGGTAACGAGCTGCACGGCGACCGTCGGGAAGGCGTGGCCCCATATAACGGTCATGGCGGAAAGGCCCTTGGCGCGGGCGGTGATGACATATTCGCCCTTCAGCGCGTCGATCATGAAGGCGCGCGTCATGCGGGTGATATAGGCCATGCTGAAATAGGCGAGAATGCAGACGGGCTGCACCATATGGGCAATCGCGTCGTAAAAGGCGTCCCAGTCGCCGGCAAGCAGCGTATCGACCGTCATCAGGCCGGTGACCTGCGTGATCATGCCGTCATAGATGATGTCCTGCCGGCCCGGTCCCGGTGCGACGCCGAGCGTGGCGTAAAAGACAAGCAGCGAAATCAGCGCCAGCATGAAGACCGGCACGGAGTGACCGGCAAGGCAGACGACGCGGATCACCTGGTCGGTCAGCTTGCCCTGCTTCACGGCGGCCCAGACACCCAGCGGAATGCCGATGAGAGCGGCAAGGATAAGCGCTGCCGTGGCAAGTTCGAAGGTGGCGGGGAAAACGCGCTTGATATCGATCCAGACCGGATTGCGGGTCAGGATCGAATTGCCGAAATCGCCATGCAGGACCTGCGAGACATAGTGGAAGAACTGCACGACCAGCGGCTGGTCGAGACCCATTTCGGCCCGCACCCGCACGATGACGTCTTCGGGCGCATTGTCGCCGACCGCCGCGATGACAGGATCGACAGGCATGACGCGCCCGATCATGAAGGTGATGATCATCAAACCGAACAGCGTCAGGAGGACGCTGCTCAGTATCGATGATATGCTTTTAACGCGCTTGTTCAATGTCACGCTTTCTTCGCATCGTGGTAGGAATTGCCTTCGGAGAGAACGCCGAGTTCAAAGCCGGAAACGCCCTTGCGGAAGGCTGCCGTCTTCGTGGTCTGGAACATGAACACGAAGGGGCTGTTTTCCATGTGCTCGCGCTGCAGCGCTTCATAAAGCTCCACGCGCTTTGCCGGGTCTTTCTCGTCACGGGCAGCTTCCGCCTTAGCGGCGAAGTCGTCGTTCTTGAAGCGCGAACGCCACAGGAAGGGCTTCGACTTGGCGTCGTCGCCATTGTCCTTGTTGATGTTGAAGACATCGGCGTTGGAATGCGGATCGAAATAATCCGTGCCCCAGGCCGACAGCGCCATCTGATGCTCACGCGCACGCATCTTGGTCAGAACCTGACGGTTTTCAGCCGATTGCAGGCGCACCTTGATGCCGATATCGGCAAGGTTTGCCTGAATGGCCTGCGCCAGATCCGGATAGGGCTGGGCGGAATAGTGATCCATGGTGATCTCGAAACCATCGGCAAGGCCGGCTTCCGCCATCAGCGCCTTTGCCTTCTCGACGTCGCGCTGGAACGGAATGTCGTTAACGGCGCCGGGGAAGCCCTTCGGCTCAAAGCTCTGGTGGATTTCGTGCGTCAGCGGCACGATGTTTTCCTGCATGCCCTTATAGTCCAGCGCCCACTTGATGGCCTGCCAGACCTGCGGCTTGGCAAGGTTTTCATTACCCTGATTGAGCGAAATCAGGACCAGCGAGGCGATGGACTTGCGCTGCAGCTCGATATTGGCGTCGTCCTTGACGGTGCGCAGCTGCTCCGACGTCAGGTCGCGGGCGATATCGATATCGCCCTTTTGCAGCATCAGAAGCTGGGAAGACGGATCGGTGACGTGGCGCAGCACAATGCGCTTGATGTTACCCTTGTAGGGGCCGTTGGGGTTGACGGTGAGCGCAACGCTTTCGCTCGGCTTCCAGGCCTGAAGCATGAAATCGCCGGAACCGGCGCTGTTCTTCTGCAGCCAGCCATTGCCGAGGTCTTCGCCGGAAGCATTGGCAAGAACCGCCTTCTTTTCAACGATCGCGCCGATATTGGCGGAGAGGCAATAAAGCAGGAAAGAAATAGCGGTCGGCTTGGCCGTCGTCAGTTTCACCGTCTTGTCGTCGGCGGCAACAATGGTCGTTTCGGCATTTTCAGGCGTAAAGCCGAACTGACCGATGATGAAGGCCGGGCTCTTGTTCATCTTGATCGCGCGCTGCAACGAGAAGGCAACGTCTTCCGCAGTCACTTTCGCACCGCTGGAGAAGGTCGCATCGTCACCGATCGTGAAGGTAAAGACCTTGCCGTCCGCATCGGCTTCCCAGGATTTCGCGATAACCGGATCGACCTTGGTGGAATCCTCACGGTTGGCCCGCACCAGCTTCTGGTACATGTTGGAGATGATTTCACCGCCGACGGCTTCGAAACCTTCATGCGGGTCAAGGCTCGTCATATTGTCCAGCTGCTGGGCCACGACCAGAATATCCTTGGGCGTTGCGGCAAAGGCCGGAATGCGAGCATAGGACAGGAACGGAACGGCAGCGCCGGCAATCAGCAGGTTGCGTCTTGAAATCATCGAAAATCCCCTTTCGGACCTTATTTTTCGGAAACGGTGTGGGTTTGCCCCAATCCAGTCGTTTTTTTTATGTTTTCCCGCGATTACCACGAGCAAACGAGGCCCGACCAATTCCAAATTTGGCAGAGCCTATGCATGGATTGCATTTGCTCCCGCCTTGACCTTTCCTCTACCAATTCCCAAAAGTCTGATGGACGCGCGTCCGCGCCCTCCCGCTATCCGAAGGTGAATGACCATGACCGATCAAAAACCCGTACCCGTCTTCGACGGTCACAACGACGTACTTCTGCGGTTATGGAAATCGGGCAATGTCTCTCCCGAAACGCTTCTCGTCGAAGGCGACACCGTTGGCCATATCGATCTGCCACGTGCGAAAAAGGGCGGGCTGGCCGGCGGTCTCTGCGCCATGTATGTGCCGTCGCCCAGCATGGAGAAGGACGCCAACGGTGACTTCCCGACACCTGCCGAGGCTGATGCGCTAAAGGCGACGCATGCCATGGCCGCCCTGCTGTTCCGCGCCGAGAAACAATCCGCAGGCGCACTCAAGGTCTGCCGCACCGCCGCCGATATCCGCAGCGCCATGGCAGAAGGCGCCTTCGCCTCCGTTTTCCATATCGAAGGCGCGGAAGCGATCGGCGCCGATCTGGATGCGCTCTACGTTCTCTACGAAGCGGGCCTGCGCACGCTTGGACCGGTCTGGAGCCGCCCGAACATCTTCGCTTACGGCGTTCCGTTTCGTTTCCCCTCGACGCCGGATATCGGCCCGGGTCTGACCGACACCGGCAAGCGGCTGGTAAAAACCTGCAATGAGCTGAAGATCATGGTCGATCTCTCGCACATGAACGAACAGGGTTTCTGGGATATCGCCAAGATTTCAGACGCGCCGCTGGTGGCATCGCATTCCAACGCCTACGCAATCTGCAATCACAGCCGCAACCTCACCGACCGCCAGCTGGACGCCATCCGCGATACGGGCGGCCTTGCCGGCATCAATTTCGGCGTGCTGTTCCTGCGTCAGGACGGCGTCAAGAACCCGGACACCGACCTCAACGAACTCGTCCGCCACATCGACTACATCGTCAATCGCATCGGCATCGACCACGTCGCGCTCGGTTCGGATTTCGACGGCACCACCATTCCCGCCGCCATGAAGGATGCGGGCGACCTGCAATTGCTGGTCGAAGCCCTGCGCAAGGGTGGTTATGACGACGAGGCGCTTGCCAAAATCTGCCACGGCAACTGGATTCGCGTGCTGGAAAAGACCTGGGGCGCGTAAGACCTCCCATCAAGTGCATCTCCGGCGCAGGACGCCGGAGACATCAAGCGGCAGGCCGTTAAGCCTTTGCCGCTTTTTTCTTGCCGCTCGCCCGGAAGGCCAGAAGCCCGGCGACGACACCGACCATCGCCCATTTCATCGGCAGCACGTCCGCCGTCTCGCTGCGGATCGGCAACACGGTCACGGTACCCGGACGGGATTCATAACCCATCTGCCCTTTCGCCTTGGCCTCCGCAATCTGCTGCGGCGAAACGACCCATTCGGCACCGCGCATCTTGTCCACCGCCATGTATCCGCCGCCCGCCACAAGGGCGACGACCACCGAAAGCGCTATTCTTGATGGCGTATTCATCTGCATCTCCTTCAATCAAAAGGAGCGTGTAATGGCATCAAACACCACCACCAGGCAACCGCCGCGGTCAATTTTGTCCTTTTGGGAACGATCTCCAAAATCTTGCATTCTTCAGTTGTATTTGCGCGATTAAACTGCTGGTTATTCCCGAATAACCGGCGACAAAGTTCACATCGACACTTCATGCTTTTCTGCTAATCACATTTCCTCAACCGCAACGAATTAGCGACACAATCCTGTGGTTCGCCAACAGGAACTGGCGCTGGGCAAAATAAATGGCAGACAAGAGCGAAATTACACAAACCGATGTTACGGAATCTGCGGTTGAAAGCTTTTTTGCCAGAAACCGCCCCTATCTGACTGCGATCGCCATTACGCTGGTCTTCGTGATGATGACGTTCGCCATCTATCACCTGACCTCCGAAGTCCGTTATGACGACGTCATCGATGCGCTGACGCAGACCTCGGCGTCGGCGGTGCTGCTCGCCATCGTCTTCACCGGGCTCAGCTTTCTGGCGCTGATATTCTACGACGCCAATGCCATCGAATATATCGGCCGCAAGTTGCCCTTTCCGCCCATGGCGGCAACGGCGTTTGCGGCCTATGCCATTGGCAATACTGCCGGTTTCGGCCCCTTGAGCGGTGGCGCGATCCGCTTTCGGGCCTATTCCCGACTGGGTCTTTCACCGGGTGAAATCGCCCGCGTCATCGCCTTCGTCACGCTGTCCTTCGGGCTTGGGCTGCTTTCGGTCAGCGCCATCTCCACCTTCATCGTCGCGCCGCGCATCGCCGCAATCATCGACGTCGATGCCGCTATCCTCAGAGGCGCGGCGCTTGCCATAATCGCTGCTCTCGGGGCGGCGGCCTTTGTCGGGCGCAACGGGCGTATCATCCGGCTCGGCGCATGGCGTCTGCGCCTTCCGGACAGCCGGACATCATCGCGGCAATTCCTCGTTTCCGCCTTCGATATCGCCGCTTCCGCTTCCGTGCTTTATGTCCTCCTGCCCGACACACATCTCGGCTGGCCGACATTTTTCGCCATCTACGCCACCGCCGTCGGTCTTGGCGTCCTCAGCCATGTGCCCGCGGGCCTCGGCGTCTTCGAAACCGTCATGGTCGCGGGGCTTGGCAATGCCATCAGCGTCGATCAGTTGCTCGGAAGCCTCGTTCTCTACCGCGTGATCTATCACGTTCTGCCGCTGGTGGTGGCCATTCTGGTCATGCTCGTCTCGGAGATGAAGCAGTTCGCGGCAAAGCCTGTTGTCTCCGATATCAGCCAGCTTGCCGTCAGGCTCGCGCCGCCGCTGTTATCGACCTTCGCGATGATCCTCGGCGCCATGCTGATCTTTTCGAGCGTGACGCCGACACCGGACAGCAATCTGGATTTCCTCTCCAATTTCGTGCCGCTTCCCATCGTCGAGGCCGCGCATTTTCTGACAAGCATTCTCGGCCTCGTACTTGTCGTTGCCTCGCGCGGCCTCGGGCAGCGGCTGGACGGCGCCTGGTGGATTGCGCTGGTCGCCGCCTCGCTGGCGCTGGTCCTCTCGCTCCTCAAGGCCATCGCCGTCTTTGAAGCCGCCATCCTCGGCGTCTTCATCGCGGCCCTTTCCGTCAATATGCGCAGCTTTAACCGCCATGCCTCGCTGGTGAAGCAGGCGTTGGGGCCAAGCTGGCTCGCCGCCATGGCCGTCATCATTGCGGGCGCGGCGACAATCCTGCTCTTCGTCTATCGCGATACGGATTACAGCCAGACATTATGGTGGCAGTTCGAATTCTCCGAGGAAGCGCCGCGCGGATTGCGCGCCCTTTTAGGCCTCGTGCTCGCCTCCTCCACGATAGCCATCTTCAGCCTGATGCGGCCGGTGGCCTTCAGGCCGGAGGCCATCAAGGCCGACGACGTTACGAGCGCGACCAGTATCGTCATGACGCAGGATGCGGCCGACGCCAATCTGGTGCGCATGGGCGACAAACACGTAATGTTTTCCGAAAACGGCAACGCCTTCATCATGTATGGGATTCAGGGCCGCTCATGGATCGCTTTCGCCGATCCGGTCGGCGACGAGAATGATTTCCCCGATCTGGTCTGGCAATTCGTGGAAGCCGCCCGTGGCGCCGGCGCGCGCGCCGCCTTCTATCAGATTTCGCCTTTTCTCCTCTCCCATTGCGCCGATGCGGGCCTGCGCGCCTTCAAGCTCGGCGAACTGGCATTGGTCAATCTCACCGCATTCGAACTGAAGGGCGGAAAGCTTGCCAATCTTCGCCAGTCGCTGAGCCGCGGCGCGCGCGACGGACTGACCTTCGAGGTGGTCGAGCAAGCGCAGGTCGCGGATATTCTGGATGAGTTGAAACAGGTATCCGACGGCTGGCTTGCCCACCACAATACCCGGGAAAAGCGCTTCTCGCTCGGTGCTTTCGAGCCGAATTACATCCTGTCGCAACCAGTCGCCGTGCTGCGCAAGGATGGAAAGATCACCGCCTTCGCCAATCTCATGGTGACGGACACGAAAAAGGAAGCCACCGTCGACCTCATGCGTTTTTCGCCGGATGCGCCGCGTGGCTCGATGGATTTTCTCTTCGTCAGCATCATGCAATATCTGCGCGATGCGGGCTATGCGAGCTTCAATCTCGGCATGGCCCCCATGTCCGGCATGTCGAAACGCGACGCCGCCCCCGTCTGGGACCGCATCGGCAGCACGCTGTTCGAACACGGCGAACGGTTCTACAACTTCAAGGGACTTCGCGCCTTCAAGGCAAAGTTCCACCCGAAATGGGAACCGCGTTACCTTGCCGTGCAGAACGGCGCAGACGCCGCTCTGGCGCTGATGGATGCGACGGTTCTCATCAGCGGCGGCGTCAGAGGAGTGATCGGAAAATGAGAAAATCCAGCATGCTGAAAGCGGTTCTTGCCGCCTCCGCCCTGTTCGCCGCCCCCTTGTTGGCTTCTGTCATCGTTTTTGCGCAGGACAAGCCCGCTTACGAGACCGGCATGATCCCCGCCGGACACATCATGGTGCCGGATGGCGAAATTCTCGCCAGCGTCTTCCTGATTTCCGATGCGGACGGATGGACGGCCACCGATGAGACCCGCGCCAAGGCGCTGGTGGAAAAGGGTGCTGCCGTGGTCGGCATCGACTTCAAGGAATATCTGAAGGCGCTCGAGGCCGATGACGACGAGTGCATCTATATGATCTCGGACATCGAGTCGCTCTCGCAGCAGATTCAGCGCACCGCCGGCACGAGCAGCTATCGCCAGCCCATCCTCACCGGCATCGGCAAGGGCGGAACGCTGGCGCTGGCGATGATTGCGCAGAGCCCCGTCTCCACCGTCCGCGAAGCCATTGCCGTCGACCCCAAGGCCGGCCTGCCGCTTGAGAAAATTCTCTGTACCCCCGCCACCAAGGACAAGGCGGATGGCGAAACGGTCTATGGCCTGACCGACGGCCCGCTGCCTGCACCCGTCAGCGTGCTGTTCACCTCTGCCGCGGATCAGAAGGGCCGCGACCACGTCAATGCGCTCGTCAAGCTGCATCCCGATATCGACGTGACGGATGTGGATGACAAGGCGGACGAGGTTCTGACCCAGACCCTATCTGACCAGATCGACGCCGCAGGCGACACCGACAGCCCGCTCGGCCTGCCGATCAAGGTTCTGGAAACCAGCCCTGTGATGGACACCATGGCGGTGATCTATTCCGGCGACGGCGGCTGGCGCGATCTCGATGAGGAAGTGGGCGGCGCCTTCCAGAAGGAAGGCATACCCGTCATCGGTGTCGATTCGCTCCGCTATTTCTGGAAGGAAAAGAAACCGCAGGAAGTCGCCACAGATCTCGGCCGCATCATCGACACCTATCGCAAGGAATGGAAAGTCCGCAATGTGGTGTTGATCGGCTATTCCTTCGGTGCCGATATTCTTCCCGCCACCTATAATCTGCTGCCTGACCGCGACAAGTCGCATGTCGTGCAACTGACCCTGATGGGACTTTCGACCGAAGTGGATTTCGAGATTTCCGTCGAAGGCTGGCTTGGCGTTGCCGGTGAAGGCAAGGGCGGCAAGACGGTGGATGACATCGCCAAGATCGATCCGAAGCTGGTGCAATGTATCTATGGCACGGAAGAAGAAGATGAAGACCCCTGCCCCGGCCTGAAAACCAAGGGCGTGGAAACGGTCGGCATCGAGGGCGGCCACCATTTTGACGAGGACTATGAGGGGTTGGCCAAGCGTATCGTGACATCGCTGAAGACCCGGCTGCCGAAATAGCCTGCATCACCACAGGCCGATATTCCACATCTCGGATAATCTTTGACGGCGAACGCATCGACGACGCGTCTTCGCGTCGCGGCCGTGCTTGCGGAATCGCCTAAACTATTATTCAAAAGAAACCGGCCTGCAGTGGATGTTCATCACATTTCCGCAACCGTGCTGCTGTTGATCGCCAACCATGGATTTTGTATTTCCGGACGGGTTCAGGGAGCCGCCGCATGCCCGCTTTAAAGCGAAAGACGAAAACACCAGTCCTCGTGGAACGCATCGATCATTTCGTCGGCCAGGTCAAAGAGGCGATGAAAAGCGATGAGACCCTGCGTAACAGAAAAATCCGCGACCTGTGGGATGCCGAGGTCCGCTACCATTTCGACAATGGCCGCACCGAAAAGACGCTCGAACTCTACATCATGAAATATCGCAATGCGCTAAAGGCCGAGTTCGGGCCGAAGAGCACGCCGCTTGCCATCTGCAACATGAAGAAGCTGCGCGAGCGGCTGAACACCTATATTGCGCGCGCCGACTATACGAAGACGGGTGTGGCGACCTCCATCGTCGAGAAAATCGAACGGGCGGAGTTCAATACCGCCGGTCGCAAGCCGACCGTTCTGCTGCGCATCGCGGATTTCATTTCGGCGATGAACGGTATGGGAACGAAAGAAGAGATGCAGACCCTGTGGAACGCTGAAATCAGCACCATGCAGGGCAGGGCCCAGACAACGATCATCTCCTACATCACCAAATATCGCAACGCCATCCGCGAGGCCTTCGGCGACGACCATCCGATGCTGAAGATCGCCACCGGCGATGCCGCGATGTATGACGATGCGCGCCGGGTCAAGATGGAGAAGATCGCCAGAAAGCACGGCGCGCTGATCACCTTCGAAAATTACCGGGAGGTTCTGAAGATCTGCGCCGATAAGCTCCTGTCCGCCGATCCCCTGATGATCGGCATCGGCCTGATCGGCATGACCGGACGCCGCCCCTATGAGGTCTTCACCCAGGCCGAATTTTCGCCTGCCCCCTATGGCAAGGGCGTCTCCAAATGGAGCCTCCTGTTCAACGGCCAGGCCAAGACGAAACAGGGCGAAGGAACGAAATACGGGATTACCTATGAAATCCCGGTGCTTGCCCGCTCGGCGACCATTCTCGCCGCCTACAGGCGCCTGCGTGAAAGCGGCCAGGGAAAATTGTGGCATGGCATGTCGATCGACGATTTTTCGTCGGAAACCCGTCTGCTGCTCCGGGACACGGTTTTTAACCTGTTCGAGGATATCTGGCCGAAGGAAGAGCTTCCCAAGCCCTATGGCCTCCGGCACCTCTATGCAGAGGTGGCCTTTCACAATTTCGCGCCGCCGCATGTGACCAAGAACAGCTACTTCGCCGCCATTCTCGGACATAACAACAACGACCTCGAAACCTCGCTGTCCTATATGACTTATACATTGCCGGAAGATCGCGACGATGCGCTGGCACGGGCCAAACGCACAAACGAGCGGACGTTGCAGCAGATGGCGACAATAGCGCCGGTGTCCCGTAAGGCATGATGCTTCCGGGCGTAAAATCGCTCGGCAGCGTTATCGGAAATGGTCCGGCCGCAGAGTTCAGTCCTCCGCGGCCGGCCGTTTCATTCATCAAGCCCGCGCATCACCGGAGGTGCGGTAAAGCAGGGTCAATACCGTCAGCATCAGCCCTACAAGTGCGACCGAGCCGAAAATATAGAAGTTCCACTCCGGCGCCAGACCCCGCTGCAGCACAAGGCCGCCGATCATCGGGCCGGCAATGCCGCCAAGCCGCCCGACCGCCAGCGAAAAGCCGAGACCCGTACCGCGAATATGGACGGGATAAAGCCGCCCGACCAGAACATTGGCGAGGATCTGCGTTCCGATGGTGCCCGCACCCGCAAGGGCGACGAAGGCATAAAGAAGCGGACCCTTGTTCACCGTCAGGGCAAAGATCGAGGCGGCGCCGATGGCAAACAGGATCGCCACGACCACCTTGACGTTCCCCTTATCCGCAAATCGCCCGCCGATGAGAATGCCGATCGCAGCCCCGACATTGAGCATGACGGAAAAGCTGAGCGCGGAACTGATGTCATAACCCATCTTGTTCATGATGGTGGGCAGCCAGTTGACCATGCCGAAGGTGAGAAGCAGCGAGCAGAAGTGGATGCCCCAGGCATTCAGCGTCGAGAGCATCCGGCCTTCCGAAAACAGCGCGCCGACCCCGCCCTTTTGAATTTTTGCATGCGGCACGATGCGTTGCAGGCCATAGCTGTCGCAAATGCCATCAGCCTCCGCCTGCCGACCCTTGCTTGCCAGCCATTCGGGCGATTCCGGCAGGAACCGCATGAAAATCGGTAAAAGAACAAGCGGCAGACCGCCGATCAGCATCAATGGCCGCCAGCCATAGGTCTCCAGAAGAAGGATGCCCATGACGCCGGAAATGATGCCGCCAATAAGATAACCGAGGAAAGACAGGGAGTTGGCCTGCGCCCTGCGATGCGGCGGCGAAAATTCCAGCACCAGCGCGGTGACCGTCGGCAAAAGCGCGCCAAGCCCGAGACCGGCGAAGAAGCGCGTGATTTCAAACGCGAGAAAATTCGGCGTCATGGCCGAGGCGATCATCATCGCCGAAAAGCCGGCGAGGCTGAGAAGAACCACCTTGCGGCGGCCGATGCGGTCGGCCATGGTGCCGGCAAACAGCGCGCCCAGCAGCATGCCCACCAGCGTCAGCGCGGCGGCGCGCCCGACCATGGCCGGGTTCAGCGCCCATGCGCTTTCTTTCAAGAGTGCCGGTGCGACGGCGCCATAAACGACAAGATCGTAACCATCAAACATGATCATCAGGCCGCATGTCGCGATAACGCCGGCCGGGTTCTTCGTCCGCACTGACGCGGCGCTCAGATAATTCGTGGACATGTTCCTCCCTTTCACGCAAGAACGCGCCATCCGGAATGGATAAGCGTCTTCCCGTCCCTGCGATATCCTCCGTGAGTGCCCGGCTTGCTCCACCCTGATACATGCCTCGCTCCCGTCAAGCACATATCGCCAGTATCACCCGCCTTCGATTAAATGTTGCATTTACAAAAATTGCAAATGAAATGTTAGCCACTGCCAAGCGCACCGCGCCGACGAAATTTTAGCCGGCCTCCAGCCCGGAAATCGTCGACAGCGTCGGCGTCCAGTTCAAAATACGAATCCGGTTATAGACACCGTGAATGACGAAGGGGTCGGCCTCGCTGAAAGCGATGACGTCCTCGATCGAGAGAGCTTCGGCAATGACAAGCGCGGCCGATGAGACGCCGGAAACGGCGCTCATTGGGCCGGAAGCGAGAATTCTAAAACCGTCGGCCATCGCGTCGCCATTGCGCAGGTGGGCCTTGTGGGCGTCCAGATGGGCTGCACGTTGCGAAGCCGTAGCGGGATCGCTTTCGGCGAAACGCACGTAAAGCCGAGTTGGGTTTCTCGGGCCACTCATCTGGCAAGTACGAAATCATGGTTCACCGACCAGAACCAATCGTTGGTAAAACCCAGTTCTTTCGCCTTCCGCGCATCGTCAACCCGCTGGAAATCGGCAAGCAGGCTTTCTTTTACGCCGAAGACCGCATCCGAACGGATATAGGGGTCATCGGGATCGAAAATATGCGTGACGAGCGTGGTAAAGCCTTCCGCCGAGACGATATAATGCAAGTGCGCCGGCCGGTAGGGATGCCGCCCCATCGCCCGCAACAGCCGCCCGACGGGCCCGTCATCCGGTATGGGATAATATTTCGGCTTCGCAGCCCGGAACCAGTAATACCCGTCCTCGCCGGTGATGAAGACGCCGCGCAGGTTGAAATCGGGCTGGATGCCTTTCTGCTGCACATCGTAAAAACCTTCGTCATTGGCTTGCCAGACATCGATGCGCGCGTCGGCGACCGGCGCTCCCTCGGTATCGAGGATGCGGCCGGTGACCACCATATCCTCGCCCTTGCCATCGAGGCAGATGTTTGCACCCATCGGCATTTCCGGCGCATCGGCCACATGGAAGGGGCCGAGAACTGTCGATTCCGACGCACCGCTCGGCTTGCGATGGTTGATGGCGTCAACCAGCATGGAGACGCCGAGAATATCGGAAAACAGGATCCATTCCTGCCGCCATTCATTGCAGATCTGGCCGACCTCGGTGAGAAAATGAATGGCCTTCATCCACTCCTCCTCGGTCGGTTCGATTTCCTTCACCGCCTCATGCAGCTTGCGTGTTACGACCGCCATGATTTCCTGCAAACGCGGATCGTCACAATCGCGCATGCGCGCGATCACGGTTTCAGCCGAACGTTCCTCGATGAAGTAGCCGTCATCATTGCTCATCTTCATATCCATCGTCTCCTCCTCCCGTTACTCCGGCCGCGTGCCCTCGAAGGCGCGTTGCAAAAGGTCGCGGATTGCAGTTTTTTCGATTGGCCGCGGGCACCAGTAAGGATTGGCCGTTGCAAGCTCTGCCATGGGATCGAGATCGTCCGACCGGACCCCGAGAGCCGCAAGGCTTGCCGGCGCGCCAAGTCGGGCGGCGAAATCATAGAGCCCCGCCCCTGCCCTGCCGCCGACAAGAGTGGCAAGGGGTGCAAGCAAATCCGGCACCGCCTGTTCCACATAGGCGATGGTGTGCGGCAGAAGCACCGCATGGGTTTCCGCATGCGGCAGATCGAGACTGCCGCCCAGCGTGTGACAAAGCTTGTGATGCAACGACATGCCGACGGCGCCAAGCACCGAGCCGCACAGCCATGCACCATAAAGCGCGGTTTCGCGCGCCTTGATATCCCGCAGCTCGGCCTTTAGGCCGGGAAGGGCTCCGATCATCGCCCGCAGCCCCTCGGCCGCCATCAGGCTGGCGATGGGATTGCGGTCCTGCGCATAAAGCGCCTCCGCCGCATGCGCCATGGCGTTCAGCCCGCTCGTCATGGTGATGTCGACCGGCAACCCAAGCGTCAGTTCCGCATCGTAAATCACCACTTCCGGCAGGATTTCCGGCCCGCGCATGGTGGTCTTCACCCCGTTTTCCGTCTGGCCGAGAATGGGCGTTACCTCGGAACCGGCATAGGTGGTTGGGATGACGATCTGCGCCGCATCGGTGCGCAGCGCAATGGCCTTGCCGAGGCCGGTGGTGGAACCGCCGCCGAGCGCCACGACGCAATCCGCACCGGCGGCGCGATAGGCTTCGACCGCGTTTTTCGTCACCTCGACCGGCGTATGCATGGCCGCATCGGAGAAGACGCCGGCAGCAAGCCGGCCGAGCCGGGCGGCAAGCGCCTCCGCGTCACTCTTCTGCTGTGGCGTGGAAAGCACCAACGCCCGCGACAGGCCAAGGCGGTGGATTTCCTCCGCCGCGCCCGCCGAGCTGCCCGCCCCGAAAACGATGCGGGCGGGCGCGGCCGTGTAGACGAACGGCTGCATGGGTCAGTTCCCGTCGAGTTTGAACAGGCGGCGCGCATTGGTGCGGCCGATCTTCACCCGGTCGGCCTCGGCAATGGTCGTCGCGTTGAACCAGTCGGAGGCATGGTCGATATTCTCGAAGGGCCAGTCCGTGGAAAACAGAATGCGGTCGGCGCCGATTTCCAGGATGGCGTCGATCAGCGTCTGGGTGCGGAAATTGCCCGAGGTGGTGATGTGGAAGTTTTCGTTGAAATAATCCACGAAACGGCGCTTGGCCGGATAACGCGGCGGCAGCTTCACCCAGGCATTGCGGTGGTCGATACGCCACATCATGTAGGGCAGGCCCTCGCCCATATGGCCGAGAATGATGTTGAGGCGCGGATGCTCGTCGAACAGGCCGGACGCCATCAGACGCAGCGCATGCACAGCCGTTTCCTGCGCGAAAGCCCAGGTGGGGCCGAGCAGCCAGGGATGGCCGTCATAAATGCGAGAGTCCTGGGGCAGCGGATTGCGCGGATGCAGGTAAAAAGGCACGTCGAGCTTTTCGACTTCGCCCCAGAACGGGCGATATTGCGGCAGGTCGTAATAAAGCGGCGTCTGCCCATCGCCCTCCTGGCTGAAGCCGTTAACGAGCGCGCCGACGAAACCGAGATCGTTGACACAGCGCTGCAATTCCTCCGTCGCCGCATCCGGGTCCTGCAAAGGCAATGCTGCGAAGGCAAGGAAGCGATCCGGCCGCTTGGCGCATTCTTCGGCAAGCACGTCATTCGCCCGCCGCGCGATTTCGATCGCCTTCTTCCTGTCGGGGATTGCCTGCACCGCCGGTGCGTTCAGCGACAGGATCATGGTTTCGATGCCATGCGCATCCATCAGCTTCAGGCGCGTATCCTGAATGTCGAGCAGGCGGTGCTGCAATTCCTTCCAGTAGTCGCCGGGTACGAAACCGGCCGAGTCCTGAAGAGTTTCCGGGATTGCGAAATGCTCCTCGAGAGCGACCTTGCCTTGCATGTTATTTCCTCCGAATTCACTGTATGATTTGCCGCCTGAGAAGCGATCAATATTGGCCCTTGGGTTCCAGCCCGAGCATGCTCTGACCGATCATGGTGCCGACGGCGTCCCAGTTCATGCTGATATGGCGGCCGACCGCATTGGCATCGCGCCACGCCCGCTGCACCGGGTTGGAAAGATCGAGCCCGACGCCGCCGGTGGAATCGTTGAGCGCCTGCACGGCGCGCAGGGCGAGAGACACCGCAAAGGACTGGCCGCGGCGGCTGAGAAGGCGGTCATCCACGGTAAACTCCGCCCGACCTTCGATCCTCGCCTGCGAAAGCGCCTGCGCCCGGGCGACATCGCGCAGCAATATTTCGCAAGCCGCATCGACGCTCGCCGCTGCTTCCGCAACGCGCAGCTGGATGGTTGGAAATTCGGCCATGCGATTATTGCCGCCCGCCACCGCACCGCGCGTCACCCGGCCGCCGACGTGATCGACATAGGCGGCAAGCGCCCCCCTCGCCGCACCGACGCCCGCCGCCGCAAGACAGGAGGGGATGCCGGTCAGAAGCGGCATGTTGAACAGACCCTCTTCCGCATAATATCGTCCGCCGGGCGTCTTCCCACTGGTGGCGTCGGGGAAGGTCAGAACCCGGTGTTTGGGAATAAAGACATCATCGAGAACGAGCGTCTTGGAACCCGTGCCGGCCAGGCCCACCACGTGCCAGGTGTCCTCAATCACATATTGCCCGGCGGGAACGAGCAAGAAGGCCGGAACCGGCTTTCCCTCGCCCTGCGGCGGCAGGATGGCGGCACAGAGCGACCATTGCGCGTTCTCACAACCTGAGGCGAAGGCCCATTTGCCGCTCAGCCGATAACCGCCATCGGCAAGCTCCGCCATCTTCACCGGCGCATAGGAACCGCACAGCAGTGCGTCGGGGTTTTCACCCCAGACATCGGCCTGCGCCTCTTCCGGAAACATCGCCAGCAGCCATTGATGGGCCGACAGCAGGCCGGCGACCCAGCCGGTCGACGCACAGGCGGCCGAAAGCTCGATATTGGCCTCGACCAACTCGGCGAAATCTCCGCCCTTGCCGCCGAAGGCGCAGGGCTTGACGATATCGAAATAACCGATGCCGCGAAGCGCCTCGATGTGGCTGGCGGGAACGCGCCGGGCCTCCTCCGTCTGTCTGGCGCTCGCCCGGAAAAGATCGGCTATGCCGGCAACGCGGCTGGCGAGGCGGGCACGCGGGTTCGTTTGCACCGGCTGCGGCGCATGGCTCATATCGTTCATGATTGTCTCCTTGCGGGAATGCTCTGATCGCGGAAATTCAGGCAGGTTCGTGCGAGGGGCTTGCCGCGCAATATTGGGCGTTTTCGTAAAGCAGCGGTCGTGTCACCTCGCTGACATCGGCCGAAACAACCTGCCCGATGAAAACGGTATGGGTTCCGTAAGGCATGGCCGCGACCCGGCGGCAGGCGATGGCGGCATGGGCCGTGGGCAGATAGAGAACGCCATTGTCGTGGCGATGCCATTGACCGTCGCGGAAACGCTCTTCCGGCGACACCTTGCCGCTAAAGGCATCCGATAGGGCAATCTGATCCTGCGTCAGCACATTGACGATGAAATCGGGCCGGCACAGCAGCAGTTCATGCAGCAGGGTGCGATTGTTCAGGCAGACCAGCAGGGATGGCGGCTCCATCGAGACCGAAGTGACGGCCGTGACCGTCATGCCGTGATCGCGCTGATCACCCGAAGCACAGGCCGTGATAATCGTCACAGTCGCCGGAAAACGGCGCATCGTTGAACGGAAATTCTGACCGACGCCTTCGGGCGCAAGGCTGCCGAGGCCAAACAATGCTGATGTCATGAGATCCTCCCAAATCCTGTGCTCTTATTTATTTGCATTTGCAATGTTTGTCAATGCAAATGTTATTCGCCATTTTTTGTGAAAGGGAGAACGCCGCATTCCCCCGTCTTATGGGGCGAAGCTATTGAAACGGATGGATTGTGCCGGTACAGCCGATAGGCGCACATCAGCATCTGCGCAGATGGCTCTCAAACGGGGATTTGCTCGTGTCCTATCAATTCACCGACTCGGTACCCTACCTGCTCAACTGGGTGGGCGTTCGGCTTGGCGAGCGCTTTTCCGTGAGACTGGCCTCCTATGACATCACCCTGCCGATGTACCGGGTGCTGGCCACATTGCGGCAGCAGGAGAGCAAGACGCTGACCGAGCTTTCGGACATGGTGTCGGTGGAGATTTCCACGCTTTCCCGGCTGGTGGGGCTGATGGTCCGGCGTAACCTCGTCAGCCGCGAACGACCGCTCGACAATGCGCGCATCGTGCGCATCACCCTCACCCCGAAGGGCGAGGAACTGGCCGATGAACTCATGCCCATCGCCGCCATGTTCGAAAAAACCGCGATCGAAGGCCTCGACCCGGCCGAAGTAAAACTCTTCAAAAGCATACTGCGCCATATCGGCCGCAACATTGCCGGCCTCTGACACAGATAGCCGGCGAACTAGCTAAGACCAACCGGCAGTCACGGCCCGCCCAGCGATCTTGCCGTGCAATGTACTTGCAACAAGCTGTTCCTATCCCTGCGGTATGTCCCCGCAGCTGAAAGGAATTCCCATGTCCAGCAGAGCCTCACTCGCAGTCCCGACAGCAATCATCCTTATCGCCAGCGCGTCCATGCTGCTCACGGCCTGCGCCTCAACCGTCATGAAAAGCTATATTGGCGCGCCCATTACCAGCGTGATGCTGGACTATGGGCCGCCAGACAATATTTATAGTCTGGGCCCCGGCCAGCAGGCCTTTCAATGGCGGAAGAAAAAGACACAGGTTGTTTCCGGGTCATCGAGTGGCGAGGTGCGGACAACGCGGCGCGGTGAGCGATATGAAGTGTCGGAAACGCCAGGTTATGTCGAACGCATCGATTGCTATTATACGTTCTATACGCGCAGTTCCGGCAACGAGTGGTACGTAACAAGTTTCCGGCAGCCGTCGCTTGAATGCGAATGATCATTTCCGGATTTCATCTGGCGCCGTCTGTTTTGCGGTCCATGTTATTGTACCGCCGCCTTCACCTTGAAAGCGGCGGCGTTCTTTTGAAAATTCTCCCTGGGCCGGTCATGGGGCGGGCCGATCAGAAACGATAATTCAGGCCGGCCTTGATGACATGATCGCTGATATCGGTCTTCGACCTGCCGCTTGAAGTCGTCGTGGCCACATTTCCTGTGCTCACATAATTATATTCGAACTTTGCCGACAGGCCGCCGCCGAAGCTCTGTTCAACGCCTGCCCCGACCAGATAACCCTGTTTCCAGCCATCGGGACCCGTCACGCCATTGCCGTCCTTGAACTTCGTCGTGGTCAGGCCGGCAGTGCCGTAAATGAGCGTCTGGTCAAGCGCCACGCCGGCCTTCATCTTGGCCGCGCCACGGAAACGTTCCCGCAACCGACCGTTCGGCACACGCGCCTCGTTCCCGAGATAGGACCCTTCGAGTTCCGCACCGACCACGCCCGAACCGAACTGGAAGTTATACCCGGCCTGCACACCGCCCGTCAGGCCTCGGCCGCTGGCCAGTGGGTTGAATTTCGGGGAGGAGACGCCACCATGCACACCCACATAGGCCCCGCCCCAGGAGAAGGCCGGCGGATTGCCATAATCGAAGGATTGCTGCGTGTTGTAGTTGGTGAGATCAGCGGAGTAGGCATTGCCTGCAACCGCGACGGCGATGGTCACGGCGACAAGCGATTTCTTGATGATCGACATGAATGACTCCAGACGAAACCGATGCGCCATCTTGTGGCGCAGCCAAGTTTCAGTTCGCGTTGAAGAACCGGAAACCGGCTCCCGTTAGTCTGCTGCGCCGGCCGACATGACATGCGGATGCGTTCAGCAGATAAGGGGATTTTCCCCACGAGAATTGCGTCTGCATTACATCGGGCGAATTTTATTAGAAATTATTTATTTATTTAAATGGTTTGGATGTGTTTTCTTAACCGAATTGTAAGAAATTTCACTATCAGCGCGCGGTCGCAGCCCCTTTGGAAACTATCGATCGAATCTCGAGCCGGACACAGAAGCCGGGATTGAGATCGAGGAACAGAACACGGCCGCAATGAAGCTCCGCCGCCTTCTGGATCAGATTTAACCCAAGGCCTGCTCCGGGCGAATTCGTGTTGATACGGTGAAACGGCTCGAATACCTGCCCGCGCTCCGAAACGGCTATGCCCGGCCCTTCATCGCAGACCTCAATGGCTCCGGCCGGATCGATCCGGATCGTAATTGCGCCTTTGCCCCCGGCATGGTCTATCGCGTTGCGCACGAGATTGACGACCGCCATCTCGATGATCGAAGTCTGCACCGTGAAAACGACGTCGCCCACGCCTGGCTCGAAATCGAATTCGTAACCGGCATCCATCGCAATCGGGGCGAGATCGGTCGCGATGCGCTCGACAAGCCTATTGAGATCGCGCGGCTCAGCCGGCAGTTTCACCGCACCCACCGCCTGCATTTCCAGCAGCTGCTGCGCAACGCGGGTCAATCGGTCGATATCGGCCCTGATCTGACGGCTCAGTGCATCATCGGGCAAGAGGTCGGCTCTAGTGCGTACGATTGCGATCGGAGTCCGCAGTTCATGCGCCGCATCGGCAAGAAAGCGGTTGCGGCGATTATACCCGTCATCGAGCCTCGACAGCGCGACGTTGAAGGCATCCACCAGCGGGATGATTTCAAGGGGAACTTTCGAACGGTCGATCCGCTCAGACCGGTTCTCGAAATCGATGGACTGCGCCTGTTTGACGGTTTCCATCAGCCCGCTCAAAGAGCGGCCGACCGCCCGAGGGGTCACGAGCAGTGTCGCGATGCCCGTCAGGATCAGCATGGGCACGACGGCGATGAGGATGATGAAACCCAGCGCTGGCAGCACGGTCAGCCAGCGGATGGCGCCCTCGGCATCCTTTTCCAGATCCAGCTGAACATTGATCCAGATGCTCAGCCCGTCATTGGGAATTCCTTCCTCCGTCCCGGCAATGAACTGAAGCCGCCCGGCGGATGTATCGCGGTTTTCCACGGTGGCGCGCACTGTACCGGCCGCCTCCAGCCGCGCGCGGTCAAAACTCCAGGGAAAAGCCGCCGACAGGGCAGACGCCGGAACAACGCCGTATTGCAAGACGATGTCCTTGGCGTCCCGCACCACAAACCAGAGATTCGGATAGCGCCGTTTCAGCTCCGCCAGCTCCGGCGTCGCCGAAAGTTGCGGCCTGCCCTGTCCATCCTTCGTCACGCTCTCCGCGACGATGCGGGCGGCCTCTTCATTCGCACCTTCGAGCCGCGGATCAATGATCCATATCCAGCCTATGAGAAGGATGACGAAAAGCACGAGCAGAAACGCCTGCAATGCGAAAAGTCGCTTCATCAGCCCCCATCGCAGGGATCGATTGCGCTCCTGTGTCATGTCTTCAACCGGACGAGATAACCGATATTCCGCACGGCCCTTATCTCCACCGAGGCTTCCGCCTGCGCCAGCTTCTTCCTGATACGGGAAATGTGCGCATCGAGAGCGTTGGACTCGATCTCGTCATCGAGCGTATAGACCGCCTCGATCAGGTTCGCCCGCGTGACGATGCGGTTCGGACGACGCATCAGCGCCTCCAGCACCAGATATTCCCGACGCCGCAACTCGATGATGGAGCCGGCAATGCTGACCTCATTGCTGCGCGGATCGATGCTCAGATTTCCGAAATGCGCATATCTGTCGGAAAGAGAAGGGCCGCGTCTATGCAGAGCCCTGAGGCGAGCGAGCAGCTCCTCGATTGCAAAGGGCTTGGCAAGATAATCATCCGCTCCGGCATCGAGCCCGTCGACACGGTGATCGACACTTCCAAGCGCCGTCAGAACAAGGATAGGCACGGAATGCCTGCTCCGGCGAAGCGAAGCCACCAGATTCAGCCCCTCGCCATCGGGAAGGCGGCGATCCAGAACCAGAACATCGTAAGACCCGTCCCGCGCAAGGGCTTCAGCATCGCTGATGGTGCGGACATGATCGGCAAGCACATCGCGCCGACGCAGGGCTTCAAGAAGCGCGCGCGCCATTTCGGGTTCATCCTCAAGAAGCAAGATACGCAATGACGTTCCCCAGATGAATCCTTGCCACCCTCACCACTGTTCGCTGAATGTTGCAGCTACATTGCACGAGGACGCACGGACAGTTCATCTTCTACCACCCTGCCTGCCAAAATCCGACGGCATTGCGTGTGTTTTCGCAAAAGGGCGGTCTTATGGACGTGTCGCCTAAGGTTTACGAACCCGGTCTGTACCCGTGTCTCGCATAAAACCGGTCAAGCTCGCGCTGCTGCGGCATCTCACCGGTATAGATGGCGATATAGTCCGGAATCCTCTGCATCCGCACCGCCACATCTTCCTCGGACTGCATGGAAATGTAGCCGATCTGCACCAGATAGGTGGTCCGGGCACGCACATCCGCCGTGTTTTCATTGTGACCGAACCGCACGAACATGCGTGAAAGCGCCGCCATTCTCATCTCGTCAGCCTTGCGAACTTCCGCAAGAATCTCATCGGACTGAAGAGCCCAGCTTCGAACGGCGAACTCAAATCTGCTGTCGAAGAGCGAGGAATCCAGCCAGCAATCGAAAACATTCAGCATGGCTTCGGCCATCGTCTCGGCGTAGGCTTCGGATTGCGTGACGATGTTTCCGGTGTTTTTTTCCCGCCAGCGGGCGACGAGCGCGGCCAGCAATTCCTCCCGGTCCTTGAAGAACCAGTAGAAACTCGTGCGCGACAGATTTAGCTTCTTCGCCAACGGCAGGATTTTGACGGAATCCACGCCCGATTCCAGCAAAGCCTGATAGGCGGCCTCAAGCCACCCCTCCTGCGATCCACGCCAACCGGTGTCGTTCAATGTCGCTTCCATAACGAGTTCGTAGCAAATAGGCCTCTTCGCGACAAGCGGATGTACACCCATGTCGAAAAGAAAGACAACTGTGTTTTGTAAATTGACACAAGTGTACATTAACGCTTAGCCTTGAGATAGAAACCTTTTGGAGCAGGCTATGTCGAGCGATCCACTTCTGCAGCCCTACCAGCTAAAACACCTCACGCTGCGCAACCGCATCATCGTCACATCGCACGAACCCGCCTATCCCGAGGATGGCATGCCGAAGGGACGTTACCGCGCCTACACGGTGGAGCGGGCAAAGGGCGGCGTTGCGCTGACAATGACAGCCGGTTCCGCCGCTGTCTCCAGGGACAGCCCGCCCGTCTTCAACAATCTACTCGCCTATAAGGATGAAATCGTCCCATGGATCCGGGAAATGACCGACGCCGTGCATGAACAGGGTGCGGCGATCATGATCCAGCTCACACATCTCGGCCGCCGCACCCGCTGGGACAAGGGGGACTGGCTGCCAATCCTTGCGCCGTCCCATCATCGCGAAGCGGCGCATCGGGCTTTTCCGAAGAAGATCGAGGACTGGGATATCGAGCGTATCATCAAGGACTTCGCCGACGCCGCCGAACGCATGAAGGCGGGCGGAATGGACGGCGTGGAGCTGGAAGCCTATGGCCATCTGATCGACCAGTTCGTCTCGCCGCTGACCAATGAACTGGACGGTCCCTATGGCGGCCCGCTCGAAAACCGCCTGCGCTTCTGTCTAGACGTCTTCAGGGCGATGCGCGAACGCGTGGGCGACGATTTCATCCTCGGTGTCCGTTATACCGCCGACGAATGTCTTGAGGGCGGCACCGGAAAGGCAGAGGGCATCGAAATTGCCAGACGATTGAAGGATAGCGGCCTGATCGACTATCTCAATGTCATCAGGGGCCATATCGATACCGACCCCGGCCTGACCGACGTCATCCCAATCCAAGGCATGGCCAACGCGCCGCATCTCGATTTCGCCGGTGAAATCCGCGCCGCGACCAGTTTCCCAACCTTCCACGCCGCCAAGATCCCCGATGTCGCCACCGCCCGCCACGCCATCGCCGCCGGCAAGGTGGACATGGTGGGCATGACCCGCGCCCACATGACCGACCCGCATATCGTGCGCAAGATCATGGAAAAACGCGAGGAAGATATTCGCCCCTGCGTGGGCGCCAATTATTGTCTCGACCGCATCTATCAGGGCGGTCTCGCCT
Source organism: Agrobacterium sp. 22-209-1 (assembly GCF_053522485.1). Classification (NCBI taxonomy): domain Bacteria; kingdom Pseudomonadati; phylum Pseudomonadota; class Alphaproteobacteria; order Hyphomicrobiales; family Rhizobiaceae; genus Agrobacterium; species Agrobacterium sp. 22-209-1. The sequence continues at coordinate 664,966 of NZ_JBNWCH010000003.1, forward strand.
TCTGCATTCACAATGCGGCAACGGGCCGTGAGGAAACCATGCCGCACGAGATACCCAAAGCGGCGGAGCGCCGGAAGGTGGTGATCGTCGGCGCCGGTCCGGCCGGGCTCGAGGCCGCGCGCGTTTGTGCCGAACGCGGCCATGAGGTCGTTGTGTTCGAGGCCGCCAACAATCCCGGCGGCCAGATCCGGCTAACCGCGCAAAGCGAACGCCGCCGGGAAATGATCAGCATCATCGACTGGCGCATGAGCCAGTGTCAAAGGCTGGGCGTCACCTTCCACTTCAACAACTGGGCCGAAGCGGACACGGTTCTTTCGGAAAACCCTGACGTCGTTCTCATCGCCGCCGGCGGTCTGCCGCACACCGATGTGCTTTCCAGCGGCGCCGATCTCGTCGTCTCGGCATGGGATATCATTTCCGGGGACGTCAAACCGGGAACGAATGTGCTGGTTTTTGACGATGCCGGCGACCATGCAGGTCTGCAGGCCGCCGAATTTCTGGCAAAGGCAGGCGCAAGGGTTGAGATCATGACGCCCGACCGCGCCTTCGCCCCGGAAGTTATGGCCATGAACCTCGTTCCCTATATGCGCTCGCTGCAAAAACACGATGTCACCTTCACCGTTACCTACCGGCTGGAAGCGGCGGAAAGAAATGGCAACCAGCTTATCGCCCATGTCGGCAGCGACTATGGCGGCGTGGCGAAATCGAGAACCGTCGACCAGATCGTCGTCAACCACGGCACAATCCCGCTGGATGACCTTTATTTCGAACTCAAGCCCGGTTCAAAGAACCTTGGCGAAATCTCCTATGACGCCCTGCTTGCGGGAACGGCCCAGACGGTCGAGCGCAACCCGGAAGGCGCCTACCGGCTCTTCCGGATCGGCGATGCGGTCGCCGCGCGCAATACCCATGCGGCGATCTACGACGCGCTGCGTCTGGCAAAGGATATTTGAGACCGGCGCTCCCGACGGACAGAGGCAGAACAAATCTGCCTCTATCGCCATGTAATCCTGAGTGCAGGAGCGGCTTCAAGCCTGAATCAAGGCAATGCCCCGGTTCTTGAACCCCAGCGTCACATTGCTCGCTGCCGGCAGGCTGGTCTCCACGGCGTGGTCGACAATAAAAAGCGTACCGATATCGGTTTCCACCTCATATTCGACGTGACCGCCGAGATAGGCGCTGTGCAGCACCCGGCCGGCAAGGCCCGGCCCGCCAAGCTGTCCGATGGAAATCGAGCCGGGACGCACAGCAAGTTTCGCCGGGCCGGGTTTTGCGTTGCGCGCCGAAACCCGATGATCGATGCCGCCAACGCGGATCAGTGCGTCCGAACCCTCAATGCTGATCACTTCGCAGCCGACGACATTCGCCTCACCCATGAAATCGGCGATGAAGGCGGAAGCCGGGGCTTCGTAAAGATCGCGTGGCGCACCCGACTGAGCGATCTCGCCATCCTTCATCACGATGATCCGGTCGGAAACAGCCAGCGCCTCATCCTGATCATGCGTCACATAGACGGCAGTAAAGCCAAGCCGCTGCTGCAATTCGCGGATTTCCGTGCGGACCCGGCGGCGAAGGCGGGCATCGAGGTTGGAAAGCGGCTCATCGAGCAGCAGAACCTGCGGCTCGAGCACCAGAGCGCGGGCGACCGCGACACGCTGCTGCTGCCCACCGGAAAGTTCGGCGGGCAGGCGATGCCCCATGCCGGCAAGGCCGACAAGCTTCAAACCCTCTTCCGCCTTTTCCCGCGCTTCCGCCTTGCGCAGCCCGGAGGATTGCAGGCCGTAGGCAACATTGTCGAGCGCCGTCATATGCGGGAAAAGCGCATAGGACTGGAAGACCATCGAGACATCGCGCTCATTGGCAGGCAGCATGGTCACATCCTTGTCGCCGATGAGGATACGGCCCGAGGTCGGATGCTCGAGGCCCGCCAGCATGCGCAGCGTCGTCGTCTTGCCGCAGCCGGAGGGACCGAGCAGCGTCACCAGCGTGCCGGGCTCAATGGTGAGCGACAGGTCGGGAATGGCGGTGAAGGCGCCAAAGGTCTTGCGGACATTCTGAAAGGTGACGGAGCCGGGCTTTACGGAAATCATGCGGTTTTCTCCTGGGCAAGAGGAACGGAGGAAGCGGAGGGCAGGCCGGCGACGCGGTTTTCACGCCGCAGGCGACGCTCGCCGACAATGAGCTGGAAGCCTGTGATGACGGTGATCATCACCACGATCAGCATTGAGGAATAGGCGATCGCCACCCCATATTCACCGTTCTCGACAAGGCCGACGATATAGGAGGTCGCCATGTTGTATTCGGCGCTGACGAGGAAGATGACAGCGCTGATGGAGGTGATGGCGCGCACGAAGGAATAGACCAGCGCGGCCGTGATTGCGGGTCTCAAGAGCGGCAGGATGACCTTGCGGATGGTGCGGAAACTATTGGCCCGCAGCGTCAGCGAGGCCTCGTCGAGGCTCTTGTCGAGCTGGCTCATCGCCGCAATGCCGCCGCGCACGCCGACCGGCATGTTGCGGAACACGAAGCAAGCGATGAGGATGAGTGCCGATCCCGTCATTTCCACCGGCGGCAGGTTGAAGGCCATGATGTAGCTGACGCCGATGACCGTGCCGGGAATGGCAAAGCTCATCATCAGCGCGAATTCGAAGAGGTTCCGCCCGGCAAATTTCTGCCGCACGATGATATAGGCGGTCAAAAGACCGACGGCGGCGGTCAGCGGTGCGGAAACCAATGCGATCTTCATGGTCGTCCAGAACGAATTCCAGGCAACGCCTGTCCAGGCAATCGAGCCATTGGAGAAGCTGATGGAAAAGGCGCGGACGTAGTGGTCTAGGGTCAGGGAATTGTCGAGACCCCAGGTCTTCACGAAACCGCCCACAAGGATCATGCCATAAACAACGATGGTGAAGACCATCCACGGCACGACGACAGCGTGGACGCCGATGGACAGGCCACGCGGAAGCGCGATATGCGCGCCGCTGTCACCCTTGCCCGTCACCGTCGCAAAATTCTTGCCCGCCAGCCAGAAGCGCTGGGCAAGGAAGGCCGAAAGCGTGAAGCACAACAGGATGATCGCCAGAACCGCAGCGCGGGACGGATCGTTCTGTGAGCCGACGACGGCAAAGAAGATTTCCGTCGACAACACGCCATGGGTGCCGCCGAGCACCAGCGGATTGCCAAAATCCGCCATGCTCTCGATGAAGCCGATGAGAAAAGCATTGGCGAGACCGGGCTTCATCAACGGCAGAGACACCCGCCAGAAGGTGCGCCAGCGGTCGGCGCGCAACGTCTGCGAGGCCTCTTCCATAGACGGGCTGACGCCTTCGACCACGCCGATCAGCACCAGAAACGAGATGGGCGTGAAGGACAGAACCTGTGCGATCCAGATGCCGGTCATGCCGTAAAGCCAGCGGCCCGGTTCTATGCCGAAGAGGTAAGAAAGCCATTCGGTGACAACACCGGCACGGCCGAAAAGCAGCGTCAACGCAAGTCCGATGACGAAAGGCGGCGTGATGATCGGCAGAACGGTGAGAAGGCGCAGGCCCTTCTTGAAAGGAAAGCGCGTGCGGGTGGCGATCAGAGCAAAGCCGAGACCGAGCACGGTCGAACCGAAAGCCGTCATCAGGGCAAGAAACAGCGTGCGCCAGGCAACGCCGCAACGCTCTTCCCCCGTAACGCAGCCAAGGCTCCAGATGCCGGGATCCTGAATATTGCGAATAAAACCATCGGCATTGAAGGAGCCGTCGAAATCCTGAACGGACGCGATCAGCATGCTGCCGATCGGATAGAAGACAAAAACCGCGACGAGGAAGACCAGAACAGAAATGGCGGCGACGACAAAGGCGTCGCCTTTCATGACTCCGCGTTCTGCAAGCCCGAAGGCAAAGAGAAGCACGAAGACAAGCGACATGACGACGGCGCCGGCGCCCATGGAGGGTTGGCCGTCGGCAAGCATGCCGAAGAGGTTCTCGCTCGCCGTCCAGGTCCAGCCGCTGAAGCCGATCGCCAGCCCCTGCAAGGCGAGGAAAAAGAGACCGGCGGCGCCTATGAAGGCAAGCAACCCGCCACGCCGCATTGGATCACGCATCGGCCGAACAAGGCACGCGGCAAGGAAAAAGAGGACGATGCCGACGAGCCATGGTTTTCCATAGGACAATATTTGCAGCACACCGGGCGCATCGCTGGCCGAAGAGAAAAATCCGGACAGCCAGCGGAAGCTGAAAAAGCCGCCTTCGATGCGATACCAGGGGAGAAGAATGAGGGCAAAAGCCCCGAGCGCCAGGACGATGTCCAGCCTGCGATTGCCACGTGTCATGGCCGACCTCGCTTGTTTCATGCCGATGAAAGAGTGGCGGACACCCCGGCTTAAAAAGCCGGGATGCCTGTCGCCTGAGTTCAGATCAGTGGTTCAGATCAGTTTGCGATCGCACCGACTTCGCGGTCCCAACGCTCCAGCAACGACTTGCGCTTGGCCGGATCGCCATAGGTTTTGAAGTCATAGTCGATGAGCTTGATATCCTCGAACTTCGGCGCTTCCTTCGGCACTTCCGCCGTCTTGTTGGAGGGAAGCTGGAAGGACTTGGCGTCCTTCATGCGCGACTGGACTTCGGGCTTCAGCGCCCAGTCGTACCAGATCTTCGCATTGTCGAGATTGCGGGCGCCCTTGATGATCGACATCGAGCCGATCTCGTAGCCCGTGCCTTCGCACGGCGCGATGGACTTGACCGGAAAGCCTTCCGCCGTCTGCGCCACCGCATCGTGCATGAAGACGATGCCAAGCGCCGTTTCTCCGCGCGCCGCCGCCTTGACCGGCGCAGAACCCGACTTTGTATATTGCGAGATATTGGCGTTAAGCTTCTTCAGATAATCAATCGCCTGATCCTCGCCCATGATCTGCACGAGCGACGCGAGCGCCGTATAGGCGGTGCCGGACGAATTAGGATTGGCGATCTGGATTTCGCCCTTCAGCTCCGGCGCCAGCAGGTCGGCCCAGCACTTCGGCTCCTTGTAACCCTTGGACTTGAAGATTTCGGTATTGTAGCCCCAGCCAAGTGCACCGGCATAAACGCCGACAGTCTTGTAACCGGTGCTTTCCGCCTGCTTCACGGCCCAGTCCTGCAACTGGTCCAGCATCGGCGACTTGTATTCGAGCGTCAGGTTTTCGGATGCCGCCTGCATATGCGGATCGCCGGTGCCAGCCCACCAGATGTCTGTCTTCGGATTGCGGGCTTCCGCGCGAACCTTGGCGTAGGTCTCGCCCGAAGACAGGCGCACCATATTGACCTTGATGTCATGCGTCTTTTCGAAATCGCCCTTCATCTGCTCGCAGATGACGACATCGGCCGAGCAGATCAGGTTGAGTTCGCCCGCCGCCTGCGCGGAAACGGCGCTGAGTGCCGTGCCGGCAAAAAGCAGGGTGGAAAATATCGTCAGTCGCATGGTTATCCTCCTGTAGCTTGCGTCTGAATTCTTGGGCCGCGCGCAGACATGGCGCTGCCGGTCGCGGCGTCTTGCAGCACGCGCTGTCTCTTCGGGATGTTGGTTTTTGCCCTACTGGGTCTGGGTGGGGTGGATTTCGCTGTCGAAGCGGCTCAATAACCGACTTCGCTCTTCCGGCTGTCCGAAGGTGGCGAAATCGTAATCCACCATCTTGATCATCGATATGTCAGGTGCGGTCAGCGGCAATGTCGCCCGGGCATTGGAAGGCACCTGGTTCTGGCCGGCCTGGGCCCCGGTCGCCTGCCCTTCCGGGCTCAGCGCAAATTCCACGAAATCCTGTGCAAGGGCCGAATTGCGATTGCCCTTGACGATGCTCACAGCCCCGATTTCATAACCGGTGCCCTCGCACGGCGCGACGATGACCAGCGGAAAACCTTCGATCTTCTGGGTCACGGCATCGTGCATGAAGGAAATCCCGATCATGATCTCGCCCCGCGCCGCCGCCTTGACGGGCGCAGCGCCCACCTTGGTATAGCTCACGACATTCTGGTTGAGTTTCGCCATGAAACCGAAAGCCTCCTCCTCGCCAAACAGCTGGACGAGGGTGGCCAGCATGGTGAAGGCCGTACCGGAATAGTTCGGATTGCCGGTCAGGATATGGCCGCGATAGACATCCTTCGCCAGGTCCTTCCAGCAGGTCGGCGCCGGCAGATTGTTCTTTGCAAGCAGTTCCGAATTATAGGCAAAACCCAGCGCGCCAGCATAAATTCCCGCAGACCGCGATCCCGACATTACCGAGAAATTCTGCGCCCAGGGCAACAAATCCTGCTGGTGGACGGGCCGGTATTCATCCAGCAACCCTTCCGAGCCGGCCTGCAAATGGGTGTCGCCGGTACCGCCCCACCAGACATCAACAGTGGGATGGGATCGTTCGGCGCGAATCTGGTCGAGGATTTCACCGGTGCTCTTTCGCACCATCGAAATCTCGAGACCGGTCTTGGCTTCGAAAGCCTGCTTCATGGTCAAACACCAGGCCTCGTCGACGCCGCACAGGACGTTCAACTTCGGCTCGGCCATGCCATGCCCTGCGCCGCACAGCCATAGGACCATGCTCGCCGCAAGTGCGGTCAATGCTTTCAATTAAGCCTCCCTGCCTGGAACCTCCCCGTTCCAGTCTCCACCAACAGCATGTCACATCCAGCCCGCACCGCAATCGAAGAATGGTTACCAATCTTTCACCGCACCGCCGAACAAGATTACAGATATTACATTTATGACAGCAGCGATAACCAGCGAGCCTTTGAAGATCGCCGCTGCCATGCCTATGATGGTGATGGGAGGAAAGTGCAGTGCTTAATCAGAAGGTTCGCATTCTGATCGTCGAGGACGATCCGGATATGGCCGAGCTCATCTCGGACCTCATTGAGGCGGAGGGCTGGCTACCCACCTGCGCGCGCTCCGCCGAGGAGGCGGACGAGATATTGGCGCGCGAAAGGATGCAGCTTGTGCTCGTCGATCACAATCTGCCCGGCACGTCCGGACGCACCTTCGCCCAGCGGCTGCGCAGCCAGATCGACATCGGTATCGTCATGGTCACCGCCGCCGGCAGCGCCGCTGACCGGGTTCTCGGTCTGGAAACGGCCGCCGACGATTATGTTGTCAAACCCTTCGAACCGATCGAACTCACCGCCCGGATCAAGGCCGTCTTGCGGCGAACGATCCCTTCGCTGAAACAGGACAAGGACAGCGATCAAGGGCGCGGGGCGCTGTGCCTTGGCGACTGGGCGATCGATCTCGACGCCCGCCGGGCGGTCTGCCTGAGCGATCATAGCCGAACGCTGACGACTGCGGAATTCGCGCTGCTGGAAATATTGGCGCAAACACCCAACCAGCCCGTCAGCCGCTCCCAGATCCTCGACAGGCTGGGTTCGGAAAGCGACCGTTATATCGACCGAAATGTCGACGTGCTGGTTTTGCGGCTCAGGCGCAAGATCGAGATAAACCCCGACCTTCCGCGCCACATCAAGACGCGGCGCGGCAAGGGTTATGTCCTGCATACCGACGAGGGCGAGCTTTCCCCGTGATCAGCCGCTCCTTCCTGTCCTCCATCGCCTTCCGCCTGCCCTTTGCGATCGTCTTTACCTGCCTCCTCGTCTTCAGCCTTTCCGCCATCGCCATTTATGGTCTGCAGCGCGCCCGCGATGAAATGGCGGCTTATGGGTTGCAGGCCTTTTCCAGTCTCGCCAAGGCGTCGCTGGTCTCGCGGCAGGTCTCCGATCTCGTCTCCAGCGCACCGTTTCTGATGAACGCCGCCTCACCCTACCGCGTTTCCAGCGAAAGCCGCTCGGTGGTCCAGCAGGTCGATATTTTGCTCGAAATGACAGGATCGGGCGGCGGCGAACGGATTACCCGCGGCTTTGCCAGCGAACGCATCGTTGAACTCCTCCAGATTATCCGGGAACAGACGCTCGATCTTGCGAAGGATGCCGATGCGGCACAGGGCCATAAAGCGGAAGCGGCAGCAGCACTCGGCGAAATCGCCACCGGTCAGGGCATCCTAGATCCGGAACTGCGCCGGCGAATGAACGGCATCGTGCAGGCCGCATCCGCATCCGACAGCCTCTTCCAGCTTGGTGAACTGCGCCGCCGTTACGTGGCGGAAACAACAGCGCGCCAACAGGGCTATCCCGGCGAACGCCTGCCCGTGTCCGAGCTGCACCCCTATGAGCGGGTCTTCGAGGCCCAGAGCCGCTACCTTCTGGAAATGTTCGCCATCCGTGCCTCGGTGTCCCGTCTTCACACCGTGTCGCGCGATCTTTCCCACGCAACCGAGACCCAGGGCGATGCGGTTGCGCGCAGGCTGAACGAAGACCTGATTTCGACCTCCGATGCTCTCAACCGACTGTTGATCATTGTCGCCGTCGCCTCGCTTCTGGTTCTCATCGTGGCGATCTTCTCGATCCGCTCAGTGATGCGTGTCTCGCGCGGGATAGTGACGCTCTCCAACGGCATGAATGCCCTTGCGAAAGGAAATAAGGATGTCGGCCCGCCCTCGTATACTGGTCCCGAGACGGAGTTGATCCGGCTGCTCGATGCGTTTCGCGCCTTCCATGACAGCGTCGACCGCGTCTCGCGCCTCAGGCGCACGGCGGAAGCGGCAGCCCGGACCATCCGCTCGACATTCCGCACCATGAATGAGGGAATAGCACTCTTCGATCCGGCCGGCAGGCCCATCACCATGAACCGCCGCATCATCGAACTCGTCGGACGCTCCGGCTCATCGCGAAAACTGCCGCTTCGCCGGTTTGTCGAGCCGATCCCGGAAATCGACCCGGCCCTGCTACCCTTCGAGGCAGAGCGGGGAGAACTGCTCGACCGCGCAGTCCTGCGCCACCGCACTGACGATCAGCGGGTGATCGAAGTATCGATGTCACGCCAGCCGGACGGCGGCATCGTGCTGCTCGCCCGCGATGTGACCGCGCTCGATCGCCAGGAAGCGGAAGCCGTCAAAGCCCAGAGACTTGATGGCATCATGCGCATGACCCACCAGGTCAGCCATGAGGTGGGCAACATGATCGGCATCATCACCGGCAGCCTCGGTCTTCTGGAGCGGGAGGCCGGTTTCAACGACCGCCAGAAGCGGCACATCGCCCGCATCCGCAAGGCGGCGGATCGCGGCCGCTCTCTGGCCAGCAGCATGCTTACCATCGGCAGCCAGCAACCGATACATCCAAGCGTCATCAATGTCGCCAGCCTGCTGCGCGGCATGGCCGATATTCTCGAAATCGCTGTCGGCCCCAAATGCCGGATCGCGCTCCATATCGATGACGATCTTCCCTCGATACCGCTGGACCCGGCCCTTTTCGAACAATCCATCCTCAATCTCTGCCTGAACGCCGCAGCCGCCATGCCCGATGGCGGCCTGATTTCAATCGAGGCCGCTTCAGGCAAAGATTCGCTGGTGATCGCCGTCGCCGACGAGGGCATCGGCATGACGCCGGAGGCTGTGGACAAGGCCTTCGAGCCCTATTTCACCACGCGGGGCGACCATGGCGGCGCAGGTCTCGGCCTCGCCATGGTCTACGGTTTCGTGCGCCAGAGCGGCGGCGAAGCGCATATCACTTCCAGACCCGGCGAAGGCGCAAGGGTTGAACTGACCTTCCCGGCAAATGCCGGCCACACCTAGCGGGCAAGCTGTGCGGATTCGATCGAATCCGCCAGTATCTCCAGCCCAAGATCGATTTCCGGCTCCGATACCGTCAACGCCGGCGCAATGCGGAAGACGCCGCCCATGCCGGGCAGCTTGACGATGTTCATGCTGAGGCCACGCAACATCGCCTCCTGCATGATGCGTGCACCGAGTTCGAAACCCGGGGCTTTCGTATGCCGGTCGGCGACGACTTCAAGTCCGAGTAAAAGCCCGCGCCCGCGCACGTCACCAACGCATTCGAAGCGCTGCTGCAACGAGAGCAACCCCTGCTTCAAACGGTTTCCGCGGGCAATCGCCTGTTCCACCAGCCCATCGCGTGCCACCACATCGAGAACCGTCACGCCGACAGCCGCCGGCAGGGGATCGGAAACATGGGTCGTATAGAACAGGAAACCCCTCTCGAAGGCCTTCTGTTCGACCTCCGCGCTCGTCATCACCGCCGCAAGCGGCAGGCCGGCGCCGAGTGTCTTCGACAGCGTCATGATATCGGGGTCACACGATCGCGCTGGAAGGCGAACATATGCCCGGTTCGGCCAACACCGGTCTGGGCTTCATCGAGGATGAGCAGCATGCCGCGCTCCTCGCACTTTTTCTTTAGCGCAGCGAGATAGCCGACCGGCAGTTCGAGGATACCGCCACTCGACAGGATCGGTTCGGCAATGAAGGCGGCAAGATTGCCGGTCGACTGGCGATCGATCAGTTCGAAGGCATCGTCGAGTTCCGCTTGCCAGTCATTCGATCCATCGGGATTCTTGAAGCGCGGACGATAGGCGTTCGGCGCGGGAATAACGAGTGAGCCAGCCGTGGCAGGGCCATAGCCCCTGCGGCCGGCACTATAGGTAGCGGAGGCCGCAGCGCCCGTCATGCCGTGCCAACTCTGCGCGAAAGCGACGATTTCATGCCCGCCGGTCACGAGCTTCGCCATGCGGATCGCCGCCTCGTTGGACTCAGCCCCGGTGGTCAGCAATTGCACACGATCGAGACCAGGCGCAAGCGCCGCCAGCCGCGCCGCCAAGTCGACGACCGGGCGAGACAACATGCCCGAGAATAGATGCGCGACCGATGCCATCTGCCGGTTGACGGTGGCGACGATATCCGGATGGGTATGCCCGAGCAACGCGCTCATCTGGCCGGAGGTGAAATCGAGAATGGCGCGCCCATCCGCATCATAGACGAAACTTCCCTCAGCCCGCTCGACGATGATCTCCTCGAAGGCCGGTCCGTAGCGGGTCAGATGTTTATTGGCGGCCTCCCAGAAAGCCGGTTCGTCATTGAGCGAGGCGAAGGTCTTCGCAGGCTTGTCCATGGCACATTCCCCAAAAGTTTATCTTGCGGAAACATAACCACCCATTGCCCCCTCAGTCCAATTGATAGTATTATACTCCGGTATCGACAATCTTGATATCGCCATGCTCGATCTCACCCTGCTGAAGAACTTCATCATCGTCGCTCGCGCCGGCTCCATCAGTGTCGCCGCAATGCAGATTGGCCGCACCCAATCTGCGCTCAGCACGCAGATGCAGCGGCTGGAAGGGCTGGTAGGCCATATCCTGCTGCAGCGAACGGGTTCTGGAGTGCGTGTAACCGCAGCGGGAGAGAGACTGCTTGCCCATGCCAGCGCCCTGCTTGCCCGGCATGACGAAATCCTTGCCGATATGGGCGAGGCGACGCTGCAGGGAACCGTCAGCCTTGGCTGCCCTGAAGATTATTCCATTGCCTTCCTGCCGGAACTGCTAAGAGGCTTCTTCGGCACCTACCCTAAAATCGACCTGCGCATGGTCTGTGCGCCCACGACGGAATTGCGTCCCCTCCTGCAGCGCCGCCAGATCGACATGGCCCTGGTTTCGCAATCCGATCCGGATCACCGCGATGTGCTCCGCAGGGAAAGTTTCGTCTGGGTGGCGGACAGGCCTGAGCCGGATCTCCTCGCCAAGGATGTGCTGCCGCTCGCACTCTCCGCGCCCGTGACGCTGGATCACCGCGCGGCGTGCGCCGCCATGGAAACCGCCAATCGCCGCTACCGTGTCGCCTTCGCCAGCAACAGCCTTTCCGGCCTCATCGCAATCGCACGCTCCGGCCACGCCATCAGCGTGCTGACAAGGACAGCCGTTCCAGCCGACCTTCATATCGTCAAAAACGGGCTACCACCCCTACCAACGATCGGCATTGCCATCGAGTTTGCCGACGCGCAGACATCTTCAGCAGCCAGGGCGCTGGGTAACCACATCCGCACCGTTCTTCCGGATCTCAGCCTTTAGCCTGGAGCGTTCCCGCAACCCGCATATCCGGCTTTTCCACCATCTCAGGTGACAAAAGGCTGGAAATCGGGCCGATAATTGCAGGCGCAGACCTGAAGTGTTTTCATCAGTCCAGAAACGCAAAAAAGCCCTTGCGTGGCAAGGGCTTGAGTGGATCGCAGGGATCGTTGGTTGCGGGGGCAGGATTTGAACCTGCGGCCTTCAGGTTATGAGCCTGACGAGCTACCGGGCTGCTCCACCCCGCGTTACCAGCGTAAATCCCTATGG